>JAHBYC010000056.1 GCA_019636175.1 Caulobacter sp. | reverse complement strand
TTCCACGAAGTCCGAACCGGAGATGGTGAAGAAGGGCACGCCGGCCTCGCCGGCCACGGCGCGGGCGATCAGCGTCTTGCCGGTGCCGGGCGGGCCGATCAGCAGGGCGCCCTTGGGAATCTTGCCGCCCAGGCGCTGGAACTTGGCCGGGTCCTTCAGGAAGTCGACGATTTCCTGCAGCTCTTCCTTGGCCTCGTCGACGCCAGCGACGTCGTCAAAGGTGACGCGGTTCTTGTTCTCGGTCAGCAGGCGGGCCTTGGACTTGCCAAAGCCCATGGCGCCCCGGGCGCCGCCCTGCATCTGGCGCATGAAGAAGATCCACACCCCGATCAGCAGCAGGATCGGCAGGGCCTGCATCAACAGCCCCACCAGGCTGAAACGCTCGGCCTTCTGGAAGCGGACATCGATGCCCTTGCCTTCCATGCGCTTGAGCAGGTCCTCGGTCATCGGCGCGGTGGCGGTCAGCTCGGCCCCGTCCTGGGTGGTCAGCTTCATGCGATCGGAGGCGACCACATCGACCTTCTTGATCTCGCCGTTGTCGATCTTGCCCAGCACGGCGGTGTAGCTGATGTCGCCGCCCGGCTTGGCGCCCGGCGCCTGGACGTTCTGACCGCTCAGCACGCTGTAGATGCCGATCATCACCACGACGATGACGCCCCAGACGGCGAAATTGCGCAGGTTCATGCTTTCAACTCTTCCACACAGGCATTGTGACGTCTCAAGATAGGACGCCCCCGGCCGCTTCGCCACGTTCCGCGACAGAATGCGCATCCGCTTCCCGGACAACATGGCCCAGAAACGCTTCGAAACGTTTCAGAACCAGCGACCGGGCGCTGACGAAGGCGCTATCTGCAAGGATCGGGCAAGTCCAGAGACTCTCGCCGTCGGTGACCAGCGGAAGGGCGCGGCGCCCCTCCGGCGGCAGGGTTTTCAGCGCCGCCCGTTCCGGATCCGCCAGCCTGGCCGCATGGCCATCCAGCGGCAGGACCCGCAGGCCCGGCGCCCGCGCGGCCAGTTCGAACCGGCCATCGAAGACCACTGTGCCGTTCGGGGGCAACGGCGCCGGCGCGATCGGGCGCCGGGACAGCTCGCCGGGCTCGCGATAGACGAGGATCCCGGTCTCACAGGCGTCGATGCGGGCCCCGGCCAGGGTGGAGATCACCGGTCCCGGCCCGGCCAGGCGGGCGAGCAGCCGCTCGACGCGGGCCGAGCGCGGAGGCCGGAGGGCGCCGGCGGCGCAGACGCTGGCCGCGGCCAGCATAGGCCCTGACGCCTCCCGGCGAAGGCGCAGGGCGCCCCAGGGTTCGGCGCCCCAGGATTTGGCGCTCGGGACCTCGGCGGATCGCGGCGCGGGCGTGACGCGATCGGCCTGCCCCGGGTCCCTGGCCTGGCCCGCCAGCGCCTTGCGGGCCCGGCTGCGGGCGAAGCGGTCGTCCAGGTTGGCGGGGTCCTCGATCCAGGTCTCCCCCCGGGCCGTCAGCCAGCGGCGCAGGTCGGCGCGGCCGACGCCCAGCAAGGGGCGGCAGAGAAAGACGCCGCGCCCCTGCGGCCAGGCCGGGGAAGGGGCCCAAGCCCGCGCGTCCGGCACGGTCGAACCGTCGGCCCGCATCGCCGCGCTCTCGGCCAGATCGTCGGCGGTGTGCCCCAGCATCAGCACGGCGGCGCCGGCCTCGCGGCAGGCTTCGGCGAGCAGGGCGTGGCGGGCCGTCCTGGCGGCGGCCGGCAGGCCCGACGTCGGCCAGGGACCGCGCCAGGTCAGGACGCGGTGTTCGACCCCCAACCGGCGGCAAAGCCCGGCGCACTGCCCTGCCCAGGCCAGGCTCGCCGGCTGCAGGCCGTGATCGACGGTCAGGGCGAGGATCCGTCGGCCATGATCCCGCGCCCAGTCGCGGGCCAGCAACAGCAGGGCCAGGGAGTCGCCGCCCCCCGACAGGGCGATGGCGACGGGGGCGGCGATACCGGCCGAAAGCCGGGCGTCCAGTTCGGTCCGGACCCGCGCCTCCAGAAGAGACAGGGCGGCGGTGTCTAGGCGCACTTGGCCTGCTGGCGCGCCGCCTGGGCCCGGGCATTGACGCTGGCGGGGGCGTTGGGATAGCGGCGCGGCAGCTCACCGAGGGTCTGGCAGGCGTCGGCCGGCAGCTTCTGGGCGATCAGGGCCCGGGCCAGCTCGACAACGGCGTCCGGCGCCCAGCTGGTCTTGGGCCAGCCGCGAACCGCGCCGAGATAGGCCGAGGCGGCTTCGGCGTTGGCGCCCCGGGCGGTCAGGGTCTTGCCCAGCCAATAGCGGGCCTCGGGGGCCTTGGGGGTGTCGCCGAAGTTGTCGACGTAGCGGCCAAAGGTGTTCTCGGCGGCCCGGTAGTCGCCGTCCGCCATCAGCTGACGCCCGCGGGCGAACAGGCTGTCGGGGTCAAGCGCCTGCTCCTCGGCCTCGGCCTGTTCCTGGGTCGTGGCCTCCTGGGCGTTGGCCTCAAGCGCCGCCAGGCGCTGCTCGACCAGGGTCAGGCGATCGTTGAGCTTGCGGTTGTTGGCCTCGGAGACCTCCAGCGCACGGCGGGTGCGGTCGAGGTCCAGGGCCAGCTGGTCATTGCTGGCGTTGCTGCGGGTCAGGGACTGTTCCAGGTCGCTGACGCGTTCGGTCAGGCTCTGCAGCATGGCGTCGGTCTGGGCGTCCTGGACGACCACCGGCTTGCCGGAGTCACGACCCTGAAACACGATCGAGCGCAGTTCGCGCACGACCTTTTCCATCTTGTCCAGCCGACGGACCGAACGGTCGTCGAGGGGATCGGGCATGGGGGTCTGGGCGTGGGCGGCCAGGCTGCCGGCGACGGCCAGCAGGACCAGGGCGAAAGGCGCGGCCTTCAGGGTTTTGGCGAATGTCGGCTTCATGGGGCGACTGTGACCTTGGATGTCCGTCAAGATTGCGGCGAAGGGCGACCAGCTTACGAAAAAGGGGCCGCCTGAGCAGCCCCTTCCCGTGGATCGGCGATCCATTGGCGGACGGGCCCTAGCGGGCGCCGTCGACGATCACCGTCTGGCCGTTCCGGTTGTTCTGGAAGGCCTCTTCCGAGTAGCCCGGATCGATCGGCCGTTCCTTGCCGTTGGACAGGGTGGCGATGCGGCTGGGGTCGACCCCGCGCGAGACCAGGTATTCCTTCACCGAATTGGCGCGGCGCGAGCCAAGGGCGAGGTTGTACTCGCGGGTGCCGCGCTCATCGCAGTTGCCTTCGATGCGGATGCGGACGTTGGGATAGCGACGAAGCCAGGCGGCCTGGGCGTCCAGCACCGGCATGGCGTCGGAGCGGATGTCGTAGCGATCGAGGTCGAAATAGACGAAGTCGCCGACGTTGATGATGAAGTCCTGGGCCGAACCCGGGATCGGGGCGGTGTCGACCGGACCGGGGCCGGGCGGCGGCTTGTAGGGGGGCTGCGTCGGGCCGGGAGGTTGCGGGCCGGGGCCCGGATTGGGCTTGGGCTTGGTGGCGCAGGCCGCCAGCGAAACGGAGGCGGTGGCGATCAGCGCCAGTTTGAGGGCGCTTTGGGTGTTGAAGCGCATCGGGCTTCCTCCTCGGCTAGTTTTGTCGGCCCGATAGTGGCGCCGATCCTTGAACACGTGCGACGAAAATCTTGAACCGTGGCTCACAATGACGTGGAAATGCGACATCTCGACCACGATTCATTTGCGGGTTGAACCGGATGCTCTTGCCGCATCCGGCCCGATCAGTTGAGAAGCGGGGACCAGGCAGGGTCCGATCCCGACCCCTGGTAGGGGGCTGGTCTTAGAATGCGGCCAGTGATGTCAACGTTCCACAAACGCGGTTCTCCGCCACGGCCCTCGCGGAAGAACATCAGCACCCGGCCGTTCGGCGCCCAGGTCGGACCCTCGTCGAGGTAGCTGGTCGTCAGGATGCGCTCGTCCGAGCCGTCCGGCTTCATCACCCCGATATGGAAGACCCCGCCCTCTTGTTTGGTGAAGGCGATGAAGTCGCCCTTGGGGCTCCAGACCGGGGTCGTATAGCGGCCGCCGCCGCGGGAGATGCGGCGCACCCCCGACCCGTCGGCGTTCATCACATAGAGCTGGGGCGAGCCGCCGCGGTCGGAGTTGAAGACGATCTGGCCGCCGTTGGGCGAGAAGCTGCCCGAGGTGTCGATGCCGGGGTCGGCGGTCAGCCGCGACTGGGCGCGGGTTCGCAGGTCCATCACATAGAGGTCGCTGTTGCCGTTCTTCTCGGCGCTGAACACCACCCGGTCGCCGCTGGGCGAAAAGCGGGGCGCGAACACCATGCCCGGGAAGCGGCCGAGGGTCTCCTGGCGGCCGGTCTCGATGTTGAACAGATAGATGCTGCTGCCGGTGGGGCGCAGCGCCATGTAGGTGATTTCCTGGCTGCTCGACGAGAAGCGCGGCGTCATGACGATGAAGCTGCCGTCGGTCAGGTAGCTGTTGTTGGCCCCGTCCTGGTCCATGATCGACAGGCGCTTGATGCGCTTGGCGCGCGGGCCGCTCTCGGCGATGAACACCACCCGGGTGTCGAAATAGCCGCTTTCGCCGGTGACCCGCTCATAGACGGCGTCGCTGATCTTGTGGGCCACCCGCCGCCAGTTTTCCGGGGTCGAGGTGAACTGCAGGCCCAGCAACTGTTCGCCGCCGCCGGTGTCCCACAGGCGGAAATCGACCCGCAGGCGACCGTCGCTCTCGGTCGTCACCGCGCCGTTGATCAGCACCTGGGCGTTGATCTTCTTCCAGGCGTCGAAGTTGGGCTGGATGGCGATGTCCAGGCCGCGCTCGGGAAAGGCCGCGGCGTTGATCGGCGCGAACAGGCCCGACCGTTCCAGGTTGGCGCTGATCACCTGGGCGATGTCGGCGCCCCGGCCGCCGCCGGTGAAGGCGGGGATGGCGATCGGCACCGGCTGGATATTGCCCTGGTTGATATCGATCTCGACCTGGGCGGCGGCCACGCCGGGCAGGGTCACGGCGCCCAGGAACAGGGCGCAGATCGCGAGAAGCAGGGGGCGAAGGGTCATGGCTGGCTCCTGATGGGGCGAGTCAGAGGGGTGCGAGGCGAGGCAGCCTCGCTGACATCGGGGTCGGGAATGAGGCGGAGGCCGGCAGCGGTCACAGTTCGCAGGCCTTCTGGGCGTCGAAGTTCAGGATCAGGGTCTCGCCGACCAGTTCATCGGGCAGGCCGAGAATGGGCTGGGCCCCGTTGACGGCGGAGATGGCGCGGGCCTCCCCGGCGCGGACCAGCTCGTCATTGCCGCCGGACTTGCGGGTCACCTTGGGCTTGCCGATCAGATAGCCGGACGGCGCCACGACGATCTGCACCGAGACCTTCACCGAGCGGCCGCCCTCGACCAGGCAGTTGGGATTCCACCGCCGCTGCAACTCGGTGATCAGGCCGTTGAGCGAGCTGGCGTTCAGCCCTTTGCCGCCGGCGTCGGGGCGCGGCGTCGGCGCGCTGGGCGGACGGGTGGGACCCTTTGAGCCGCCGGCGGGCTTGGGCTTGCCGCCGCCGGACTTCTGCAGGCGCTTTTCGAGGGCGTCGAAATCAAGCTCGGCCTGCTTGCGCGATTTGGCGTCGGGACTGGGGGCCGGCTTGGCCTTGTCGTTCGGCTTGGTCGGGGCCTTGGTCTCGGGCGGCGCGGGGACCGGCTCGGGGGTCGGCGGCGCGACGGGTTCCGGCGGCAGTTCGGGGATCGGCTCTTCGGTCAGGGCGTCCAGTTCCGGCCCCTGCACCGCCGGGCTGACGTCGGTCAGGGGCGCATTGCTGACGATGGTCACCGGCACGGCGGACCCGAACGGCAGGGGCCGCGACTTGTGCGGCCAGGCGATCACGGCGAGCGCCAGCAGGCCGCCATGAACGAGCAGCGAGACCGCCAGGGCCGGCGCAAACTGGCGACGTTCCCGCGCCATCAGCCGATCGCCGTCCCGTGGATCATTTGCCGGCCGCCTCGGACTTCGGACCCGAATTCGGGCCGCCGGTGTCGGTGATCAGATTGATCTTCCTGAAGCCGCCGGTGCTGAGGGCCGCCATGACCTGGGCCACGGACTCATAGGAGGCCTTGGCGTCGGCGCGCACATAGATGGGCCGCTCGAAGTCCTCATTGGCCAGGCCGGAGATCCGCGGCTTCAGCGCCGCGAAGGGGATCTCCTCCTCGCCGACAAAGAACCGCCCGTCGGCGCGCACCGTCAGGGTCAGGGGTTCGGACTGGTCCTGCAGCGAGCCGGCCTCGGTCTTGGGCAGTTCGATGGAGACGCCGCTGGTCAGCAGCGGAGCCGAGATCATGAAGATGATCAGCAACACCAGCATCACGTCGACCAGCGGGGTGACGTTGATCTCCGACAGGGCGCCGCGGCGGCCGCGGCCGCGCCGGCGACGCCGCCCTCCGCCCGCCCCGAAGGCGTCATTGGCCGAAAGCGCCATGGGTCAGACCTTCTCGGCCAGGCGGCGCTGGATGGCGGTCGACAGATCGTCGGCGAAGCCCTCGAGGCGGGCCCCGAACTTGCCGGCGTCGGTCGAGAACTTGTTGTAGGCGATGTAGGCGGGAATGGCCGCCATCAGGCCCAGCGCGGTGGCGAACAGAGCCTCGGCGATGGCCGGCGCCACGACCGGCAGGGAGGTGTTCTGCTCCAGGGCGATGTTCTTGAAGGCGTTCATGATGCCCCAGACGGTGCCGAACAGCCCCACGAAGGGACTGGCGGTGGCGACGATGGCCAGGGTGCCCAGGCCTTCCTCGGCCTTCTGGCTCTCGCGGGCGATGTTGCTGTCGAGGACCCGGTCGATGCGCTGGATCAACAGGGCGGTCTGGGTGTCGCCGATGGCGCCCTTGGCCCGGGTGTCGCGCCATTCCCGCAGGGCGGCGTTGAGCAGGCGCGGCAGCGGGTGCTTGACATTGTTACCGGCCTCGGCGGCGATTTCCTCGAGCGGACGGCCCGAGCCGACCTTGTCCTCGAAGGCGTTGGCCTGGCGGTTCAGCCCGGAGAACTTGACGAACTTCTCGAGGATCACAGCCCAGGACACCAGGGAGGCGATGGCGAGGCCGATCATCACGCCCTTGATGACCCAGTCGGCCTTCATGAACAGGGCGATGAACGAGAAGCTCTCGGCCGAAACGGCGGTCGGTTCCATAGGATCAGGGCTCCCCCACTGACGAAGTCATCTTACCCGCATCATCTGCGCGGCTTTGGTGACAATAAGGCGTCGAAAAGACATGTGCCCTAGTGGTTAAACAGGTGTGACCGGAATGCACGCCTTCTCTTCGCTGGCGTGCAAAAGCCGGTGAGAACGGATCGGGGTCCGGGGGGATCGGCGGATCGAAGCGACGCTACATTATACCGCGATTTCCGGGGGGCGGGGGTCGGGCTTGTCGTCAGGTCGTTGAAAAGGCGTAGGTTTCGAGGTGGCCGGGTCGCGGCGGATGTAGGCCGGGGCGTAGGTCAGGGCGTAGGCCGGCTGTTGGCGGATGTGGGTCGGTTCGAGGGCGGGCCGGAGACGGTCGGCGGCGGCCGGGTCCGGACGGTCGAAGACTTTTATCCGGGCGTTATTCCGGGGCGAACCAGGGGCGGAGTTTTTCGGCCATGCCGGGGGGCGGCCTGGACGGGCGGCCGTCCAGGCGGATGCAGGCGGCGTGGACGGCGGCCTGGGCGATCAGGTCGTCGCCGCGGGTGATCGTCTGGCTGACGAACAGGCGCGGGCCCTTCACGCTGTCGTAGGTGGTGCGGACGACCAGGGCGTCGTCGATGCGCGCGGGCCGCCGGAAGTCGATCTCCATGCGGGTGACGACGAAGGCGATGGGCGTGTCGCCGTCCAGGAGGTCGCTGTGGGAGACCCCGGCCAGCCGCAGGAAGTCGCTGCGGCCGCGTTCGAAATAGCGGCTGTAGTTGGCGTGATAGACGACGCCGGAGAAGTCGGTGTCCTCATAGTAGATGCGGACCGGCAGACGGTGCTCGCGGCCGACGAAGACGCCGGCGGTGGGTTCGGGGAGGTCGGGCATCGGGGGCCTTGCTAGCTGACGATCGGCGAACCGGGGCGGTGGTCGGCGACGGCTTCCATTTCACCACCGACCCGGTCGCGGATGAAGGCCAGCAGGAAATCATGCTCGTCGCGGGCCATCCAGCGACCGAAGAGTACGAGGCCGACGCAGAAGGCCAGCATGAGGAGCGGAATGAGAATGACCACAGGTCCGGCGTCCGCCGCGGCAAGCGCCGACAGGCTGCCCACGGCAAGCATTCCGCACCAGGCGATGAGGAACGCCACCGCGAAGGGCGACATGGAGGACCGGGCGATGATCCGACTGCCCCCGCCGACAGTCTCGAACGTCAGGCTCATGACCGTCCGAAAGCTGTTTCGGTAGACGGTCCGCTTGCGCAGCGATCCGCCGGTCAGGCCGAGCTGACCGATGACCGGCTTGCTGCCGAACGGGGCCAGCAGGCCGTCGATCTCCGCGGACAGGGCCTCGCTGCAAGCCTGGGGAGACAGCGGCGAGCGAATGGCGGCCTTCTGGAACGTGAGCCAGGGGGGCAGGACGGGATCGGCCCGCTCGATCATTCCTCGAACAGGCTCCCCTGGGGCTTCGCCGCCGGGCCGGTCGGCTGGACCGGCGGCTCTGCCAGGCCCAGGTGCAGATAGGCCTTGCCGCAGGCGATGCGGCCGCGCGGGGTGCGCTGGATGAAGCCCTGCTGCATCAGATAGGGCTCGATGACGTCCTCGACGGCGTCGCGGGCCTCGGCGATGGCGTAGGCCAGGGTTTCGACCCCGGCCGGGCCGCCGTTGTAGTGTTCGATCAGGGCGCGCAGGTAGCGGCGGTCGAGGCTGTCGAGGCCGTGTTCGTCGACCTCCAGGCGGGCCAGCGCCCGGGCGGCGTGCTTCTGGTCGATGACCTCGGCTCCGTCTGCGGCGGCGAAGTCGCGGACCCGGCGCAGCAGCCGGCCGGCGACGCGCGGGGTGCCGCGGGAACGGGCGGCGATCTCGCCGGCGCCGTCGTCGCTGACGGCGATGCCCATCTTGCGGGCGGCGTGCTCGATGACCTTCTTCAGTTCCTCGTGGGTGTAGAACTCCAGCCGCACCGGGATGCCGAAACGGTCGCGCAGCGGCGTGGCCAGGAGGCCGGCGCGGGTGGTGGCGGCGACCAGGGTGAAGGGGGCCAGATCGATGCGGATCGAGCGGGCCGACGGGCCTTCGCCGATGACCAGGTCGAGGACCTGGTCCTCCATGGCCGGGTAGAGGATTTCCTCGACGTTGCTGCTCAGCCGATGGATCTCGTCGATGAACAGGACGTCGTTGGCCTCGAGATTGGTCAGGATGGCGGCCAGATCGCCGGCCTTGGCCAGCACCGGGCCGGAGGTGGCGCGGAAATTGACCCCCAGCTCGCGGGCGACGATCTGGGCCAGGGTGGTCTTGCCGAGGCCCGGGGGGCCGAACAGCAGGACGTGGTCGAGGGGCTCGCCGCGCCCCCGGGCGGCGTCGATGAAGACCTTGAGGTTGGCCTTGGCCTGCTGCTGGCCGACGAACTCGGCCAGGGTCTGCGGCCGCAGGGCCTTGTCGGGCGCCTCGGCGGGGGCTTCGTCAGGGGAGACGATGCGGGTCATGCTTTCACCGTCATCCCGGCCGCAGCGAAGCGGAGAGCCGGGACCCAGGGGGTGACAGGGCAGGCGCCGAACCGCCGCCGATGTCGCGCACGGCCCGTCTGGGTCCCGGATCGTCCCTGCGGGCCGTCCGGGATGACGGATTGGACAGCGTGAGTCACCGTCCCAGCTCCTGCAGGCCGGCCTTGATCAGGGCGGAGACGTCGGCGTCCTCGCCCAAGCGCAGATGGGCCTGTTCGACGACGCGGCGGGCCATGGGTTCGGCGACGCCAAGGCCCATCAGGGCGGAGACGGCCTCGCCGGCGGCCGAGGGGGCGGCGGCGCGGGGGGCGGCGATGTCGGGGCTGAACACGGCCGGGCCGTCGCTGATCGGCTTGTCCTTCAGCTCGGTGACGATGCGCTGGGCCAGTTTGGGTCCCACGCCGTTGGCGCGGCCGATCAGGGCCTTGTCCTCGCGGGCCACGGCGCCGGCCAGTTCGGCCGGGGTGGCGACATCGAGCACGGCCATGGCCGCCTTGGGGCCGACGCCCTGGATGGCGCGCAGCAGGACGAAGGCGCGGCGCTCGTCGCGGGCGAGAAAGCCGTAGAGCTGTGGGCCGAGCTGCTCGCTCCAGGGATTTTCGGTATGGAGCACCGCTTCCTCGCCAATGGGGGGAAGGCGGCTCAGGGTCTTGGCGCCGCAGCGGACGACGTAGCCGACGCCGCCGACGTCGATCAGGCAGTCCTCCTCGCCGATCTCGGCGACGACGCCGCGCAGACGGCCGATCATGCGACCGTCCCCCCAAGGCTATTGGCCAGGGTCTTGCGAAGGCTGTGGTGGACGCGCTGGCCGATGGCCCGGGCCTTTCGCCCATGGGCGTGGGCGATGGCGACGGCAAGCGCGTCGGCGGCGTCGGCCGTCGCCCCGCTGGCGGCGGGCAGCAGGCGGGCGATCATGTAGGCGACCTGGTCCTTGTCGGCCCCGCCGGTGCCGACCACCGACTTCTTGACCTCCTTGGCGCTGTATTCGGCGACGAGGAGACCGGCGCGGGCCGGGGCGATCATGGCGGCGGCGCGGGCGTGGCCCAGCTTCAGGGTCGACTGGGCGTTGGTGTTGAGGAAGGTCTCCTCGACGGCGGCCTCATGCGGCCCGTAGGCATCGATGACCCCGGTGACGCCCTCGAACAGGGCCAGCAGGCGGTCGGAGAAGGCGGCCTTGTCGTCGGGCGCGATGACGCCATGGGCGACCCAGCTCAGCCGGGAGCCCTCGACGTCGATGACGCCCCAGCCGGTCTTGCGAAGGCCCGGATCGAGCCCGAGGAGTCGGATCGTGTTCGCCATATGTTTCCCTACATTGGCGAGGATTCTGAAGAAAGTGCAAACGGCGGGGTGGCGGAGGGTTTGGTGAGGTCGCCTCGGGGCGTCCTTTTCCCCTTGCGGGAGAAGGTGGCGCCCCCGGGCTCGGCCGTCGGCCGACCCGAGGACAGGCTGCGGGCCGGATGAGGGGTGGTAGATTCTTTCAGCTGCGATGAAGCGGTCAGGCACGGGCGACGTGGGGGCCGGTGCGACCCCTCATCCGACCCCTTCGGGGCCACCTTCTCCCGCAAGGGGAGAAGGGAGACCAGAGGCGCAATCACTCTGGTTCAGTGGTTGCGGGGGGTGATCTCGAATTCCAGGACCTTGCCATTGTCGCGCAGCAGGGCGGCGAGGCGGTCCATCCTTTCGCGCTTGTTGGCGCGGACGGTGGCGCCGTGCTCGATGATCGCGCCCTTCTTGATCAGGCGGTGGCTGAAGGGGGCGGGGTCGAGGCCCAGTTCGAGGATCTGGCGGCGCAACTCGGCGGTGTCCGGCGCGCCGTCCCGCTTGTAACGGATGGTCACCTCCGCCAGGGCCTGCTGCGGCAGCAGCCGGTCGAGGATGCGAAAGGTCGACAGAATGATGATGGCCAGCACCGTGCCGGCGATGGCGACGCTCCAGAAGCCGACGCCATAGAGGATGCCTAGCGCCGAGGTGATCCAGATCGAGGCGGCGGTGGTCAGGCCGTGCACGGTGAAGCCCTCGCGGAAGATCACCCCGCCGCCGAGGAAGCCGACGCCGGTCAGGATGCCGTGGCTCATTCGCACCGGGTCGATGCGGATCATGTCATGCGGGGTATCGGCGCCGACCCAGGCGGTCTGGTGGTTGGCGGCGACCATCAGGATGGCGCTGGTCACGCAGAGCAGGGCGTGGGTGCGAAAACCGGCCGGCTGACCGCGATGGCCGCGCTCGACTCCGATCAGGCTGCCGGCGATCAGGGCGCCGAGAAGGGGCAGGAAATAGTCCGCGCTGAACACGCGGGCGTCGAGAAATTCCATTCAATAATCCTCCGGGAGCGGATCATTGACCGGTTCGGCCAGATTGGAAATAGCGTTGGGGTTTGAAGGGGTTGGGCGCGGGAGTCCTGCAGTACGCTCCGCTTCCCCGGCGAAGGCCGGGGCCCAGAGTCAGCGTCATATTCAGGGGGGTGGCCTGCCAATCTCGCAAGTCCCCTTCTGGATTCCGGCCTCCGCCGGGAAGGCGGAAACGGGTGGTGCGCGGGCGCCCAACGACGAGGGGGAGGGGGCGGGGGGTTACCCCAGCTTGGCCAGGTCCTCGTCGCTGATGTCGAAGTTGGCGTAGACATTCTGGACGTCGTCTTCCTCGTCGAGGGCGTCGATCATCTTCATCAGGGTGGCCACGCCGTCGCCCTCGACCGGGGTCAGGGTCTTGGGACGCCAGGAAATGGCGGTCGACTTGGGCTCGCCGAGCGCTTCGGTCAGGGCGTCGATGACCGAGCCGTGATCCTCGAAGGCGGTCCAGATGGTGTGGCTTTCCTCGTCGGACTCGACGTCCTCGGCCCCGGCCTCGATGGCCGCCTCCATGATCTCGTCCTCGCTGCCGGCGGCGGCGGGATAGGTGATCTGGCCCATGCGGTCGAACATGAAGGCCACCGAGCCGGTTTCACCCAGGGCCCCGCCGTTCTTGGCGAAGATCGAGCGGACGTTGGCGGCGGCGCGGTTTTTATTGTCGGTCAGGGCCTCGACGATGACGCCGACGCCGCCGGGCCCGAAGCCCTCGTAGCGGATTTCCTCGTAGCTGTCGGCGTCGCCCATCTGGCTCTTCTTGATGGCGCGTTCGATGACGTCCTTGGGCAGGCTTTCGGCCTTGGCGTTGTTGACCGCCAGGCGCAGGCGCGGGTTCATCGCCGGGTCGGGCAGGCCGGACTTGGCCGCGACGGTGATTTCGCGCGACAGCTTGGAGAACAGTTTGGAACGCTGGGCGTCGGCGCGGCCCTTGCGGTGCATGATGTTCTTGAATTTGGAATGGCCGGCCATACGCGGGTCTTCTTGATCAGTGTGAATGCGAGGCGCGGGTTCTAGCGTCCCGGGGCGGTTCTGTCATCCGGGGGCGGGTTGGGGGGATGGTTTCCCGCCTCCCCGGCGAAGGCCGGGGTCCAGATCGCGGTCGCGAGGTTGGCGGGCTTTCCCAAGATTCAGCGGAAGACTCTGGGCCCCGGCCTTCGCCGGGGAAGCGGGGGAGGAGGTCGCCATGTCCGACAAATGGTCCTAGCCTGCCGGCAAAACCTGGGGAGGGTGGGATGAGTGAGGATGTGACGGCGGCGCCGGCGCGCGGCAGCCATGTGATGGTCATCGGCGGCGCCTCGGCCGGGACCATCTTCGAATGGTATGATTTCTACCTCTACGGCTCGCTGGCCGGGTTCATCTCCAAACACTTCTTCAGCGGGGTCAACGAGACCACCGGCTACATCCTGGCGCTGCTGGCCTTCGCAGCGGGATTTTTCGTGCGGCCGTTCGGGGCGGTGGTGTTCGGGCGACTGGGCGACCTGTGGGGGCGCAAGAACACCTTTCTGGTGACCATGCTGCTGATGGCCGGCTCGACCTTCGTCGTCGGGTTGCTGCCGGGCTATGCGTCGATCGGGGTGGCGGCGCCGGTGCTGCTGGTGGTGATGCGGCTGATTCAGGGCCTGGCGCTGGGCGGCGAGTATGGCGGGGCGGCGACCTATGTGGCCGAGCACGCCCCGCCCGGCCGGCGCGGTCTCTACACCAGCTTCATCCAGACCACGGCGACCCTGGGCCTGTTCCTGTCGCTGATCGTCATCCTGGGGGTGCGGACGCAGACGGGCGAGACCGCCTTCGCCGACTGGGGCTGGCGCATTCCCTTCCTGGCTTCGGCCCTGTTGCTGGCGGTGAGCCTGTGGATCCGGTTGCGGCTCAACGAGAGCCCGGTGTTCCAGAAGATGGTCGCCGAGGGCCGGGCGGCGAAGAAGCCGCTGAGCGAAGCCTTCGCCGACGGACGGAACCTGAAACTGGTTCTGCTGGCCCTGGTCGGGCTGACGGCCGGCCAGGCGGTGGTCTGGTACACCGGCCAGTTCTACGCCCTGTTCTTCCTGGAGAAGATCCTGCGGGTGGACGGAGCGCTGACCAATACCCTGGTGGCCATCGCCCTGTTGCTGGGCACGCCCTTCTTCATCGTCTTCGGCTGGCTGTCGGACAAGGTGGGGCGCAAGCCGATCATCCTGGCCGGTTGCCTGATCGCGGCGCTGACGGCCTTTCCCCTGTTCAAGACCCTGACGATGGCGGCCAATCCGGCCCTGGCGGCCGCCAGCGCCAGCGCGCCGGTCAGGGTGATCGCCGATCCGGGCGCCTGTTCCTTCCAGTTCGACCCGGTCGGCAAGACCGCCTTCACCCGCAGCTGCGACGTGGCCAAGAGCGCCCTGGCCTCGGCGGGGGTCAGCTATCGCAACGTCGCCGGCCCGGCGGGGGGCGTGGCGGTGGTTGAGATCGGCGGGGTCAGGGTTCCGGCCTTCGAGGGGGCGGGGATGGACAAGGCCGCCTTCACCGCCGCCCAGAGCGCCTGGCGCAAGGACCTCGGCGCAGCCCTGGCGGCGGCCGGCTATCCGGCCAGGGCCGACCCGGCGGCGGTCAACAAGCCGCTGGTGGTAGCGGTGCTGTTTGCGTTGGTGCTGCTGGTGACCATGGTCTACGGGCCGATCGCCGCGGCGCTCGTCGAGATGTTCCCGGCCCGCATCCGCTACACCTCGATGAGCCTGCCCTATCACGTCGGCAACGGCTGGTTCGGCGGCTTCCTGCCGACCACGGCCTTCGCCATGGTCGCGGCGACGGGGAACATCTACTTCGGGCTCTGGTACCCGGTGGTGGTGGCGGCGGCGACGGCGGTGATCGGGGCGCTGTTCATCAAGGAGATGAAGGGGGCGGATATCGAGGGTTGAGTTCCTCCCCCATCGGGGGAGGTGGCGGCGGCGAAGCCGCTGACGGAGGGGGTCACCGCCGCCGTCGGCGGATAAACCTGTTGGCAGCCGAACGGCCGGTGCGGACCCCCTCCACCACGCGCGTATTCGCGCGCGGTCCCCCTCCCCCGGTGGGGGAGGAGTTGTTGATCACGCCGGTTGCAGGCTCTTGTCGATCTTGATGGCCAGTTCGCCGCTTTCGTAGCGCTTGGCCATCTTGGCGGTGCTGAGCGGCTTGATCTTGCCGGCCCAGCCTTCGGCGCCGAACTCCTCGAAGCGCTGCTGGCAGATCTTGCGCATGGCTTCCTTGGCGGGCTTCAGATAGGCGCGCGGGTCGAATTCGCCGGGCTTCATCGACATCACCTTGCGGATGGCGCCGGTCATGGCCATGCGGTTGTCGGTGTCGATGTTGATCTTGCGCACGCCGTGCTTGATGCCGCGCTGAATTTCCTCGACCGGCACGCCCCAGGTCTGGTTCATCTTGCCGCCATATTTGCGGATTTCGTCCTGCAGCTCCTGCGGGACGGATGAGCTGCCGTGCATGACGAGGTGCGTGTTCGGCAGGCGGCGGTGAATCTCTTCGATCACCGACATCGCCAGAATTTCGCCGTCCGGCTGGCGGGTGAACTTGTACGCGCCGTGGCTGGTGCCGATGGCGACCGCGAGGGCGTCCACCTTCGTGTCGGCCACGAATCGCTCGGCTTCTTCGGGATCGGTCAGGTGCGACATCGCCCCTTCCGGTTCCGGCTCCTGCTCGAGATCTGCATCGTGTGCTTCGGCCGGCTTCGATCCGTGAGCGGCGGGCTCCTTGTGCTCCAGCGAGCCGAGGCAGCCGATTTCACCTTCAACCGACACGCCGCGGGCGTGGGCGAGGGCGACCACTTCCTTCGTGACCTTCACGTTGTAGTCGTAGTCGGCGGGGGTCTTGGCGTCTTCCAGAAGCGACCCATCCATCATCACAGAGGTGAAGCCGTTCTCCATGGCGGAAATGCAGGTCTTCGGGCTGTTGCCGTGGTCCTGGTGCATGACGATCGGAATGTGCGGGTAAAGCTCGACGGCGGCGAGCATCAGGTGCTTGAGGTAGTTGTCCTGCGAGTACGACCGCGCGCCGCGGGAGGCCTGGACGATGACCGGCGAATCGGTCTCGATGGCCGCCTCCATGATCGCCTGGATCTGTTCCATGTTGTTGACATTGAACGCGGCGACGCCATAGCTGTTTTCGGCGGCGTGATCGAGGACTTTACGCAGATTGACCAGAGGCATTGGGGGGGAGACCTTCTTCGTGCGGTTCAAGATTTTGGATGTGCGAATGTAGAAGAATGGCAGGGACGCTGCAAATCGCGGGTCTCTGACGGCAGTGCCGACGGGCGCGCTTCCCGAATGTTTGCCGGAAAACGCCGGAGAATGACTTCGGCCTGCTTTCAGACAGGCGTTTCTCCACGATCCCGGCAGCGGACCGCTGCAGAACAGATCGCCTTCACCCCAGGGCAGGACCGGGACGCCGTCCTC
>JAHBYC010000055.1 GCA_019636175.1 Caulobacter sp. | reverse complement strand
AGACCAGTACGGCGTCCTCGTCGATCCCGCCGAAGCGCCTCTCCAGGCCGCCTTCCAGCAGTCGCTGCTGTGGGCGCCGGGCCTGCGCATCGCCGGCGGCACCGACGAAATCCTCAAGAACATCATCGCCGAACGGGTCCTGGGCCTGCCGGGCGATGTCCGCGTCGACAAGGACGTGGCGTTCAAGGACGTGCCGACGGGGCGGTAGACCGCACGCCGGACAAGGGGAGGGGCGCGGCTGTCATCGCGCCCCTTCTTTCGTTCAGCCGCCCGAAACCTCGGCCAGTTCCACGTCCTGCCAGGTCGCCCGGGCCGGCGGGGCGGCGGTAAGGACCCCCGCCAGCTTGTGGTCGCGGGTCATGACGATGAGGCTGTCGAGATCGGCGTCGGCCAGGCGTCCGGTCACGTCGCGGGCGTCCTCGTCCTCGTAGCACCAGTCGATGTAGTGGCTCATCACCGCCAGGATCGCGGTGGCGGGCGCCAGGCCCCGCGCAAGGCCGTAGTCGACCAGATCACGCTGGGTGATCACGCCGATCAGCCGCCCGTCGAGGGCGACCGGCAACTGGTTGAGGTGAGCCTGCGCCAGGGCGGCGGCCGCCTGCCTCAGGGACGCGGTCGGCGCCAGGGTCTCGGGAAGGGGGGACATCAGGTCGGCGACGATCATGGGCGGTCTCCTGCTTGGCGCCCCATGGCCATAACCGGCCGGGTCGCGGTCGGTTCCGCGAGGGGACTGGCGCAGGAGGTAGGGCGATCGGCCGGGCGGGAAAGGGCCCGTCCTAGCTCCGATCGATGCTGGCCCCGTTCTCGCCCCGCGCCCGGGTCAGGTTGAAGGCGCTGTTGATCAGGCCGATGTGGCTGAAGGCCTGGGGGTAGTTGCCCACCTGCCGTCCGGCGATCGGGTCATATTCCTCGGCCAGCAGCCCCAGATCGTTGCGCACCGAAAGCAGCCGCTCGAACAGCGCCTCGGCGTCGTCCAGCCGGCCGAGCATCACATAGGCGTCGACCAGCCAGAAGGTGCAGACCAGGAAGGCGCCTTCGCCGGTCGGCAGGCCATCGTCGATCTGCCGGGTGTCATAGCGGTGGACGAAGCCGTCGTGCACCAGGTCCCGCTCCACCGCCTCGACCGTGCCGACAAAGCGCGGATCGCTGGCCTCGACAAAGCCCAGTTCGGCCAGCAGCAGGAGGCTCGCATCCACGGTCTTCGCCCCATAGGACCGGACAAAGCTGTTCAGCTCGGGGTCGAAACCCTTCTCGAGAATGTCGGCGCGGATTTCCTCGCGGACCTTGCGATAGCGCACCGCATCGCCCGGCAGACCGTAGTGCTCAACCGCCTGAACGGCCCGGTCCAGGGTCACCCAGGCCATGACCTTGGAGAAGGTGTAGTGCTTGCGCTCGGCCCGGTCCTCCCAGATGCCGTCGTCGGGACGGGTCCAGACGCGCATGACGTGCTCGGTCAGGGCGACCTCGACGGTCCAGGCCGCCTCATTGCCGGTCAGGCCGCCGCGGCGGGCCTGATGCAGGCTGTCGGCCAGCTCGCCATAGACGTCCAGCTGGAACTGGGCAGAGGCGGCGTTGCCGATGCGGACCGGCTTGCTGTTCTCATAGCCCGGCAGCCAGTCGGCTTCCCATTCGGTCAGTCGCCGCTCGCCGGCGACGCCGTACATGATCTGCATGTCGGCGGGGCTGCCGGCCACGGCGCGCAGCAGCCAGTCCCGCCAAGCCTGGGCCTCCTCGTAGTAGCCGGCGTTCATCAGGGCCAGCAGCGTCAGGGTCGCGTCGCGGATCCAGCAATAGCGGTAGTCCCAGTTGCGGGGCCCGCCGATCTGCTCGGGCAGGCTGGTGGTCGCCGCCGCCACCAACCCGCCGGTGGGGGCGTGGGTGAGGGCCTTGAGCACGATCAGCGACCGCTTCACCGCATCGGCCCAGCGTCCCTCGACCCCGGCCTGGGAGGTCCAGCCGCGCCAGAAGGTCTCGGTGTCGGCCAGCGCCTTGGGCGGGCTGGTCGCGGGGGGCATGGGTTCGTGCGACGGCGCCCATGTCAGGGTGAAGGGGGTCGTCTCGCCCTCGCTGACGACGAATTCGCCCTCGGTGAACCAGCCGTCGCCGCGGATGCCGACCGGCGTGCGCAGGACCACCATGTCCGGGCCGGCGATGGCCCGGTGGGCGCCGCCGTCCGTCCTCGTCATCCAGGGGATCACCGCGCCGTAGCCGAAGCGCAGCGCCAGATCGAGCTTGAAGGCCACCTCGCCCCGGTCGCCGCGAACGATGCGGATCAGCTCCGGATGGCCCTCGCGGCGGGCCATGAAGTCGATGACGGTGGCGACCCCCGTATCGGTCTCGAAGGTCGTCTCCAGGATCAGGGTGTCCTGACGATAGCGACGGGTGACCTTGTAGCTCTCGTCCGCCGGCCAGATCCGCCAGTGTCCGTTGTTCCGCGTTCCCAGCAAGGCGGCGAAGAAGGCGTCGGAGTCGAAGCGCGGCCAGCACAGCCAGTCGATCGAGCCATTGATCCCGACCAGGGCGCAGGATTCCCGGTCGCCGATCAGGGCGTAGTCCTCAATTCGCAAAGCCATGCCGTCGCGGGTCATCCAGTTGGAGCGCCGGAAGGGCGCGGTCGCCGTTCAACGGGTCAGGTAGCCGACGGTTGCCGACGGGTCGAGGGTCGGGGCCGCTTTTCCGGCCGCTACTCGTTGATCCGACGCCCTTCGCCCGCCGACCGAACAAGCCTGACGAATTCCGCCCGCAGACCGTCCTCGTCCTTGCCTCGCGCGCCCTGGGCCAGGCTCTCGATGCGGCTCAGGCTGAAGTCGGGGGCAAGCCAGGGATCGCCCCGGAGGGTCTGGCCGAACCCGGCGACCGCCACGGCCCAGCGGGTCGCTTCGGGCGCCTTGTCGATGTCGCTGTAGGCGACCGAGGCGCCGATCGGCTGTTGCATCAGTTTCGAGGTCTGCTGTCCGGGCAGCTTGTAGCGGATCTTCAGATAGGCCAGCTCGCCGGCCGGCCCCGAGGGCCGCGCGCCGGCCTTGCCATAGCGCAGGGGATCAACCGAGACCGGCCCGCCGACGGGCGTGATCTCATAGAGGGCGGTCACCGAGGCGCCCGATCCGACCTCGCCGGCGTCGACCTGGTCATTGTTGAAGTCCTCGCGGTTCAGCATGCGGGTCTCGTAGCCGATGAGCCGGTATTCGGAGACCGTCGCCGGATTGAACTCGACCTGGATCTTAACGTCGTCGGCGATGGGGAAGACGCTGCTGGAGAAGTCATCCCGGAACAGTTTGCGCCCCTCTTCCAGGGTGTCGATGTAGCCCGCCGTCCCGTTTCCGTTCTGGGCCAGGGTCTGCATCATGGTGTCATTGTAGTTGCCCCGGCCGAAGCCGTAGACCGACAGATAGACGCCGGTCTTGCGCTGGTCGGCGACGAAATCCTTCAGCTTGGAGGGGTCGGCGACCCCGACGTTGAAGTCGCCGTCGGTCAGCAGGATCACGCGGTTGACCGCCTTGGGATCGAAGTTCTGCCGCGCAAGGCTGTAGGCCAGCGCCAGGCCGGCGCCGCCCGCCGTCGAGCCGCCGGACCTCAGGGCGCCCAGGGCGCAGCGCATCTTCAGCTTCTCGCGCCCGCTGGTCGGGGCCAGAACCGCGCCGGCGGATCCGGCGTAGGCGACCATCGCCACCCGGTCGCCCGGACGAAGCTGGTCGATCAGCACGTTCATCGCCTTCTGCGCCAGCGGCAGCTTGTCGTCCGACCACATCGACCCGGAGGTGTCGACGAGGAACACCAGGTTCAGGGGCGGCTGTTCGGTCTGGGCCAGCTCATAGCCCTGCAGGCCGATGTGAATGATCTGCTTTCCCGGGGCCCACGGAGAGGGGGCCACGGCGGTGAAGGCCTTGAACGGCTCCGCCGCGGCGGTCGGCCGGTCATAGCCGTAATCGAAGTAGTTGATCATCTCCTCGACCCGCACCGCGTCGCGGGGCGGCGCGCGCCCGTCGGTGATGAAGCGGCGCACATTGGCGTAGGCGGCCGTATCGACGTCGATGGAGAAGGTCGAGACGGGGTCTTCGGCAACCTGATGGATGGGGTTGGACTCACCGCCGGGATAGCGCTCGGTCTCGATGTCGCCCGCGACCGGTTCCGGCAGGCGGGCTGGCGGCGAGGCGACCATCCCCGAGACGACAGGGGAGGACTTCGCGACCATTTGCGGCGGCGGCGGCGGCGGGGGAGGCGGCATCGGCGCGGGAGCCGGAGGTGCCATACGTCGCGCACCGGAGGGCACGCGACTGCCGGTCACGACCAACGTGTCCCGGTCTTCCGCACTGACAAATCCGAGCTTCGCGCAGGCGTCGGGCGTGGGTTGGCCATCCACGGATGCGGGCCTGGCGGTCACCGAGGCCGTCGGCGCGCCGGCGGCGATCAGGGCGCACAGGGCGCCGGCCGTCAGGGCCCTGAAACGACGAATGGAGCGCATGGCGATTCCCCTCTCAATGCTGGCTGCCAACTCCACAAGGACAGGCAATCAAGGCAATTTATAGACGTAATTCGGAGGTCGACGCCAGAGACCCCTGTTCGTGGAGCGCAATTTTCTCCTGTGGCGGGAATAAGGTTCGTTCCCGCCACAGGGGCAGCGTCGACTGCGGCCTGCAACGGTCGCGCGACCTTGACAGGCAAGGGGTCCAAGCCAATTGTGCCGCGAGTAAATATGGTTAACGGCGAGCTTTATGGGGGGCTTGCGATGTCCGAAGCCTACGACGCCGACACCGAAAGTCCCTCCGCCTCCGGAGCGAAAGAGTCGCCGTCCCGCCTGAAGAAAGCCGCCCGGCGCATCCGCGCGGGGGCGATTGCCGGCGTCATTGCGGCAGTGGTACTGCCGCTGATCGGCTGCGACACCGCGCCCGGCGGATTCTGGACCAAGAAGGGCGACGCCGCCTGTCCCAGGCCCCAGCTGGCGACCGTTTCGACGCCGCAGTTCAACGCCCAGCAGCAGGAAATCCGCGCACTTCGCCGCAGCGCCTTCAGGGGCGACTTCTTCGCCCAGCTTGAACTGGCCCGGCGCTATCAGGGCCAGCGGGCCGTCGATCGCAATCTCGATGACCCGGTCGAATCCGCGGTCTGGTACGCCATGGCGCTCAGCAACCCCGACGGCTACGCCAAGGTCTCGGCGTCCGGACGCAGGGCCAGCAACGGCGACGCCACGGCCACCTCGCGATTCGATTACTGCCGCGCCGTGGAGCGCCGCAACGCCTACGCCGTTCTCGACCGGTTGCTGTCCCGCATGGACTCCTCCGAGCAGGAAAAGGTGCGGGATCGGGTCATCTACGTCCTCTCCAGCCAGGGCGCCGAAGGCTTCCGCACCCTTGCCCGCATCCACGATGACGGCTTCGGCGTGTTTGGCGAGCCGTCGGACAATCGCGAGGCCATGGGCGCTCGCGGGCGGCCCTACAAGCCGGGGGCGCCGTCGGTGCTCAATCTGTTCCCGCGCAACGACGTCGACGCCTATCTCTACAACTACCTCGCTGTTCAGACCGGCGACATCGGCGCCTATGTCATGCTGAAGGACTTCGAGCGCTCCTCGCCGGAGAGGGCGGGTTACGGCTCGTTCGTCGAGGCCAAGGCCAAGCGTTGGGTGCCGCCTTACGAATTCTATCCGCCAGACGCGCCGTCATCGGGCGTGCCGCATGTCGATGAAAGCAACTGGCGCGACGAGGCGACCGACATCGCCCTGGATCGTCTCAGCGAGCTTCCCTTCGTCCATATCAGCGAGGCCCTGACCTATCTGAGGGTCACGCCCAGGGCGGTGAAGCGGGAACAGGACCTCTATCCCGGCGATATCCAGACCCTGCAGGCCATGCTGGGTCGCGAACCGACCGGCCGGCTGAGCGGCATAGAGAAGGTCCGGGCCATCCAGTACGCCGCGGTCAACGGCTCGCCCCGCGCCCAGCTGGTTCTGGCCGTGATGTACTCCGAAGGCGTCGGCGTGCGGCGTGACTACGCCCGGGCGTTCCACTGGTATTCGGAAGCCGACAAGCAGGGTTCGGCCGAGGCGAAATACGCCATGTCCACCTTCTTCTCTCTCGGGATGGACGGGGTCGCCGACCAGAACAAGGCCGAGGCCGTGGTCTACCAGATCGATGCCGCCCTGGCCGGCTTCAAGCCCTCCGCGGGTCGCCTGCAGCAGGTGCTGGCCCAGGTCTCGCGTGAAAACAGGCGCTCGCGCCAAGGGGAATACCGGTGATGTCCAAGCGTCCTCCGCTCCGCCTCCTGCTCGCCGCCGCCACCGCCGTTGGCCTGGCTTTCGGTCCGGCCGCCCCGGCGCTGGCCCTTCCCGACGCCAAGGTGGACCAGCAGATTCGCCCCAACTTCGGCGGACTGATTAACCCGCCGCTGCGGCCGCACTATCGGCCAGACCGCTGGAAGCCGGGCCGCTACCGCTGGGGTCGTCGGCCCGTTCGTCAGGGCTACCAGCCTCGTTATCCCGGCTATGACGACGGCTATTACGACGACTATCCGCGCGACCAGATGGTGGGCGTGGTCGATTGCAGCGATCCGCAGGGAGGGCCGACGCCGATCTCCGACGCCCTGCAGGGCATCGCCGACAATGGCATCCTCTACATACGCGGCGGCGCCGCCTGCAAGGAAACCGTGATCGTCCAGTATCCGGTGGTCATCGCCGGCGAGGGCTCCTCGATCTTCTCCGGCGCCGACGTCGCGCCCGCGACCATCATGCCGGCCGCCGGCAACGCCTGCATCCGCATCGCGGCGGGGGTGAAGGGCGTCGAGCTTCGCGACCTGAACTTCAAGACGGAACAGGGCGGTCGCATGCCCTGCATCGAGGCCTGGGACGCCGAGGTCGCCCTGGTGCGCACCAGTGTCGAATACTGGGGCGACGCCTCGGCCCTCTACGCCTCCGGCGGCCGGGTCATCATGCGCGACAGCGTCATCGACGCCCGCAGCTGGGATCCGGCGGTGCTGATCGAGGGGGCGGTGATCGACATCGCCCGCAGCAAGATCGCGGGCGAGGCCGGCGGTCTGGACCTGACGCCCGGCAACGGCGAGTCCCGCCTTGATCAGGTCGGCATCGTCGCGCGGGGCGGGGAAACGCCGGGGGATGTCGGACTGCTGGTGCGCGGCCTGCGCAGCGGCACGGGGACCATGGCCCTGCGCAATGTCGTCGTCTGCGGATGGACGACGGGGCTGCATCTGGAGCGCGGCGCCCAGGTCGACATGAGCCGTAGCCGGATCTGCAATTCCCAGCGCGGGGTCATCTCCGCCGGAGCCAGCCTGAACGTCCGGGAGTCGGCGATCGGGGCCCGCGAGATCGGCGCCTACATCGCGTCGGGCCGCGCCAGCTTTACCCACAATCGCTTCTACGGCGGCGGGCGACCGGCCTATGCCGAACCCGGCGCCATCCTCGAGATGAACGACAACTGGGTCTACTGGGACCGCGACTGCTGGCGCGAACGCTTCGACGCTGGTCTCTATTGCGTGTCCAGTCGGACCCTTCCGGGTTCGCTCCGCGACGAAAGCAGCTGGTCGTCCGGCTATCGCCGGGGCTGGGAAGGCGACGGTTACGATCGCGGCTACCAGCGCGACGGTTCGCCTAACGCCCTGCCGCCAGAGGCTCCGCCGAAAAAGAAGCGCGGCTGGGGCCGCAAGCCCGACCCGGCCTACTAGTCGTCGGTCACGGCGTGGCCGGCACGTTCATGGGAACGCGGTGGCGGGGGCTATGGCTTGGCCTGATCTTCGCCGTGGTCGCGGCCGTGTCGCCGGTCGCGACGGCCTCCGAGCCAGTCCTCTGGACCGGTCAATGGAACGCAACGGCCATCTTTGAGGGCGGCAGCGGCTCGGGGGCCATGGCGCTGTCGGAGTCCGGGGACGCTATCGCCGGAACCGCCGCGCCTCTCGACGAAAACCAGTTCTTCCCGCTGACCATCAAGGGCCGCCGGACCGGCAGGGCGCGGGCGAGCCTGGACCTGTTCTTCTCCGGCGAGAAAGTCGGAGCCGTCGACGCACGGCTGCAGGACGGCGAGATTCGTGGTGAGGGGGCGCTCTACGGTATTCCGGTCACGCTGATCGCCAAGAGACCGGCGTCAGCCGGCCCTGGCCGGGTGCTGGACTATTCACCAGCCCGCTATGCCCTGCAGTATTCGTCCGAAGGCCCGCCCGCCCTCGTTCTCCGGCCGGGCGATACGGTTCGCACAACGACCGTGGACAACGAGGGCCGTGACCAGGACAAGGTCTGGCGAGCGATGCCCGGCAATCCACTGACGGGTCCCTTCCTCATCGAAGGCGCCATGCCGGGCGACACCCTTGTGGTCCATCTCGAGCGGGTCGCGCTCAGCCGTGACAGCGCCCGAATGTACAGCGGCCGGTTGAACGAAAGGGCCGTCGGGCCCGGACATGATCAGACCCCGGTAGAGGGTTGGGGGCGAGGCTGGAGTCTGGATCGGGAGAAGGGCGTCGCGCGGCTGACCGCGCCGGGCGACCGGCTGGCCGACTTCGCGCCGGGGCTGAAACCGATGATCGGCTCCATCGGGGTGGCGCCGCCGCTCAACCAGACCATCTACGCCGGCGATCTGGGGCTGTTCGGCGGCAACCTCGACTACAGCCGGCTGGGCGAGGGGGCGACTCTGTATTTTCCAGTGTTCCGGGCGGGCGCCTTTCTCTTTCTCGGGGATGGGCATGCCCTGCAGGGCGATGGGGAAATCAGCGGCCAGGGCCTTGAGACCTCGCTTGAGGTCCAGTTCCGGGTCGAGCTGATCAAGGGGTCATCCCTGGGACAGCTCTGGTTCGAGGACGCTGATTTCGTCATGGTCTCGGGGGTTGATAACAGCCTTGACCTGGCCCTGCAGGCGGCGACCCGCGGCATGGCCCGCTGGCTCAAACAGACCTACGGGCTCAATGACTCCGAAGTCGCCGCGGTGATGAGCACCTCAATCCGCTACGACGTCGCCGAGATCGTCGACCCCCGTCCCCACGTGGTCGCCCGGCTGTCAAAAGCCGACCTCGCCATGATCCGCAAACCGTCAGAGTGATCCTCGTCCGGCGCGGCGCGCGGCATCAGTCCAGATCCGGCGCAACCCGGGCCATGGCCGCCTGTTCATAGGCGAACCCCAGCGCCAGCAGCTGCGCCTCGCTCCACCTTGGGCCGACGAACGACAGCCCGACCGGCAGGCCCTGCACCAGCCCCATCGGCACGGTCAGGTGCGGATAGCCACCCACGGCCGCCGCGTTTCCGGCGCCGCCGCCGACATAGCGGTCTCCCAGCACCGGATCGATCAACCAGCTGGGACCCATGGTGGGGCCGACCAGGGCGACGACGTCATTGTCCTTCAACAGCCGGTCCAGCCCGCCCCGCGCCAGCTTCTGACCCTCATCGCGGGCCTTGATGTAGGCGGGGTCGTCCAGGCCGTTGGTCTTCTCGGCCTGTTCGAACAGGTCCTGGCCGAACAGGGCCAGTTCCGAGCCGGCGTTGCGCTTGTTGAAGGCGATGATGTCGGCGAGGGTCCGCACCGGAACCTTGTCCGGGTCGGTCCCGGCCAGATAGTCCTTCAACCCGACCTTCAGCTCGGTGAGCAGGATGGTCAGCTCATGCTGGCCGATTTCCCGGCCCTCGGGGAATTCCTTGATCTCGACGAGGACGGCGCCTTGGGCGCGCAGGACGGCCAGCGCCGCCTCGAACGCCTCGTCCGTCCCGCTATGGAAGCCGGCGGCGTAGCGCATGACGCCGATCCGCTTGCCCTTCAGGGCGTCCTTCCGCAGGCCCAGGCTGTAGTCGGTCTTGTGCTTGTCGGCCTCGAGGGTCGCCGGATCAGCGGGGTCGGACCCGGCCATGGCGGTCAGCAGCATCGCCGCGTCGGCGACGGTGGTCGTCATCGGGCCGGCGGTGTCCTGGCTGGCGCTGATCGGAATGATGCCGGTGCGGGAGACCAGGCCCACCGTCGGCTTAAGGCCCACAAGGCCGTTCACCGCCGACGGGCAGGTGATCGAGCCGTCGGTCTCGGTGCCGATCGCCGCCCAGGCCAGGCCCGCCGCCACCGCGGCGCCGGATCCGGCCGAGGAGCCACAGGGACTTCGGTCGATGTCATAGGGGTTGCGGGTCTGACCGCCGACGCCGCTCCAGCCGCTGATCGACTCCGAGGAGCGGATGTTGGCCCATTCCGAGAGGTTGGCCTTGCCAAGGATCACCACCCCCGCCGTCCGCAGCCGGGCGATCACCGGGGCGTCGGCGGCGGGGATGTTGTCCTTGAGGGCCAGGGACCCGGCGGTGTTGGGCATGCCGGCAACATCGATGTTGTCCTTCACCAGGATTGCCTGGCCGTTCAGGGCAGGCGGTTTGCCCGCCAACGCCGCCCGCCGGTCCGCTTCCGCCGCCTGGGTGAGGGCGGTGGGGTCGCGCGCGAGGATCGCGCCAACCGCGCCGTCGATCCGGTCCGCCCGTTCGATATAGGCCTGCACCCTGTCGACGTGGGTCGGCGGCGCGGCGATGGCGGCGAGCGGAATGGCCGAGGCGACCACGATGGGAAGGATCTTGCGCATGACGTCTCCTGGGCGGCCGGGCGGCCCCTGCGCCAGGCCCGAGGACAATGCCGCCATTTGGGGCGCGGCGCCATTGTCGTTCGCACCGGACCGACCTTGCGTCGGCTAGATTGCACATCGGTTCCACGACCATGCTAGAGCAACGGCCATTGTCGCCTCCGGGGGCCATCGCGATGATTTCACCCTGCCATGCCTGTCCCTTGCGGCTTCTGCCGGCGTTCAAGACTGGACGCCCCGATGAGATCGACTTCATCCAGACGATGAAGCTGGGTGAGGACAGGTTCGCGGCGGGCGAGGCCATCACCGCAGAAGGCGCGCCCGACACCCCGCTCTACACCTTGCTGTCGGGTTGGGCGTTTCGCTATCGCACCCTCGCCGATGGCCGGCGGCAGATCCTCAATTTCCTGCTGCCGGGCGACCTGATCGGGGTCCAGGCCAATTTCCTCGGCGACGCCGCCCATGGCGTTGAGGCGCTTGGACCCGTGGTGGTCTGTCGACTGGCGCGGTCGAAGATGTGGGACCTGTACCGCAACCATCCGACCCTGGGCTTCGACGTCACCTGGCTGACCGCCCACGAGGAGGGGCTTGTTGACGAAACCCTGCTGTCCGTCGGCCGGCGCACCGCGCTGGAGCGCATCGCCACCCTGCTGCTCTATCTCTACAAGCGGGCGGTCAGCATCGGCATCGCCAGCGAGGGACTGCTCGATGTGCCGTTGACCCAGTCCCACCTCGCCGACGCGCTGGGGCTGTCGCGGGCCCACGTCAACGAGACCCTCGGCCGGCTGGAAAAGCGCGGACTCTTTCGCTTCCGGCGTGGGCGGCTGGAGATGCTCAATCCGCACGCGCTGGAGACCATCGCCGGCTACTACGACCGGCCGCTGGACCCCCGACCCCTGCTCTGAGCGCCCCGGCGCGCGGGCCAGATGCGCGGTAAGCGCCTCAGTTCTGGGCGCACTTGCTCCGGTCGCCGGCCTTGCAGGCGGCGACGGCGGCTTCCCAATCTGCGCGGGCCTTGGCGGCCGCGGCCTGGCTGGCCGCGACCCTGGCGCGATAGTCGGCCATCTGGCGATCGTAGGCGGCCTGGTTGGCGCGGATTTCGGCTTCCCGCGCCGCCTGGGCGGCCTTGTAGTCCGCGTCCCGTTTGCGGTCCCTGGCTTCGGCGGCGGCGTTGCGGGCGTTGACGTCGGCGTTCAGCCGGGCGGTTGCGGCGTCCTCGGCCGCCAGTTCCTCGGGCGACATCGTTCGGCGGGCATAGGTGTCATTGGGATCGGACGGCTGTTCCGGCGCCGCCGCGGTTTCCGCCGGCGCCGCTTCGGGCCGGTTGTTGGCGATCCGCGCCGGGGCCTCGCGCTGGCCGCGGATCAGGGGGCTGCCGTTGGTGGAGACCAGTCTCACGCCCGATCCGCCGCCGTCAGCCGGGAAGATGATCTGAAGCTCGCAGTCGCTGACCACCCAGTCGACCTTGCCCTTGGCCTTGCCGCTGACCGGAGAGCGGCAGGTGCCGGAATAGACCACCCTGCGGCCGCCGCCCTTCAGGTCGGTGGTCACCACCGGCTTCAGCCCCTGGACCAGCAGGTCGTTCGAGGTATAGCCGCCGGCCTTGTCGGCCGCCGAGACCTTGCTCAGCTTTCCGCTGGTGCCCGAGACGGTGAAGACGCTGCCGCTTTCGGTCGGCCAGGCGCCCTGCAGCAGGCTCATGGCGTCAGGCGCGGCCTGCGCGCCCGTGGCCAGGACCAGGGCGCCGGCGGCGAGAAGGGGGAGGGTGCGAAGCGACATGCGGAATTCCTCGGGCGGCGGGTAGAGCCATCGATTCCATGGAACGGCGCCGATCGCACGTTCCATTTTTGTAAGCATGCGGCGCCGAGACGGTGCACGCCATTGCCTTCGCCCACTGCGGTCGTTACACCGCGCGCCAACCCCCGAACCTGACTGAACGAGAGCGAGCGCCCCCGCATGGCCGCCCAATATATCTTCCAGATGCAAGGCCTGACCAAGGCGTTTCCCGGCGGCAAGAAGGTGTTCGAGAACATCTGGCTGTCCTTCTATCCGGATGCCAAGATCGGCGTGGTCGGGGTCAACGGCTCGGGTAAGTCGACCCTCTTGAAGATCATGGCCGGGCTGGACCAGGAGTTCAGCGGCGAGGCCAAGGCCGCCGACGGCGTCAAGCGCGGCTACCTGGAGCAGGAGCCGCATCTCGACGAGGACAAGACCGTCTGGGAAAACGTCATCGCCTGGTGCGAGGAGAAGCAGATCTTCGACCGGTTCAACGCCGTCGCCGCCGAGATGGGCGAGAACTACACCGACGAGCTGATGGAGGAGATGACCTCCCTCCAGGAGAAGATCGACGCCGGCGACCTGTGGGATATCGACAGCCGTATCGAAATGGCCATGGACGCCCTGCGCTGTCCGCCCAACGACAGCGGCGTGACCAAGCTGTCGGGCGGTGAGAAGCGCCGCGTCGCCCTGGCCCGCCTGCTGCTCTCCAAGCCGGACATGCTGCTGCTCGACGAACCGACCAACCACCTCGACGCGGAAAGCGTCGCCTGGCTGCAGCACCACCTCGAGGCCTTCCCGGGCTGCGTCATCCTGGTGACCCACGACCGCTACTTCCTCGACCAGGTGACCAAGTGGACGCTGGAACTGGACCGCGGCAAGGGCATCCCCTTCGAGGGCAACTACTCCGGCTGGCTGGAGCAGAAGCAGAAGCGGGTCGTGCAGGAGCAGTCGGAGTCCGAGGCTCGCCAGCGCGCCCTGACCCGCGAACTGGAATGGGTCCGCTCCGGCGCCAAGGCCCGCCAGGCCAAGTCCAAGGCTCGTCTGGCCGCCTATGAGGATATGGTCCGGGAGCAGGAAAACAGCCGCCAGGCCCAGACCCATGCGGTCATCCAGATCCCGCCCGGTCCGCGGCTGGGCAATGTCGTGCTGGAAGTCAGCGGCCTCGAAAAGGAATACGGCGAAAAGGTCCTGTTCAAGGATCTGAACTTCAAGCTGCCGCCGAACGGCATCGTCGGCGTCATCGGCCCCAACGGCGCCGGCAAGTCGACCCTGTTCAAGCTGATTACCGGCCAGGAGACCCCCGACGCCGGTTCGATCCGGGTCGGCGAGACGGTCAAGCTGGCCTATGTCGACCAGAGCCGCGACGACCTGAACCCCAATGACACGGTCTGGCAGGCGATCAGCGGCGGCACCGATGTGATGATGGTCGGCAAGCGCGAGATCAATTCCCGCGCCTATGTCGGCAGCTTCAACTTCAAGGGCGGCGACCAGCAGAAGAAGGTCGGGCTCCTCTCGGGCGGTGAGCGCAACCGTGTCCACCTGGCCAAGACCCTGGCCACCGGCGGCAACCTGATCCTGCTCGACGAACCGACCAATGACCTCGACATCGAGACGCTGCAGAACCTGGAGGAGGCGCTGGAGGAGTTTGCCGGCTGCGCCGTGGTCATCAGCCACGACCGCTGGTTCCTCGACCGTCTCGCCACCCACATCCTCGCCTTCGAGGGCGACAGCCATGTGGAGTGGTTTGAAGGGAACTTCGAGATGTACGAGGAAGACAAGAAGCGCCGCCTCGGCGTCGAAAGCCTGATTCCGCACCGCATCAAGTTCCAGAAGTTCGCGCGGTAGACTGGACGGCCGGCTCTCACGGCCGGTCGACAGAACACGTTGACTCGACAGGGGATCAGCGTCACCGGCGGCGCCCGCCGACATCCTCATGGAACGGCGAGCCGCCGCCGGGGGTTCATCCTGCCTGACCCTTGCAGGAGACCCTCATGTCCCAAGATCTCTCCGGCCGCCGCGTCGCGGTCCTCGCCACCAATGGATTCGAACAGTCGGAGCTGGAGACCCCTGTCGAAGCCTTGCGCAAGGCTGGCGCAACCGTCGAGGTGGTCTCGCCCGAAGACGGCGCGATCCAGGGCTGGGAGCATCACGACAAGGGTCGCAAGGTCGCTGTCGACCGGGCCCTGGCCGGGGCCCGGCCGGAAGACTACGACGCCATCGTTCTGCCCGGCGGCGTGATCAATCCTGACGCCCTGCGGCTTGAAAAGGAGGCGATCTCCTTCATCCGTGGTTTCCGCCAGGCCGGCAAACCCATCGCGGCGATCTGTCACGGCCCCTGGACCCTGATCAACGCCGAGGCCGTCGAGGGGCTCCGCATGACCTCCTGGCCGTCGCTTAAGGCGGACCTTGAAAACGCCGGCGCCACCTGGGTCGACGAGGAGGTGGTAGTCGACGGAACCTTGGTGACCTCGCGCAACCCCGACGACCTTCCCGCCTTCTGTCGCGAAGTCATTCGGATGGTCGGAGAGGCCGGGCAGGGCTGACCTTCCGGGCCGTGTTACAGGCCGGTGACATTGTCTTGACGTCCCAATCAGCCTAAACCTCTCGTACGGATGGGAGAGGCGTGGAATGTATGATCCACGCGGGGCATGGCTGGTCGGCCGCAGGCTGCAAGGATTCCGCCGCGCGACCGACTCCATCCGGCTGTCCTGCCGGAAGAGTGGACGAGGGTTGAATGGCTTACCGCATCGGCGTCGAGGGTTCTGGCGAAACCGACCTGCTGGCTGGATTTGACGACTTCGGCGACGACATCGTCGTTCGCCCTGACCTGGTGAGTGACCCTGCGAGCAATCCGGGCGGCGAGCCGGGGATGGCGGTCCGGATCTGGGGGCGCGAGACGCTGAACTTCACCAGCCTTGGTCATGTAGACGCTCTCGCGGACCTGGCCATCGTCGGATCGGAAAGCGGCGGCGACGTCGTCTTTCACTGCGCCTGCGCCGCCTGCGCGGGCGTGATCCCGGAAACCAAGACCCTGGTGGCCATTCGCGGCGCCGGCGATGCGCCGGACACGCCAAGCTATTTCCTGAACGCCGACGAGCGCGGGGGCACGGCCAGCAACGGCAAGGTCTCCAAGACCATCGCCCAGGCGGCCGTGCATCTGGATCGCACCTACGCCTCCTGGAACGATTTCTACATCCAGCCCGGCGTTTCGGATGAGAACAACCGTTGGGACGACCCCTACTGGGGCGGCGCGCCTTCGATTGTCACCTACGCCTTCCGCTCGACCGCGCCGACCACCATGCCTGACGACACGGGCGGTTTCACGCGCTTCACCGAACTGCAGATCAACGCCGCCATCCTGGCCCTCGCGTCCTGGTCGGACGTGGCCAATGTCGTTTTCCAGCGGGTCGGGTCGGGCACGACAGGCGAGGACGCCTACTCCAACAACGCCACCATCCTGTTCGGCAACTATGCGACCGGCGCGGCGGGCGCGGCGGCCTTCGCCTATCTCCCCAGCCAGAACCCCAGCGGCGGCGACGTCTGGGTCAAGTACAGCGGCTCGGCCACCAATCCCCAGATCGGCAACTACGGCCAGCTGACCCTGGTGCACGAAATCGGGCACGCCATCGGATTTTCCCATCCCGGCGCCTACAACGCCGGGCCTGACACCACCTTCGACTACGCCACCTCGGCCGAGTATTACGAGGACAGTCACCAGTACACGGTGATGAGCTACTTCACCGAGGACAACACCGGCGCCTATTTCGGCCCGTCCTATCCCGGCACCATCATGCTGGACGACATCGCGGCCGCCCAGCGCACCTATGGCGTCAACACCACCACCCGCACCGGCGACACCGTCTACGGCTTCAACTCGAACGCCGATCGCCCGTGGTTCATCGCCACGAGCGCGACCACGCGCCTGGTCTTCGCCGTCTGGGACGCCGGCGGCAACGACACCTTTGACTTCTCCGGCTACAGCAACAACCAGACCATCGACCTGCGCGAGGGCTATTTTTCCAGCGTCGGCAGCTATCTGGGCAACCCGATGGTCGGCAATGTGGCCATCGCCATCGGCGCGGTCATCGAGAACGCCATCGGCGGGTCCGGTGCGGACCTGCTGCATGGCAACGCCGCGGCTAATCACCTGGCGGGCGGCGCCGGCAACGACACCCTGTTCGGCGACGCCGGGGCGGACGTCTTCATCTTCGCCCCCGGCGGCGGCGACGACACCATCATGGATTTCGTGGTCGGGACCGACCTGATCGACGACACGGCCTTCGGTGGCCACCTGAGCGTGGTCCAGAGCGGCGCGGACACCCTGGTGACCTTCGTCAGCGGCGTGACCGCCCTGCTCAAGGGCGTCAGCGCTGCCACCGTTACCAGCGCGAGTTTCCTGTCCTCGCCGCCGCCGCCGCCGCCGCCACCGCCTCCGCCGCCGACCTACAACCTGATCACCGGGACGGCCTCGGGCGAGACCCTGAACGGGACCTCTGGGCGTGACCAGATCCAGGGCCTGGACGGGGACGACGTGCTC
>JAHBYC010000054.1 GCA_019636175.1 Caulobacter sp. | reverse complement strand
GGCGCCGGCGCCCTTGCGCCCGGCCTTCTTCCAGGCGTCGGCGATGTCGTCAGGGATTTCGAACGGCGGCAGGGGCCAGCCCATGGCCTGGCGGGCCAGGGTCGCTTCTTCATCGAACAGGGAATAGCCGTGGCCGTGGACGTCGCCTTCCTTGGGGCCGGCGCCCTTCGAGATCTTGGTCTTGCAGGCGATCATCACCGGCTTGTCCTGCCGGGTCGCCCAACGCATGGCGGCGGCGATCTTGCCGTGGTCATGGCCGTCGACCGCCTTCACCGCCCAGCCGGCGGCCTTGAAGCGCAGCTGCTGGTCGCCGGTCTCGGAGATGGTCGCCTCGCCGTCGATGGTGGTGTTGTTGTCGTCGAAGAGGACGATCAGCTTGTTGAGCTTCAGGCGGCCGGCCAGGCTGATGGCCTCCTGGCTGACGCCTTCCATCAGGCAGCCGTCACCGGCGATCACCCAGGTGCGGTGGTCGACAAGGTCGTCGCCGTAGCGGGCGTTCATCGAGCGCTCGGCCATGGCCATGCCGACAGCGGTGGCGATGCCCTGGCCCAGCGGGCCGGTGGTGGTCTCGACGCCGGGGGTGTGGCCATATTCGGGGTGACCGGGAGTGGCGCTGCCCCACTGACGGAAATGACGGATCTGATCCATCGTCACCGCCTTGTTCCCCGTCAGGTGCAGCAGGCTGTAGATCAGCATCGAGGCGTGACCGGCCGACAGAATGAAGCGGTCGCGGTCGGCCCAGTCCGGTTTGGCGGCGTCGTACTTGAGGAATTTCGTGAACAGGACGGTGGCCACATCGGCCAGGCCCATCGGGGCGCCTTGGTGCCCAGATTTCGCCGCATGGACCGCGTCCATGGAAAGCACTCGGATGGCGTCGGCCATCTTCACGGGACTGACGGACATTCGGACTCGCCTTCTGTGCAAGAATTGCGGGCCGGTTCGCATGTGCGGGCCTTCGGCGCAACCCGCCTTCCAGTCTGAAGGCAACGCAGGCTATAGAGATTGTCGTGATCAAGGAGCGGAATGAATGAGCGGAGAGGCGGAGGGAAGCGCCCTCGACCTGGCCGTGCGCCGCATGGAGCGGGCGCTGGGCGTGCTGGAACAGCGGATGGCCGACCGGCTGCGCGAGGCCGGCGCCGAAGCGGGCGGCCTGTTCGACGCCGACCGCGCCCGCCTGGCCGCTGAACTCGACGCCAGCCGCGCCCGGGAGCGGGCGCTGGAAGAGGCCGGCGCCCAGGCCAGCGAGGCGCTGGGCAAGGCGATCGAGGAAATCCGCTCGGCCCTGGGGAGCGATTGAGACCATGGCTCAGCTGAACGTCACCGTGAACGGCAAGCCCTTCCTGGTCGGCTGCGAGGATGGCCAGGAACGTCACCTGATGGAGCTGGCCGCGACCTTCGACCAGCAGGTCCAGGCTGTCGGCAAGGAAGTCGGGCAACTGGGCGAGACCCGGCTGTTCCTGATGACGGCCCTGCTGCTGACCGATGAACTGTCGGATCTGCGGCTGCGCCTGGGACATCTGCAGAACGAGCTGGCCAGGTCCCAGAGCGAGCAGGCGCGAATCGAGATGAAGGCGGCGGCGGCGCTGGAAAGCGCGGCGCGGAAGATCGAGAAGCTGGCAGGCAGCGAGGGCTAGAGGGGCGTTCGGACCGGGTGCGGATCGATTTGCAAGTCGGCGCTTGAGAAGACCCCTGCCAGAGCCTATTTTAGCGACGGCGGGTCTGCTGCGGCTCTCGTCGAAGACGACATATCCTTCTGACCTTAATTCTCTCTACGGGAGCTGTCCCTGTTTGTGGCCGTGGCTGCAGGCACTACGGCGCCCACCTGGTTAACCAGGTCCGAGGGGATAAAACTGTTCTTCACGGTCCTCGCGGCGCCGCCACCCCATTTTCCCCTCAACCAGACAGGTCATGGTTCACGCCTCCGACGCCTCGGCCAAGACCGTTCTGAGACTGGCGATGCGTCGTCAGCGCAAGCAGCTTGCCGAAGAGCATCCCGAGGCCCACTGGCAGGCGGCCGACTGGGCCAAGGCGCCGCTGAAAGAGCGGTTTCCGTCGGCCGACGGCCGGATCGCCGCCCTCTACAAGGCGCTGGGCTACGAGCTTGATCCCGCCGGTCTGGGCGCCTGGCTGGCCAATCGGGGCTGGCGCCTGGCATTGCCGGTGACACCCCCGGCGGATGAACCGGGTCCCCTGACCTTCAAGCTCTGGACCCCCGGCGACCGGCTGGAGCCCGGGGTGTTCAAGGTGTCCGAGCCGCTGTCCGGGGCCGAGACGGTCGAACCGGATCTGATCGTCACCCCCCTGCTGGCCTTCGACCGCGCCGGCGGACGGCTGGGCTATGGCCAGGGGCATTTCGACCGGACGCTGGAGCAGCTGCGGGCCCGCAAGCCGGTCTTCGTGCTGGGTTTCGCCTACAGCGCCCAGGAGGTGGCCGAGGTCCCGGCCGAAGACCACGACCAAGCTCTCGATGCCATCGTCACCGAAAGAGGCTATATCGGGGTCCGAAAGGACTCTTGATGCGTATTGCTTTTTTCGGAGACGTCGTCGGCCGGTCCGGCCGCGAAGGTCTCTCCGACCACCTGCCGGGACTGCGCCGGCGCCTGGGCCTGGATTTCGTCATCGTCAACGCCGAGAACGCCGCCGCCGGCTTCGGCATCACGGAAAATACCGCCCGGGAGATTTTCGACGCCGGGGCTGACTGCCTGACGCTGGGCAACCACAGCTGGGACCAGAAGGAGGCCCTGACCTATATCGTCCGCGAGCCGCGGATGATCCGGCCGGCCAACTATCCGATCCTGTCCGACGCGCCGGGACGGGGGTCCAACCTGTTCGTCCTGCCCGACAGTCGCCGCATCCTGGTGATCAACCTGCTGGGCCGGGTGCATATGGACGCCATGGACGACCCGTTCGCGGCGGCCAATCGCGAGCTGGACAGCGCGCCCCTGGGCGACGTCGCCGACGCGGTCGTCGTCGACATGCACTGCGAGGCGACCAGCGAGAAGATGGCCATGGGTCACTTCTGTGACGGCCGGGCCAGCCTGGTGGTCGGCACCCACACCCATGTGCCCACCGCCGATGCCCAGATCCTCAGCGGCGGCACCGCCTACCAGACCGACGCCGGCGCCTGCGCCGACTATGACAGCGTGATCGGCAACCAGAAGGAAGAACCCCTGCGCCGCTTCACCACCAAGATCAGCCAGAGCCGGTACAAACCGGCCGAGGGCCCGGCGACCGTCTGCGGCGTCTATGTTGAGACCGACGACCGGACGGGCCTGGCTCGGCGCATCGAACCGATCCGGGTCGGCGGCCGGCTGAAGGAGACGGTTCCCGAGGTGGCGCTGGAACGGGCCTGACCGGACCGAGATAGGCGTCGTCAGCCCGGGCCGAGCAGCTCGATGACATGGCCCTTCTGGTCAGGCGCGACGTGGAGCCGTTCGGCCGGAAACCCCCTCGCCTGAAACAGGGTCGCCAGGCCGTTGACCGCATCGGACCAGTCGTCGCGCACCTTTCTGTTCGGGCGCTCGGCGAGGGGCGCCTTGTCGCGACGGCGCTTTTCGCTGGCCTGCTGCTTTTCCCAGTCCTTGCGGCGTTCGGGATCAATTTCGGCGATCGGGTAGCAGAGGTGGATATCGAAATCGGCGCCAGGCCTGGCGTCGAACAGCATCTCGAAGGCCTCCCGCTCGGGATTGCCGTGTTCGCCGTCGCCGGTGAAGACGTAGTGATCGGCGGTGATCTGCCGGAAGAAGCCGGTCTCCAGATTGTTTGCGCTGCCATGATGGGGAACCTTCAGCACATCGACGTGCAGGACGGCGCCCGGCGTATCGTCCAGCCGCCCCGCGGCGCGCAGGCCCTCCAGCACCTTGTCGCCTCTCGCATCGCCGGTGAGCAGCAGGCTCCTGCCCTTGGCCTCGGCCAGAACAACCAGGCTTGAAAGGTTGGGAACGGAGCCGTCGATGTAGGCCTGGAGTTTCGCGGCCTCCGCCTTGTCGGACGCGGCCTTCGCCTTGAGCCATTTCTGGTGTTCCGCCCACAGGGCCTCGAGCTCGGGCCTCAGCGGCCCGATGACCGTCAGCGTCACCCCGCCCGGCATCTTGATCCGGGTCGGCTGGACATCGGCGCAGACGAGCTTTCCCTTGAACTGGCGATTGAGCGGCCATTTCAGAGCCCGGGCGTCATCGCGAAGCTGAGCCCCCTGGCCGACGCTGGCCAGGAGCAGGGCCAGGTCATGGTCGCCCTCCTCGAGATCATCCGCTTCAGGCGCAACCCCGGTCAGGGCCGCGGGCCCCCAGGGGCGCACGCTGGCCAGTTCCGCGGGACGGGCGCCAAGGATGTCGGGAAAGCTGTTGTGCCACAGCGTCCGGGTCCGGACGCTGACCGGCTGCTGTGCCGCCTGCTGATCGAGCAGCTCGCGGGTCATGTCCAGCAGGCCCTTGATGTGGTCGTCGTCGACGTGGCTGACCATGATCATGTCCAGATCAAGCCCCTCGCCATCGCCGAGACCCCGCGCCGCGCGCAGGGCTGACAGACTGGCCTTGAGGTGCGGCTCGTAGACCCCGGACGGGCCGCCATCGATGAGAATGGTCCTGGGGTATTTCGCCGTGCCGTAGTGAAGCATCAGGCAGTCGCCCTTGCGGGCCCGGATCACCTCAAGTCCCAGTCTCATCACCCGTTCTCCCTGTGGTTCCTACACGCTTTGAAGGGCGCGCAGGACGTCCAGCATGCCTGCCCCCTGGAAGCTGCGTTCCCGACCCAGATCCGTGGCGGAGCCGCAAAGCACCGCCTTGATCCGACCGGGCTGTCCGACCAGTTCGGAATGTCGGGCCATCAGCATCGCGGCGGCGCCGCTGACATGGGGCGCCGCCATGCTGGTCCCGGTCTCCGTGTCCCAGGCCCCGCCCAGAACGGCCGACCGGATCCGCTCTCCGGGGGCGACCAGATCGGGCTTCAGCCGGCCATCGCCGGTCGGGCCGCGACTGGAGAAGAAGCTGACGCCGTAGGTATGCGGGGAATGGCGATGGGTCGCCCCGACGGTGATCACGCTGTCGGCGTTGCCGGGGTCTGTAATGCTGAAGGCGGCGTAGCTTTCGAACGGCCCGTCGGCGGTCTGGAAGCTGTGGTAGCCCCGATTGCCGGCCGCTGCGACCACCACGACCCCGGCGTTCACCAACCGCTCGGATTCATCGCAAACCGGCGTCCGGCCGCAGGCGAAGTTACGGACGCTGTGCGGAATGGACAGGCTGAGATTGGCGCCGTGGATGGCCATGAAGCCGCGTCGGGCGTTGAGGTGGCGGATGAACTGCAGGGCGCCGATGACGGCAAACTCGGTATCCTCGGTGCTGTTGCCGATCACCCGGAAATCATAGAGGCCAATGTCAGGGCACAGCCCGGCGGGTTGATCAATTCCGGTCCCGGCTCTGCCGCCGATAATCCCCGCGACATGATTGCCGTGGTGATGGCGCGGCTTGGCGCCCGCCGGCAGGGTCAGAAGCGGCTCGACCACCGCCCACTGAATCGGCCTCTGGTTTTCCGCGTCATCGGCAATCAGGCGCAGGGCTCGCTGCACCTCTCGCTTGGCAAGCTGGTGGTCGGCGCAAAGGCTGTCGACGAGGGCGTCGTCATCGGCTGCATCGATGCTGATCACGTCGCGCAGGCGACCAAAGTCATAGGCCTTGCGGACCCGGGTCTTTCCCTTGTCGTCCAGGAAGGCCGGATGATCCGGGTCGATCCCGCAATCGAGCACCGCCCAGGCAAGACGGCTGCAATCAATGTGGAAGAGGGATGAGGCGGCGTCGCCCTTCACCGCCGGGACCGATCTGTCCATCGCCGCGTCGACCCGTCGGTTGAGGGCGATCTGGTAGAGGACCGGTTTGGCCTCCTCGTAGGGCCCGAACACGGCGGCGAGCCTGTCGATCAGGCCGGGGATGTCTTCGGCCTGCCGCAGGATCCAGCTGTTCAGGTCTTCTTCGCCATCATCGCGTTCCGCCGCGACCAGCAGGGCGGCCAGGGCGAAGTAGCGGTCGACGGCGCTGTAGGCGCCATAGGAGGCCCCGACCGGGATGAAGGCCCCCGCGGCGGACGCCAGAATATCGCCCATCGCCCTGACCAGATCATCGCCATCCGCCGCCAGCCTGAACCTGACCATGGGCCGGGCGTCAGACCACCATTTGGTGACCGGAGAAGCGACGGCGATCATTTCCGTCAGCGTCAGGGACGCGGCGACCATGCCATTGAGATAGGCCAGGCGAGCGGAGCCCTCGAAGCCCCTTGCCTTGCGACGCTGGTTCAGGGTCCGCGCGGCGACCGCGGAGTCCAGGGACCCCATCGGGGTCATCAGCAGATCCTGCCGCTCTCCGGGAGACCGCGCATAGGCTGCCCAGACGTCGGGCAGCACGGGCGAGTCCTGAAGCTGGCGGCGGTCCTGCATGGGGCCCAGCAGGATGAACTCGACAATGGACGCCGGAATGGACCGGCCCGTTGATGCGATGTCTGACAACCCGACCTCCCTGCTGTCGCCGAACATACACGGTCAGGTGGAATGATAACATCGCTATGCCAGCGGTGTGACGCCAAGGGTTTCGCCCTGTAGTCGGGCCGCTATGCTGAGGGTTCAAACGGCCGTATGAGCGCTCGTCGGAGGAACCATGGCATTGTCGCGTCTGCTCATCGCCAACCGGGGTGAAATCGCCATCCGCATCGCCCGGGCGGCCGCCGATCTGGGCCTGACCAGCGTGGCGATCCACAGCGCGGATGACGCGCAAAGCCTGCATGTGCGGGCCGCCGACGAGGCCGTCGCCCTGCCGGGGACCGGCCCGGCCGCCTATCTCGATATCGCGCAGGTGATCGCCGCCGCGCGCGACGCCAAATGCCAGGCGGTGCATCCCGGCTATGGCTTCCTGGCGGAGAACGCCGCCTTTGCCCGGGCCTGCGCCGAGGCCGGTCTGGTCTTTGTAGGTCCCTCGCCTGAGACGCTGGAAACCTTTGGCGACAAGGCCGCCGCACGGGCCCTGGCGGCGCGGCTCAAGGCGCCGTTGCTGGCCGGGACGGGGGCCATCGACGCGGCGGCGGCGGCCAAGTTCCTCGCCGAGCACGGGGCGATGATGCTGAAGGCGGTCGCCGGCGGCGGCGGCCGGGGGATGCGGATCGTGCGCGAGGGCGATGACGTCGCCGCCGCCTTCGCGGCCTGTTCGCGCGAGGCGGAGGCGGCGTTCGGCGACGGGGCGGTCTATGCCGAATGGCTGGTCGATCAGGCCCGCCACATCGAGGTGCAGGTCGCCGGCGACGGCGCCGGCTGCGTGGCGGTCGGCGAGCGCGACTGCTCGATCCAGCGGCGCCATCAGAAGATCATCGAGATCGCGCCCGCGCCGGCCCTGTCGGACCGGCTGCGCGCCTCTTTGCACGAGACGGCGGTCAAGCTGTGCGCGGCAAAGCATCTGAAGGGTCTGGCGACCGTGGAGTTCCTGGTCGACGCCGCCTCCGGTCGCTACGCCTTTATCGAGACCAACGCCCGGCTGCAGGTCGAACACACGGTGACGGAGGAGGTCACGGGGCTGGATCTGGTGCAGATCCAGATCAAGCTGGCCGCCGGCGCCTCCCTGGCCCAGGTCGGCCTGAGCGAAACCCCCGCCTTCCAGGGCGCGGCGATCCAGTCCCGGGTCAATCTCGAGACGCTGGCCGCCGATGGAACGGCCCACCCCGCCGGCGGGCTGATCACAGCCTATGAGCCGCCGAGCGGACCGGGCGTGCGGGTCGATGGCTATGGCTACGGCGGCTATGTCACCAGCCCGCGCTATGACAGCCTGCTGGCCAAGGTGATCGTCAGGGCCTCGGACCACGCCGCCGCCGCCGCCCGCGCCGGTCGGGCCCTTGGCGAATTCCGCCTGGAGGGGGTCGACAGCAACATCGCCCTGCTGCGGGTGCTGCTGGCCGAGCCGGCGGTGGCCGACGGGCGGGCGACGACCCGCTATCTGGAGGAGCACCTGGACCGCCTGCTCGGCGAGGCGGAGGCTCTGCGGGAAGTGGCGGAGGAGGGCGCGACGGTCGCCGCGGAAGGGTTCGCACCCGCCATCGAGGTGGAGACGGTGGAGGGCGCCGAGGCCGTCGTCGCGCCGCTGCAGGCGACGGTGGGCCAGATCGAGGCAGCCGAGGGCGATCTGGTCAGCCTGGGTCAGACGGTGGCCATCCTCGAGGCCATGAAGATGGAGCATGTCGTCGCCGCGCCCCTGGCCGGCCGGGTCGCGCGGGTGGCGACGGCGCGGGGCGAGACCCTGCTGAAGGGCCAGCCGCTGCTGTTCATCACGCCGCAGGACGTCGAAGGCCTGGTCTTCGAGGCCGAGGCGGAGGTGGACCCCGACGCGATCCGCCCCGACCTGCAGGAGGTCATCGACCGGCATCGCTTCACCCTCGACGAGGCGCGGCCGGACGCGGTGGCCAAGCGGCGGCGGACCGGCCACAGGACGGCGCGGGAGAACATCGACGATCTGGTCGATCCCGGCAGCTTCATCGAATACGGCGCCCTGGCCATCGCCGCCCAGCGCCGCCGCCGCACGGTCGAGGACCTGATCGCCGCGACGCCCGCGGACGGGATCATCACCGGCGTGGGCACGGTCAACGGCGCGCTGTTCACCCCCGAAAAGGCCCGCGTCGCGGCCCTGGCCTATGACTTCACCGTGCTGGCCGGCACGCAGGGCTATTACAATCACAAGAAGACCGACCGGCTGCTCAGCATCGTCGACGAACAGAAGCTGCCGCTGATCTGGTATGCCGAGGGCGGCGGCGGGCGGCCGGGCGATACCGACAGTCCCGGCGTCGCGGGCCTGGATGTCACCACCTTCGGCAAGATGGCCGAACTGGCGGGCGAGGTTCCCAAGATCGCCATCGTCGCCGGCCGCTGCTTCGCCGGCAACGCGGCCATCGCCGGCCTGTCGGAAATCATCATCGCCACGAAGGACTCCAACCTCGGCATGGGCGGTCCGGCGATGATCGAGGGCGGCGGGCTGGGGGTGTTCAAGCCCGAACAGATCGGGCCGGCGGCGACCCAGTGGGCCAATGGCGTCATCGACATTCTGGCCGACGACGAGGCCCACGCCACCCGGCTGGCCAAACAGGCGATGTCGACCTTCCAGGGCGCCCTGAGCAACTGGCGCGCGCCGGACCAGCGCCTGCTGCGTCAGGCCATCCCGGAGAACCGGCTGCGGGTCTACGACATCCGGGCGGTGATCGAGGCCATGGCCGACACCGGCTCGTTCCTGGAACTGCGCGGCGGGTTCGCCGCGGGCATGGTCACCGGCTTCATCCGCGTCGAGGGACGCCCCCTGGGCCTGATCGCCAACGATCCCCGCCATCTGGGCGGGGCCATCGACTGCGATGGCGCCGAGAAGGCCGCGCGGTTCCTGCAGCTGTGCGACGCCTTCGACCTGCCGGTGCTCAGCCTCTGCGACACCCCTGGCTTCATGGTCGGGCCGGAGAGCGAGGATGCGGCGGCGGTGCGCAAGGTCTCGCGGCTGTTCGTCGCCGGGGCCAAGTTCGGCCCGCCCCTGTTCACCATCGTCCTGCGCAAGGGCTATGGCCTGGGGGCCCAGGCCATGGCCGGCGGCGGCTTCCATTCGCCGATGTTCATCGCCAGCTGGCCGACCGGGGAGTTCGGCGGCATGGGCCTGGAGGGGGCGGTCAAGCTTGGCTACCGCAAGGAGCTGGAGGCCGAGACCGATCCGGCCGCCAACAAGGCGCTGTTCGACAGGCTGGTGGCCAATATGTACGCCTGGGGCAAGGCGACCAGCATGGCCGCGGCCCTGGAGATCGACGCGGTGATCGACCCGGCGGACTCCCGCCGCTGGATCATGGCCGGCCTGACCAGCTGTCCGCCGCGCAAGCGTCCGGCGCGGCGATGGGTGGATATGGCGTGACATGGCCTTCTCCCGACGAGCGGGAGAAGGAAGGAACTACGCCAGCAGGTCCGGCGTCAGCATGTTTTCCAGCTTGGTGATCTGGTCGCGGAGCACCAGCTTCTGCTTCTTCAGCCGGGCGATCTGAAGCTGGTCCGGGGTGGGCATGGCGGCCAGGGCCTCGACGGCGGCGTCGAGGTCCTGATGGCGTTGGCGCAGTTCAAGCAGCCGGGCCCGAACCTCGGCGTTGGGCAGTGGTATCAGATCGTTGTTGTCGGCCATCAACCGCCCCCGGACGCCAGACTCAAGAGCTGGAAAATAGCAGACCGCCGCTTGATTAGGCCAGCGCCCTTGCGAGGGTTTCCAGCGCCTCGGGCGGCGGCGGATCGCCCCAGGTCGCCGCGGCCCTGGACAGGAAATCGCTCGCCCGGGCCTCCGACGAGGCAGGACCGGCCAGGGCTTCCAGGCTCTCCATCAGCAGGCGCTCGGCGGCCAGTTCGACGGCCTTGACCTCTTCGCGCAGGGCCAGACGGGCGGTGTCGTCGACGGGCGGCAGGGCCGGCTTGAGGGCGCGGCGCGACTGGCGCAGCGGACCCAGGATGGTCAGCTCCCAGTGGCGGGCCAGTTCGGCGCCGGTCGCCAGCACCGCATCGCCGGGCGCCGCCCAGGCGGCCCACAGCAGATAGGCGGTCTGCTGGCCATGGTCGTCCTGCAGGGACAGGCAGGCGTCCGGGACGCCGGGCCGTGCGTAGGCCGCCAGGGCCCAATCCCAGAACGTAGCGGCCCGGGCGCTCACTCCCCGCCTCGGATCGGATCGATATCCTCGCCCCAGCGCTTGACCGGCGCCCAGTCGAGGCCGAAGGCGTCCAGCGCCCGGCCGACCGACTGGTCGATCATTTCGCCGATGCTTTGCGGGCGGGCGTAGAAGGCCGGCAGGGGCGGGGCGATGACCGCGCCCATCTCGGCCAGGGAGGCCATGGTCCGCAAATGGCCCAGATGCAGGGGCGTCTCCCGCACCATCAGCACCAGGGTGCGGCGTTCCTTGAGCGCCACGTCGGCGGCGCGGGTGAGCAGGCTGGAGGTCACGCCGGTGGCGATCTCGCTCATGCTGCGGACCGAGCAGGGCGCCACCAGCATGCCGAGGGTGCGGAAACTGCCCGAGGCGATGGCGGCGCCGACATCGCCGGCCTTGTGCACCACATCGGCGCGGGCGGTGACATCGGCGACCGAAAGGTCCGTCTCCTGAGTGATCGTCAGGGCGGCGGAGCGGGACAGGACCAGATGGCTCTCGATGTCCAGATCGCGGCAGGCGTCGAGCGCCCGCACGCCCAGCACGGCGCCCGAGGCCCCCGAAATTCCAACAATCAGTCGACGCTTTTGCGACATATTCGGCGGCCTATGATCGCGGGCATGTGAACAGACTCTTCAGCGTCTGAGGTGTTCACTTACAGTGCACTCAAAGCCTAGGAGGCGAAAGACCATGGCAATGGAAGCCCGTCTGCGGGAGCTCGACAGCCGCCATCGCAAGCTGGACCGGACCATCGAGGAGGAACTGACGCATCCGGCTGCCGATGAGATGTTGATACAGGAACTCAAACGGCGAAAACTTCGTCTCAAGGAACAGATCGACAGCCTGAAGGCGCGATCGCACTGATAGCTTCAAGGGCCCCTCCGGATCACCGGCGGGGCCCTTTCAATTCCAGCTCCCGTTAGTCGCGCCTTTTTTCCGCGCTCCTAGTCCTCGTCGTCGTCGGACCCGACGTCGGTGTTGGCGAAGACGTTCTTCAGGTCGACCTTGGCGCCGCGATCGTCCTCTTCTTCCGGCGCGGGCTGGACTTCCTCGACCTCGCCGGCCGGGCGCAGGGACGGGCCGTCGCTGACGATGCCCTTCTTCAGGTCGTCCTTGGCCTTCTTCTCGGCGGCCTTGCGGACCACGGCGTCCAGCTCGATCTGGCCGACCAGGCCCAGGGTCACGGGGTCAACCGGCTTGAGGTTTGCGCTGTTCCAGTGGGTGCGGTCGCGGACGGCCTCGATGGTCGACTTGGTGGTGCCCAGCAGCTTGGAAATCTGCGCGTCGGTCACCTCGGGGTGGTTGCGGACGAACCAGGCGATGGCGTCGGGACGGTCCTGACGGCGCGACACCGGGGTGTAGCGCGGGGCCTTCTTCTGCGGCTTCAGCAGTTCGGCGTGCCGGCTCTTCTGGGCCACCATGCGGTAGCTCGGGTCGGCGGCGGCCTTGTCGAGTTCGGCGCGGTTCAGCTGGCCGTTGGTGATCGGATCGGCGCCGCGGATGTCGCGCGCCACTTCCCCGTCGGCGATGCCGCGCACTTCCAGCGGATGCAGCCCGCAGAAGTCGGCGATCTGCTCGAAGGTCAGGGAGGAATTGTCCACCAGCCACACGGCGGTGGCCTTGGGCATCAGGATAGGTTCGGCCATTGGCATGCTCCAGAAACAGCGGCGCCCGGCCTTTCGGCCGGGCGGGTGTTGCACAGTGCTATAGCGAGGTTCCCTCAAGAAGGGAACGGGAAGGTTGCGACCCGTCGTCGCGAACCTTCCCCAGCCCTGATCGGAACGCGCTCTAGAGTCGGCCCATCAGCAACAGCACGATGACGATGACCAGCACCAGGCCCAGACCCCCGCTCGGGAAGTAGCCCCAGTTGCGCGAATGGCCCCAGGTCGGCAGGGCGCCGACAACGGCCAGGATCAGAATGATGATCAGAATTGTGCCCAGCATGTCGCTCTTTCCTTGAACAGCGTTGTGATTGCCCTGTTCAATTCACGGACGGGTCGGCGGGTTCCAACAGCGGGAGACGATCATGTATGTCGCCGTCTACGCCTGGCGGGTGACGCCGGGCAAGGAAGAGCAGTTCCGGGAAGCCTGGCGCCGGGGCACCCGGGCCATTACCCGGCTCTATGGCTCCTTCGGTTCACGGCTGCACCAGGCCGAGGACGGCCGCTTCATCGGCTATGCCGAATGGCCGGACGAGGCGACCTGGCGGGCCGCCTTCGAGGCGAAGATGGTCTATGACGACCCCGAAGCGCGGGCGATGTTCGTCGACGCCCTGGACGAGGACAGCCGTCCCGGCGAGCTGATCGCCAACATGACCGTCACCGACGACCTGCTCAGGCGATCTGATCCTCGGTAATCCGGTTGGCCCACATCAGGCCCAGGAACCCGCCCTTGATGCGCGGCAGCAGCAGCAGGACCACCGCCGTCAGGCTGATCAGCGCCACCGGGGCGATGATCCAGGGCGACATCTCCCACATGAAGGAGAAGAAGAACAACGGACCGATGATCAGGTGGCCGACCAGCAGGATGGTCAGATAGGCCGGGCCATCGTCGGCGCGGTACTGGGACAGGTCGTGGCCGCAGGCGGCGCAACTGGGCTCCACCTTCAGATACCGTCCAAACAGCTGGCCCTCGCCGCAGTTGGGGCAGCGGTGCTTGAGGCCGCGCTTGATGCCAAGGGCAAGGGGACGGCGCGCGGTGTCGGAGGTCTGGCTGGTCATGGGCGTCATATGACCTCTCGCCGCGGGCTGCGGAAGGGCGACCGGACGTCGCGGCGATCAACCATGGTTACGCAACCTGCTTGAGATCGGCGGCCAGGGCGTCGACCAGCTCCGGGGTCGTGGCCCAGCTGCACATGAACCGCACCGAACCGTCCAGGCAGCGGTAGACCGCCCAGCCCCGGTCCTGCAGGCCCTTGTGCGCGGCCTCGTCCATCTCCACGAACAGGCCGTTGGCGTCCACCGGATGGCGCAGGGCGAAGGGCATCGAGGCCGCCAGCCGGGCGGCCATGGCGTTGGCGTGGCCCGCTCGCCGGGTCCAGGCGCCATCCTCCAGCAGACCGATCCAGGGGGCGGCGAGATAGCGGCCCTTGGAGACCAGTTGGCCGGCGTGCTTCAGCCGGGCATCGAAGCGGCGGGCCAGGTCGCGGTTGAAGACCACCACCGCCTCCGAGGGCGTGGCCCCGGCCTTGGTCCCGCCCATGATCAGGACGTCGACCCCCATGGCGGCGATGGACTTCAGGTCGAACCCGGCCGCCACCGCATTGGCCAGCCGCGCGCCGTCGAGGTGAATGCCGCAGCCGAGGTCCCTGGCCGGCCGGATCAGGGTCTCCAGTTCGGCCTGGCTGTAGACCGCGCCGTATTCGGTGGCCTGGGTCAGGGACAGGGCGGCCGGCGGCTGGCGATGGCCGCTTTCCGGCTGGGCCAGGGCGGCCGTCACGGCGTCTGGATCGATTTTTCCGGACGGTCCGGGCAGGCCGATCAGTCCCAGACCCGAGCCGAAGAAGCCCGGGGCGCCGGTCTCGTCGGTGACCACATGGGCGTGTTCATGGGCCAGCACCGCCTCATGCGGCCGGGCCAGAGCGGCCAGGGCCAGGGCGTTGGCGGCGGTGCCCGAGGCGGTGAACCGGACCAGGGCGTCGGCGTCCAGGGCCTGGCGGATCAGGTCGGCGGCGCGGGCCGAGATCGCGTCGGTTCCATAGCCGGAAGCCGCTCCGGCATTGGCGGCGATCATCGCCTCCATCACCTCGGGCATGGCCCCGGCGACGTTGTCGGAGGCGAAGTCGTAGCGGGCGTGGGTCATGGGAAGGTGTTTAGCCCGGCGGGGGAGGGGTGCAAGGACCTCGGGCCCCGCCGTCCCGACGAAAGTCGGGATCCGGGTGGCCGTCCGCGCGAGTGAGAGCGGCTGATCAGAGCCCGGGGAAGTCGAGGGCCTGAGGCGAGGGCCTGAGTGCAACTCCCCCAACCCGCCTTCCCGACGAAAGTCGGGATCCAGCTGTCAGGGTTGGTCCGGGTTGGCGCTGATCGGCGTTCGGTCTGCGGGGGCTGGTGGATACTGGGTCCCGACTTTCGTCGGGAAGGCGGAGGAGGGGGAGGTTCTTTTGCCATGAGGCCTTCCAGCGCCCCTCGAAGTCGAGGCCCCCACGCGGAAACTAGGCGGGGTAGGTCTTTTGCCACCAGGCCTTCCAGCGGGCCTCGAGGTCGGCGAAGGCCGCGTCGTCGAGACCATAGGCGGTGATCATCACCATGCCCGGGCCATGGCCGCCGCCCTCGGTCCAGCCGCCGGCGTCGTGGACGTTGAGGAGACCCGCCCAGGCGTCGACGGTGACCGACACCTGATACTTCGAGACATGCCAGAGGTTGCCGCTGACCGTGTCGCCGGTCGGCAGGGCGCGGCTGACCGCGTCGCCGAGGTGGCCGGCCGTGAGGTCGGCCAGGCCCAGGGCCGCCAGCGGGCGCTGGCCGTCGCGCTCGCCCTTGGGGAGGGACAGCCAGAGGGTGCGGCGGGGGGCCAGTCCCTCCTTTTCCAGAGCGAACTTCAGCTGCTGGACGAACATGATCCAGCCCTCGGTCATGTCCTCGTAGACATCGTCCCAGCTGGTCTTGTCGGCGGGGCCCGAGCGCATGACCCGCAGGCGGCTGCCGGTTCCCTCGGCGGTGAGTTCGAAGCGGTCCTGCACGCCGCCGAAGCCGCCGAAGGTGAGGACGCCGGTCGCCTCGTCGGCCGTGGCGTGCTCGATGAAGATGAAATCGACCTCGCCCTGAAGACTGTCGGACTCCCAGCCGAACCAGCGGGCGATCTTCCGGGGGTCGCGCAGGGCGGCCCATACCTCCTCGACAGGGGCGGAAATGGTCAGATCGATGAGAACCCGGTCGCTCATGGCGGCCTCCTATTGCGGCGGAGATTTCGCCCGGCCGGAGCCGGATGCGGGATGGGCGGCGGCGACCAGACGATAGGGGCGTCCGCCGTCGGTGTGAAATTCCTCGGCGAGGCCCGCCAGGGCCTCGGCCAGCCGGTCGGCGAAGCGCTCGATGTCGCCCGGCGCGGCGAAGGCGATCTCGGCGTCGAGGGTGAAGGTCAGGAGGCGGCGCCCCTCGGCCCGGGCCGCGCCGCGCATCCGGCCGACCTCACGCACCATTTCGGCGGCGGTCCGCACCAGATGGTCGGCGGCGTAGCGATCCTGGGTCTGCACCGCCTCGGGCGAGGGGCCGCTGAGGACGTCCGGGTCGATGACATAGGCGTCGCTGGTGGCCGCCAGCAGCCGCTCGGTGAAGCCCCGACGGCGACGGGTCTCGACCTCCCTGATCAGGCCCGCGGCCTCGAGTTCCCGCAGGTGATAGCCGATCTTCTGTCGGGGCATGTCCATGGTCGCCGCCAGACTGGCCGCCGAGCCGGGCTCGCGCAGCAGGGCCAGCAGCCGCCGGCGGATCGGCGACAGGGCCAGCCGCACAGAATCGGCGTTGTCCAGCAGGGTGACGGCGGTGTTCATGGTCTCAATCGAACAATAGAAAAATAAAACTGTCAAATGATCGGATTGACCGCCGCCGCCCCCGTGCTAAGGCCGGTGCATGGTCAGCGCGCCCGCCCCGAAACGTCAGCAGCAACCGCAGTCGCATCGACTGGCGGCGCCCGCGGCGCGACCGGTCGGGATCTGACCCGCCTCACCGCCGTTCGACCCGACGTCCCCGCAATCCCGCCCATCGGCGGGATCGCTGGGGTCCGCGGCTCCGCCATCCTCGAAGGACCAGAAGATGACCGAGTTCCGCTTCTCCCGCGACGCTGAGCTGAGCGCGCTTGCCGAGGGCATGATCGCCCGCACCCTGCCCAAGGACCGATGGACCCACCCGGCCCACTTCGCCGCCGCGGTCTGGATCGTCATGCGGCGGCCCGAACTGGTCGCCGAGCGCGACATGCCCTGCCTGATCCGCGCCTACAACGCCTCGGTCGGCGGGGTGAACAGCGACACCGAGGGCTATCACGAGACCATCACCCAGGCCTCGCTGTGCATGGTCCCGGCGGCCGTGGCCGAGGCCGGGGAGGGGGCGGCGCCGGTCGTGGTTTGCAACCGCCTGCTGGAGCGGTTCGGACGCAGCGACTGGCTGTTGCGCCACTGGACGCGGGAGGTTCTGTTCAGCGTCAAGGCGCGGCGGGACTGGGTGGAGCCGGATCTGGCGCCGTTGCCGGCCTGAGGCGTCGGCGACGGACCCTGTCGAAGCGACCGGCCATTATACTGCCGGCGGCGGGCCTACAGAACAGGGCGTGCGTTTTTTGACTGGGCCGCGTGGGCGCGGAATCGCCGGCCGGCGTGGGCTTTCGCGTGGGCCGGGGTCGCGAGAGGGTTGGTTTTGGCGTGGGTTCGGCGTGGGTCGGGTGTGGCGGTTTGTGGCTGGGTTCGAGCGGGGTGTGGGGAGGCCAGCTTCCCGGGCGCCCAACGGGCGACCCGGGACCCGGAGGGGACAGAGCGCAGCCCTCGCCACTTCGACGGTGGCC
>JAHBYC010000053.1 GCA_019636175.1 Caulobacter sp. | reverse complement strand
CGTCGAGGGCGATGTAGCTGAGGTCGTACTTGCTGGCCTCGATTTCCTTCTCGTCCTCCTCGGTCACGTCGCGCAGTTCGACGATGTCGGGATGGCGGAACAGGGCGTTGCCGTCGAAGCTGACCTTGGCGTCCAGAACCCGCAGATGCTGGTCTTCGGTGACGATCAGCGGGTTGATCTCCAGCATCTCCATGTCCTTGCCCACGAAGGCGGCATAGAGCTGGCCCAGCACGGTGGCGGCTTCCTTGGCGAGGCCGCCGGTCAGGCCAAGCGTCTTGGCCAGGGTGCGGCCGTGATGGGGCATGACGCCGGTGGCCGGGTCGATGGAGAAGGTCTTGATCTTCTCGGGCGTGTTATGGGCCACCTCCTCGATGTCCATGCCGCCCTCGGTGGAGGCGACGACGCTGACGCGGCTGGTCTCGCGATCAACCAGCAGGGAGAGGTAGAATTCCTTGTCGATGTCCGAGCCGTCCTCGATGTAGAGGCGGTTGACCTGCTTGCCCTTGGGGCCGGTCTGGTGGGTCACCAGCACCCGGCCGAGCATTTCCTCGGCGTTCTTGCGAACCTCTTCCACGGTCTTGACGACGCGGACGCCGCCCTTGCTGTCGGGGCCCAGGCCCTCGAAGCGGCCCTTGCCGCGGCCGCCGGCGTGGATCTGGCTCTTCACCACGAAGATCTTGCTGCCCAGCTTTTCGGCCGCGGCGGCGGCTTCATCGGCGGTCAGCGCCGGAAAGCCCTTGGAGACGGGGGCGCCGTAAGCGGCGAGGACGGCCTTGGCCTGGTATTCGTGAATGTTCATCGCTTGTAAGGGCTCGCCTGGCGGGAAGCGCCCGCCGCGTGCGGGCCGTTGGCCTTATAGGCGCCGCACCCAAGGGCAGGCAACCCGTCCCATCAGTCAGAAAAAAACGACCCCGCGAGCCGGGTTCGCGGGGTCTCGTCTTGTCTCGCAACGGAGGTTACGGGGTCAGTCCACCCAGTCCCGACGCAGGGTGCGACTGGCAACGATCAGCAGGCCGGCGCTGATCACATAGAAGCCCAGCCCGCTGTAGATGGCGTAGCGGAGGCTTTCGGCGCCGAACTGTGGGGCCAGCAGGTCCGAGACGGCCCCGAAGTAGTAGGTTCCCAGGGCGATGCCGACCAGATTGTTGATCAGCAGGAACAGGGCGGAGGCCGTCGCCCGCATCCGGGGCCCGGTCAGATGCTGCACCGCCGCCAGCACCGGCCCCAGCCAGGCCAGGTTCAGCCCGGTCGGGATCAGGAACAGGGCGAAGGCCACAAGCCGCGAATCGCTGTTCATCGCCAGCAGGAAACAGGGGAGCGCGATCAGGAAGGCCGCCGCCGGCACCAGCGGATAGGCGCCGCGCGCCCTGGCGCCCAGCCGGTCGGCCAGCGCCCCGCCCAGCCAGATGCCCAGCACCCCGCCAAAAAAGGCGATGCCGCTGTAGAACCAGGACGTCTCGACCAGGCTCAGACCAAGGCTGCGCATGAAGAAGGAAGGCAGCCACAGGGCCACGCCGTAGCCGTTGACCGAGGCGCAGGCGGCGCCGAAGGCCAGAAGCCAGAAGCTCGGCTTGGGCAGCAGCACCTCCAGCACATCGCCGAACCTGGCCGCCGGCGCCGGATCCGGCGCGCTGACCGGCTCGCCGCTCTGGATCTGGGGCGCGTCCAGCGCGCCGCGTTGCGGCTCCTTCACCGTCAAGGCGAAGATGGGGGCCAGCAACAGACCGGCCCCGCCGACGACGAAGAAGGCGATCCGCCAGTCGATCAAGGCGGCGATCAGGCCGCCGAAAAGAATGCCCGCCGCGCTGCCGATCGGAATGCCGAAGGAAAAGGCCGCCAGGGCCCGCGCCCGCTGGGCCTTGGGAAAGTAGTCCGCGATCAGGGAGTAGCCCGGCGCCGCGCCACCGGCCTCGCCGATGCCGACCCCGGTCCGGGCCGCGAACAGCTGCCAGAAATTGCCGGCCAGACCGCAGAGGACGGTAAAGCCGCTCCATACGGTCAGGGCGCCGGTCATGATCCAGACCCGGCTCCGGCGGTCCGCCAGCCAGGCGACGGGAACCGCAAGGAAGGAATAGACCACCGCGAAGGACAGGCCGCTCATCAGGCCGAACGTGCCGTCGTTGAGATTGAGCGTCTTCTTGATCGGCCCCGCCAGAATGGCGAGAATCTGCCGGTCAACGAAGTTCAGGGCGTAGACCGCGATCAGCAGCGCCAGAACGTAATAGCGATAGGGGCCGCGCGATGCGGCGGGGCTGCTGTCTATATCGCTCATGCCAGGTCTCCTGAAGACTCGTCGGTCTACCCAAGGCAAAAGGGGCGGCCCCGACTGGAGCCGCCCCTTCCTGTTTACGCCTTCCCACCCCGCCGCGACGGGGCGGCAGGGCCGCTAGTACTTGTAGCCGAGGCGCAGGGTCACGGTGCTCGGGGCGCCGTAGTAGACCGTGCGGATGCCGCCGACCGAGGAGAACTCCTGGCCGTCGGTCTTGTAGACCTCGTTGCTCAGGTTCTGGCCGTAGAGACCGACGTTGAAACGCCCGTCCGCGGCGGTCCAGACGACGCGGGCGTCGAACAGCCAGTAGTCGTCCTGATAGAGGCCGGCGATGCGGGTCCTGGAGTTGGTGAAGGTGTTGTCCACCGCCAGGGCCTGTTCTGAGCGGAAGCGAGCCTGGCCGCCGAGGGTCAGGTCGCCGGCGGCGCCGAGGTTCCAGCTGTACTGGGCACCGTAACGCACCGTCCATTTGGGCGAGAACGCCGGATCCTGGAAGTCGCGGTTGCCGCCGGTGGCGGAGAAGCGGACATCCTTGAAGCCTTCATACTCGGCCGTCAGATAGCCGACCTGGGCGTCCAGCAGCAGGCCGTCGATCGGACGGATCGACGCCTCGACCTCGAAGCCGTTCAGCTTCAGCGAGGCGGCGTTGATCACCGTCAGTTCGGGGCTCGGCAGGCCGGTGCCCGGGTCCGTCACCGTTCCCGACACCCGGGCCTGGAAGTCCTGGTAGTCGTTGGTGAACACCGTCAGGTTCAGCATCGCCTTGCCGTCCAGGAAGCGGCCCTTCATGCCGGCTTCGTAGGAGGTCAGGGTCTCGGGATCGTAGGGCGCCTGTTCGCCGGGGTTGTTGGCCCGGCCGTTGAAGCCGCCGGACTTGAAGCCCTTGGCGCCGCGCACATACAGCAGCACGTCGTCGGTCAGCTTGTAATCCACCGACAGCATCGGCGAGACGTCGTCCCAGGTCTTGCTCAGGCCGCTGAAGGCGAAGGCCGGATCGGCCACCAGCAGCGGGTTGTTTGAGAAGGTCGAGGTCGAGCGGTCGTAGGTCTTCTTTTCCTCGGTGTAGCGCAGACCGGCCGACAGGCTGAGCTTGTCGGTGATCGACCAGCTGGCGTTGACATAGGCCGCCCAGCTCTCGGTCTTCAGGTCGTCGTCGATGGTCCGCAGGAAGGTGGGGTTGCCCAGCACCGGCCCGACCAGATCGTCGGCATAGGCTTCCTGGTGGGAGGTGATGTTTTCCTCCATCCAGAACAGGCCGCCGACCACCGTCACCGGACCGCCTTCATAGGCCAGCTGCAGTTCCTGGCTGACCTGATCCTGGTCCACGCCGACGAAGACATCGCCGACTTCCAGCTGGGTGGCGTCGATGTCGATGTAGTCCCTGGTCTTCAGCTCGCGATAGGCGGTGATCGACTTCAGGGTCAGGTTCTCGGTGAGGTTCCAGGCGACCTGGGCCGAGGTTCCCCAGTGCTCCAGCTTGGTGGAGTTGGGCAGGCCCGGCGTGGTGCGGGCCAGGAAGTCGTACTTGCCGTCGGTCGGCAGGGTCAGCAGCGGGCCGCCGAACAGGGTGACCAGGCTGTTGACCGGCTTGCCGACGTTCAGCGCGGCGTCGTCCTTGTTGTAGTCGACGCTGACATCGACGCGCAGAGTGTCGCTCGGGGTGAAGGCCAGGGCCCCGCGAACGCCCCAGCTGTTCTTGTCGTTGTAGTCGCGGTTCAGAACCGGGTCGTGAACATAGCCATCGCGCTTGGACACAATGCCCGAGATGCCCAGAGCCAGGGTGTCGCTGACCGGGCCGGACACGCCGCCCTTGGCTTCCATCTGGTTATAGCTGCCGACGGCGAGCTGGGCGTTGGCGCGGAAGTCCTGGCCCGGCTTGCGGGTAACGAACTTCAGGGCGCCGCCGATGGTGTTCTTGCCATACAGAGTGCCTTGCGGGCCGCGCAGGACCTCGACGCGTTCCAGGTCCAGCAGGTCCAGGTTGGTGCCCCGGATGCGGCTGTAATAGACGTCGTCGACATAGACGCCGACCGCGGGGTCGAAGGTCTGCAGGGCGTCCGGCTGGCCCACGCCGCGGATATAGATGTTGGTGGCGTTCGACGAGCCCCGGCCCTGGACAATGTTCAGGTTGGGCACCGCGCCCTGAAGGCCGGTGGTGTCCGTGGCCTGGATGCGGTCGAGAGCCGCGTCCGAGAAGGCGGACACGGCGGCCGGCACTTCCTGCAGGTTTTCGCTGGTGCGACGGGCGGTGACGACAAGCTCGTCAACTTCGCTCCCCGTGTCCTGGGCCGCCGCCAGACCGGCCGAGGCGGTCCAGGCCGCGCCGGCCAGCAGCAATAGTTTCCAATGGGTCTTCATGGTGGTCGCCCTCCCTGGCGTCGCGTTCGGACCGCTCCCGTGGGGCCCTGGTCCTTGGACGGACGCTGTTGATTACAAAAAATTCACCGAAACGCGAATTAAGTCCCGACTGTGATCGGCGCGAGTCCGGCGCGCAACGCGTCTTTCATCGCGCGACGGCTTTTTTCACTATGTGATGAAATGGCGCCACAGCCGGACGGCGTCGTTTTGACGCCTACGCCAAAAGTGGGTGGTTTCTGGCTCCCCGCCCGTCAGGCCAGGGCTTCGAGCCCCGCGGCGCAGTAGCGATAAAGCCGCGCCCGAACCGCCTCCAGGTCGCTGGACTTGCACAGGCCCTCGGACAGCTGGTCGATGCGGCCGGTCTCCGACAGGGTCAGCATCATCGCCCCGGTCAGGAACTGGTAGCACCAGTAGAGGTCGGCCATCTCCGCGTCCGGCCGGGCCCGTTTCAGCGTATCGACCAGCTGGTGCACCACCGGATCGAAGAAGCGGTGCATGGTCTCGCCGCCCCAGGTCGGGGTGTTGTTGACCTGGGCGACCAGGGCGAAATAGCTCTTCCACCCCGGCCCCCCGGTCATCGACCGTTCAATCAGCGGATCAATGAAGGCGGTGATCACCCCCAGCGGCGTCATGGTTCCGGGATTGGCCGCCTCATAGGCGTTCATCGAGGCCGACCGCTCGCTGTTGAGTATCTCGGCCCGGCGCAGGAACACCGCATCGAACAGCTCGCGCTTGGCCCCGAAGTAATAGTGGATCAGGGCGGTGTCGACGCCGGCCTCGGTCGCCACCTGCCGGGTGGTCACCCCGTAGAAGCCGTGCCGCGCGAACAGGCCCTCGGCGGCGTCCAGGATGGCCTGGCGCATGTCGGTGCCGGACGATTTCGCGGGCCGCCCGCGTCCGTCCTTGCGCGGTCGCCCCCTGGGCGCAGTCATCGAAACCTTCGATAGGCCGCGCCGGGGCCGACTGGCAAGCCGCATGAAATGGACGGCCTGGCCCTATCCGCCCACCCAGGCCCCATGGAAGCCGACCGGCAGGCCGACCTCGGCTCGCCAGCTGCACAGCGGGCCGTCGGACACGTGGGCGGCGTCGAACACATGCAGCTCGGTGGCCCGGGCCTTGAGGTTCAGACTGGTTCCCACCAGCCAGCCGCCCAGCTCATTGCCATCCCCGGGCCGGGGGACGAACAACAGTTCCTCGGCGCAATGATCGGGGCCGTAGTCGAAGAGATCGGCCTTGCCGGTGCGCCAGTCGGAGACCCCGACGCCGCGCAGCAGCGGCCGGCCCTGGGTCCGCACCGAGTTGATGATGGTCTTGCTGCGGGAGAGGCCGGCGCGTCGCGGATCGGCGCGGGGGAACTCGGCGGTCAGCGGCGTGCGGTTCAGCTCGGCCCGGCCGTCCGGATGCAGGGCGACCATCGCCAGGCTGACCCCGTTCGGCGCCGGCTTGCCGGTCAGGATGTCGCGGGCCCCGTGCACGGCGAAGTCCGGGGTGCTGTCAAGACAGGCGTCGAACCTCACGGTCCCGTCGGCCTCTGCCCAGGCGTCGCCCAGATGGAAGAAGAAGAAGGCCGGCAGGTCGTAGAGGCGGCGTCTGGAAAGATCGTCCTTGTCCAGCACCAGGACCTGCGTTCCTTCCTCCGGCCGCCAGCTGAAGGCGTCGACGAAGGGCAGGACCATGCGATCCTGGATCAGCGGCTGAAGCACGATGACCAGGTGGCGGTCGGTGGCGGTGAAGTCATGGATGAAGCTGGCGCGGGGCAGGTCGACCAGGGTGGTCCGCTCCACCGCGCCCGACGGCGCCAGGGTCCAGACGATGGCCCGCCGTCCCGCCAGCCCCAGGTTCCACACCCGGCCGCCGGGCTCGATGCGAGGATGGGCCAGGAAGGGCATGTGGGCCAGTTCCGGACTGAAGGTCTTCAGCCCCCGGGTTTCCAGCGTCGCGGGGTCCACCGAATAGGGCGACCCGGCCTCCCACAGCGCCAGCAGCTCGCCGCCGATCGGCAGCAGGGCGGTGTTGGCGGCGTTGGTGTCGTCGGCGGATCCGATCACCGCCCGGTCCGATCCCAGAGTGCCGAAGCCGGGGGTGATCACGGCCCGGGCGGCGGCGTCCTGGCGGCGCTTGAAGGTGTCGACAAACTTCGCTTCCAGGCTGGCGTCGTCGGGGCCGATGCGGAAGGCCCGCACCAGACCGTCGCCGTCGAACCAGTGGGTGGCGTCGCCCCCCGGTCGACGGAACCGGGCCGGCCCGTTGCGATACAGCGTTCCGGCGAGGCCGGCGGGCGGCTTGCCGTGGATGCGGCGCAGGGACTGCCGGGGGATGTCGCCCATCACATCGCCCACCGCCAGGGACCATGCCGGCTGGCTGGCTGCGGCCCGGGCGAAGGCCTGTTCGGGGGTGACCACCTGGGCCAGGCCGGCGGCGGCCGCGGCGGTGAGAAAGGCTCTGCGATCCATGGCAAGCTCCACTGTCCGGGCGATCAGTCGATGGTGATGGTCTGGGCCGCGCCCTCGGCGGTGACCTCGAACCGGGCGTCGGCCCAGGACGGCGGCCCCATCCGGGACGGGGCGTTGTTGGAGGCGGCGTAGGGCTCGGTCGGAATGCCGAAGCCGTTGGTGTTCATGCGGCCGTCGCCGTCGACGTCGTGGAACACCTTGATCGCATAGCTGCCGGGTTTCAGGCCGGTGATCACCTGGTTGGCCTGCGGGCCGTCGACCGTGAGACGGAAACCCTCGACCGGCTTGCCGCCGGCGAAGGCCGCTTCGCTGTCATAGACCCCGACCATCAGGGCGCCGGTGGGCCGGGTGATGCCGGAAAAGGTCACCGTGACCGCGCCGGCCTCTTGCGCTGGCGCCGGCCGGGCGTTCACAACCGCGATGACCAGTCCGAGACTGGCGAAGACCGCGGCGGTCTTGAAGGTATGGTCGAACATCTGGAAGGTCCTTGTCAGTTGGGTGATTGCCGATGACGACAACCCTGGACGACCCGGCGTGACCGGTCAGCCGCAAAGCCGCGAGCGGTCTGCCCCGGTTCGTGAATCGACAGGCGCCGCCGTTGGCGCTTCGCCAGTGACCACCCTCCTGGCCAATCGCCATGTGCGGGGCGCGGGACTGGCCCTGCTGGCCGGCGTCTTCCTGGCCCTGACCGGCGCCTTCGAGACCGGCGGCGCCACTCTGGTCACCCGCCTGGCCTACTGGTCCGGGCTGATGATCCTGGGCACCCTGGCCGGCGTCGCCATCTCCCAGGTGGTGGATCGCGGCGGCTGGCTGGAGGATCGGCCGTGGCTGCAGGGCGCGGTGATCTTCGTCGTCCTCACCGCCCCGCTGACGGTGCTGGTCTGGCTGGTCACCACCCTGGCCTTCTGTGGCTGCGGCCTGCCGCTATCACGCCTGCCGATGTTCATTTTTCCGGTCGCGATCGTCACCCTGGCGATGACCGCCCTGAACTACGTGGTCCAGCGCCAGCCCCAGGAGACCCACGCCCAGCCGGCCGGCTCGGCGCCGCCGAAGTTTCTCGACCGCCTGCCGCCGAAACTGCGCGGCGCCGAACTCTTCGCCGTCTCGGCCGAGGACCATTACCTTCGCCTGCACACGAGCAAGGGCCAGGACCTGATCCTGATGCGGCTGTCGGACGCGGTGAGCGAACTGGAAGGCATCGAAGGCGCCCGCACCCATCGGTCCTGGTGGGTGGCCCGTGCGGCGGTGACCGGCGCGCGGCGCGGCGATGGCCGCGCCACCCTGTCGTTGAAGAACGGGCAGGAGGCGCCGGTCAGCCGGGCCTACGCATCCGCCTTGCGGTCAGCGGGCTGGTTCTGACGCCGAGGGCTGCTCAGGAATTCGGGTTGGCCAGGCAGGCCTTGAGCTCTGTGACGAGGCCCTCGGGCAGAGGCTCGTCGTCGCCGGCTTCCGAGGCCTTGTCCAGCGCGATGAATTCCTCGACCGTCAGCTGCTGTTCGAGCTTGCGATAGAAACACTCGCAGGTCGCGAGGTTGACCGTGTCGGGCTCCCTGCAGCCGCTGATGAAATTGTCGTGGATGTCCGTCGGATAGGGGGTGGTGTTGCGCGGCGCCGGAGCGATGGAGGCGGACGGCGCGGCTCCCGACATGGCGGTTGTCGATCCGGCCAGGATCAGGGCCAGCGCGCAGACGCGGGCGATGGATGTGCGGCTCATCATGGCTAGGCCCCCTTCGACGCCGGCATCGGCGACCGGGAGTCAGGATAGTCCGATCCTCGCCGTCCGGTAAGCCCGGAACCGCCGCTTGCCAAATCCGGCGCGCTCGCGCATCAACCGCTCCAGGCGGTCCCCCGTACCGGGGGCCAAGAGGGAACGGGGTGCAAATCCCCGACTGTGCCCGCAACTGTCAGCGGCGAGGTCCGCGTCGGTCTCTCCCCATCGGGAGGGCGCCACTGGGAAACCGGGAAGGCGACGATGCGATACCGACGACCCGCAAGTCAGGAGACCTGCCGCCGCTGTCGTTCGTCCGGGGTCCGGGTCCAGACCCACGGCGCGGGGACGCTTTGGTCCCTGTTGAAGCGACCGCCGGCCGGCGCGCCGGCGCCGTCGCTTGACCCTTCGCCACGCGGCGCCGCGCGGGCTCCTTTTGCAAAGGAGTACGCGCCATGCGTATCTACGGACTGCTTGCCGCCTCGGCAGGGCTCGCCCTGCTGTCCACCCCCGTCCTGGCCGCCGACCTCGAATCCGCGGCCGGCTCCGACGCCGCCGTTGATGTGGATTCGGTGATCGTCACCCGCCTGCCCAGCCCGCCGCAAACCGTGCTCGGCCTGACCACCATCACCGCCGATGACATCGACCAGCGCCAGGCCGCCTTCGCCGCCGATGTGCTCAACACCGTTCCCGGCCTGTCCCTCAGCCGCAACGGCGCCTTTGGCGGGGTGACCACGGTGCGGATGCGCGGCGCCCCCGGCGACAAGACCCTCGTCCTGGTCGACGGCGTGGTCCAGAACGACGCCTCAAGTCCCAACGGCGGCTTCGACTTCTCCAGCTTCGATCTGTCCGATGTCGAGCGGGTCGAGATCCTGGCCGGGCCCCAGGGCTCTCTCTGGGGATCGGACGCCATCGGCGGGGTGATCAGCTTCACCACCCGCGAGGTCGACGGCTGGCGGGCCGGGCTGGAAGGCGGCAGCTTCGGAACCGTCCGCGCCACGGTCGGCGGCGGCCTGTCCCGCGACCGGTTCGCCCTCGGCGCCTCGGCCGCCGGCTTCCGCGGCGACGGCGTCTCCAAGGCGGCAAACGGAACCGAGGCCGACGGCTTCGAAAGCTGGACCGCCTCGGTCAATGGCCGCCTCGCCCTGTCCGACCGGGTCAGTCTGGAGGGGCGGGTCCGCTACAATCGCGCCGACGCCGATCTCGATGGCTACGACGCCTTCTTCGCCTTTGGCGACACCGCCGACCGGTCCCGCTCCACCGCCTGGACCGGCTTTGGCCGGTTGAGGGCGGATGACCTGCTGGGTCTCGATCACGCCTTCACCGTCAGTGTCTATGATCTGCGGCGCGACAACATCTCGGCCTTCTCGTCCTCCTATGACGCCCGTCGCACCGACTGGCGCTGGACCGCGGGGCAAGGCGGCGCGCGGGACCGTCTGGCCTATGTCTTCGGCATCGAGCGCGACGACACCGAAGCCTCGATCAGCACCGGCGCCCGGGCCGATCTCGGCGCCACCTCGGCGTTCGGCGTGGTCCGTTTCTCGCCGTTCGACCGCCTAACCCTGACCGGCGCCCTGCGCCATGATGACCCCGATGATTTCGACGCCAGGACCACGGCCCGGCTGTCGGCCACGGGCGATCTTGGCGACGGCTTCTCGGCCCAGGCCAGCTGGGGCCAGGGCTTCAAGACGCCGACCATCAGCCAGGCGGTCTGCGACTTCTGCTTTCCGGCGGGACCCTCGGTCGGCCTCAAGCCCGAAACCGCCGAAGGCTGGGACCTTGGCCTGTCCTGGCGCTCGGCGGACGACCGCATCTTCGTTCAGGCCACCGGCTATGATCTGCGCATCAGGGACCAGATCTCCTACGGGACCGGCCGCTATGTGAACCTCGACCGCACCCGCACCACCGGCATGACCGTCAGCGGCGAGATGCGGCTGGGGGATTTCCAGCTCAAGGCCAACTACGGCTACACCGATGCGGTCGACGACAGCACCGGCGCGCGGCTGCTGCGGGTTCCCGACCATGCCGGGGCGATCAGCCTCGGCTGGCGCGGCCAGGCCCTCAACGCCCTGCTGACCGTCAGGGCCGAGGGCGAGCAGGCCGACAGCAATCCCTCGACCTTTTCACCCCAGACGCGGGACGGGTTCGTGACCGCCGATCTGGCGGGCGGCTGGCGGCTGAACGACCGGCTGGAACTGACCGCGCGGATCGAGAACCTGGCCGATGAGCGCTACCAGGAAACCCTCGGCTACGGGGAGCCGGGGAGAGCCGCCTATGTCGGAATAAAAATTCGCAACTGAGCCGGGAACCGCACTCGCCCGACGGCGTTTGTTGAGGCAGGAAGCGCCCCCTTGACGCCCCCCCCTGATACCGGGGCGTTTCCCAGAGCCCGCCGATTTCCCCCGATCGGCGGGCTCCTTCATGTCTGGCGTCAGGCTGTCAGGGATCAGGCCGCGAAGCGGGCCACGTCCTGTCGTCCGCCGGTCAGATCCAGCACATCGCGCATGGCGAAGGCCGGATCGGCCTTGTGCAGGGCCGCGTAGACGGAACGGGCGAAAGCCATGTCGGCGTGGGTCTTCACCCGCCAGTCCAGGGCGGACAGGTCGCGGGGCGCCGCGAACCGGGCGGTGCGGGCCGCGCCGGTCCGCAGGAAGGCGGTCGGTGAGGTGCGGGCCAGCGGATCGCGCGGGGCGGCCGCGGCGGCGATCAGCAGTGGTGCGCGAACCACCTCCACCTCCAGCCCCTGAGGAAAGCCCGAGCAGTCGCGGTTGGTCACATAGTCGGCGTCGCTTTCCAGGGCGATGCGGACCGCGCGGTCGACGATGGCGGGATCGACGAACGGCGCGTCGCCCTTTATCCGCACCACATGACTGATCGATCCGGCGGCCTCGGCGCAGCGGGCGAACCGCCCCAGCAGGTCCACGGGGGCCCCGCGATACACCGCCTGGCCCCGCGCCAGCAGATAGGAGGCCAGCGCGTCGTCGGCCGCCTCGACGCTGGTCGCGACCATCACCCGGCCCAGGGTGCGGGCGGCGCGCAGTCGCTCGATCTGTCGCATGATCATCGGCGCGCCGGCGAGGCTGGCCAGGGACTTGCCGGGCATCCGGCGCGAGGCCATGCGGGCCTGAAGAATTGCGAGGATCATGACGGCGTTGCTCCTTCTGAGCGGGCCTGGTGGAAACCGGCGGTCAGGCGGCGGCCCAGCTCCCGGAATCGAGGGCGACCGGATCGTCCAGGGCCATGTCGTCCCAGTCGAGGTCGGGGGGCGGGCTGGCGGCGGCGGCGATGATGGCCGACAGCTCGGCGGCGGAGGTCGGACTGACCAGGACGGCGGCGGCTTCGGGTCGCGACAGGGCGAATCCCAGCGCCGCCTGCAGCGGATCGCTGCGGCCCTCGGCGATCATCCGGCGCACCCGCGACAGTCGGCCCGAGGCGCCCTTCAGGCTGGCGGGCACTCGGTCGGGCGGCAGGAACAGCAGACCGTTGAGGAATACCGAGCGCAGCTGCACTTCGACCCCCATCCCGGCGATGCGCGCCAGGGTGCCGTCGGCCAGCAGCCGCTGGTCCAGCAATGAGGCGGGCGCCTGGATCAGGTCGGGCTTGAAGCGTTTGACCACGCCGCAGGGGTCGTCCGAGGCATGCACCGAGATGCCGATGCGGGCGAACAGGCCCTCGCTCTTCATCTCCTGCAGCCGGGTCCACAGGGCCAGGCCGTGGGGACCGAACAGTTCGCCGGCCGAGGGAACGACAATGGCGTCGGCGCGCTCCACCGCCAGGCGGCGCAGGCTGGCGCGGGCCTCGGCCTCGACGAAATCGGGGCCGCGATCGGCGCGCACGCTGTTGAGCGTCAGGCGAAAGCTGGACGGACGCGGGATCAGATCGCCGAGGATCTGCTCGGCGCGGCCATAGACGCCGGAGGCGTCCAGCACCGACAGCTGGCCCCGGGCGGCGATGGCCAGCATGTCGCGAGCCTCCACTTCCGGCGGCCGCGAACGCGGGCCCGACTGGCCGCCGAGCCCGAACTGGGCGGCGCTCATGCCAAGCTTGGTCAGGGAAAAGCTCATGCGCATCCTTCTGGAGCGGCGGAATACAGGTCGTCGTGAACCGGCCGGGGCCGGGCGAAGAGGTCGGCCATGTTGCGGGCCATTATCGCCGGCAGCATCGCGGCGTAGGCCTCGATCAGGGCGCTGGCCTCGGCCTGGCCGTGGGCGGCGCTCAGCGCATGGGGGCCGACTACGATCAGGCCGCGCCCGGTCATTTCCCGCATCCACAACCCTTCCAGGGCCGGGGCGGCGAACAGCGGCGTCGGCAGGGTCGGATCGCCGGCCAGAGAGAACAGCCGCGCGGCGCCGGCCTTGCGGATCAGGGCCTCGACCTCGGCCTGGATCTGGGCGCCCAGCACCTGCAGATGCGGCGCGACCGGCGCGGCGGCCAGCAGGTCCAGAGTGGCGGCGGCGGCGGCCATGCTGTCGCCGCGAGGCGGCGGCAGGTCTTCCGGCGCCAGGGCGGCGATCATTTCCTCATCACCGGTGATGGCGCCGATCGGCCGGCCGTTGGCCAGGCCCGCGCCGAACACCGAAAGATCGGGGCGCACCCGGCTCAGGCCCTGGGCCCCGCCGGCGTGAACGCGAAAGCCGCTGACGCCCTCGTCGAAGATCAGCAGGGCGCCGGCGGCGTCGGCCGCCTCGCGCGCCTTGCGCAGCTGACCGGTGGTCATGCCCAGCGGATCGACCAGCACGGCGGCCAGATCGTCCTCGCCGTCGCAGATTCCCTCGCGGCTGTCCCACACGGCGATGCGGCGGCGGCCGGTGACCTTGCGGGCGGCGGCGGTCGCCGCCGGCAGGGCCTGGCCCTCCTCGGCGCAGAACCGGGCGAGCGGGGTCTCGGGCAACAGGGCCGACAGGGCGGCGGCGGCGCGGTCCTCGCCGATCACCCCCTCGCTGACGGCGGCCTCGATGCGCGGATGGGCGTGGCCCAGCAGCACGGAGCCGCCGCACATGTCGAAATCGATGCGGCTGTCGCCATCCTCGTCGCTCAGCCGGCAACCGCTGGCGGTCGGACGGGCGATGGTCCGGCGGGGCGGCGGTTCGGCGATGAAGGCGGCGTAGGTCACTGTGGCCGCTCCGCTGGAGTTGATGTCGGGCGCCGCCGCATGGTGAAGCCGGCGGTAAGCATGCGCGCCAACACCTTAAGGACGGGTATCGGGAGTCTTTCGCGCGGGTTAATCTGACGCCCGATGAACAGCCTTCCCGACTGGCCGCTCTACGGCCTCGACGATGATCAGAGGCCCGCGCTGGCCCGCGTGCTGGGCGGCGGCGCCCCGGCGGTTCTGGCGACGATCAGCGCTCTTGGCGATGGCGGCCCCCGCCCGGTCGGCTCACAGATGGTCTTCGGCCCTGATCTCGTCAGCGGCTTTCTCTCCGGCGGCTGCGTCGAGGGCGACGTGGCCTTGCATGCCGCCGCCTGCATGGCCGATGGCCAGCCCCGCCGCCTGGTCTATGGCGAGGGCAGTCCCTGGCCGGACATCCGGCTGCTGTGCGGCGCGCGGATTGAAATCCTGGTCGAGAGGATTTCCCCCGATGACCCCGCCGCCGCCGCCCTCCTGAACGCCCGCCGCGACCGCCGCCCCGTCCGCTGGATCAGTGATGGGACCCGCCGTCTCTGCGGTCCTGACGCGGCCCCCTGGGACGGCGCCCTGGCCCTGACCTTCCATCCGGTCTGGCGAATGATCGTCCTGGGCGCCGACCCCACGGCCCTGGCCATCGCCGATCTGGCCGCCCGCTCAGGCTATGAGACCACCCTCGTGCGGCCCCGTGGCCCGGCCTCGGGCCCGTCGCTGCCCGGCGTCGCCTATCGCCGCGACGATCCGGCCAGCGCCCTTGCCAGCATCGGCCTGGACGCCTGGACCGCCGTCGCCATCTGCGGTCACGACATCGAGCTGGACCACGCTGCCCTGATGGCGGCCCTGCCGTCCCCGGCCCCGTATGTCGGCCTGCTCGGCGCGCGCCGCCGTCTGGCTGAACGTCTTCAGAGGCTGGGACAGGCTGGCCTGCCGGAGGAACAACTCCGGCGAATCCGGGCGCCGATCGGTCTCGATCTCGGCGGAAAGGCGCCCTGGGACATCGCCGTCGCGGTGCTGGGCGAGGTCGTCGCCCAGCGTCACGGCCGGTCCGGCTAGAACCGCTGAGCCCCGTCCAGACGGATGGTCGTGCCATTGAGAAAGTCGTTCTCGACGATGTGGGCGGCCAGGATGCCGTACTCGTCGGGATCGCCCATCCGCCTGGGGTTGGGCACCATCGGACCCCAGTGGGCCTGGGCCTGTTCATCGGTCATCCGCGACGAATAGGCGAAGGTCAGGAAGGTGCCGGGGGCGATGGCCATGGCCCGGATGCCCAGCGGCGCCAGGTCCCGCGCCACGGTCAGGGTCATGCCGATGATGCCGCCCTTGGCCGCCGAATAGCCGGCCTGGCCTGGCTGTCCCTCATAGCCGGCGATGGAGGCGGTGTTGATGATCACCCCGCGCTGGTTGGAGGCCAGCGGCTCATTGGCGGCCATGGCCTCGGCCGCCTGGCTGGTCACGGCGAAGGCGCTGTTGAGATAGACGTTCACCGTATGCATGAACTGCGACAGAGGCAGGCGCTTGCCCTCGCGGTTGACGGTGCGGGCCGGCCCCGTGGCCCCCGGCGCCGGAGGCCCGCCGTGCACGACGACAGCGGCCCGCAGCGGGGCCAGCGACACCGCCCTGGCCACGGCCTCGGCGATGGAATCCTCGTCCATGATGTCGGTCTTGACGAACACCGCCCCGCCGCCGACCTCGGCGGCCAGCGCCTCGCCCCGGTCGGCATGCACGTCGGCGATGACCACCCGCGCTCCGCGCTCGGCCAGCCGGCGCACGGTCGCGCTGCCGAAACCCCCGGCGCCGCCGGTGACAAGGGCCGATGCATTGCTGAGATCCATGATGTCCTCCCTGTTTGATGGAAGGGCAGCATGGCGGCGGACCGTTGGCCAGATTCACGTGGCGTAAGGCGATCCAACAATTCGCATTTGTGGTCCCTTCTCCCCCAGGGGGAGAAGGGAGAGGGCTGCTACAACGCCACCTCGAACGCCGCCTCGGTCTTGGCCTTGACCTCATCGACCGTCACGCCGGGCGCCAGCTCGACCAGTTTCACCCCGGCGCCCCGGCCGACCGAGAAGACCCCCAGGTCGGTGATCAGGGTGTCGACCACGCCCTTGCCGGTCAGCGGCAGGGTGCAGGCGTTGAGCAGCTTGGGCGCGCCGGTCTTTTCGCAGTGGTCCATGACCACCACCACCCGCTTGACCCCGGCCACCAGGTCCATGGCCCCGCCCATGCCCTTGACCATCTTGCCGGGCACCATCCAGTTGGCCAGGTCGCCGTTGGCCGCCACCTGCATGGCGCCCAGGATCGACAGGTCGATGTGACCGCCCCGGATCATCGCGAAGCTGTCGGCGCTGGAGAAATAGCTGCTGGAGTCGAGCTCGGTGATGGTCTGTTTGCCGGCGTTGATCAGGTCGGCGTCCGCCTCGCCCTCGTAAGGGAAGGGGCCCATGCCCAGCATGCCGTTCTCGCTCTGCAGCGTCACGGTCATGCCTTCGGGAATGTAGTTGGCCACCAGGGTCGGAATGCCGATGCCCAGGTTCACATAGAAGCCGTTCTGCAGTTCCTGCGCGGCCCGTTCGGCCAGTTGTTCGCGAGTGCGGGGCATGGTTCACCTCTCGTTCGTGAAGGGAGCGCGGACCTCCAGGTCCGCCAAGCTTTCGATATCTGCGGCCCCGCGGGTCCGGCCGGCAGCGCTGCTCCAACGCCAGTGGGCGGGTGCGCGGCAGAGTCCGGCCTTCACCGGATTGGCTTCAATGTAATCCATGGCGGCGATGGTCTGTCCTTCGTCGCGCATGAAGCGGTCGAAGTAGTCGGACGCCCAGAACGCACCGCTGCGGCCCAAGCGATGATTGACCTTGCGCGCCGTGAAACTTTTCCACGATTTGACGACCGTACTGAGAGGCCAGCCATCCTCTTGCCTGATGAGGGCGTGAACGTGGTTCGGCATGACAACCCAAGCCAACAGCCGATACCGTTCGCGATCGAAGGATGTCAGGGCTTCTGCGACGATGTCTGCACAAGAGGCGTCGGCGAGCCAATCTGGTCCATCGCCGCGATCCAGAGCCTCATCGACGCCGAGGGAAAGGCCGTCCGAAGCCTGGCGGATGCGGTCGAGAACCGAAGCCGGAAGCGATCCCTCGAGACGGAATACAACATGCTGAATGGCTTCCGCCGCATCGAAATGCGGCAGATAGCCTCGATCATGCCAGCCCTTGTGATCGCTCATCGCGTGTTTGCGGACCTGGAGGTCCGCGCTCCCTCAGGACTCCCGCTGGCGCACGGTGCGCTGTTCGATGCGTTTCTCGGGTGTCGACTTGATGATGCGGTCGACGTAGATCCCGGGCGTGTGGATGTGGTCGGGATCCAGCGAGCCGGTGGGCACGATCTCCTCCACCTCGACTACGCAGGCCTTGCCGGCGGTGGCCATCATCGGGTTGAAGTTGCGGGCGGTCTTGCGGAACACCAGC
>JAHBYC010000052.1 GCA_019636175.1 Caulobacter sp. | reverse complement strand
AATCAAACATTTAGAGCATGTCCGGGCGGTCGAACCGCGTACACTTCGCCCTGACATGCTCTAGGCCTCGGCGGCGCCGAAGGCCGCCTGCAGGCGGTCGAACTGGCTGAGGACGGCGTTGGGCATTTCTTCCTCGGCGGCCTCGACATACATGCGGCGGTCCAGATGCCGCACCCGTTCATACAGGCGACCCGATCGCTCCATCAGCGCCAGCAGGCCGAGCGGCAGGATTTCCTCGGTCGGTTCTGCCAGGCAGACCCCTTCGGCGCCCAGGCGGTAGCGTTCCTCGCAGGCGGCGTCAGGGGCCATGTCGCCCTCGCGCACGGCCCGCTGGACGAGCAGCCAGCTGGCGACCTGCATCAGGCGCGTGGTCAGGCGCATGCTTTCGGAGGCATAGGCCAGGGCGGCGTTACGGCTCAGCAGCTTGGAGTCCTGCCGTCCCGCGCCATCCAGATAGGCGGCGGTTTCCTCCACGAGGTCCATGCCTTCCTGGAAGGTTCGCTCGAAAAGCTCCGAGCGGGCGAAATCGGCGATCACGCCTGCCCGCCACGGCGCCGTCGCCAGCGCGCCTAGATCGTTCATGAAAACTCCGCCCCTGATGCTGCGATACAAAGCGGCAGCACTCGCCGCCCTGTGATCGGGAGTGCAACGCCCGTGCCAAACTCGCCCCGATACGCTCCGTGTTCAGCCGTTCTTGAAGTTGAAAAACGCGTCGGCGGCCGATTTTCCCGCCTGTTTCTTGTCGATCTGGGCCTGACTGCGGGTGATTTCAGCCTTCAGGGCCTCAACCCGCTCCTCAAGTTCCGAAACGCCGTAGATCTCCAGATCCTCGCGAGCCAGAGCCGCCAGAGCATCGCCGCGTCCGGGCCTCGGGCCCAGGGGTTCGTCCATCATCGCCGCCTCTCCCTATCGCGAAAGTCCGGGTTCTGGCCTATCTGACGCCGCAACAGCTGTTCACGCAAGCCTTGGAAGCGAGCCCCACATGACCGACGCCACCATGACCGCGATCGCCATCGAGGGGGGAAAGGGTCCCGCGGAGGCCCTGCGCCCCGAAACGGCGCCCATTCCCGTGGCGGGCGAGGGCGATGTCCTGATCCGGGTCAGGGCGGCGGGGGTCAATCGTCCCGACATCATTCAGCGGCTGGGATACTACCCGCCTCCGCCCGGCGCGCCGGCGACGCTCGGCCTGGAAGTGGCCGGCGAGGTGGTCAAGGCCGCGGGACGCTGGAACGTCGGCGACCGGGTCTGCGCCCTGCTGGGCGGCGGCGGCTATGCCGAATTCGCGGCCATCGACGCCCGCCACGCCCTGCCGGTTCCGCAAGGATTTGATTTCGTCCACGCCGCCGGCCTGCCCGAGACGGTGTTCACGGTCTTCGTCAACGTCTTCGAGCATGGCGCGCTGAAGGCCGGCGAGACCCTGCTGCTTCACGGCGCCACCTCCGGGATCGGCGTCACCGCCATCCAGATGGCCAAGGCCGCCGGAGCAAAGGTGATCGCCACCGGCCGCGGCGCCGACAAGGCGGCCCAGGCCCTGGCGCTGGGCGCCGATGTGGCGGTGGATTCCTCGACCGAAGACTTCGAGGCGGTGGTCAAGGCGAACGGCGGCGCCGATGTGGTGCTCGACATGGTCGGGGCCAGCTATTTCGCCAGGAACCTCGAGGCCCTGAACACCGGCGGCCGGATTGTCTACATCGCCTCGCTGGGCGGTGGGACGCTGGAGGTTCCGATCATGAAGATCATGCAGAAGCGGGCGGTGATCACCGGCTCGACCCTGCGGCCGCGCGACGCCGACGAGAAGGCCCGCATCGCCGCCCAGGTGGAAAAGATCGTCTGGCCGTGGATCGCCGAAGGCAAGGTGCGCAGCGTGGTCGACAGGACCTTCCCGCTGACCGAGGCGGCGGCGGCCCATGCCTACCTCGAGGGGGGCAGTCACGTGGGCAAGGTGGTGTTGACGGTCTGAGGTCTCGTCAGAAATCCTTCTCCCGCTCGTCGGGAGAAACTCACTCGGCGAAGCCGACGGATGAGGGCAACGCCGCTGGAGACGGCGTCTCTGCCTTCAAGCGTTGATCAGATCAGAACGCGATTGCGTTACGGGCCGGCGCCGCCCTCATCCGACCCCCTGACGGGGGCCACCTTCTCCCGGCAATCGGGAGAAGGAACGCCTCACGCCACCGATTGCAGCTTTTCCAGCACCAGCGGGTGCATATCGAGATTGCCGGCCAGGATCGAACCGCTGTCCAGCATGTCCTCGCCGCCGTCCAGATCGGTGACCTTGCCGCCGGCCTCGGTGACCAGCAGGATTCCCGCCGCGACGTCCCAGCTCTTGAGGCCCCGTTCCCAGAAGCCGTCGTAGCGGCCGGCCGCGACCCAGGCCAGGTCCAGGGCCGCCGAACCGAAGCGGCGGACACCGGCCACCCGCTGGGTGATCTGGTGCAGTTCCTTGAGGAACTGGGCGTGGCCGGACTTGCCAAGGAAGGGAATGCCGGTGGCCAGCAGGGCGTCGTCGAGACGGTTGCGCGCGGCGACCCGCAGGCGGCGCTCGGCCCCCAGCCAGGCGCCCTTGCCCTTTTCGGCCCAGTAGAGATCGGCCGTGATCGGATTGTAGGTCACCGCGGCGACGATCTGGCCCTCGCGCTGCAGCGCGATGTTGACCGCGAAATGCGGGATGGCGTGGATGAAGTTGGTGGTGCCGTCCAGCGGATCGACGATCCAGGTGTGGGTCTTGTCGGTGCCCTCGACCAGGCCCCGCTCCTCACCCAGAAAGCCGTAGCCGGGCCGAGCCTTGGTCAGGGCCTCGAACAGGGCCTGCTCGGCCTTCAGGTCGGCGGCGGTGACGAAGTCGCTGGCCGAGCCCTTGCGGGAGACCTGCAACTCGCTGACCTCGCCGAAGTCGCGGGCCATGGTCTTGCCGGTCTTGCGGGCGGCCTCGATCATCACATTGATCAGGGGGGAGGTGGCGGGCATGTCGAAAAGGTCTCGAAAAAAGGTCGCGGAACCTAGCGATGAGGGGCCGCGAAAGCAAGGAACCGGTCAGGGCGCCGGCCGCGTGGCCAGGCCCCGGGCGATGGCGGCGTTCAGGGCGGCCACCGCGGCGGCCGGCCCCTGGGGATGGTTCCAGACCCCGCCGCAGACGGCCAGGAAGTCGGCGCCGGCGGCGGCCAGACCCTCGGCGTTGTCGGCGGTGATCCCGCCGATGGCGACGCAGGGAACCTCCATGCTGTCCTGCCAGATGGTCAGGATATCCGGCTCGGGGCGATGCAGGGTGTCCTTGGTCGTCGTCGGGAAGAAGGCGCCGAAGGCGACATAGTCGGCGCCGCCCTCCGCCGCCTCCATGGCCAGGTGGCGGCTGTCGTGGCAGGTGACGCCGATCATCGCGTCCTTGCCCATGATCTTGCGGGCCTGGGCCAGGGGCGTGTCGGTCTGGCCGATGTGCACGCCGTCGCAGCCCAGTCTGGCGGCCAGCGCCGGGTCGTCATTGAGAATGACCGCCACGTCGCGGCCGTGGCAGATCGGCGTCACCAGGTCGACGAGGGCGGCGATGACCTGTTCGGGCTGGTCCTTCAGCCGCACCTGCAGGGCCGCGACATCCCCCGCGTCCAGCGCCGTGGCGAGGGCGTGGCCGAAGGCGGCGAGATCGTCGATGACGGGGGGCGTGATCAGATAGAGGCGGCATTCGGCGGTCATGGGCGCGGTTTAGCGCACCGCGAGCATGCCCCCAACAGCTTCCTCCCGCTCCTACGTTTCTTACGGGCCGTGTTCCGTTCGGGTCGGCATGCGACGAGACGGCCTTTGACTGACCTTGGGTGATCCGGTTCACCTGTGCGGAAAGCAAGAGACTATCGGGAGACGCGCGTGAACTTCGACTTTTCCGACGAGCAGAAGCAGCTTCGCGACGAGGCGCGGCGGTTCCTGGCCGACCGTTGTCCCACCACCGCCGTGCGGGCCGTGCTGGAAGGGCCCGAACCCTATGACAGGGCCCTGTGGAAGGGCCTGGCCGAGATGGGCTTTCTGGGCGCCGCCATCCCCGAGGAATTCGGCGGCGTCGGGCTTGGTCATCTGGAGCTTTGCGTGATCGCCGAGGAACTGGGTCGCGCCCTGGCGCCCGTGCCGATGGCCAGCAGCATCTATCTGGCCGCCGAATTCCTGATGGCCGCCGGCAGCGAGGCCCAGAAGCGGGAATGGCTGCCGAAACTGGCCTCGGGCGAGGCCATCGGAACCTTCGCCCTGGCCGAGGGGGTGGGGCGCGTGACCGAAGGGGGCCTGAAGGCCTCGGTGGCCGGCGGCAAGCTGTCGGGCGTCAAGGTTCCCGTGCCGGACGGCGATATCGCCGACCTCGCGGTCGTGGCCGCCCGCAGCGGCGGGCAGGTCGGCCTGTTCCTGGTCGATCTCAACGGACCCGGGGTGAGCCGCGAGGCCGTCGACAGCATCGATCCCAGCCGCAGCCAGGCGCGGATCACCTTCGATGGCGCGCCCGCCGATCCGCTCGGCGCCGCCGGCGAGGGCTGGAGCCTGGCCGCCGAGGTGATGGACCGGGCCGCCGTGCTGGTCGCCTTCGAACAGGTGGGCGGGGCCGACCGCGCCCTGGAAATGGGCCGCGACTACGCCCTGGAACGGATGGCCTTCGGCCGCCAGATCGGCAGCTTCCAGGCCATCAAGCACATGCTGGCCGACATGTATGTCTCCGCCACCCTGGCGCGGTCCAACGCCTACTACGGCGCCTGGGCCCTCTCGACCGGCTCGCCGGAGCTGCCGGTGGCGGCGGCGACGGCGCGGGTCAGCGCCACCGACGCCTTCCAGCACTGCGCCAAGAACAACATCCAGGTGCATGGCGGCATGGGCTTCACCTGGGCCTTCGACTGTCACCTCTTCTACCGGCGCTCCAACGCCCTGGCCCTCGGCCTTGGCTCGAAGTCGACCTGGGAAGACCTGCTGATCGACCGCCTGCGCAAGAGGAACGAGGCCCCGGCGGCGGCCTGATCGCCACCCATTCCCGCATCCCCGGCGAAGGCCGGGCCCCAGATGAAAGCCACCACCGCTCACAGATGACTCTGGATCCCGGCCTTCGCCGGGAATGCGGTGGAAGAGAGAGCCAACCATGAACTTCGACGACACACCCCAGGAAGCCGAATTCCGCGCCATCGCCCGCGCCTGGCTCGACGCCAATGCGCCCAAGGAACTGGAAGCCGATCTGAAGAAGAGCGGCTTTGCCTCGATGAACGTCGGCGGCCGCGACCCCATCCAGGTCTCCAAGGCCTGGCAGAAGAAGAAGCAGGAGGCCGGCTGGGCCTGCCTGCACTGGCCCAAGGAATACGGCGGCCGCGGCGCCACCCCGATCGAACGGGTGATCTGGGGCCAGGAAGAAGGCGTCTTCGGCGCGCTCAGCGGCACCTTCACCATCGGTCACGGCATGTGCGGTCCGACCATCATGGCCTGGGCCAGCGAGGAGCATAAGCGGCGACTGCTGCCGCCGATGGCCAGCGGCGAGCACATCTGGTGCCAGCTGTTCAGCGAGCCGGCCGGCGGTTCGGACCTGGCCGGCCTGCGCACCCGCGCCGAGCAGGACGCCTCGGGCGACTGGATCATCAACGGCCAGAAGATCTGGACCAGCGGCGCCCAGCATTCCGACTACGGCATCCTGATCACCCGCACCGACCCCAACGTGCCCAAGCACAAGGGTCTGACCATGTTCTGGCTGGACATGAAGTCGCCCGGCGTCGAGGTCCGGCCGATCAAGCAGGCCAACGGCCAGTCCAGCTTCAACGAGGTCTATTTCACCGACGTCCGCATCCCCGATGACCAGCGTCTGGGCGCCGTGGGCGACGGCTGGAAGGTCTCGCTGACCACCTTGATGAACGAGCGCCTGTCCATCGGTTCGGGCATGCCGACCGGCTTTCCGGAGCTGTTCGACTACTGCATGAACCTGCAGACCATGGACGGCCCGGCCATCGACGATGCGGCGGTGCGCTCGCGGCTGGCGCAGTATGCGGTCAAGGCCAGCGGGCTGAAGTACACCGGCATGCGGGCCATCAGCGCCCTGTCGAAGGGCGAGACGCCCGGGCCCGAGAACAGCATCGGCAAGCTGGTCGCCGGGGCGACGATGCAGGATCTGGCGATGTTCGCCCTGGACCTGCAGGGCCAGGCGGGCGTGCTCAACGGCGAGGATCAGCCCGAAGCCGCCAGCCGGTTCCAGGCCATGCTTCTGCGCTCGCCGGCCACCCGGGTGGAGGGCGGCACCGACGAGATCCTGCGCAACATTATCGCCGAACGCGTGCTGGGCCTGCCCGGCGACATCCGCGTCGACAAGGATGTCGCCTTCAAGGACATCCCGACGAGCGGCCGGAGCTGATCCCCGGCTGCTGGAGCGTCAGTTGCTGTTGAATTCCAGCAGGGCGGCGTCCTGGGTCAGTCGCGTGAGCAGATAGACCAGGGCCATCTTGATGGCCGGCTGCGGGACGCTGTCGACGCTCAAGGGCTTGAAGAAGTGCTCGAGGGCCTCGTGATAGCCGGGAGGCTCGGTCCCGTCGTCGTTTGTGCCGGCCTTCAGCAGGGCCTTCTCGCTGGGGGACAGCGCGCGATAGGCGGTGTCCAGTTCGGCCTGGCTCCAGGTGTCGCCCAGCTTGCCGTCCGCCCAGAGGCGGATGGCGTAGGCGGCCAGCAGGGCGGCGGCGGGCTTGATCTGCGTCTCACCGACCTTGCAGAGGCTCATGGTGCGGTCGAAGTCCGCCTCGTTCCAGCCATTGAGAATGGCGCCGAGCTCGGTGTTGACCTCCGACAGGGAGTCGGCGGCCAGGGCCCTGCTTTTTCCGTCCGCCGGAAGCTGGCCCCAGATGCAGGCCGACGGATCGGGCGCCGCCTGGGCCGCGAGCGGAGCGGCCATGGCGGCCATGGCCAGGAAGGGCAGGGCGAGGGCGTGGCGAAGTTTGATCATGCGACGAGCCTAGCAGCCCGGAGAGATCGGGCCATCCGCCAATTGGGGGGGCAAAACAGACGGGTTAGTTGCGAATGCGTTGCAACGTCGTTCGCAATAGTCTACATCCTGAGTCCATCATCGCTCAGGGACGCACGCCCCGTGTACATCTGTAACTGCAACGGCATCCGGGAACGTCAGGTGCGCGAGGCCATCGCCGCCGGCGCCAGCCGTCCGGCCGAGATCTTCCGCAGCCAGCAGTGCCAGCCGCAATGCGCCAAATGCGTCTGCGAAATGCGCCAGATGATCGATGAGAGCCGCGAGGCGCTGCGCTACGCGGCCGAATAGACGCACGGTCATGTGTTCGCGAACGCGGATCGTTCGCGGTGTTTGGCGTTGCGGCGCCGGGACTTGCGGGGCCATGAAGGCCCAACGCTGAACCTATCGGGAGTTTCCGCCATGAAGGGCGATCCGGCCATCATCCGCATTCTCAACGCGGTCCTGACCAACGAACTCACCGCGGTGAACCAGTATTTCCTGCACGCCCGGATGTACCAGCACTGGGGCCTGGCCCGGATCGGCCAGATCACCTACGACGAATCGATCGGCGAAATGAAACACGCCGACAAGCTGATCAAACGCATCCTGTTCCTCGATGGCCTGCCCAACCTGCAGGACCTGCACAAGCTGAAGGTCGGCGAGACCGTGCCCGAGGGTCTGGCCGCCGATCTGGCGGTCGAGGTCGGCGGGCGCGAAACCCTGATCCCCGGCATCAAGGCCTGTGAAGAGGCCCATGACTACGTCAGCCGCGAACTGCTGGTCGAAATCCTGTCCGACACCGAAGATCACATCGACTTCCTGGAAACCCAGCTGGACCTCGTCCGCACCCTCGGCGAGGCCAACTACCTGCAGAGCGCGATGGGCGATCTGGTGGGCGAGGGGCACTGATCCGGCCCGGATGCGCCCCCGGGCGGAACCGCCCTTTTTTCATCGCGTTTGCCTGACAATGCCGAACCGGCGACTATGGCTCCGGAGGAGAGAACGCATGCGCTATGAAATGGGCCCGGAAGGCATGGTCGAGGTTCAGGCCCGGCCGGTCAGCACGACAGGACATGTGCTGCTGGGTCTGTTGCTGGCCGGCGGCGCGGTCGCGGCGGCGGAAATGATCGCCGCCCGCCAGAAGCCGATCGTCGATGACGCCGATCTGATGAGCGACTACGCCGAGGCGCAGGGACCGCTCAATTCGCCGCCGAAGGCCGCCTTCGCCGTGATCTGGCCCTCGATGTTCACCGCCCTGACCATCTCCGGCCTCCGGGTCTGGAACTCGCCCAGCAGCCCCTCCCGCACCCGCGCCCTGACGCTCTGGGGCCTGGTGCAGGGCTTTTCGGCCACCTGGATGGCCCTCGGCCCACGCCGGGTCGGCGGCCGTGTCGCCGCCGCCGTGGCCTCGGTCGCGGCCGGCGCGGTCTACACCTATCACGCCATGAAGGTCGCCCCTTCGGCCGGCGCCGTAGCCGCGCCGACGGCGGGCTGGATGGGCGTGGCCAGCCTGCTGCGGGATCAGTGGGAGCGTCGCACCGGCGGCGGGGCCCACACCGTCCACTAGCCTCCGGTTCTGCCCGGCCGCGTGACGCCTAGTCGCGATCCAGTCTGAGACTCTCGACCCGTTCGCCGGCGACGGCCGCCGGCGCGTTCGCCGTTCGGCGCAGCAGGGCGTCGGCGCTGGCGAAGACGGTGACCAGGGAACTGTCCTGATCGGGCAGGGCGTGCAGGCCCTCCGGCGACATCACCGCCCGCATCCAGTGTTCCCGCGACCCGTTGGCCGGCAGGTCTTCCGCCAGGATGGCCGGCTCCATGGCCGGGCCGGCGGCTCCGCCCTGCAGCGCGGCGCACAGGGGCTTGAGGAACAGTTCGGCGCAGACGAAGGCCGAGGCCGGATTGCCCGGAAGCCCCAGCACCCGCCGGTCATCGGCGAGGCTTCCGAACCAGGTCGGCTTGCCGGGCCGGACATTGACGCTGCCCACCGCCAGGGTGAGTCCCAGTCGTCCGAGGGCCGGCTTGACCAGGTCATAGTCGCCGACCGAGGCGCCCCCGACCGTGACGATCAGGTCGGCCTCGACGTCGGTCAGGGCCGCGAGGATGGCGTCGATATCGTCGCCGGCCGGAGACAGCCGGACGGGCTCGCCGCCCCAGCGGCGGATCATCGCCGCCAGACCGAAACTGCCGGACTCGAAGATCTGTTGCGGACCCGGGGCGCTCCCGGGCGCGGCCAGCTCCTCGCCGGTCGCCAGCAGGGCGATACGGGGCCGTTGCGAAACCAGGAGCTCGGCCTTCCCGGCCGCCGCGGCCAGCGACAGGCGCCAGGGGTCCAGCCGCACGCCTGCCTCCAGCAGCACCGAGCCGGACCGGAAGTCGCCGCCGGCCGCGCGGATATGGCTCTTGTGTCCCGGCTCATGGGTCAGGCGGACCTGGTCCCCCTGGCGTTCGGCCTCTTCCTGAATGACCACCATGTCGGCGCCCGCCGGAACCGCCGCGCCGGTGAAGATGCGGACCGCCTCGCCCGCGCCCAGTCGGCCGACATAACCCCGGCCCGCCGCGCTCTCGCCCACGATGGTCAGGACGGCGTCCTTCGCCGCGTCCGCCCGCCGCACCGCCCAGCCATCCATGGCCGAGCCGTCGAAGGGGGGTTGATCCCGCATGGCGATTACCGGCTCGGCCAGCGTCATTCCGTCGGCCCTGTCGAGCGGCAGGCGACAGACGTCGACCTTGGTCGTCCCGGCCAGCATGCGGGCGCGGGCGTCCTCGACGGACAGCAGCTTCAGGGGATCGACAGGGCGGCTCATGCCTCGCCCTTACCGCAACGGGCCGGGCGCGCGAAGCCTGGAGCGCGCCCTATCCGACGAAGGCGCGCTCGAGCACATAGTCGCCGGGTTCGGCGTTGGAGCCTTCCTTCAGGCCCTGGCTCTCGCACAGGGCGGCCATGTCCTTGATGAAGTCCATGGAGCCGCAGAGCATGATGCGGTCCTCCTCCGGATTGAAGGCGGTCTGCGCCAGGCCCAGGTCGGCGAACAGCTTGCCGGAGGCGATCAGATCGGTGAACCGGCCCTGGTGCTCGAAGGCCTCCCGGGTCACGGTCGGATAGTAGACCAGCTGGTTGCGGGCCTCCTCGCCGACCAGCGGATCGTCGAAGATCTCGCGGGAGAACAGGTCACGATAGGCCAGCTCGGCCACCTCGCGCACGCCATGGCCGACGATGACCTGTTCGAAGTTGGCGTAGGCGTCCGGATCACGGGCGACCGACAGGAAGGGCGCAAGGCCGGTGCCGGTGCCGAACAGGAACAGGCGCTTTCCGGGGCGCACCGCGTCGAGCACCAGGGTGCCGGTCGGCTTCTTGCCCAGCAGAACCTGATCCCCGGCCTGGATGTGCTGCAGCCGCGAGGTCAGCGGGCCGTCCTGCACCTTGATCGACAGGAACTCCAGCTCCTCGGCGAAGCTGGGCGAGGCGATGGAATAGGCGCGCAGGATCGGCTTGGTTTCACCCGGCGCCGGCGGCAGACCGATCATCACGAACTCGCCCGAGCGAAACCGGAAGGTCGAGGGCCGGGTGATGGCGAAACTGAACAGCCGATCGGTCCAGTGGCGCACCCACAGCACCGTCTCCAGATGCTGGGCGGCGGAGGGGGTCCAGGCGGGGGCGGCCGTGACCGGGGCGTCCGACATGGGAGGTCCTTGAGCGTGAGGCGCGGGGAGGCGCGGACTTGTCCAGGTTCCATGTGATGTCGGGACCGCCATTGTCAACGCAGGGAAGCTGGTGGCGAGGTTAGGGTTCCTTCGACCCGTCGGACCGTACCGGGCGCCGCAAGGTCATACTTGGCGCCGGTCCGCCCGCTGCCTAGCGTCTGTCCGAACAGGGGAGACCGCCAATGACCGCCTACGTCATCTTCATCCGCGACAGCATCAAGGACGCCGAGGAAATGGCGACCTACGGCAGGAAGGCCGGCGCGGCCCGGGGTGATCATCCGATCACGCCGCTGGCCTTCTACGGCGCTGTCGAGACCCTTGAGGGGCCGAAGGTCGACGGCGTGGTGCTGCTGTCCTTCCCCGACGCCGCCGCCGCCCATGCCTGGTACGACAGCCCCGCCTACCAGGACGCGCTGCAGCATCGCCTCAAGGGCGCCGACTACCGGGTGATGATCGTCGAGGGCCTCGGCTGAACGTCTCGCTTTCGTCATCGCCCGGGTCTAGGACCGTCCCCATGACCAGAAAACTGCCCTTCACCACCATCGAGAACCTTCGCGACTTCGGCGACTACGCCGCCGGCCATCGCCAGATGAGGAAGGGCGTTCTGTTCCGGTCGGCCCATCAGGCCGAAGCGTCCGACGAGGAGTTGGAAGCCCTGGCCGCCCTCGGGGTGTCGCTGATTGTCGATCTGCGCAGGCCGGGCGAGCGGGAGCGGATGCCGTCCCGTCGCTGGAAGGGGTTCGCGGCCGAGGTCATCGCCAACGATCATCCCGAGGAGGGCGACGATCCCTGGCAGACCTTCATGAAGACCACCGAGATCACCGCCGAAAGCATGCGCGACTACATGCTGGCCTATTACGACGCCGCCCCGCACGAGCCACGACACGTCGACCTGTACACCCGCTGGTTCCGCAGGCTGGGCGAGACGGAAGGGGCCACCCTGGTGCACTGCGCCGCCGGCAAGGACCGCACCGGCATTCTCTGCGCCCTGACCCACCACATCGCCGGGGTGCATCCCGATGACATCATGGCCGACTATCTGCTGACCAATGACGAGGAACGCTTCGCCCGGCGCATGCCGCTGTTCGCCGCCCATGTCGAGGAACTGACCGGCCGGCGCCCGGACGAGCGGGCCATGCGCACCACCATGGGAGTCGAGGCCGAATACTTGCAGCGCGCCCTGGCGGCGATGGTTCGACACAACGGCTCCATCGACGGCTACCTGCGGGACGTCCTGGGCCTCGACGACGCCGGGCGGGCGGCGGTGGAGCGGCGGATTCTCGTCTAGACCGGCTGCCGCCACGTCATCCTCAATACCCCCTTCCCACGAGGGAATTTCCGGCCCACGCTAGGTGCAAGGCCGCGAACAGAGACGGCTCCACAGTTCGGGATCTGGAGACGTTTCATGGTGCATCAGCCTGTGCCCGGCGCCCTTGGCGATGGCCTGCCCGGCAGCCTGGAGCCGGCCGCCGAAGCCGGGGCAGACGCGGCGGGCTACGCGACGGCCAGTTTCCGCAACATGCCGCTGGGCGCCTGGGCCTGGTCGCTGTTCCAGGGCGGCCGCGACCCCTATGTCATCCTGATCACCATCTACATCTTCGCCGCCTATTTCACCGGCCAGGTGGTCGGCGATCCGGTCAGGGGCCAGGCGATGATCGCCAAGGTCAGCACCCTCAACAGCCTGTTCATCGCGGTCACCGCGCCTCTGCTCGGCGCGACTCTGGAGCGGTTCGGGGCGCGCAAGCCGATGATGTTCGTGATCGTCGCGTTGATGGTTCCGCTGATCGCCGCCCTGTGGTTCGCCAAGCCCGGCGGGGCCGGCATGCCGATCATCGGCACCCTGTGGATCTTCGGCATTGTCGGGGTGCTGTTCGCCTATTGCGAGGTCGTCCACAACAGCATGCTGATGCCGGCCGCGGGACCGCGACACGCCTCCCACGCCTCCGGCCTGGCGCTGGCCTCGGGCAACTTCTTCTCGGTCCTGACCCTGAGCTTCTGCCTGGTCGCCTTCGCCCTGCCGGGCACGGTCGACTGGAGCTTCGTGCCCAAGGCGCCCCTGTTCGGTCTCGACCCGGCCACCGCCGAGCCTTCGCGCATCGTCGCCCCGATCTCGGCGGCGCTGCTGCTGCTGGGGGCCATTCCGCTGTTTCTGTTCACGCCGGACGCGGCCAGGACCGGGGTCAAGCTGGTCGAGGGCGTGCGGCTGGGCGCCCGCAACCTGATCGACACGGTGATGATGCTGAAGGAGGAGAAGGACCTGGCGGTCTATCTCGGCGCCCGGATGCTGTTCAACGACGGCATGACCGCCCTGCTGATCTACGCCGGCATCTACGCCGCCGGGGTGATGAACTGGGGCGTCCTGGAGATGCTGGCCTACGGCATCCTGCTCAGCATCTTCGCGGTCATCGGCGGCTTCTCGGCGGCCTTCTTCGACGGCTGGCTGGGTCCCAAGCGGGCGCTGCAGGTGCAGATCTCCGGATCGATCCTCTGCATCATCGGCCAGCTGGGCATGTCCCGCGACAAGATCCTCTACTTCTGGAGCTATGACGCCAGCGCCCACGCCCCGCTGTGGAACGGCCCGATGTTCCGCACCCTGCCCGAAGCCCTCTATCTGCTGATCGGGTTCGGCACCGCCATCTTCGTCACCGCCCAGTACGCCAGCAGCCGCACCATGCTGACCCGCCTGTCGCCGCCGGAAAAGCTGCCGGCCTTCTTCGGGCTCTATGCCCTGTCCGGCACGGTGACGGTGTGGATCGGCTCGTTCCTGGTCGCGCTGTTCACCGACATCTTCAAGACCCAGCAGGCCGGCTTCATGCCCATCACCGGGCTTCTGATGCTGGGGCTGCTCGGCATGTTCTTCGTCAAGGGCGGCGGCAAGGGTCAGTATCGGGAGGTCTGATCCCCTATCGCCCGACGCCCGGCGGCGCTATGTGCCGCCCATGGGCGCCGAACCCCTGAGCCATGTCGTCATTGAGCCGCGTCCCTGGCGGGCGCCGGCCGAGGTGCTCTCGGCCTTCGCCGACGAGCCGGGCGGCTGCGCCTTCCTGTCCGGCGGCGACGGCGATCGCTCGCGCTGGTCCTATCTGATGCGGCGGCCGGACCGGGTCCTGCGGATAGGGCGCAAGGATGCGGCGGACCCGTTTCGGGCGCTGGCCGGTCTGCTGGGAGAGCGACAGCCGCATCATCCGGACGGCCCGCCTTTCCAGGGCGGCGTCGCGGGCCTGGCCGGATACGAACTGGGCGACCGGGTCGAGCCCTTGGGCCTGAATGGCCATCGGGACGGCTGGCCCGACCTGGCCGTCGGGCGCTATCCGGCGCTTCTGGCCTTCGATCACCGCCGGCGGCAGGCGCTGGCTCTGGGACGCGGCCGGACGCCGGCGGAGGCCGGGCGCCGCGCCGATGAGGCGGCAGGCTGGCTCTCCGCCCCGGGCCGGGGCGGGCGAATGGGTCGGCTGACCGCCGATTTCACCGCCGTGACCGCCGCCGAGGACTATCAGGCGGCGGTGGCCGAGGTTGTGGCGCGCATCCATGCGGGGGAGATCTTCCAGGCCAACATCGCCCGGCTCTGGCGCGGCGGGATGACGGCCGACGCCGGGCCCTTCGACCTGCTGGCCCGTCTGATCGCCGACAGCCCGGCGCCCTTCGCCGGCTGGCTGCATCTGGGCGACCTGGCGCTGGTGTCCAATTCGCCCGAGCGCTTCGTGACCGTCGAGGCCGGCGAATTCCGCATCGAGACCCGTCCGATCAAGGGCACCCGGCCCCGGGGCGCCGACGCCGCCAGCGACCGCGCCCTGGCCGCCGAACTGCTGGCCAGCGAAAAGGACCGGGCCGAGAACCTGATGATCGTCGACCTGATGCGCAACGACCTGGCCCGGGTCAGCCCGCCGGGGTCGGTGACCACGCCGGAGCTGTTCGCCATCGAGAGCTTCGCCAATGTCCACCACCTGGTCTCCACAGTGACCGCCCGTCTGGCGCCGGGACGATCGGCGATCGACCTGCTGGGGGCCGCCTTCCCCCCGGGCTCCGTGACCGGCGCGCCGAAGGTTCAGGCCATGAAGGTCATCGCCGGGCTCGAGCCGCCGCGCGGCCCCTACTGCGGCTCGCTGTTCTGGGCCGGCGTCGACGGCGGCTTCGACAGCAGCGTCCTGATCCGCACCGCCGCCTTCGCCCGCGCCGGCGACGGCTGGCGGGTCGAGGCGCGGGCGGGGGCGGGCATCGTCGCCGACAGCGACCCCCTGGCCGAGCGGCTGGAGACCGAGGCCAAGATCGCCGCCCTGTCCCGCGCCCTGACCCTTCCCCTGGCGGAGGCGGCGGCGTGAGCATTCCACTGGATGACCGGGGCCTGCTGCTCGGCGATGGCCTGTTCGAGACCCTGCTGGCCCGGGAGGGCGAGCTGATCCTGTGGCCGGCCCACCTGGATCGGATGACCCGGGGCTGCCGGGTGCTGGGACTGCGGCCGCCCGAACCGCATGCGGCGCGACAGGCCTGTGAGGATGCGCTTCGGGACGCCGGCCTCGGATCGCAGCGGGCGGCCGTGCGGCTGACCTTGACCGCCGGGTCCGGTGGACGGGGGTTGGACCGGCCGGCCGATCTCTCGCCCCGGCTCTTCGCCGCCGCGGCCGCCATGCCGGCGCCGTCAGGCCCGATGCGGCTGGTCACCGCGCGGGTGCGGCGCAATGAGGGTTCGCCGGCCTCGCGTCTGAAGACTCTCAGCTATCTGGACAACGTCCTGGCCCGGCGCGAGACGGCGCCGGACGAGGCGCTGATGCTCAACACTGCCGGTCAGGTCGCCTGCGCGGCGGTCGGCAATCTCTTCTGGGTGGCGCGGGATCGTCTTGTCACCCCGGCGCTGGACTGCGGGGTTCTGGACGGGGTGATGCGCGGCGAGGTTCTGACCGCCGCCCGCGCCCTGGGCCTGACGGTCGAGGAGACCCGTTGCGGTCGGAACGTGCTGGAGGAGGCTTCCGGGCTGTTCATGACCAACAGTCTGGTCGGCGTCAGGGTGGTGTCGCATCTGGACGGGCTTGCGGTCCCGCCCCATCCGGTCACCGCGCGCCTGGCCGCGGCCGTGGCCCCGGTCAGTTGACCTTGACGACGGTGTCCGACTTGCGCGGGCGCAGATAGAAGACCTTGTTGAAGGTCACCGCCTGCGGAACGAAGAAATCCACCGGCGAGTCGTAGGAATAGCTGGCTTCCGAAATGATCACGCTGTCGCCGGCCACGGTCAGCAGGCCGCTGGGCACCGAGGCGGTCGCCCCCTTCGAAAGGGGAGTCATGCCGTCTCCGCTGCTCCAGGCCACCTTGGGCGACAGGCTGGCGTCGGCGACGACCGAGCTGACCCGCATCTTCAGGGTGGTGGTCGGGAACGGGCTGATGATGGTCTTGCCGATGGAAAAGATGTCGGACAGCGTCGCGTCGCTGATCTGCGTCGACTGCGCCACCAGGTCGCCGACCGAGGAGGCGGTATGGCTGGCGCGGCGTTCGGCCATCATCGCCTGGGTCAGTTCGGCGAGGCCGAAATAGAAGGCGATCAGAACCGGGGCGATCAGGGCGAACTCGACGGCCGAGACGCCCCGCTTGTCGCGGGCAAGGCGGCGGAACAGGCCCATCAGGTCCCCCAGGGCTCGTTGCGGAAGGTCACGGTGGTCGAGATCAGTCGCTTGCCGTTGGACAGGTTCTGCAGGCCGGAATTGAGCAGCGGCGTGAACAGGGTCCAGCTGTAGTAGGCGCGCACCAGAACGATGTCCTCGGCGTTGCCGGGCTGGAAGGTGGTCTTGGTCTCGTCGATCACGCCGTTGCTGACCGGATCGCTGGCGGTGACGGCGGCGAAGGTGGTGAAGGTGCGCACATCGACGACCAGGTTGGTCTGGCAGTCCGAGCCCAGCCAGGCCATGTCGCTGCAGATGGAATTCTTGAAGGTCGCGGCGGTGCCGCCGGCGGCCTGAAGCTCGCCGGTGCGGATCTTGCGTCCGGCGGCGTCGGCGGCGTTCTGCAGGGTGGTCGAGACCAGGAACACCATGCCCAGCTCCAGCACCGCGAACAGCAGGGTCAGGAAGGGCAGGGCGACAATGGCGAACTCGACCGCGGCCGAGCCGGAGCGCGCCGCGCCGAAGCGGGCGATAAAGCGCCTGGCGCGCTGAAGGGGGGTCGAGGCCATCACGCCGCGACTATAGAGACGCAGGCTTAAGGGGGCGTTTAGAGCGCGTTCCGATCAGCGGGCGCCGGCAATCGGATTAAGGCGGACGAGCGAGAGGCCCCTGCTCTAGGGGGAGGGTTTGGCCGCGTCGGTTTCATCGGTCATTTCGCAGCGCGGCGTGCAGCTGAACTGGGCCACGTTGGGCCCCTTATATAAAGACACCTTGCCGCTCTCGGCCGAAGAGACCACCACGGTCCTGTCCAGGATCATCCGGCCGCCCTGGTCGATGACCACGACATTGGTGGTTCCAAACCCCTTGCCGACCACCAAGATGTTGCGCGAGTCCAGCACCACCACATCGGCCACCTGCGGATTGCCGACCGCGACGTCCTTGGCGGGCGAGGCGAGGGCGATCCGCACCGCCTGGTCGGGAATGACCGTCAGGCTCTGGGCGAAGGCGGGGCCGGCGATCAGGCCGGCGGCCAGGAAGGCGAAGGCGATACGGCGCATGAGGCGCTCCAGGGGCGGCCGGTGAATCAGGCCTTAAGATTGCGATCCATTGGTCAAGAAAGCCTGAATGACTTGGCCGACCGGTAACCCCGGATTCGGCTTGGTGAATCGTTCTTAAGTATAAATCACTCGGAAACCATTGAGCTCAGTTTTTGATTCCAGTTTTACTTGGCATTAAGCGAGAGCGGCCATTCTGTCCTTGCACAAGGGGGCTGCGGGCGACGGGCCTGAAAATCCCCGCTTCGACCCGCAAACAGGAGAAATC
>JAHBYC010000051.1 GCA_019636175.1 Caulobacter sp. | reverse complement strand
GGAACGCTTCTTCCTCCCCGGCGCCCCGGCCCCCTTCATGCTCGAACCCCGCAGCCCGGTCCTCTACTACCTCCAGCGCCTCCGCGACGAAGCCCACCGCTTCGCCATCGGCACGCACCGCGCCAAACGCTCAAAGGAGATGATCAAGAACCCCCTGGACGAAATCGACGGCGTCGGCCCGGGCCGGAAGAAGGCGCTGCTGCATGCGTTCGGCAGCGCGCGGGGGGTGAGCCGGGCGAGCGTCGAGGACCTGGCGAAGGTAGAGGGGGTCAGCGCGGCCCTGGCGCAGCGGGTGTTTGATTTTTTTCGGAAGTAAGGGGGCGCTACGGATTGTTGGCTGGAAAGGCGTCAACCGTTGAGCAGCATTACTCACCCCAGGACAGCAGGCGCCGCATTCGTAATGCGTAAGTCAGGTGGTCGAGTCACCTAAGCGGCCAGTGCCTCTTCGCTCTCGATCCAGCTTTTGACTTCGGCGTGTATCGCCTCGATCTCGGCTGAGAACGGGTGGGCAGCGAACTCTGCGATGTCGAGTTTCGCGCAGAAGCTCAGGTCACTGAGGGACATGTAACTCCCGTGGATCAGCACCTCGCGCACCTGATTCTTGACCTCGAAATGTTCTCTGGCTTCAGGATCGGCCGACTCTGCCAGGAATCGGCGATAGCCTTCGACGATGATGCCCTCGCTATGGTCCTGGATCTCCGCTACGGCGCGGATGATCTCGCGCACCTTGATGGCTAGCTCTTCCTCGGTGCTGAAGAAGATGTTGCCGTTCGAGTGAGCGGTCTCATTCCGGTCCCTCACCAGTTTGGTGTAGGTCCCGATCTTCCCGTTGTCGCACTGGATGAGCTTCAGGAAGCCCATGACGTGGCTCTCATTGACGACGTGGAAGGTGAAGGGGCTCGTCGCCTCCAGAAGGTCCTTCTCCATGTCCTTGCCGAAGCCGATCAAGGCGGTTGCGAACTCCTCCGGCCTGATCTGCCGAATCTGCCAGATGTTGAAGTAGACGAAGCTCATCACGAGCATATGGTAGGCGAGGAAGGCGAACTGATACTTGCCGTGCTCGACGTTCGTTTCGAATGCTTCCCAAAGGAATCGAATGTAATCCTGCTCCTTCGGGGTCCGGTAGGACAGCGGCAGAAAGCGTTCCAGTCGATCGGCCTCCTCGATCATGCGCCAATAGACTCGCCCCAGACACGGGCGATGGCGGCGTCGATCTTTCTCTCGAAGCGAGCGATAAGATCGCGGTTACCGTCAACCAAGGCCTGTTCGGTTTCGATTTCTGCGACGATTCGGTCTTGCTCCTTGCGGTCTGGCAAAGGCAACGGCAACGAGAGCACGTCTTCCCGCGTGATACCGGGGATCGCTGCGCCTCCCCCGAGAGATTGAATGTAATCGTATCTTCCCATCAACCAGATACGAACAAAGTCGGGGTTCGCGCCAGTAACTCTTATGGCCATCAGTTGACGGCTGATCGCGATTTCCCCATTAGCCAGTACGTTGACCTTACCCAATCCCGACCCCTTGACCGTTATAAGAATGTCGCCGGCCCGCGCAGTTACTTTGGGCTTTTCAGTCCACTTTGTCACAGTCGGATTAGTCAAGCCGAAGTCATCTGGCCCTGTGAGGTATCCGATGCCACGACCCTCCCGGTTGTAGTCCTCCTTGTCGATGTGCTGACCCGAGATCAGGCTGCTTACTGCTCTCAATTCTGTCTCTGGCCACTCAGGATCAACCTGGATCTGGGGGCGATAGCTATCGAGGACGAGGCAGCCTCCATCGATGATGCGCTGGTAGCCTTCGACTTCAGCCACAATTTCACGCTGTATCTCAAGCGGGGGAAGGGGGATGTTATGTGTCTCGTAGACGTCATTTCTATTAAGGCCAGGAATACCCGCGCCGCCCCGAAGACTCGGGAGGTCGAGAGTTCGAAGCACGCGATAAATATAACGTAGATCAGTGGTAGCGGGATCGACGAGTTTAACATAATAGGTCGTGTCAATCGGAAAGAAGTCGCTATCGATCCAGGTAACTTCGCCTGCAGAGCCCTTCCGCCCCACCACTATACCGGGACCCCTGACTAAAAATTCGTTGTGAAGACCTGACCGACCATTTGATCCCATGACAGGGTAAGGGCCATCGATGCGTGAGGCATCCGGAAGGCTCTTGCCGTACTCTAACGTGCAAACATTATCGAACGGAAGTAGCGGGAATTTAGAATGCTTTACCGCCTTGGTTCTGTATCGATCACCACTTAATATGTAGTCTCCGCCATTGGCGACTCGTAATCGCGCCACTGTAAAGCCAAAGTTACTTTCGAGCGTGTCACCCCTGCCAATTTGCGCGGCCTGCAACCACGCCCTCAATTCAGCCTTCGCCTGTGCAAGTTGCGATCCCTTCACCGCCTTGCGCTGTGCGCCCAGCGCGAAGCCATCGTTCTCAATTTTGAAGAAGGCGACGTACTTGCTGGCCTTGGCCACGGCCCTGTCGAGGATCAAGATCGACGTCTTCACGCCCGAGTACGGGTTGAACACGCCCGCCGGCAACGAGATGACGGCGGCCAGGTAGCCGTCCACCAGCATCTTCCTGAGCGCCACATAGGCACTTTGACTTTGGAAGATGATCCCTTCAGGCACAACGATGGCCGCGCGCCCGTTCGGCGTCAGATGCTCGGCGATGTAGTCGACAAAAAGTACCTCGCTCCGCTTGGACGGCACCTGGAACTTGTTGTGAGGTATGATCCCGCCCTTGGGCGACATGAAGGGCGGATTGGCGAGGATGACGTCGGCGGTTTCGCCCCACTTTTCGTCGCTGGTCAGGGTGTCGTATTCCTCGACCAACGGCTCCTTGAAGGCATGAAGGAACATGTTCACGCGGCTCAGGCGCACCATGTCAGGCGAGATGTCGTAGCCCTTGATGTTGCGTGCCAGGCGGGCGCGTTCGTCCGGCGTTAACAGGTCGCCCTTGTAGCGTTGGGGGCTCTCCAGGGCCTGCTCCGCTGCGTCCCCCTCGGCCCCGCTTCCATTGCCGTTTCCGGCTCCGGTCGTGTTCTGCTTCAGGATGTGCTTGTAGGCCGAGATCAGGAAGCCCGCCGTGCCACACGCCGGGTCGAGGATGACCTCATTCTTCTGCGGGTCGATGATCTCGACCATGAAATCGATGATGTGGCGCGGCGTGCGGAACTGGCCGGCGTCACCCTGACTGCCCAGGACCGACAGGAGATATTCGAAGGCGTCGCCCAGCCGCTCACTGTGGTCATAGGTGAAGCCGTTCACCTCTCGGAGAAAGCTCCGGAGCGTCTCTGGGTCCCGATAGGGCAGGTAGGCGTTGCGGAAGATGCTGCGGAACAACTCCGGAAGGTCCGGATTCTCGACCATCTTGGTCAGAGCCTCTGTGTAGAGATTCAGCATCTCCTGCCCACCGACTCCCGGCGCGACCAGCTTGCTCCACCGATAGCGTTCGAAATCGCGGGTGAAGAAGCTCCGCTCCCCGCCGAGTTCCTCCGCCTCAAGGTCCATGTCGTCCATGAACTTGTAGATCAGGGCGATGGTTATCTGTTCGACCTGACTCTTCGGGTCGGGAACCTTGCCGACGAGGATGTCGCGGCAGGTGTTGATGCGGCGTTTGGTGTCTGAATCGAGCATCTGTCGGTTCTAAGGGAGGAACGGGTTCAGGGGCACATAGTCCTTCACATATTCCGGAATGCCCCGGACCCATTCCTTCGGCACCGCCTTCAAGTCGGTCATGCTGAAGACCGGATTGACGTTGAGGTCTGCGATGCGACCATCGTCGATAATCCGGCGGACGTTAGGGTCGGTCAGGTAAGCAGCGAAAAAGTATCGCATCGGCGCAATGCGGTCGGCCTGCTCCGGCTTTTGGTCCAGCAGGAACTTCTGGAACTCGTCATCGATCAGTTCCGCCTTGGTCTTGAGCTTGGGGATCTGTCCGAAGGCCTTCTCGATCAGCTCGCGGACGTTTAGGCGACGGTCCACCCCTGATGCGCGGCGCAGCTTGTCGAGGCTGAAGTACTCGTTGGGTTTGTCGAAGACGTTCTCAACGACACGTCGCACGGCAGCATCCCAGTTTTGCTGCTCGACCAGTTCCGCCAGCGCGGCATCCTGTCGGATAGTGCTCTCAAACTTCTGGAAGAACTCACGATCGACCCGCATGCCTTCCGCGCCGATCTGCTGCTCCTTCTGGACAGCGATCGCGTCGGGTTGCGCTGTCTCGAAGCCGTCGAACACGCGGCCAGGGGACTCAACCTGGCTGACGAGAGGTTGGGTTGATGGCTTCGGAAGCCTCAGCTCTTCGTCATAGTTGAACCGTTCTTCGAAGAACTCGCAGTTGGCGAAGAAGTCGAAAAGGCGAAACTGGGTCTTCTCAAGGCTGGCCAGCTCGGCCTTGCGCGCTGGATCGCGCATCTCGTCAGCGAAGCGGTGCTTGCGCGTGCCCCGCCCTTTCATCTGCACGAACTCGGACGGGCTGAAGATCGGGCGCATCATCGCGAGGTTGAGAATGTCGGGGCAGTCGTACCCGGTTGTCATCATGCCGACCGTCACGCAAACGCGGGTCTTGCTGGTTGCGTAGCTTTCGTCGAAGGAACTGCGTCCGCCCAGGTTGTTGTTGGCAAACTGCACCGTCATGTTCTGAGCATTCACGACCTCGCTTGTGACCTGGGTCGCGAAGTCCGATTGGTAACACCCCGGCCACATCACGGCGGCCATCACGTTCAGCATCTGGGTGAGTTTCGCCGCATGATTCTGGCTCACTGCGAAGACGATGGATTTTCCAAATTCGCCGGTGACGGGATCGCGTAGACCGTGGTCCAGAAACGTTCGACAGAAAACCTCGTTGGTCGCTTCTGCGAAGAACTTCTTCTCGAAGTCGCGGCCACCGAATGTCTCCTTTAGCTCGACGCCGTTCTCATCTGTCGTTTCAACAATGAAGCCTTCGTCAGACAGCAGCTGGGTCGTGATCTCGGTTCGGGCGTCCACGACGTAGGGGTTGATGAGAAACCCATCGCGGACGCCATCGAGCAGTGAGTAGCGGAAGGTGGGTTCGCCACTTTCGCAGCCGAAGATGCGATAGGTGTCGAGCATCATCCGGCGTTCCGTGTCCCGAGGGTCGCGGGTCACGCCCTTAGATTGCTTGAGGTAGTCCTTCGGAGTCGCCGTAAGGCCGAGTTTGTACCCCACGAAGTACTCGAATACGGCGCGCGCATTGCCGCCGATGGAGCGGTGCGCTTCGTCCGAGATGACGAGGTCGAAGTCAGTCGGCGCGAAGGCCCTGCGGAACTTGTCGTTGAACAGCAGCGATTGAACCGTGGTGACGACGATATCCGCCTTCCGCCAATCGTCCTTCTGCGCCTTGTAAATGACGCTGGTGAAATCGTTCTTGAGGAGCGCCTTGAACGCCTTGTCCGCTTGGATTTCCAGCTCAATCCGGTCAACGAGGAACAACACTCGCCTGGCGTTGCCCGTCTTCAAGAACAGCTTGATGAGGGCCGCCGACGTAAGTGTCTTCCCGGTGCCAGTCGCCATCTCGAAAAGGAACCGCACAGCGCCGGCTTTAGCTGCGCGCTGTACCGACTGAAGCGCACGCTTCTGATAGTCGCGCAGAAGGCGGAGCCTGTTTCTCTCAACGAAGGTCGGACGCTCGGCCTGGTTCCGCCAGCCCGCCTCGTTCGCGTAGGCCGGCATCTGCGTGAGCGCGATGTAGTCGGTCTCGACGACCTCGTTCGCCAGCCTTGCTGCGTCAGGCTGAAATGCATGGTGTTCCTTGATGTCGTCCGGGCTTGGGAACTTGGTGATGAGGCTCGGGTTGCCCTGCTTCAAATCCCAAAGGTAGTGGACATTGCCGTTGGACAGGATGACGAAACGGGCGTCCTGTTCGCGGGCATAGCGGCGCGCCTGCTCCTTCGCAGCGAGCGGGTTCTTGTCTTCAGACTTGGCTTCCAGAACGATCAGGGGGCGGCCGTCGCGATCAAGCAGCAGGAAGTCGATATAGCCGTCTTTGACCGTCTCGAAGTCGTCTCCAAACGCATCAACTTCCGTCTGGGTGATCTTCGTATTGGGCTCCAACACGACGTTGGCCGGACCGTGCTCGTCGTCAAAGAAGCGCCAGCCAGACGCTTCCAAGAGACGGTTGATCTTGATCCGGGCCGAAGCCTCCTTGGCCTTCACGAACGATTCACTCCCGCCAAACCGCTATAGGCGCGGACGGTATTTGAACAACCGTAGCGGCGGCAAGCCATTAAGCGCCTAAGTCTGCAACGCTATTTCGCGGGAACCTTGATATCGGTGGCAACCTGCAATCGCCACTTGGCTTGGCTCTAAGCTGACAGGCCTGAGCCGAGCCGGCCCCCCCTCACCCCATCGCCATCACCAACACCGTCGCCAACGGCGCCCCCACGCCCGCCGCGAGGCTCGTCGTCAGGCCCGTGCCCTTCGAGCGTGATTAATCGCTCACGCCCAGGCAGGCCAGCAGGGCGTGGTGGCGGAGGACGAAGCTAAGGGTGAGGTTGGCGCGGGCGTCGCTCTCCGCTGACCAAGTATCTAACCCCTCTTCCCCACCCTCCAGAACGCCCCCGCCGCTACCGCCCACACCGCCCCAAACACCCCGCTGACCGCCACGATCTGCCACGGCCAGCCTAGCCCCTTGTCCGTCGGCGGCTCGGTCAGGGCCAGGGCGGCGGCCGCCAGCTGGACGGTCAGCATGGCCAGCATGGTCCAGGTCAGGCCGCGCGAAACGGACCGCCGCGCGCCGTCGCCGCGTCTGGCATCGCGTCCGGCGTCGCCGCCGTTCGCTCCGCCGGTCCGCGTCAGGGTCAGGGCCGCCCCGGCCAGGCCGGCCAGGGGGACCAGCAGCAACAGCCGGTTGGCCCAGCCGCCGCCCGGGCCTAGCAGGCCGACGGCCAGGTTGACCCAGGTCATCAACAGGGCGGCCAGCACCACGCCGCTGGCGGTCAGCCGCACCAGGGCCGGGCCCGGGGCGCGCATGGCCAGCTCCACCGCCCCGGCGGCGGCGACCAGCAACAGGCCCATCACCGCAAAGTCGCCGGCCGACCAGTCGACCCCGGGGGAGTCCAGCATCATGGCGGCGGCCGGCGCGGCCAACACGGCGACGACCCCGCCCCACAGGGGCCAGCGCCACCAGCGGGGCCGGGGCCCCGCGCCGTTGTTGTTCATCCCGTTGTCGCCAAGGCCGTTGCGTCCGCCGTCGTGGCGCCTGTCGGTCATCGTCATGTCCCATCTCCTCCCCGGGCCTGATCTGTAGCATGGCGCCCCGGCGGGCGAGGGCGCCGCGCCGCCGACGGCCTCGCCATCGTCACGCCTCTTCCCACGGCGGCGGGGCGGGGGCGTCCCGGTCGCGTGGCCGGGCGGTGGAGACCCTGTGCGGATCTCGTGCAGACGGCCGCGCCTGGCCTCCGGCTCCGCCCCCCGGCGTCGCCGTCGCCCGCCCGCGCCCACCATCACCCGTCCCCCAGCCCCCATCCATGCGATAATCCCCCCGCCGCTTCGACAAGCGGCCTTCCCCGCATCCTTCGATCCCGCCCGCCGGCGTCGCCCGCCCGCGCCGAAAGCCCGCCCGGAGACTCCGCCATGCCCAAGTCCCAGACTCCCAGCCCAGGCCCGGCGCTGCGCCCGCTCAATGCGCGCCAGCGGCGGTTTGTCGACGGCATCCTGGAGGGGCGGCCGCCGGGGGAGGCGGCGACGGCGGCCGGCTATACCGGCTGGGCGGCGTCGCAGTCGGCCTATGAGCTGGCGCGGCGGCCCAATGTGGCGGCGGCGATCGCCGCCGGGCGGGCGCGGCAGGGGCGGGGAGGGCTGAGCCGCGAGGCGGCCATAGAGGAGTTGGCCCGGGTGGCGATGAGCAACATCCTCGACTACGCCGAGGTGCGCCGCGGCGGCCAGATCGAGATCGACCTCAGCCGCATCGACCGGGCGCGCGCCGCCGGGATGCGCGAACTGATCCTCGACGAGACCTACAACCACCGCACCGGCGAGACCCTGCGGCGGGTGCGGGTGCGCATGGGGCCCAAGCTGGCCGCCCTGCGCAGCCTGATCCCCCTGTTGCCGACCAGCGCCGAGCTGGCCGCCGCCGAGGGCGCTGCTGGAGCGCCCGAAGCCGCCGCATCCGGCCCTGATCCCTCCCGGGCGCCGCCCGGCCCGCCCCCTGACGAGACCCTGACCGATCCCTGACCGGACGCGGACCATCCCGCCCGGCCGCCTCATCTCAAGCGGCTGATTTCCTGCAGCTTTTCCGGTCCGGGCCGGGCAAACCCGCAAAATTTCGCGTCCACAGCCGTTCCCGTCCGCCGATCTCCTCCCTCCGGCCCCGCAATTGCCGTATTGGTCGCCGCGAAATACAAGACGAAGTTGCGTTTGGCGGGGGGATTCGATGGGGATGGCGGCAACGCTCGCGCTGGCGGCGGCCCTGGTTTCGGCCGCGAGCGCCGAGCCCGATCCTCCGCCGCCCGACAAGGACCAGCGCCCCGCCCACCCGGCTCCCGACGCCGCCGGGAAGGGTGACGGGAAGGCCCCGGAAAAGGGGGAGGACGACAAGGCTGTCTCCGAGGTCGAGGTGGTCGCCGAGCGCCCGGCCGTGGTCAAGCAGATCGACCGCCAGATCTACGATGTCCGGAAGGACCCCGAGGCCCAGACCGCCTCGGTCAGCGACATCCTCGGCAAGATCCCCTCGGTCACCGTCACCCCCACGGGCGGGGTGCTGTTGCTGGGGCAGTCGGGGGTGACCATCCTGGTCGACGGCAAGCCCGGCAGCACCCGGGCCCTGCGCGGCGCCGACATCGAGCGGGTGGAGGTGATGACCAACCCCTCGGCCCAGTACGGGCCCCGGGGCACGGCCGGGATCATCAACATCGTCACCCGCAAGGACCGCCGCCAGGGCCAGACCGGCAGCGTCACCGCCGGGATCGACAGCGACGGCGGCTACCGCTTCAGCCTCGGCCCCAACTGGGTGATGGGCCGCTGGATCGTGGCGGCCAACATCGGCGCCGGCCAGTCGGACTTTTCCAGCAGCTTCGAACGGCTGCGACGCCAGGACGACGGGCTGGGCGGGATGGTGACCATCCGCGAGGGCGGCCGCAACGGCTACGCCGGCGAGGATCTCCAGGGCGGGCTGAAGGCAACCTTCCGCCGCAACGACCGCCAGAGCGTCTACGCCGGGGTCCAGCTCTACCGCAGCGAGGGCCAGTCCGACGGGCGCGAGCGGGCCACGGCCGATACGGCGGCCTTCGACGCCTACAGCCAGCGCACCCGGGGCCCCGGGCTCTACGAAGGCGGCAACATCAACCTCGGCTACGACTGGACCGGCAAGACCGAGGGCGAGACCTTCAGCCTGGCCCTGTCGGCCAACCCGTGGAGCAACGAAGACACCACCATCTCCGAGAACCGCTACGACAACCCCGCCCTGCCGGACCTGCGCATTCTCCAGCGGAACCGGCAGGTCACCCTGCAGACGGAGCTGAAGGCCGACTACAAGCGGCCGCTCAGCGGCGACCGTATCCTCAGTCTCGGCGGCGCCTGGACCCGCGAGGACGAGGACCGCCGCCAGACCTTCGAGACCCTGACCGCGCCTGACCCCCTGCGCGACCAGGACCGCTCCATCAGCGGCCTGCGCGACACCCAGGCGGCCTATGTCACCTATCAGTTCCCCCTCTGGACCTGGACCCTGATGCCCGGCCTGCGGGTCGAGTATGAGGCCTTCGACGTGCAGTCGGGCGGCGCCTTCGGCGGCTCCGACCATCTGTTCTGGTACCCCAGCCTGCACGTCGGCCGCGACTTCGGCGACGACCTCAAGCTGGGCCTCAGCTACAGCCGCCGCATCGACGTGCCCGACCTGACCCAGCTGGATCCGGCCATCCGCTACTACGACCCAACCAGCGCCTCGCGCGGCAACCCGAACCTGCAGCCGGTGACCACCGACGCCTGGGAGGCCCGGCTGGATTATACGAACGGAGCCTTCAGCGCCGGTCTGGTCGTCTATGACCGGGAGTCGTCGGGCACGATCTCCGGCTACTCGGTCCTCACCCCTGATGGCGTGCGGCTGTCGACGGTGATCAACGCCGGTCAGAGCGCCAACCGCGGCGCCGAGGTCTCCCTGCGCGGCAAGGTGGCGACCAACTGGTCCTATGCCGTGACCACCAACCTGTTCTGGCGCGAACAGCAGGTGCTGGTCGGCGGCGCCCCCCGCACCGACAGCCAGTTCAGCTACAGCGGCAACGCCCAGTTCAGCTGGAAGGCCAATCCCGCCAAGCCCGACAGCGGCGACCAGGTCCAGCTGGGCCTGCGCTATCTCGGTCCGACCCGCAACTACCAGGGCAGCTCCGACGGCTTCCTCCGCGCCGACCTGACCTGGAAACACCCCGTCACGAAGAAGCTGATGGCCAGCCTGACCATCAGCGATCTCCTCGACAGCAGCGAGAGCCACAGCACCATCCGCGCCGCCGGCTATGACCAGGACAGCACCTACCGAGGCAGCGGCCCCACGGCCCGCGTCTTCCTCACCTACCGCTTCGGGGCGCCATAGGAGGCGCTCACGCGAAAGTCGCATTCTGGTCTCGACGGGTCCCGCGAGGGTTGCTAACGTCCTGGTTTAGTGCGGTGCGTAACGGTTGCGGCCGGATAGCCTGGGGGGGCGAGTAATGGCCGTGATTACGGGGACTGCGGGCAAGGATCTTCTGATCGGCGCGACGGGCGACGATCTGATCACCGGCGGCGATGGCGACGACAGCCTGACTGACGGCCGTGGCGGCGACGACAGCCTTATCGGCGGCGCCGGCGATGATGTGCTGGAGGTCCACCGGGACGACTCAACCAACCCGACCGCCAGCACCCTGCTGCTTGACGGAGGCGACGGCCAGGACCGGCTTTACCTGTCCGACCGTCATGCCTCCGCGACCCTGAACGGCGGAACTGGCGACGACCGCATCCGGGTCAGCCTCGCCTATTCGGCGGTCATCGACGCGGGTGACGGCAATGACCGGATTGAGCTGGCGGACGTGGTCTTCGCCACAGTCACGCTAGGCGAAGGTCATGACTTCCTGAGACTGTGGCAGGGCGCCGGTCTGCGCAGCGCCGTGCTGGTCAGGGGCTTCAGCGCCGGAGACCAGGGGGACATTGTCCATCTCTGGAACTGGTTGCCGGCGACCCTGATTGACTGGACCGGCGAAAATCCGTTCGCCGGTGGTTATCTTCGGCTGGTCCAGACCGGAGCGGACACCCTGCTTCAGGTTGATCGCGACGGCGGCGGCGATAGCTGGTCCGACGTCATCCGTTTCGAAGGAGTCCAGGCGGGAGCCTTTACCGCCGCCAACCTCTCCGGCCTGTCGCCCACCGTCATGGCCCGGGTCGACCTGTTCGACGATGAGGAGCAGACCATTGGCTTTCCGACGACAGGCAGCCTGCCCAAGCACCTGATTATCGGCGGCGCCCTGGCCGATCACGTGACCCTGTCCTACGCCTCCCGGGTCGACGGTGGGGCGAGTGAGGACCGTCTGGTGGCGACGGTTGGCGACAATGTCCTCTGGGGCGGGGCCAGCGAGGATATCCTCTATGCCGGCTCGGGCCGCGACCAGCTCTACGGCGGCGCTCACGATGACACCCTGTGGGCCGGCAGCGCGGCGGGCAGTTTCACCTATCTGTCGGGCGACGACGGCGATGATCTGCTGCACATCTACCGGCTCGACAACGTCGAGATCGATGGCGGCAACGGGTTCGACGTGGTGCGAGACTGGTCCACCAGCGGTCTGGTCGCCGACGTCGGAGCCCAGACCCTGACCAGGGGTGAAACCACGCTGCTCATGCATGGCGTCGAAGGGGTGTGGGGCGGCGTGGGCGACGACATCCTGATCGGCGGGGCCGGAGATGATTGGCTGAATGGCGGTCAGGGGATCGATATTCTCGAAGGCGGACTCGGCGACGACGTCCTGCGCGATGGCGAGGTGGTGGTTTACGCCCGGGCCCCTTCCGGGGTCAGTCTCGAATTCTTCGGATCGGTCGGCCTGTCGGACGGGGGCGACGGCCAGGATTTGATCTACGGAGCCCGCACCATTGTTGGCTCCGCCTTTGCCGATGTGCTGTTGGGCTCCCGGTCAGCGTGGTTTGACAAGCAATTTGAGGGAGGATCCGGTGACGATGTGCTCGACGGTCGCCTCGGTGATGACGTGCTCGATGGCGGCGCGGGCGCGGACACCCTGACGGGGGGGCAGGGCTCAGACGTTTTCGTTTTCCGCTCCGGCGCGGGCAACGACATCATTACTGACTTCGACGCCGGAACCGACCGGCTGGCGATCGAAGGCGGCTATTCCAGCATCGTCCAGCAGGGATCGGATGTTCTGATCACCTTCAATCTGGGTGGGTCAGTCCTATTGAAGGACGTCTACCGGCCGCTGATACAGGAAACCCATTTTTCCAGTGTTCCGCCGGTCACCAAAACCGGGCCAGGCCCGCATACCCCGGTCGCGCCGGAGCAGACGACGGCGTCGACGCCTCTGCCACCCGCGCCGCCAGCCATAGCCCCGCTGGGCTATGCTTTCTGGGTTCATCCGGGCGGGTCCCTTGCTCCTGTGACTGATCGCGAACGCGGCTATGATGGTCTGAACCGTCTGGTGTCTGCGGACTACGCCTGGAGCGTGGAGGTGGCGGACACCTCGACTTTCGTGATCAACCTGCTTCTCCCGGACGGCTTTGACCTTTCAACAACGATTACCTTCCGGGCCTCCACCCGGTTCACCTATGTCGAAGGGCAGGACTTTCCTGTCGGTGTCGTGGAGAGCATCGGCTTCGGGTCCTGGGCGGGAGGCGATACCGCCGGCGGGATTCAGGGGCTCGCCGCACTAGGCCTGAGCATTGCCGAAATAGTCGAAAATCCGGCCCTTATTCGCTCTGGCGCGGACGTAATGATCGGGTCGTCCCAGAATGATTACCTCTACGGCGAAGGTGGGCAGGATACGCTGCGCGGTCAGGGCGGAGACGATGTACTCCTGCTGGACAAAGGCGGCGGCGTCGCCGACGGGGGCGCCGGGTTCGATATCGGTGGCGCCGACTTCTCCGACCGTCATGAAGCAGTGGTGTACGCCCACAGCGACCTTGAGGCGACGGTTTCGGTCGGCGGGATTGCAACGGTGGTCTTCCGCGGGATTGAAGCCGTGGAGATCACGGGCGGTTCGGCGTCCGACACCCTGACCGGGGGCTCGCATGATGACGTGCTGATGATGGGCCTGGGCGGTGGCTCTGCCGATGGCGGCGGCGGCCAGGACCTGATTGGCATGGACTTTTCCGACCGTACGGCCTCGGTCCTCTATACGCATGCAAACTCGCTCGCGACGGCGACCGTCGGCGGTGTGGCGACTGTCACCGTGCGGAACGCCGAACGGGTCTCTATCGTTGGCGGCGCCGGGGATGATGCTCTGTCGGGTGGCGCTCTGGGAGACATCCTCAACGGCGGGGCCGGGGCGGATGTGCTGAGCGGGGCGGAAGGGGATGACACCCTGATCGGCGGGACTGGCGACGACCGTCTGGACGGCGGGGCCGGCGTCGACACCCTGCAGTTCATCAGCGACGCCGCCCACACCGTCGACCTGGCTCTGACGACCCGCCAGGCCACAGGCGAGGGGGCCGACCTCATTCAGAGCGTCGAGAATATTCTTGGCGCGGGCGGCGCCGACACCCTCCTGGGGTCCTCGGCCGCGAACAGGCTGGATGGCGGCGAAGGCGACGACGTCCTTGACGGGCGCGCCGGCGACGACGTGATCATAGGCGGTGCGGGATCGGACACCATCGACGGCGGGGCGGGCGACGATCATTTGTTCGGCTCGCCGGACGAGACCGTGTACGGCAGCTTTGACCCCAACGCCGGGACCAACACCATTCGAGGGGGGGATGGCAATGACAGCATTACCGGCGACAATGGCGATGATCGCCTTGAAGGGGGAGCTGGCGACGACGGCATCGATGGCATGGGCGGAGCCAACGTCATCTATGGCGATGGCGGGGCCGATGTTCTCTACGGTGGCGTGAACGACGATCATCTTTACGGAGGCGATGATGACGATCGCCTCTACGCCGCAGCCGGAAATGACTATGCCGAGGGGGGCGCGGGGAATGACGAGGTCATCGGCTTCGAAGGCGACGACGTTCTGATCGGGGGCGAGGGTGACGACTATCTGGCTGGATTTGAGGGAGATGACTGGCTCATAGGCGGGTCCGGCGATGACATTCTGTCGGGCGGACTGGGTTTCGATGTCGTCGACTACAGCGATGCTGCCGGCGGCGTCACGATCTCCCTGAGCTACAGCGGCGATGGCCCCCGGCAGGATACCGGCGGCGGTGGCTATGATCTGGTCCTTGATGTCGAAGGGGCCCTGGGGTCGGCATTCAATGACGTCATCAGCGGCGCCCAATGGGCTGATGGCGGCGCCGGCGACGACCGGCTTGAAGGCACCTATATTGACGACATTCTGACCGGAGGCGCCGGTAGCGATATTTTCGTGTTCCTTGATGGTCACGATGTCATCACTGACTTCGTGGCGGGCGGCTCCGGCGACCATATCGAAGCCGGAGGCTACTATAGTTATCAGGCCCTCGTTCAGCGGGGCGAGGATACGCTGGTGGTGTTCGACGCCGGCGCCAGCATTCTTCTCACCGGGGTTCAGGCTTCCGCGCTGACCGCCGCCAATTTCACCTTTAAGGCCGGGACTCCGCCATCAAACCTGGATCTTGCGGGAGCTGCCGGTTCCGACCTGCTGGACGGCGGCGAGGGCGCGGATATCCTGCGGGGGCTCGACGGTGATGACCTTCTTCGTGGCCAGGGCGGCGCTGACACCATCGAGGGGGGCGCCGGCCAGGATCGAATTGAAGGGGGCCGTGGCGACGATGTCCTGTCCGGTGGCACAGGGGCGGACACGTTCGTCTTCCGCTTGGGCGACGGCAACGACGTCATCCTGGATTTCGACTTCGCCAAGGGCGACACCCTGATCCTCGAAGGACCGTTCAGCTTCGCCTGGAACCAGGAGGGGGAAGACCTCGCCATCTATCCGTTGGGCGGCGGCAAAGTTCTGCTCAAGGGCGTTACCTACGACCCCAGCATGTACACCTCCATCAAGCTCGGCGGACCAAGCTTCGGCTACTCGCGGACAGGAACCGCAGTCGCTGACATCATCGCCGGTGATGATCGGAATGAGGTGATTCTCGGCCTGGATGGCGACGATACGCTGTCAGGCGCAGGCGGCATGGATCAGCTGGAAGGCGATGCAGGGGAAGACCGGCTGTCAGGCGGCGATGGCGACGACATCCTTATCGGCGGCGCTGGCGATGATGTTCTGACCGGCGGTGAAGGCGCCGACCGGTTCGTCGTTAGCCCTCAGGGCGGGGCCGACGAAATAACGGATTTCAACGTCCTGAACGACCTGATCGATGTGACGGTGTTTGGTGGCTACTCCAAGTCCGGAGCGGGTCAGGACACCCGAATAGTTTTCGCCGATGGTTCATCCGTGTTGCTGACCGGTGTTCAGGCGACGGCGATCAACGATAGTCATTTTCTGGGGCTGTCTCTTTCTCCGCCGCCTCCGCCTCCGCCTCCGCCTCCGCCACCACCACCACCGCCGCCGCCTGGAGTCTATGAACAGTTTCTGGAAGGCGGTGTCGGCAACGATGCGATCACTGGCGACAGCCGCAATGACTCAATCGAAGGCTACCAGGGTCATGACACGCTGAACGGCGGCGATGGCCATGACCGGCTGGACGGAGGCGTTGGCGATGACGCCCTGAACGGCGGCGCGGGAGACGACGTGCTGATCGGCGGGCAGGGTTCCGACATCATGACCGGCGGGTCCGGGGCGGACACCTTCTGGCTGGAAAGCGGGAGCGGCCACGACGCCATCACCGACTTCGAGCCCGGAATCGACAAGCTCGATGTACACCTCTACGGCTCGCTGGCTTCTATCAGCCAGTCAGGTCCCGACGCCGTCATCGCGTTCGTCGGCGGCGCGACGGTGCGATTGCTCGGGGTTCAGGCCAGCGCGTTGACGCTCGGCGACTTCATCGGCCTCACAACCTTGCCCCCGCTGAGCGCGACCCCGAACCTGATCACGGGGACAGGCGCGGCGGACTTTCTGCAGGGAACGCTGCTGCGGGATTCGATCACGGGTCTGGGTGGCAACGACGGCATCTATGGAGTCTCCAGCGATGACTCCGTCGACGGCGGCGCGGGTGTGGACTACGTCGATTTCGGCGCGCTCACCGGCAGCGGCCCCCTGACCATAGATGTCGCCAAATCAGCCGTCGGGATCGTCCAGACGGTCGGAGTAGTGGGCTCGATGGTCAATGTCGAGCGGATCAGCTTCTACGGAAGCGCCTACGGCGATCAGGTGACGGGCTACAGCTACAACGACACCCTCCGCGGGGCCGGTGGAGACGACATCCTGCGGGGTGGAGACGGCGACGACCAGCTGGAAGGTGGCGATGGTGACGACGCCCTTTATGGCGGCGCTGGCTCCGACACCCTGGTGGGCGATGATTACAACGGGGCCAACCCGGATACGGCGCGCCCTGGCAACGACTATCTGGACGGTGGCGACGGCAGTGACGTCCTCAGCGGCCTTGCCGGCGATGACGTGCTCATGGGTGGGGCGGGCGCGGACAACCTTGCCGGCGGCGAGGGCGCAGACGTCCTTGATGGCGGCGACGGCGACGACAACCTGTATGAATCTGTCGACGACGCCGGCGCCAACATCCTTCGCGGCGGCGCCGGAGACGACGTCATCACCACGACCTGGCGCGATACCATCGACGGCGGCAGCGGAAACGACCTTCTCAACCTCTCGCTCGACTGGAATGCGACCGACGCCCTGGTTCTGGACATCGGCGCCTCTGCAACCGGTCAGGTGCAGAATCTGGTCACCGGCGGCAGCGTGGTGAATATCGAGCGCGGAAACATTCAGGGTGGCGGAGGCGCGGATCGGATAACCGGAGGCGACCTGGACGATACCCTGGTCGGGGCGGCCGGAGACGACGTCCTTATGGGCGGAGGCGGCGCCGATGTTCTGGATGGCGGCAGCGGCGACGATTGTTTGAATGGGGGCGCGGGGGCCGACGTTCTTGCTGGCGGCGCGGGTCAGGACACCTTCGCCTTCTCCGCCGGCGGCGGCGCTGACCGCATCTTTGATTTCCAGATTGGCGTGGACCTGATCGATGTGTCCGCCTTCGGGGCGACACAGTCCCGGGTGCAGCAGGGGCAGGACACCCTGATCACCTTCGCCGACGGCTCAACCGTGCTGGTGCTCAATACCCAGGCGTCTGCTCTGACGGACGCGTCCTTCGTCGGGCTGAGCGCACCGCCACCTCCGCCACCGCCACCGCCACCGCCTCCGCCGCCTCCGCCTCCGCCGCCGCCTCCTCCGGAAGGCGATCGGACGCTGGTGGGCACGGCGGCCGGTGAGACCATCGAGGGCGATGGCCGCAACGAGCTGATCCAGGGCCTCGGCGGTCACGACAGCCTCTATGGCTTCGGCGGCAACGACCGGCTGGAAGGCGGGGACGGCAACGACAAGCTCTACGGCGGCGACGGGGACGACGTGCTCGTCGGCGGGGCGGGGACCGACACCCTGACCGGCGGCGCGGGCGCGGATGTGTTCGTCATGGCGCCGGGCTCAGCCGGCAACACCGTCACCGACTTCGTTCAGGGCGAGGACCTGATCGATATCTCGGCCTACGGCGGTTACGTGCGGATCGCACAGCTGGTCAGCGGCGCGCGCATCGTCTTCGCCGACGGCGCCTACCTCAGCCTCAACGGCATCCAGGCGGCGGATCTGACCGAGGCCGACTTCATAACTGGCGCTTCGCCGCCTCCGCCTCCACCCCCGCCCCCGCCACCGCCTCCGCCGCCGACGTACAACCTGATCACCGGGACGGCCTCGGGCGAGACGCTGAACGGGACTTCGGGCCGTGACCAGATCCAGGGTCTGGACGGCGACGACGTGCTGAATGGC
>JAHBYC010000050.1 GCA_019636175.1 Caulobacter sp. | reverse complement strand
GCGCTGGTCACGGCCCTGGTGCAGTCCTCCAGCGCCGTCACGGTCGCCACCATCGGCTTCGTCAATGCCGGCATCCTGACGCTGCGCCAGGCCCTGGTCGTGGTGTTCGGCGCCAGCCTCGGCACCACGATGACCGGCTGGCTGGTCAGCCTCACCGGCGTCGGCTTCAAGATCGACGCGTTCGCCCTGCCCATCCTGGCGGTCGGCATCGCGATCAAGCTCACGACCCGCGGCCGCCGGCTCGAGGGCCTGGGCGGCGCGATCGCCGGCTTCGGCCTGTTCTTCCTCGGGCTTGCCATCCTGAAGGAGGCCTTCGGCGGCCTGACCGACAGCCTGGGGCCCGTGCTGGCCCTCGAGCACGACGGGCTGCTCGGCCTGCTCGCCTTCGTCGCCCTGGGCTTCGCCACCACGCTCGTGACGCAGTCCTCGAGCGCGGCCATCGCGATCGTGCTGACCGCGGCCTCGCAATCGGTCATCGGGCTGGAGGCCGGCGCCGCGGCCGTGGTCGGCGCCAACATCGGCACGACCTCGACCTCGGCGCTCGCGGCGCTGGGCGCCACCGCCAACGCGCGCCGCGTCGCCGTCGGCCACTTCGCCTTCAACGCCACCGCCGGCGCCATCGGCCTGCTCATGCTGCCGCTGTTTGCCGCGGTGGCGCGCCCGATCGGCGACTGGCTGGGCATCGGCCACGAGCCGCCGCCGCTGCTCGCCCTGTTCCATACCGTCTTCAACGTCGCCGGGCTCGTCGTCATGCTGCCGCTGAGCGGCCTGCTGGCGCGCCGGCTTGAGCGCCTGATGCGCAGCGCGGAGGAGGACCTGGGGCGGCCCCGGTACCTCGATCGCACCGTGCTCGCGACCCCGTCGCTCGCGCTGGTCGCGCTGGAGCACGAGCTGAGCCGGCTCGAGGCGCTGGTCTGCGATCTCGCCGCCCATGCCGCCCGGCCGGGCGTGCCGGGCCCGGCCTGGGTGCGGCGGCGGGCCGGCGCGGTGATCGCGCTGGGCGAGGCGATCGCGGAGTTCGCGACCTCGATCCGGATGGAGAGCCTGCACCGGGAGGAGTCCGAGGCGCTCGCCCGCGCCCTGCGCATCGCGCGTTACCTGGAGGAAGCCGGCCGCATGCTGCCGCAGGTCGATGCACTGCGGCAAGCTGTGCCGACCCTGCGCCACGAGCCGGCGCAGGAGGTCGTGCAGGGCGTGCTGGACGCGGCGACACGCTGCATCGCGGCGATTGCCGGCCCGGGCTCGGACGAGGGCAACGCCGCGGCGCTGGCCGCCTTCGAGCCCGCCTCCGAGGAGGCCAAGAGCCAGCTCCTGATCTCGGCGGCTGCCCTGCGCCTGCCGATCGCCGAGGTCGACGCCACGCTCGACGCCATGAGCGGCACCCGGCGCCTGATCGAGCAGATCGCCAAGGCCGACCGCGCGCTGCTGGCCATGGCGCGGTCCGAGACGATCGACGAAACCGAGCCCTCGCCCTGAGGCGGGACGATCACCCGCCGCTGTCCTGGTCCGCCACGGGGGAAAGGCGCCGTCGCGTCATCATCGCCCTGAGCTCGCGCAGGCTGAAGGCGCCCAGCAGGTGGCCGGCGACGCCATAGACGCCGAGCCCGACGACGAGGAAGACGACGAGCTGCAGGGCCTCCTGGGCGGTGCCCTTGAGCGCGTCGGCGTCCATCGCCCAGGAGGCCGCCCAGAGCGCAGCCGTCATCAGCCCCGTGGCAAGCAGCAGGCGGGGCATGCGCTGCTTGAGGCGCTCGTCCGCCCGGAAGTGCCCGCGCCGCACCAGGACCCACCAGAGCAGGCCGCCGTTGATCCAGGCGGCGCAGGCCGTGGCGAGCGCGATGCCGACGTGGCCGAGGTGCCAGATGAAGGCGAGGTTGAGAGCGATGTTGGAGACCAGGCCGACCACGGCGATCTTGACCGGCGTCTTCGTGTCCTGGCGGGCGAAGAACCCCGGCGCGAAGACCTTGATGAGGACATAGGCGGGCAGGCCGACCGCGAAGGCGACGAGCGCGGCGGCGCTGGCGTCGGTGGTGGCGGCATCGAAGGCGCCGCGCTCGAAGAGCACGGCGATGATGGGGCGCGCGATCACCGTGAGCGCGGCGGCGGACGGCAGGCAGAAGACCATGACCAGCTCGACCGCCCGGCTCTGGCTGTCGTCGGCACCGGCGCGGTCGCCGGCCTGGATCTGGCGCGAGAGCAGCGGCAGCAGCGCCGTGCCGACCGCGATGCCGATGACGCCCAGGGGAAGCTGGTTGATGCGGTCGGCGTAGTAGAGGTAGCTGATCGCGCCGGTGGGCAGGAACGAGGCGATGAACTGGTCGACCAGCAGGTTGATCTGGACGATGCCGGCGCCGAAGGCGGCGGGCCCGAAGAGCACCAGGATCTTCTTCACGCCCGGCGTCAGCCGGGGCCAGGTGAAGCGTGGCATCAGGCCGGCCCGGCGCAGCGCGACCACCAGCAGCAGGAGCTGGGCAACGCCGCCCAGGCTGACGCCCCAGGCGAGCGCATGGCCCGCGCCGGCCGCGGGCGAGGCCCTGGCGTAGAGCGCCGCGCCGATGAGCGCGAGGTTGAGCAGGATGGGCGCGGCGGCGAAGGCCGCGAAGCGGCCCGTGGAGGTCAGCATGCCGCCGAACAGCGCCACGAGCGAGATCAGCAGGAGAGAGGGGAAGGTGATGCGGGTGAGCTCGACGGTGAGGTCGAACTTCGCCGGGTCCGCCGTGAAACCCGGCGCCATGACCGAGACCAGGAGCGGCATCGCGATCTCGACCGCCAGCACCAGCACGAGCAGCACCGACGCCAGCACCGCGAGCGTCTGGTCGGCCAGCCGCCGCGCCTCCTCCCGGCCCTCGCCCTGCAGGCTGCGCGCGAACACCGGCACGAAGGCCGCGGCGAAGGCGCCCTCGGCGAAGATGCGGCGGAAGAGGTTCGGGAAGGCCAGCGCGGTATAGTAGGCGTCGGCCGCGATGGTCTGGCTGGCGCCCAGGCGCGCGGTGATCACGAGGTCGCGCACTAGGCCCATGACCCGGCTGACCATCGTCAGCCCGGCGAAGATCGCCGACGAGCGGATCAGGCCGCCCTGTTTCGTCGCGGCTTTCGGGGCGGCGCGCGGGGTCTTGCTCACGGGGCGTCAGTCGGCTGCGTCGGGGCGGGGCGTCAACCTAGCGCGCCGGCCCGGCGGCGGCCCGTGGAATATCGATGCAGGCGCCGCCCGGGCTACGGCGTTCGCGTGTCCTCGCCGCGCTCCGACCCCGCCGGCCTACTGGCAGGCCAGGCATTCCTCGTAGTCGGTCCTGCCTTCGACCTGCATCTCGACGGCGGCGACCTCTTCGCCGCCCGCGTGGCTGGCCCGCTGCACCGACTTGGAGCGCAGGTAGTAGAGCGACTTGCAGCCGCGCTCCCACGCCGTCCAGTGCAGCATGTGCAGGTCCCACTTGTCGACGTCGCCGGGCAGGAAGACGTTGACCGACTGGCTCTGGCAGATGTCGGGCGTGCGGTCGGCGGCGAGCTCGACCACCCAGCGCTGGTCGATCTCGAAGGCCGTCTTGAAGACGTCCTTGTCGTCCTGGCTGAGGAAGTCGAGGTGCTGCACCGAGCCCTCATGGCTGAGGATCGAGTCCCAGACCTGCGGGGTGTTCTTGCCCTGGCTGTCGAGCAGGCGCTCAAGGTAGGGGTTCTTGACCGCGAAGGTGCCCGACAGGGTCTTGTGGCTGTAGATGTTGGCCGGGATCGGCTCGATGCCGGCGCTGGTTCCGCCGCAGATGATGCTGATCGAGGCGGTGGGGGCGATGGCCAGCTTGTGGCTGAACCGCTCCATCACGCCGCGCTCGGCGGCGTCGGGACAGGGCCCCTTTTCCTCGGCCAGCTTGACCGAGGCCTTGTCGGCCTCGCGGCGCAGGTGCTTGAACAGCCGCATGTTCCAGCTCTTGGCCATGGCGCTTTCAAACGGAACGTTCTGGGCCTGCAGGAAGCTGTGGAAGCCCATCAGGCCAAGGCCGACCGACCGCTCGCGCATGGCGGCGTAGACGGCGTTCCTGGCGTCGACCGGCGCACGCTGGATGAAGTCCTCCAGCACATTATCGAGGAAGCGCATGATGTCCTCGATGAACATCGGCTCGTCGCGCCATTCCATGAAGGATTCAGCGTTGACGCTGGACAGGCAGCAGACGGCGGTCCGCTCATTGCCCAGGTGGTCCTTGCCGGTGTGCAGCATGATCTCGCTGCACAGGTTGGACTGGCGCACGCTCATGCCAAGGTCGCGCTGGTGCTGCGGCATGGCGCGGTTCACGGTGTCGGAGAAGATGATGTAGGGCTCGCCGGTCTGCAGGCGCAGCTCCAGCACCTTCTGCCACAGGGCGCGGGCGTCGACTTCCTTCAGCACCTCGTTGTTCTTGGGGCTGCGCAGGCCGAATTTCTCGCCGTTCTGCACGGCCAGCATGAACTCGTCGGTGATGTTGATGCCGTGGTGCAGGTTCAGGGACTTGCGGTTGAAGTCGCCCGAGGGTTTGCGGATCTCGAGGAACTCCTCGATCTCGGGGTGGTGGATGTCGAGATAGACCGCCGCCGAGCCGCGGCGCAGGCTGCCCTGGCTGATGGCCAGGGTGAGGGAGTCCATCACGCGGATGAAGGGGATGATGCCGCTGGTCTGGCCGGCGCCCTTGACCTTCTCGCCGATGGAGCGGACGCCGCCCCAGTAGGTGCCGATGCCGCCGCCGTTGGCGGCGAGCCAGACGTTCTCGTTCCAGGTGTCGACGATGCCGTTCAGCGAATCACCCACGGCGTTGAGGAAGCAGCTGATCGGCAGGCCGCGGTTGGCGCCGCCGTTGCTGAGAACCGGGGTCGAGGGCATGAACCACAGACGGCTCATGTAATCGTAGACGCGTTGGGCGTGTTCGGCGTCGTCGGCGAAGGCGGTGGCGACGCGGGCGAACATGTCCTGATAGGATTCGCCCGGCAGGAGATATCGATCTTCCAGCGTGGTCTTGCCGAAGTCGGTCAGCAGCGCATCGCGACTGCGATCGACCTGGACTTTCCTGACCAGAGACAGTTGCGGTCGGTCCGACAGCCACGGTTCGGAACCAGCGGCCTCGCCCAGCGGAATCTGACGTGCGACGTCACCCATCATGTGCCCAAAACCCGTAATCAAACAGCCACTTCGGTGCGGGAGGACCCCGTCCGAAACCCTATATGTAGTGGGCGAAGCGCCCCTCACACCCACTATATGGGGCCATGAGGCCTAATGACTCGTCAACGGGGTCAGACGCCCGCGAGGCGACTTTTTCGTTAACAAGCTGTTGACGAAGCGTCGCACAAACATCGCAAACCCAACAGGGCCGGGCGTTCTCCGGCCCTCATAAAACTGCGCTATGACACGACCGTGATGATGCGTCGCAGGCAGCCTCCGATTGCCGGCCAGCCGGTCACCGCGTCGGGCGTGTAGCCGAGCCGCACAATGACCAGGCGACGCGAGGGAACGACCATCGCGACCTGTCCATCGAGGCCCCGGGCATGGAAGGCGTCCGGCGGCTGTCCGCCCAGCAGGGTGGGCCCGGCGCCAGAGCCGGGGCGACCCTCCAGCCACCATCCGGCGCCGTAGCTGGGCTCCACCGTCGGGGTCGCGGCGAAGCGGGCCCAGCCCGGAGGCAGGATGCGAACGCCCTGATGCAGGCCATCATGCAGATACAGCGACGCCAGCCGGGCGAAGTCGCGCGCCGTGGCCCACATCAGCGAGCCGGCATAGAAGGTTCCGGCGGGGTCGAACTCGAACAGGGCGCTGTCCATGCCCGCGGGGGCAAAGAGGCGCCGCCGCATCCAGGCGGCCATGGCGGCTCGACGCGCGTCTGGCGCCTTGCGGCCCGGGAACAGGCGGGCGGTCAATTCGGCGGCGGCCAGGTGATAGGCGCCGGTGGAATAGTTCCAGTGGGTCCCGGGCGTGCGGCGCGGGCCGGGTCGGGAGGCGGCGAACCGGGCGACATCAAGCCGCCCCTCGCCAAACAGCAGTCGGGAAGCGTCGGACGCCACCGCCAGAGGCCGCCGCGCCTCGTCCCATGGCAGGCCGTCGGTCAGGGTCAGCAGATGGCGCAGGGTGACGCGATGGTCGCCGGGGATGACCCCGACCGGGCGGTCGATGTCGAGATGGTCGTGCAGCACCGCCGCGCCGACCAGGGCGTGGGTCACCGCCTTGGCCATGGACCAGGACACATGGCGGACATCGGGGCCGTGGCCGGGGCCGTACCGCTCCAGCCGCGTCTCACCGTCGCGAATGACCAGCAGGGCGTCCGTGCGGCCTTGGCGCGGATCGGCCACGGCCTGGCGCCAGACGGCGTCCAGATCGGACGGAGGCGGCCGGGCCCGCGCCGCCCCGAGCATCGGCAGGGCGGCAAGACCGGCGATGAGGCGGCGGCGGATCATGCTCCACAGTAGACGCACCATCGCGCTGGTGGGGAGGGGGTCCCGTGCACTTTCGCGGTCAGGGCGTGGTGGCCCGGCGGCAATCGCCCTCTGGCGGTGAGGCCTCCCCGGCGATAGGGTCCGCGCCGCAAGATTTCGCCCGGAGTTGCATGCGATGAAGAAACTTCTGCTCGCCACGGCCATCGCCGTCCTGCCCATGACCATCCTGCCTGGGGCCGCCATGGCCGCCGATCCGCTGTTCGACGGCGACCGACTGACGGCCCATGTGCGGGTCCTGTCGTCGGACGGGTTCGAGGGGCGTGGTCCGGCCACGGTGGGCGAGACCAAGGCGGTCGCCTACATCGCCGGCCAGATGGCCGCCGCCGGGCTGGAGCCGGGCGGGGATCTCAAGGACGGCAAGCGGTCCTGGACCCAGGATGTGCCGCTGGGCATGTTCAGCATCGACGGACCGGTCGAGGCGGACTTCAGCGTCGGCGGCAAGGCCATGCCCCTGACCCAGGGCGACGAGATCGCCATTCGCGCGGCGATGACCAATGTCGACCAGGTGTCCATCAAGGACGCGCCGGTGGTCTTCGTCGGCTACGGCGTCACCGCCCCCGAACGCGACTGGAACGACTTCAAGGGCATGGACGTGAAGGGCAAGATCATTGTCGTCCTCGTCAACGACCCCGACTTCGAGACCGGAAAGGGGGACTTCGGCGGCAAGGCCATGACCTACTACGGCCGCTGGACATACAAATATGAGGAGGCGGCCCGTCAGGGCGCGGCGGGGGTGCTGGTGGTCCATGAGACCGCTCCGGCGTCCTATGGCTGGGCCACGGTCAAGAACTCCAACACCAACACCATGTTCGACATCGTGCGGAAGGATCCGACCAAGGATCACACCCCGATGGAAGGCTGGATCACCCGCGACACCGCCGTGTCCCTGTTCAAGGCCGCCGGTCTCGACTTCGAGGCCGAGAAGAAGAAGGCTCGCAAGCGGAACTTCAAGCCGACGGAACTGAAGGGAACGACCTTCTCCGCCGACTACAAGGTCAAGCATGAGGTGATCGTCTCGAAGAACGTCCTGGGGATTCTGCCGGGCAAGACCCACCCGGACGAATACGTCATCTACTCCGGCCACTGGGATCACCTGGGCGTCGGTCGTCCGGACGCCAAGGGCGACACCATCTACAACGGGGCCGTGGACAACGCGACCGGCACCGCCGCGGTCATCGAAATGGGCCGCGTGTTCGCCAATGGTCCGCGCCCTGATCGCTCGATCGTCTTCATGACGGTGACGGCCGAGGAAAAGGGCCTGCTGGGCTCGGAATACTATTCGGCCAACCCGGTCTATCCGCTGGGCAAGACCGTGGCGGTGATCAACACCGACGCCCTCAGCCCGCTCGGCCCGACGCGGGACTTCAATGTTTCCGGCGATGCGAAACAGGACCTCCTCGACATGCTGATCGCCAAGGGCAAGGCGGAGGGCCGCGTCTTCACCCCCGATCCCAATCCCGAGGCCGGCCACTTCTATCGCTCGGACCACTTCCCCTTCGCCAAGCGCGGCGTGCCGGCCATCTCCTTCGGCTCGGGCATCGATGTCATTGACGGCAAACCCGGCGAGGCGGTCGCCTGGGCCGACGCCTACACCAAGGACAAGTATCATCAGCCGGCGGATGAATGGTCTTCCGACTGGCGGATGGACGGCATGGTGGTCGATCTGACCCTGCTGCATGATCTGGGGGCCGACCTAGCCAACAGCCGCGTCTGGCCTGAATGGGCCGTGGGGTCGGAATTCAAGGCCGCCCGAGACGCCACCAGCGACGAGCGGAAATGACACCCATGATCCTTCTCCCGCCTGTCGGGAGAAGGAGAGGGCCACAGCATGACCGCCAGCGTCTTTGACCTCTTCAAGCCCGGCGTCGGTCCGTCCAGCTCCCACACCATGGGGCCGATGACCGCCGCCGCCCGGTTCGCCTCCGACCTTGGCGCCGGCGGGCGCCTCGCAGAGGTGGTGAGGGTTCAGGTCAAGCTCTACGCCTCTCTCGCGCTGACCGGTCGCGGCCACGCCACCGATCGCGCGGTGATGCTGGGGCTGATGGGGTTCGAGCCGGCCAGCCTCGATCCCGACGCCGGCGACGCCGCTCTTGACCGGTTGAGATCGGATCGCCGCATGGCCCTGGCCGGCAAGGTCGACATCACCTTCGACGAGGCGGTGGATATCGTCTGGCTGGGGCGACAGCGGCTGCCGCAGCATCCCAACGCCATGACCCTGACCGCCTTTGACGGCGGGGACGGGTTGGTTCTGCAGAAGTCCTACTTCTCCATCGGCGGAGGGTTCGTCCGCGAGGAGTCCGAGATCGGCTCCAACCTTCCGGACGCCGATGAGGAGGCTATCCCCTATCCCTTCGAATCTGGCGCCGAGCTGATCGAAAAGGCGGACGCGGCCGGCCTGACCGTGGCCGGTCTGATGATGGCCAATGAAGAGGCCAGGGCGCCGCGCGACCAGGTGCTCGCCCGCATCGACGGCATCTTCGCCGCCATGGAAGGCTGCATTGATCGCGGCATGCGGATGGAAGGCGTGCTGCCCGGCGGGCTGAACGTCAAGCGGCGGGCGCGCCAAGTGCATCAGACCATCATGTGCCGCGTCGAACGGGCGGTGAGCGATCCGCTGGCGGCCATGGACTTCGTCAATCTATGGGCCCTGGCGGTCAACGAGGAAAACGCGGCCGGCGGACGGGTGGTCACCGCCCCGACCAATGGGGCGGCCGGGCTACTGCCGGCGGTGCTGCGCTTCTACGACCGCTTCATGGCCGGAACGCCGGAAGGGCGTCGCACCTTCCTGCTGACGGCGGCGGCGATCGGCGCCCTCTACAAGAAGAACGCCTCGATCAGCGGCGCCGAGGTCGGGTGCCAGGGCGAGGTCGGGGTCGCCTGCTCGATGGCTGCCGCGGGCTTGGCCGCCGTCATGGGCGGCACCAACGCCCAGATCGAGAACGCCGCCGAGATCGGCATGGAGCACAATCTCGGCCTGACCTGCGATCCCATCGGCGGCCTGGTCCAGATCCCCTGTATCGAGCGCAACGCCATGGGGGCCATCAAGGCCATCGACGCAGCCCGCCTGGCCATGCTGGGCGATGGCCAGCATTCGGTCAGCCTCGACAAGGTCATCGCCACCATGAAGCGTACCGGCGAGGACATGAACGAGATCTACAAGGAGACCTCCCTGGGTGGACTTGCGGCGGGGCTGCCGGTCAATCGGGTGGAGTGCTGACCTGTTTAAATGATATATAATATCAATGCTTTGACCTGTGGTTCGGCGTACTAATTAACGTCTTCACGCGACTGGTCCCGCGGATTAAGTGCCGGGTCCGCTGTTCAGTGATAAAGACAACGACGCATGCCGCACGACCATCAGCACGATCACGACCACCACCATGACCACGGCCACGGTCATGTCCACGGCCCGGGCGGTCACAGCCATGCGCCCAAGGATTTCGGCCGGGCCTTCGCGATTGGCGCGGGCCTGAATATCGCCTTTGTCGTCGCCGAGGCCGGGGCCGGCCTGTTCACCCATTCCCTCGCCCTGCTGGCCGACGCCGGTCACAATCTCTCTGACGTGCTGGGTCTGTTGCTGGCCTGGGCGGCGGTGATGATGGCGCGGCGGGCGCCGAAGGGTCAGCGGACCTATGGCCTGGGAAAGGGCACCATTCTCGCCTCCCTGGCCAACGCCGGACTGTTGCTGGTGGCGGTCGGCGCGATCGTCTGGGAGGCCGTGCGCCGCTTCGGCGCCCCGCCGGACATTGCGCCGGGGCCGGTGATCATCGTCGCCGCCATCGGGGTGGTCATCAACACCGCCACCGCCCTGATGTTCATGCGGGGACAGGAGGACCTCAACGTCAAGGGCGCCTTCCTGCACATGGCCGCCGACGCCGCCGTGTCCCTGGGCGTGGTGGTCGCCGCCGTGGTCATCATGCTGACCGGCTGGAACTGGATCGATCCGATCATCAGCCTGGTCATCGCCGCCGTGATCGTCGCCGGCACCTGGGGGCTGCTCAAGGACTCCCTCAATCTGGCCCTCGACGCCGCGCCGCGCGGGATCGACCCCGAGGCAGTGCGAACCTGGCTCAGCGAGCGACCCGGCGTCAGCGAAATCCACGATCTGCACATCTGGGCGATGAGCACCACCGAGACGGCCCTGACCGCCCACCTGATCCGGCCAGAGAACCGCGACCAGGACGCCTTTCTCGAACAGGTCTGTCACGAGCTGCATGAGCGGTTCTCGATCGGGCACGCGACCCTGCAGCTGGAAACCGGCGCCAGCGGCCGGGCCTGCCGCCTGGCCGCCGCCCACGGAGGTCGCTAGGGCTTGGCCCCGCTATCGCTCACCCTTTATCGCGGCGCGATGTCCGCGCTGTCGCCTCTGGCCCGGCCGCTGCTGCGACGCCGCGCCCTGCGGGGCAAGGAGGACGGCGCCCGGCTGGAAGAGCGGCTCGGCCATGCGTCCATCGACAGGCCGCCGGGGGGGCTGGTCTGGATTCACTCGGTCAGCGTCGGCGAGAGCCAGTCGGTGCTGCCCCTGATCCACCGGCTGGCCGCCAGCCGGCCGGACCTGACCCTGCTGTCGACCACGGGAACCGTCACGGCGGCGGCCCTGATGGCCGCCCGGCTGCCGCCCGGCGCCCTGCACCAGTACGCCCCGCTCGACACGCCCGCCGCCGCCTCGGCCTTCCTCGGCCACTGGCGGCCCGACCTTGTGCTGTTTGTCGAAAGCGAAATCTGGCCCAACCTGATCCTGGGGGCCAGGGCCCGCGGCGCCCGGCTGGCCCTGCTGTCGGCGCGGATCACCGAGAAGACGGCCGGCGGCTGGGCGATGGCGTCGGCCGGCGTGCGTGAGGTCCTCGGGGCCTTTGATCTGATCCTTCCGCAGGACGAGGCCTCGGCCGAACGGTTGGCTCGCTTTGGTGCGTCGAGCGACGGCAGGCTCAATCTCAAGCTTGCGGGCGAGGCCCTGCCCTGTGACCCGGCCGAGCTGGACCGGATGAAGGCGCAGATCGGCGAGCGGCCGGTGGTGCTGGCGGCCAGCACCCATCCTGGCGAGGAAAGCATCATCGCCCTCGCCGCCGAGACCGCGATCCGCGACGCCGCGCCGGGCGCTCTGCTGATCATCGTTCCGCGCCATCCCGAGCGGGGCGAGACCGCGGCCCGGACGGTCGGCGGCGGCTATGGCGCCCTTGCCCTGCGCTCGCGCGGAGAGCCGGTTACCGACCAGACGGCGGTCTACGTCGCCGACACCCTGGGCGAACTGGGGCTGTTCTTCCGACTGGCCGATGTGGCGGTGATGGGCGGCAGCTTTGTGCCCGACATCGGCGGCCACAATCCCATGGAGGCGGCGCGGCTGGGCTGTCCGGTGATCAGCGGGCCATCGGTGTTCAACGCCGCCGAACTCTATGCCGCGATGACCGAGGCGGGGCGCGGGGCCGTGTTGGTCGATGGGCCTGGAGCCCTGACCATGACGCTGCATCGCCTGCTGGCCGACCCGGAGGAGGCCCGGGCCCTGGGCGCACGCGGCCAGGCCTTCGCCGAGGCGCAGTCGGCGGCGCTGGAGTCGGCCTGGACCCGGCTGGAGGCCTTGCTGCCATGAAGCTGGCCACGCCCCGCTGGTGGTATGTCCGCGACGGCGCTCCCGGCGTTGTCGCCCGCATGCTGCTGACGCCGATCAGCTGGATCTGGGCGGCGGTCACAGCACGGCGCATCGCCCGGACCACGCCGGTTGATCCGGGCGTTCCGGTAATCTGTGTCGGCAACTTCACCGCCGGCGGGGTTGGCAAGACTCCGGTGGTCCGTGAGCTGTTGGCCCTGCTGCGGGCTCAAGGGCTGTCGGCCCACGGCCTGTCGCGCGGCTACGGCGGGCGCTTGGCCGGTCCTATTCGGGTTGATCCCCGCGGGCACACGGCCGCCGATGTCGGCGACGAGCCGCTGATGCTGAGCCAGGACGGTCCCTTCTGGATCGCCCGCGATCGGTTGGCGGGGGCGCGGGCGGCGGCGGGAGAGGGGGCGTCTGTGGTGGTGATGGACGACGGCCATCAGAACCCTTCGGTGAAGAAGGCCCTGTCCCTGGTCGTCGTCGATGGCGAGACGCGCAACAACGAATGGCCCTTTGGCGACGGCGCGGTGTTCCCGGCCGGCCCCATGCGCGAGCCGCTGAAGGCCAGTCTGGCCCGCACCGATGCGGTGATCCTGATGCTGCCGGCCGATCTCGCCGAGCCGGACCCGGACCTGGTCGCCCTGTTTCCGGGCAAGCCCGTGCTGATCGCCCGGCTGGAGCCCGCCGCCCCGCCGCCGCCTGGTCCGCAGGTCGCCTTCGCCGGCATCGGCAAGCCCTGGAAGGTCGAGCGATCGCTGGTCGCCGCCGGGTGCGACCTCAAGGATTTCGCGCCCTTCCCGGATCACGGCGCCTATGACGAGGCCACGCTGAAAGCGCTGGAACGCCGCGCGGCCGACTTCGGCGCGGGGCTGCTGACGACGGAAAAGGACTGGGCCCGGCTGCCACCGGCTTGGCGCGAGAAGATCGCCTTCTGGCCGGTGCGGGCGCGGTTCGAGGATGAGGCTGCGGTTCAGGCCCTGCTGGCGAGAGTTTTTTCCTGACTTCTCCCCCGGGCGCCCAGGCCGGTTCCGGGGGCGATCGCACGCCCTGGGTCCCGGACAAGCGCTGCGCGCCTTCCGGGGTGACGGGGGATTTTTCAGCGGCTGCTGTCCCCGGGGGGAGGAGCTCTGGCCCCTACTCGTCCTTGTAGATCACGCCGCCCTTCATCACGAAGGTGACATGCTGCAGGGTGGTGACGTCGGCCAGGGGATCGCCCTTGACCGCGACCACGTCGGCAGCCTTGCCGGCGGTCAGGGCTCCGATGAGACCGGACAGGCCGAGGTGTTCGGCGGCCCAGACGGTGGCGGCGCGGATCGCATCCAGCGGGCTCAGGCCGGCCTTGACCAGCAGGGCGAATTCCTGGGCGTTGTCGCCGTGAGCCGAGACGCCGCTGTCAGTGCCAAAGGCGATCTTGACCCCGCCATCATGGGCCCGGCGGGCCATGTCCAGCATCCTCGGGCCGGCCTGCAGCGCCTTGGCCTTGACCTCGGGCGTCATCCAGCTGTCGGGCTTGGCGGCTTCTCTGGCCACGAAGTCGCCGGCCAGCAGGGTGGGCACCAGCCAGGCGCCGCTGGCCTTGAACAGCTTGATCGAGTCGGCGTCCAGATAGGTGCCGTGTTCAATGGAGTCGCCGCCGGCCTTGAGGAAGGCGTTGATCCCGTCGCCGCCGTGGGCGTGGGCGGTGACCTTGCGGCCCATCGAATGGGCGGTCTCGACGATCGCCTTCAACTCGTCGTCGGTGAACTGTTGCGACAGGCCCGCGGCGGTCGGCGAAAGCACCCCGCCGGTGGCGGTGATCTTGATGATGTCGGCCCCGGACCGGACCTGCTCGCGCACCGCCCGGCGGCAGTCATCGGCGCCCGAGCAGATGGCCGTCGAGCGGAACAGCGGCACATATTCCTCCGGCACCGCATTGGCCGGATCGCCATGGCCGCCCGGCACCGAGATCGGCGAGCCGGCGGCGATGATGCGGGGACCTGGGACGGTTCCGGCGGCGATGGCGCCCCGCAGGGCGAAGATGCTCTCGTTGGGGGCGCCCAGGTCGGCGACGGTGGTGAAGCCGGCCTCAAGGGTCTTGAGCGCGTAGCCCGCGCCGTCGAGGGCCAGGTCGGACCGGGTCTTGGTGAACCGCTCAAGCGCGCCCTTGGGCCCGTTCTGGCTGGTCAGGTGGACGTGGCTGTCGATCAGTCCGGGCAGGACGAAGCTGTCCTTGAGGTCGACGACCCTGGCGCCCGGGGCCGAGGTGTAGCCCTCCTCGACGCGCAGCACCTTGCCGTCCTGAATGACCAGGGTGCGGGCCGTCTCCACCTTGCCGCTGGCCGGATCGGCGAGCAGCCGCCCGGCCTGGATATAGGTCAGCGGACTTGAGGTCGATTGCGCCGTCGCCAGACTGGCGAGGGCGAGAACGCCGACAGCGGCGGCGATCAAACCGGCCTTGAGGGTGAGTTTCATGTGGTGCGCCCCGGATGATTTCGGGAAGTGTGGACCAGCAACGCCGTCATCACCAGTCCTTCTCCCGCTTACCGGGAGAAGGTGGCAGCCGAAGGCTGACGGATGAGGGCGGCGCCGATATCAGGCTATTGAGTGATGCTGGACGCGACAGTTCTGCCCTCATCCGGCCGCTACGCGTCCACCTTCTCCCGGCAAGCGGGAGAAGGACCCGTCGTCAGGCCCCGGCCTTCTGGGCGAACTCCCAGGCGCCCTTGGCCAGGACCGGGACGCGGGCTTCCATGGTCGCGGCGTGGGCCGAGTTGGCGGTGCCGTCGCGGACGCGGCCGACGATGCCCTGGCAGATGCCGGCCAGGCGGAACAGGTTATAGGCGAAGTACCAGTCGAGATTGGGCAGGCCGTCGCGGCCCGTGGCCTTGCAGTACTGGGCCACGGCCTCCTCGATGGTCGGAATGCCGTAGGCGGTCAGGTCGTCGATGCCTGACAGGCCGCCACGCTCCTGGCTGGGCATGACCCAGCTCATCAGGAAGTAGGAGAAGTCGGCCAGGGGATTGCCGAGGGTCGAGAGCTCCCAGTCCAGCACAGCGGCCACCTTGGGCTCGGTGGGATGCAGGATCATGTTGTCCAGACGGTAGTCGCCGTGGACGATCGAGGTCTGGTCATCCTCCGGGGTGTTTTCCGGGAACCAGGCGATCAGCTTGTTCATCTCGGGGATCAGGCTGGTCTCGGACGCCTGGTACTGCTTGGTCCAGCGGCTGACCTGGCGGCTGAAGTAGTTGCCGGGGCGTCCATAGTCCTCAAGGCCGATGGCCTTGTAGTCGACGTTGTGCAGGGCCGCGAGGGTGCCGATCTCGGCCTCGTAGATCTTGCGACGCTCCGCCGGCGCGTAGTCAGGCAGGGTGCCGTCCCACAGGATGCGGCCCTCGACCTGCTCCATCACATAGAAGATGGTTCCGAGGACGTCCTCGTCCATGCACAGGGCATAGGCCTTGGCGACGGGGAAGTTGACCGTATTCAGCGCGGCGATGACCTTGTATTCGCGGTCCACGGCGTGGGCCGACGGCAGCAGCTTGCCCGGCGGCTTGCGGCGCAGGACGTAGCGCTGGGCCGGGGTGACCAGCTGATAGGTCGGGTTGGACTGGCCGCCGCGGAACTTGCGGATCTCCAGCGGTCCCTTGAATCCGGCGACATTGGCTTCCAGCCAGGGCAGCAGCTTTTCGGCGTCGATCCAGGTGCGTTCGTCCAGCGGCTCGGTGCCGCTGTTGAGGTCCTGGGCGGTCGGCGCTGCGTCGGCCATGGCGGTTTCCCCGTTCGTACATTTGTTTGAAGTTTGGCCGGCACTTTAGCGGCGACGAACGCGGGCGCAAGGATGGCGCGGGGTTTACGACGCCGGGGCCGGCTTCCCCGCCCTCACACCATCAGCAACAAGCCGCCGACCAGCACGATCAGCGCACAGACGACCACGGCGATGGCCTGGGTCCAGAAACGGGTCGGTTGCTCGGCCCGGATGATGTCCGGACGGCTGGTGAAATAGACCGGCAGGCGGCCGCTCCACAGGCCGCGGGCGACCGCGACCAGGGCCAGCAGGCCGATGAAGGTGAAGACGACGCCGAAGGTCAGCTTCGCCAAGGATCTAGCCGCCCCACCGAATGGCGCCGGCGATGAAGCCGCCGCCGAGGACCTGGTCGGGCGCTTCGGGCGCGTACAGCACGCAGGCCTGGCCGGGGGCGACACCTTCCTCGTGAACGTCGAGGGCCACTGCGGTGGAATTGTCGATCAGGGTCAGGCGACCCGGGACCGGCTCGCGGGTGGAGCGGACGCGGGCCAGCACCGGGCGGCCGGCGGCGCAGGCCTCCTCGAGGGATTCCACGCCGAGCCAGTTGGTCTCCTTCAGGGTCAGGGCCGTGGTCAGCAGGGCCTCGCGCGGGCCGACGATCACCTGACGCTTGTCGGCGTCGATGCGGGTGACGAACAGCGGATCGCCGACGGCGATGTTCAGCCCCCGGCGCTGGCCGATGGTGTAGCGGGTGACGCCTTCGTGGGTCCCCAGGACCCGGCCGTCCATGTGCACGATCTCGCCCGGCAGCGCGCCTCGCGGCCGGATGCGGTCAATGACCGTGTGGTACTTGCCCTCGGGGACGAAGCAGATGTCCTGGCTGTCAGGCTTGTCGGCGGCGGTGAGGCCCAGCTCGGCGGCGATGGCCCGCACCTGCGGCTTGCTCATGCCGCCCAGCGGAAAGCGCAGGAAGTCGAGCTGTTCGGCCGTGGTGGCGAACAGGAAGTAGCTCTGGTCCTTGGCCGGGTCGGCGGCGCGGCGCAACTGGGCGCGGTTGCCGGCTTCGACCCGCTGGACGTAGTGGCCGGTGGCCATGGTCACGGCGCCGAGATCGCGGGCGACGTCGAGCAGATCGCGGAACTTCACGGTCTGATTACAGCGCACGCAGGGGATCGGCGTCTCGCCGCGCAGATAGGCGTCGGCGAACTCCTCGATGACCTGGTCGCGGAAGCGGCTCTCGTAGTCGAGGACGTAGTGCGGGATGCCGATGGCGTCCGAGGCCGTACGGGCGTCGTGGATGTCCTGGCCGGCGCAGCAGGCGCCCTTCTTCTGGATCGCCGCGCCGTGATCGTAGAGCTGCAGGGTGACGCCGACGACGTCGTAGCCGGCCCGGTGCAGCAGGGCGGCGGTCACCGTCGAGTCCACCCCGCCCGACATCGCGGCCACGATGCGGCTGCCGGTCGGCAGGCCGACGGCCGCGCGCACCTGATCGAGGGCGGCGTCAACAGCGGATATGGCGGCGGCGGTCGTCATCGCGCGGATATAGAGAATAGAGCCGCAAATTGCGAGATCGGCCCAAGCCATGGTGACGCCATCAAGAATCTCACAGCCCGATCCCTTGACTCCCTTTGGCTGTCCTCCTACCTCCCCGGCACCGTTGGCACTCAAGGGGATGGACTGCTAACAGCCCCTCCCTCACCGGCCGACGACCCAACAAAAGAAGTCATCGAACGGAGAGCATCCGATGAAATTTCGCCCGCTTGGCGACCGCGTCCTGGTGAAGCGCGTCGAGGAAGAAACCAAGACCAAGGGGGGGATCATCATCCCCGACACCGCCAAGGAAAAGCCCCAGGAAGGCGAAGTCATCGCCGTGGGTCCCGGCGCCCGTGACGACAGCGGCAAGGTCCAGGCTCTGGAACTGAAGGCCGGCGACAAGATCCTGTTCGGCAAGTGGTCGGGCACCGAGGTCAAGGTCGACGGCGAAGACCTGATCATCATGAAGGAAAGCGACGTCCTGGGCGTGCTCGAGGCCTAAGGCCCGCCGCTTCGAACTCCTTCCTCCCACGCAATTCCAAGAAAGAAGGCAACCATCATGGCCGCCAAAGACGTCTATTTCTCCTCCGACGCCCGTGACCGCATGCTTCGCGGCGTCAACATCCTCGCCAACGCGGTGAAGGTGACCCTGGGCCCCAAGGGCCGCAACGTCGTCATCGAAAAGTCCTTCGGCGCCCCGCGCTCGACCAAGGACGGCGTCTCCGTCGCCAAGGAAATCGAACTGAGCGATCGTTTCGAGAACCTCGGCGCGCAGATGATCCGCGAGGTCGCCTCCAAGACCAACGACAAGGCCGGTGACGGCACCACCACCGCCACGGTTCTGGCTCAGGCCATCGTCGTCGAGGGCCTGAAGTCCGTCGCCGCCGGCATGAACCCGATGGACCTGAAGCGCGGCATCGACAAGGCCGTCGGCAAGGTCATCGAGGAA
>JAHBYC010000005.1 GCA_019636175.1 Caulobacter sp. | reverse complement strand
TGCCGAAGGCGTCATCGCCGCGGTGAAGGAAGTCGGGCTGAAGGTGCCGCTGGTGGTGCGTCTGGAAGGCACCAACGTCGATCTGGGCAAGAAGATCATCGCCGAAAGCGGCCTCAACGTCATCGCCGCCAACGACCTGAGCGACGGCGCCGAGAAGATCGTCAAGGCGGTCCGCGGCTGATGCGCCTTCCCGGCTCGCAGGCCCTGGCGGCCGGGCTGGCGGCGATGGCCGTCGGCCTCGCGGCGTTCGCCTCCCCGGCCCTGGCCGCGGAGTCGCCGACGACGACCGCCTACAGCAACCTGTGCGTCGCGACCGGCGGCGAGCTGAAGGCTGTTCTGGCCGCGGCGGACGCCGCCGGCTGGGCGCCGATCCCCGAGGACCTGGTCGCCTCGGGCATGACCAGCATGGGCGAGATGAAAGTCCAGGAGCTGGGCGCCAGGGTGATGATCTTCGACCGCCGCCTGGTGGCGCTGATTGTCGGGACCGGCGAGATGGACCAGGACGACACGGTCATGGAAATGACCTTCTGCGGCGTGGTCTCCTACACCAAGGAAGGCAAGGCGCTGGTCGCCGACATGACCCGGCTGACCGGCACGCGCCCGATCCCCAATCCGGGCGAAGACATGGCCGCCTACGCCATGTGGCTCTACGTCGATGGCCCCAAGGGGCCGGAGTATTTCGCCTCCATGGAAAACCTCAAGGCCATGCGGGCCATGCTCAACGGCCAGCTGCGGATGCTGATGGTCGGCGAGGACGAGGGCATGTCGATGATCCTGCGCATGCGTCCCATCATCGCGGAAAAGAACTGACCCGAGCATGCCGGACGCCGCAACAGCCCGCGCCCCCTTCCCGGTCTCCGGCCCCCGCCGGAGCGGCTTGCGGGCCATCTTTCCGTTTCGCCTATCCCTCCACGCCTGCTGGAAAGGACCTCCGATGAACCGCTACCTCGCCGGCCTCGCGGCCATCGTCGCCGCTATCGGTCTGACCAGCCCGGCCCATGCCGCCGACAGCGCGCTCATGTCGCAGTTCAAGCGCCTCTGCGTGCAGCCGAACGCCGCCATGGCGCCGGCCCTGGCCAAGGCCGACGCCGACGGTTGGCAGAAGGTGCCCGAGGGCACCTTTACCGGCGACGAGTTCAAGGAAATGACCACCATGGACGCCCGCTTCCACGTCGAGGGAAGCAGCTTCAAGATGGTTTTCGTCGGGGTCGGCGAACTTGAGACCGAGCTGGGCAAGACCACCGTCGACATCTGCTTCGTGGCCGACTCCGGCGCCGATCCGGCCGCCGCGAAGGCCGAGACCCAGGCCTTCGCCGGGGTCCCCGCTAGCGCGTCGATGAGCGTCGGCAACCAGACCATGTGGTTCTACGCCGACGGGCCGAAGGGCCGCCGGGAAGCCGAAACCCTTACCGACGACGAACTGCGCCCCATGCTCCAGAACCGCACCGCGCGCTTCGTCCTGTTCCAGACCGAACCCGGCCTCGTCATGGTCGGCTACGCCATTCCCCGCATCTAGAGACCCGATATGTCCATCCTCATCGACAAGAACACCAAGGTCATCTGCCAGGGCATCACCGGCAGCCAGGGCACCTTCCACACCGAACAGGCCATCGCCTACGGGACCCAGATGGTCGGGGGCGTGACTCCGGGCAAGGGCGGTTCGAGCCACATCGGCCTGCCGGTGTTCGACACCGTCGGGGAAGCGGTGGAAGCCACCGGGGCCGACGCCTCGGTGATCTATGTGCCGCCGCCCTTCGCCGCCGATTCGATCTGCGAGGCGATCGACGCCGAAATCCCGCTGATCGTCTGCATCACCGAGGGCATCCCGGTGGCCGACATGGTCAAGGTCAAGCGCAGCCTGTCCGGCAGCAAGTCGCGGCTGATCGGGCCCAACTGCCCCGGCGTGCTGACCCCCAACCAGTGCAAGATCGGCATCATGCCGGGATCCATCTTCTCCGAAGGGTCGGTGGGCGTGGTCTCGCGGTCGGGCACCCTGACCTATGAGGCGGTGTTCCAGACCACCAACGTCGGTCTCGGCCAGACCTCGGCCGTCGGCATCGGCGGCGACCCGGTCAAGGGCACCGAGTTCATCGACATCCTCGAGATGTACCTGGCCGACGAGGCGACCAAGTCGATCATCATGATCGGCGAAATCGGCGGCAGCGCCGAGGAAGACGCCGCCCAGTTCATTGCCGACGAGCGCAAGAAGGGTCGCTGGAAGCCGATGGTCGGCTTCATCGCCGGCGTCACCGCCCCTCCCGGCCGCCGCATGGGCCACGCCGGCGCCATCATCTCCGGCGGCAAGGGCGGCGCGGGCGACAAGACCGCGGCCATGGAAGCGGCCGGCATCCGCGTCTCGCCCTCGCCGGCGAAGCTGGGGGAAACCCTGATGGAAGTCCTCAAGGGCTGAGGCTTCCGGAGCGCCCTTCTCCCGCGCGACGGGAGGGGGGCGGCCGCACAGAGCCTGGATGCGGGCGGTTCCGGCGTTGATGATCGCCAGCGCCGCCAGCTTCCCCCGGCATGCCGGGAAAGAAACCCCGGGGCCATAGCCCAGGGGCATGACCGACCTTCAAAAAACCCAACAAATCCGCAGGCTTTATCTCCCCATAAACGGGAGAGGGGCCTATATGAGGCCCCATCGAACAGGGCCGCCCGCCGAGGGCCGCCCACCAGGGCGCAGGCAAATGGCGGACGACGCGGGTTTCATCAATCAGGTTCTCACCGAGACCTCCTTCCTCTACGGCGGAAACGCCGCCTTCGTGGAAGACCTCTACGCCCGCTGGGCCGCCGATCCCCGGTCCGTCGACGCCTCCTGGCAGGCCTTCTTCACCACGCTTCATGAGCAGGCCGAGACCGTCAAGGCCGGGGTGGCCAAGCCTGGCTGGAGCCAGAATCGCCCCGCCGGCCCCCGCCCGGACTGGCTGAACGCCCTGGACGGCCAATGGCCCGCCACGCCCGCCGTCGAGGCCAAGCTGGGTCGCGCCATCGCCGACAAGGCGCCCGAGGCCTCCGAGGAAGCGGTCCGCGCCGCGACGCTGGACTCCCTGCGGGCGGTGATGATGATCCGCGCCTACCGGATGCGCGGTCACCTGAAGGCCAATCTGGATCCGCTGGGCATCGCCATCACGCCCGGCGACGCCACCGAACTGGACCCGGCGACCTACGGCTTCACCGAAGCCGACTACGATCGTCCGATCTTCCTCGACTATGTGCTGGGTCTGGAGACCGGCACGCTTCACGAGATTCTCGAGATCGTCCGCCGAACCTACTGCGGCAACGTCGGCGTGCAGTACATGCACATCTCCAATCCCGAGGAGAAGGGCTGGATCCAGGAGCGGATCGAGGGCCGCGACAAGGAAATCGCCTTCACCAAGGAAGGCAAGATCGCCATCCTCAAGAAGCTGATCGAGGCCGAAGGCTTCGAGCGCTTCCTGCACAAACGCTTCCCCGGCACCAAGCGCTTCGGCCTTGACGGCGGCGAGGCGGCGATCCCGGCGCTGGAGCAGATCATCAAGCGCGGCGGCGCCCTGGGGGTGAAGGACATCGTGCTGGGCATGCCGCACCGCGGCCGCCTGAACGTCCTGGCCGCCGTGATGGGCAAGCCCTACCACGTCATCTTCCACGAGTTTCAGGGCGGCTCGAGCCTGCCCTCGGACGTCGAGGGATCGGGCGATGTGAAGTATCACATGGGCGCGTCCTCGGACCGCGCCTTCGATGGCAACAACGTCCACCTGTCGCTGACCGCCAACCCCAGCCACCTGGAAATCGTCAACCCGGTGGTGCTGGGCAAGGCCCGCGCCAAGCAGGCCTTCACCCTGCGCGAGACGCCGGACGCCGGACGCACCCACGTCTTGCCGCTGCTGCTGCACGGCGACGCCGCCTTCGCCGGGCAGGGCGTCGTGGCCGAATGCTTCGCGCTGTCGGGCCTGAAGGGTTACCGCACCGGCGGGACGATCCACTTCATCGTCAACAACCAGATCGGCTTCACCACCGCGCCGCACTACAGCCGCACCAGCCCCTATCCTTCGGACGTGGCGCTGATGGTCGAGGCGCCGATCCTGCACGCCAACGGCGATGATCCCGAAGCGGTCGTCTACGCCGCCAAGGTGGCGACCGAATACCGCCAGCAGTTCGGCAAGGACGTGGTCATCGACATGTTCTGCTACCGCCGGTTCGGCCACAACGAGGGCGACGACCCGACGATGACCCAGCCGCAGATGTATGCGCGCATCAAGGGCCATCCCTCGACCCGCGAGCTGTATTCGACCCGCCTCATCGAGGAGGGCGTCGCCACCCAGGACGACATCGACGGCTGGATCAAGGAATTCGACGACTTCCTCGACGCCGAGTTCGACGCCGGCAAGACCTATCAGGCCGACAAGGCCGACTGGCTGGACGGCAAGTGGTCGGGCCTGCAGCAGCCGCTGGACGAGGATCGCCGCGGCAAGACCGGGGTGCCGATCCAGAAGCTGCTGGATCTGGGCCACAAGATCACCGCCATTCCTGACTCCGTCGACGTGCACAAGACCGTGCGCCGGATGGTCGAGAACCGCCGCGCCGCCCTGGACGCCGGCGAGGGAATCGACTGGGCCCTGGCCGAGCACCTGGCCTTCGCCAGCCTGCTGGACGAGGGTTTTCCGGTGCGGCTGTCCGGCCAGGACAGCGTGCGCGGCACCTTTACCCAGCGGCACTCCGACCTGATCGATCAGACCACGGAGGAACACTATACGCCGCTGAACAACCTGCGGCCGGGCCAGGCCAATTACGAGGTCATCGACAGCCTGCTGTCGGAAGAGGCCGTGCTGGGCTTCGAATACGGCTTCAGCCTCGCCGACCCCAACACCCTGACCCTGTGGGAGGCGCAGTTCGGCGACTTCGTGAACGGCGCCCAGGTGGTCATCGACCAGTTCATCTCCAGTGGCGAGCGCAAGTGGCTGCGGATGAGCGGCCTGGTGATGCTGCTGCCGCACGGCTACGAGGGCCAGGGTCCCGAACACAGCTCGGCCCGTCTGGAGCGGTTCCTGCAGTCCTGCGCCGAAGACAACATGCAGGTGGTCAACTGCTCGACCCCGGCCAACTATTTCCACGCCCTGCGCCGGCAGGTGCACCGCGAGTTCCGCAAGCCGTTGATCGTGATGACGCCCAAGAGTCTGCTACGTCACAAGAAGGCAGTGTCGAACCTGGCGGACATGGGCGACGAAAACAGCTTCCACCGGGTGATGGTCGACGGCGCCGAGGCCGGATGCGACGTCGGCGGCGTGACGCTGAAGCCCGACGACAAGATCACCCGGGTGATCGCCTGTTCCGGCAAGGTCTATTACGACCTGATCGAGGCCCGCGCCCGGGCCGGACGCGACGACGTCTACATCATGCGGATCGAGCAGTTCTATCCCTGGCCCCTGAAGTCGGTGATGCAGGTGCTGGGACGGTTCAGCAACGCCGAACTGGTCTGGGTTCAGGAAGAGCCCAAGAACATGGGCGGCTGGACCTTCGTCGATCCCTGGCTGGAGCTGACCCTCGACCGTATGGACATCAAGGCCAAGCGGGCGCGGTATGTCGGTCGACCGGCCTCCGCCTCGACGGCGGCCGGGCTGATGAGCCGTCACATGAAGGAACTGGAGGCCTTCCTGGCCGACGCCTTCGCCTGATCGAACCGATTATTCCCCGGCGGCCCTTTTCCGGGCCGGCCGGGGGGACTAAGTGCACGCCATACTCGCGATACCGGAGTTTGAAGAGATCTCATGACCGACATCATGACCCCCGCCCTCGGCGAATCCGTCACCGAAGCGACGGTCGCCAGCTGGAAGAAGAAGCCCGGCGAGGCGGTGAAGAAGGACGAGATCCTGGTCGAGCTGGAAACCGACAAGGTCAGCCTCGAGGTCGCCAGCCCCTCCGACGGCGTGCTGGAATCGATCAGCGCCAATGACGGCGACACCGTCACCCCCGGCGCCGTGCTGGGCGTGGTGACCGCTGGATCGGGCGCCGCGGCCGCCCCGGCCGCCCCGGCCAAGGCCGCCGAGCCTGCCCCCGCACCGAAGGCGGAAGCCCCGAAGGCCGAGGCGCCCAAACCGGCCCCCGCGGCCAAGGCTGACGACCGGCCCCTGGCCCCGTCGGTGCAGCGCATCGTCAGCGAGACCGGCCTGAACCCGGCCGGCGTGACCGGCACCGGCAAGGACGGCCGCATCACCAAGGGCGACGCCCTGGCCGCTCTGGAAACCCGGGCCTCTGCCCCGGCCGCGCCCCCGGCCCCGGCCGCGCCGCGCGCCACCGATGAGCGCGAGGAGCGGGTCCGCATGACCCGCCTGCGCCAGACCATCGCCCGGCGCCTGAAGGAGGCGCAGAACACCGCCGCCATGCTGACCACCTTCAACGAGGTGGACATGAGCGCGGTCATGGCCCTGCGCAATCAGTACAAGGACCAGTTCGAGAAGACCCACGGCGTCAAGTTGGGCTTCATGAGCTTCTTCGTCCGCGCCTGTGTCGCGGCCCTCAAGGCCATTCCGGACGTCAACGCCGAGATCGACGGCCAGGATCTGATCTACAAGAACCACTACGACATCGGCGTCGCCGTCGGCACCGAGAAGGGCCTGGTGGTGCCGGTGGTCCGTGACGCCGACGCCATGAGCCTGGCCGACATCGAAAAGGAAATCGGCGCGCTCGGCCGCAAGGCCCGCGACGGCCATCTGGCCATCGAGGACATGCAGGGCGGCACCTTCACCATCTCCAACGGCGGGGTCTACGGCTCGCTGATGTCGACGCCGATCCTCAACGCGCCGCAGTCGGGCATCCTGGGCATGCACAAGATCCAGGAGCGGCCGATGGTGGTGAACGGCCAGGTCGTGATCCGGCCGATGATGTATCTCGCCCTCAGCTACGACCACCGCGTCGTCGACGGCCAGGGCGCCGTGACCTTCCTGGTCAAGGTCAAGGAAGCCATCGAGGATCCGCAAAGACTGTTGCTCGACGTCTGATCGCGGCCGCATGATCCTCCGTCAGGGGGAAACGGCGGCATGATCCGAAATCCATCGCGGCAGGCGCGCACGGCCGGGGGCGGGGCGCCACGACCCTGGCCCTGTTCGCCCGGTTTCACACCCAGTCCGAAGCCCAGATCGCCGCGTCCTTTCTGCAGGCCGCCGGCCTATCGCCGATGCTGTTCGATCTGCACTACGGCGGGGTCGACTGGGCCGCCCAGAGCGCTCTTGGCGGCTATCGGCTGATGCTGCCGGCCGCGGAGATCGAGGATGGCCGGGTGCTGATGCGCGAAGGGGCCCGCTCGACCGATTCTGGCGACGAGGACGCCTGCCCCGCCCCGCCCGGGTCGATCCCGATCACCGTTGCGGCTCTGGCGGCCGTGCTGCTAGTCGGCGGCGAATGTGGCTGGCTGATCAGCGGCCTCCGCAAACGTCAGGGTCCATCCCTTCCGGCGGTCCTGATCGGATCCGGACTGGTCATCGCGGCGCTGAGCGCGGCCGGGCTGGCCTTGATCCTGCTGATCAGGGTGGTAGCCGACCCGCCATGACCCTGGCGCCGACTCTCGAGACCCTGGGCTGGGTGGCCCGGCCCCTGGGCGTCTGGTACGTGTTTACCGGCGCGGTGGCTCTCAACGCCTGGCGCAGGACGGTGCTGGACGGCGCGGCCGTCGACGACGCCGGCGATCCCGTGCATCAGCTTCGCCGCTGGACGGTCCTGGCGGTCGGCCTGCTGACCCTGCTGGCGGGAATGCTGCTGGCGGTGCTGAGCCCGGCGGCGCCCTATCTGTTCCTGGCCTGCGCGGCGTTGCAGGGCGCCTATTTCGCCTGGGCCCGGCGCGCCCTGCCGCCGACCGACGAGCGCAGCCGCCGGGCCAGGGCCGCCTCGCTGAACAACTTCTTCCTGTTCGTGGCGGTCACCCTGTTCGTGCTGGGCTGTCGCTCGGTCGGGCTGTTCGCCTGACCGGAAATCGCCGTTGGCCCCTCGCATCGGCGGGCCAGATTTGCCATATGCAGCCCACAGCATCACCTGAAGGAAGTCCAGGCCCATGGCCCAGTACGACGTCGTCATCATCGGGGGCGGCCCCGGCGGCTACAATGCGGCCATCCGCGCCGGCCAGCTGGGCCTGAAGGTCGCCTGTGTCGAGGGACGCGGCGTTCTGGGCGGCACCTGCCTCAACGTCGGCTGCATGCCCTCCAAGGCGCTGCTGCACGCCTCGGAGCTGTTCGAGGCGGCCAAGGGTGAGTTCGCCACCCTGGGCATCGAGGTGACGCCGACGCTGAACCTCGGCCAGATGATGAAGCAGAAGGCCGACAGCGTGACCGCCCTGACCAAGGGCATCGAGTTCCTCTTCAAGAAGAACAAGGCCGACTACATTCGCGGCTGGGGCCGCATCGCCGGGCCGGGCAAGGTGGCGGTCAAGAATGACGAGGGCGCCGAAATCACCCTCGACGCCAAACATATCGTCATCGCCACCGGCTCGGAGCCGACGCCGCTGCCGGGCGTGACGGTCGATCAGAAGCGGATCGTCGATTCCACCGGCGCCCTGTCGCTGCCGGAAGTTCCCAAATCCATGGTGATCATCGGCGCCGGCATCATCGGCCTTGAGCTGGGCTCGGTCTGGCGCCGCCTGGGCGCCGAGGTGACGGTGGTCGAGTTCCTGCCGCGCATCTGCCCGGGGATGGACGAGGAAACCGCCAAGACCTTCCAGCGGGCCCTGACCAAGCAGGGCTTCAAGTTCGAGCTGGGGACCAAGGTGACCGGCGCCAGGACGGGCGACAAGGAGGTCACCCTGACGCTGGAGCCCGTCGCCGGAGGCGAGGCCCGCACCCTGACGGCCGACCATGTGCTGGTGGCCATCGGCCGGCGTCCCTTTACCGAGGGGCTGGGCCTGGAGACCGTTGGCATCGCGCCCGACAAGCGCGGGGTGATCGAGACCGACCACTTCAAGACCTCGGCGCCCGGCGTCTGGGCCATCGGCGATGTCATCCATGGGCCGATGCTGGCCCACAAGGCCGAGGAAGACGCGGTGGCCTGCATCGAGCTGATCGCCGGCAAGGCGGGCCATGTCGACTATGACCTGGTGCCGGGCGTGGTCTACACCGCGCCGGAAGTGGCCTGGGTCGGCAAGACCGAGGAGCAGCTGAAGGCCGAGGGCGTCGCCTACAAGGTCGGCAAGTTCCCGTTCAGCGCCAACAGCCGCGCCAAGATCAACCATGAGACCGAGGGCTTCGCCAAGGTCCTGGCCGACGCCAGGACCGACCGAATCCTGGGTGTGCACATGGTCGGCCCACAGGTCGGCGAAATGATCGGCGAATACTGCGTGGCCATGGCCTTCGCCGCGGCCAGCGAGGACGTCGCCCGAATCTGCCACCCCCACCCGACCCGCTCCGAGGCCGGCCGCCAGGCGGCGATGGGCGTCGAGGGCTGGACCATGCAGGCCTGACGGCATTTGGCTTTGCAGCCGTCCGCCAATCGCGCTCTTCTGTCGCAAACGATGGGAGGAAGCGATGGCGGATAGCGGCGTGACGGACTGGCGCGACCCCGAGATCGGACAGATCCGGGCGCTCTATGCGGCGATGCAGCCGCCGCCGGGGACGCCGAGCCCGGGCTGGGCCGAACAGCGGGCGGCGATTGACGGGTTTGGCGAGATGGGCGGCCTGCCCGAGGGCTGCATGACCATCAGCGTCGATATCGAAGGGATGCCGGCCGAGGGGCTGGTGGCCCTGGACACCGACGACAGCCGCAATGTCCTCTATCTGCACGGCGGCGGCTATTGCATCGGCAGCCCGCGCAGCCACCGGCCGCTGGCCGCGCGGCTGGCGGCGGAGGCCGGCTGTCCTGTGCTGGTCCCCGACTACCGCATGGGTCCAGAGTCGCCGTTTCCGGCGGCGGTCGAGGACGGGGTCAAGGCCTGGCGCCATCTGCTCGACGCCGGGATCGATCCGGCGCGGATGGTGATCGCCGGGGATTCCGCCGGCGGCGGCCTGACCCTGGCCACGGCCCTGGCCGTCCGGGAGGCGGGCCTGCCGCAGCCGGCGGGGCTGTTCTGCATCAGCCCCTGGGCCAATCTGACCCAGACCGGTCCGGCCTATGAGCGGCTGGCGGCGCTGGACCCGATGATCAGCGCGGCGCGGCTGGATGACTTCGCCGCGGCCTATCTGGCGGGCGCGGACGCCCGCGATCCCCTCGCCTCGCCGGCGCTTGCCGATTTCACCGGCCTGGCCCCGATCCTGATCCATGTCGGCGGGGCCGAGGTTTTGCTGAGCGACAGCATCGCCGTCGCCGAGGCCGCCGGGCTGGCGGGCGTCGATGTGCGGCTGGAAATCTGGCCGGAGATGATCCACGTCTGGCACGCCTGGTCGGGACAGCTGACCGCGGGCCGGCGCGCCATCGCCGCCGCCGGGGCCTGGATCCGCGAGAGAACCGGCGGCTGAGGCCGGCGATTTTTCTCGGGAACCCGATGCGAATCCGGACGTTTCCCATGGGTATCGTTCGGGGGTGGGCTTCGATTCAATGAGTGACCAGGACACACCGGGTAGACCGGCCGGCGACTTGCCGGCCCGCATCCTGGCCCTGGAATCCGCCCTGGCGGCCGAACGGGAGAGCGCCCGGCAGGCTCTGGCGGAAAGTCAGTCCCGCTTCACCCTGATCGCCGACAGCATTCCCACCCTGTGCTGGATGGCCGATGAGACCGGCTGGATCCACTGGTACAATCGCCGCTGGTACGAATACACCGGCAAGACCCCGGCCGAGATGGAAGGCTGGGGCTGGCAGTCGGTGCATCATCCCGACGTCCTACCGGAGGTCATGACCCGCTGGCCCGAGTCGATCCGCACCGGCGAACCCTTCGAGATGGTGTTCCCCCTGCGCGGCGCGGACGGCGTGTTCCGCCCCTTCCTGACCCGCATCACCCCCTCGCGGGACGAGACCGGAAAGATCACCGGCTGGCTGGGGGTCAACACCGACGTCACCGAACTGTCCCAGGCCCAGGAACGGCAGAAGTTGCTGCTCAACGAGCTGAACCACCGGGTCAAGAACACCCTGGCCACCGTGCAGTCGATCGCCTTCCAGACCCTGCGGGCCGCCCGCTCGCCGGTGGAGTTCCGCCAGGCCTTCGAGGCCCGGCTGATGGCCTTGTCCCAAACCCACAATCTGTTGACCGACAGCAACTGGGAGGGCGCCAGCCTGCGCGAGGTGCTGGCGGCGGAACTGGAGCCCTACAGCGAGCATCAGGTCGATATCGACGACCGCGAGGACGTCACCCTTGGCCCCAAGGCGGCGGTGGCCCTGGGCATGGCCTTTCACGAGCTGGCGACGAACGCGGCCAAGTATGGCCCCCTCTCGGGCGCCAAGGGGCGGGTGGTCATTCGCTGGCGCCCCGTCGGGGATGGCGAGCGGCTGGAGCTGGTCTGGCGGGAGGAGGGCGGACCGCCGGTGGTCGCGCCGGACCGCACCGGCTTTGGCTCCCGACTGCTGGAGCAGGGGCTGGGGGCTGAACTGGGCGGCGAGGTCGCCATCGCCTACGCCCCGACCGGCGTGGTGGCGACCCTGACCCTGCCGTTTGCCGCCCTGGCCTGAACGTGCGCCCGGAAGGCCGCGCGGCGAGGATCAGTGGCTCGGCTTGCCCATCACCCGGCCGGTCTTGAAGATCACCTTGACCTCCTCATGCTTGGCCGGGGGCAACGGGATCATGCCGCGTTCCTGCAGATAGCCGCCGCGACCCGAGGCGGTGTCGGAAACGTATTCCTTAACGAAGGCTCGCAGGCCGGGGGTCAGGTCGAGGCGCGATTTCTTTACATAGATGTAGAGCGAGCGCGACAGGGGATACTTGCCGCTGGCGATGCTCTCGAAGCTGGGATGGACGCCGTTGATGGTGGCCACCTTCACCTTGTCCTTGTTCTCTTCATAGAAGAAGTAGCCGAACACCCCGGCGGAATCGGGGGTGCGGGTCAGGGTCTGGACAATGGCGTTGTCGTTCTCGCCCGCGTCGATCCAGCCGTCGGACCGCAGGGGATCGACGCTGCCCTTGAACTTCTTCTCGTTCTCTTCCTTCAGGGCCTTCATCCACGGGATGGCCTCCGCGCCCTTCTCGATGCCCAGCTCCAGGAAGGCGTCGCGGGTGCCGCTGGTCGGCGGCGGGCCGTAGACCAGGATGCGGGTCGGCGGCAGGCCGGCGCCGATCTGGCTCCACAGCTTGTAGGGATTGGGCTGCAGCCGTCCCTGGCGCAAGACCTCGCCCGACAGGCCGAGATAGAGGTGCTCCAGCCGCAGATCAAAGTCGGGCGCGCGCTTGTCCATGGCCAGGACGATGCCGTCATAGCCGACCGTGATCTCGAGAATGTCGGTGACGCCGTTCCTGGCGCAGGTCTCGAATTCCGAGGCCTTCATCGGCCGGGAGGCGTTGGCGATGTCAGGGAAGGCGTCGCCCGACCCACCGCAGAACAGCTTCATGCCGCCGCCGGTGCCAAGGCTTTCGACCTTTGGCGTCCGGGCCCCGGTCTTGCGCGAGAAGGTCTCGGCGACCCGGGTGGTGTAGGGGAAGACCGTCGAGGAGCCGGCCGCCCAGACGTAGTCCCGCGCCGCCTGGGCCGCCCCCGCGGCGGCGAGGGCGATGCTGAGGGTCGCGGCGGCAAGCAGGCGCTTCATGGGCATTCCCCGGGAGTCGGTTCCGTCGGTCGTCCATACGAAGGCTTTGCGACAACCCGGCGACAAAGGACCGGTCAGAGCAGCCGTGTACGGATGGCCTGGGACAGCAGGTCGATCATGGAAACGGCGACAACAATCACCAGCACGATGGCGCCGGTCTGGTCATAGGCGAAGCTGTTGGTGGAATCGATCAGCACCTGGCCGATGCCGCCCGCCCCGATCAGGCCCAGCACGGTGGCCGAGCGGCTGTTGCTCTCGAAGCGATACAGGGCGTAGCCGACCCACAGGGGCGCGACCTGCGGAATGACGCCCCAGACGATCTCCTGCAGCTTCACGGCCCCGGTGGCGCGAACACCCTCGACCGGACCCTTGTCGATCGACTCCACGGCCTCGGCGAACAGCTTGGCCAGCACGCCGCCGGTATTGAACATCAGGGCCATGACCCCGGCGAAGGGGCCCAGGCCGACGGCGGTGATGAAGATCAGCGCCACCACCAGATCGGGAATGGAGCGGACCAGGTCGAGAACCCGGCGCACCGGCTGCTGGATCCACACCGGGGTGATGTTGCGGGCGCCGAGCAGACCCAGGGGAATAGCCAGCAGGATCGCCAGACTGGTGCCCCACAGGGCCATCTGGATCGTCTCCCACATCTTGCCGATGTAGAGCGACCAGTCGGCCTTGAGGAAGTTGGGCGAATTGGGATTGAACGGCGAGAAGAACTCCCGCGCGAAGACCTGCATGTTGTCCGAGGTGAACAGCTGCGGGAACTTGTAGATCTCGGCCGGCGCGAAACTGACGATCAACAGGATGGCCAGGCCGCCCCAGATCAACAGGTCGAAACCGCGCGCCGACAACGGGCGGGTCGGCGGACCGGGAATGGCGTCTGGGGTCACGGTGGCGGTCATCGGAGGCTCTGGAGGGGTCAGTTCGCCGCGGCGCCGGCCTTGGCGCGGGCGGCGGCCTGCTCGGTTTCGATCTGCGCGATCGAGGCCTTGGCGGCGGCGATCTTGGCCGCGTCGCCGGCTTCCTGGGCGAGACCAAGCTGCTGGACGGCCTCCATATGACGCACGAAGAGCAGGTGGGTGGCGTCGGCCGGCTTGAAGCCGCCAATCGACAGCTTGGCCATATTGGCGCGCTCCCTCGCCGCCTCGGGGGTGTCGCCCTGGCCATAGGTCAGGAAGAACTGGCGAATTTTTTCCTTCTTCGCTGGGTCCAGATCCTTGCGCCAGATGATCGGATCTTCCGGCAGAACTTCCGACTCCCAGATGATGCGGACCTTCTCGGCCTGGCCTTCCTTGCGATCCTTGTTGAGGCGGATGGCGGTCGAATTGTTGGTCGCCGCATCCAGCTTGCCGTTGGCGACGGCGAACAGGTTGGACTGGTGATTGGCCTGCAAGACGGTCTTGAAGCAGTTTTCGGGCTTGATGCCGCGCGGGATGAAGACGTCGGTCATCGGCGCCAGGGTGCCGCTGGTCGACTTGGCGTCGCCGATGCCGAAATTGAGCGTCTTGTCGCATTTCAGCAGGTCATCGATCGTCTGGATCTTGCTGTCCTTGGGGACGATGATCACCGAGGTGTAGCCATCGACGCCGCTGGGGTCGAAGGTGCGGGCGAAGACCTCGCCATCGGCGCGGCGAACCGCCTCGAGCCCGGACTGGTTGGAGAACCAGCCCAGGTCCGTCTGCTTGAAACGCATGGCCTCGATCAGGGCGCTGTAGCTGCCGGAGAAGAAGGGCTTCACCTTCAGGCCGGTCTGCTTCTCCATGTCCGCGAGGATCGGCTCCCAGTAGGTCTCCATGTTCTGCGCCTTTTCGGTCGACAGGATGGAGAAGGTGATCTCGTCCTTGGGCTTTTCTCCCCCGCCACAGCCGGCGAGAGCCAGGGTGGCGACAGCGGCCAGTCCGAACAGGGCGCGACGAATGATCATTGCGGAGCTCCTTCCCAGAAGACGTCTTCGAATTCCGGGCCGTAGATTTCAATCAACTTGGTCTTGTCGAGATTGGCCGGCGGACCGTCATAGACCATCTTGCCGGACTTCAGCGCAACCACGCGGTCGCAGTAGCGCAGGGCGTAATCGACCTGGTGCAGGGTGACGATGACGGTCAAGCCGTCGACATTGTTCAGTTCACGGAGGATTTCCATGACCTTGCGGGCCGAGACCGGGTCAAGCGAGGCCACCGGCTCGTCCGCGAGGATGATCTTGGCCTTCTGGACCAGCGCCCGGGCGATGGCCCCGCGCTGCTGCTGACCGCCCGACAGGGTGTTGGCGCGCTGGCCGGCGTATTCCGAGACGCCGACCCGGTGCAGGGCCTGCATGGCCGCCTGCTTGGTCTCTTCGGGCCAGCGGCCGAACAGCCCGCGCCAGAAGCCGATACGGCCAAGCGAGCCGAGGGCGACATTGCTGAACAGGCTAAGCCGGCCGACCAGATTGAATTGCTGGGCGATGAAGCCGATGCGGATGCGGGCGTCGCGCACCTTGTCGCCAACCTTGCCCTTGAGCTGGACGGGGGTTCCGAAGGCGGTGATGGTCCCGTTGGGGCCGTCGACGGTCTGCAGGCCGTCGATCGACCGCAGCAAGGTCGACTTCCCCGAGCCCGACGGGCCGATCAGGGCGACCATCTCGCCCCGGGCGACGTCCAGGGATACGCCGTCGAGCGCCCGGCGTTTGCCGAAGGTCTTGGAGATCCCCTGGATCGAGAGAACAGCGTCTTGCGTCATGGTCTGGCGTTGTCCTAGCACATCCGGCCCGGCGGGGTGGAGGCGATCAGCTCGTTTCAGTCTGTGGAAGACTGTCCGCTGGCGAGCAGTCTCTCGATATCCCCCGCGTGTGCCATGGCGAGCTTTGCCCGCGCAAGCGCGTCTGTGGAGAAGTTTCTTGCCGCAAGGGACAAACCCGGGCCTTTCAGCACCCGAACCAGGCTCATGGCCTTCTGCAGACGCAGGGCGACAGCGATGTCGCCAGAGCCGTAGAGGGCGATCGGGGTGAAGACGTCATCCAGCAGTTCGGCGGGGTCGAGCGGCGCGGCGAACACGCGGGGCGCCTCCGGTCGCTCGCCGTCGGCCTCGCGACAGGCCACGTCCCATGTCGTCATCAGCGCCACGCCCGCCCGGACCACGGCGATGGCGGTCCCCGGGTCGTTGACCCCCGGCGACAGCGCCCGGGCGGCGATCTCGCCAAGCACGATCAATCCAAATCGCGGGTCCTGGTCGAAGGAGCGGCCGTCTCCAAGCGCGAAGGCCGAGCGCAGGGCGTCGCGGCAGGCCTCGTCGGCCTTGCCGCCGTGCAGCGTCAGCAGGGGCCCGCCGTCCCCGATCATGTCGCCGGGCAGGGCGATGACCCGCACCTTGATTCCGGCGGCCTCCGCGGCCCGGTCGAGGGCGGCGGGATCGACATTCTGCACATAGCCGACCCGGTCGCTGGTCACCGTGTCGACGACCTTGCCCAACCCTTTCGGCTCGGCGCCGGTCAGACGCTCCCAGCCGGCCCGCGCGCGCATCGCCTTGGCGGTCTGCTGCTCGACCCGTTCGACGATGAAATCGATGCGGGCGATCCGGGCCAGCCGGTCGATGATCAGCAGGATGTTGACGGCCACCAGGCCCACCACCCCCAGGGTGATGATGTAGACGATGGTCCGGCCGTCCTTGCCGTAATAGCTGGAGCCGATCGCCGTCAGGGCGACGATGGCGTAGAGAAAGCCGCCGACGAAGGTGGACAGGGCGCCCTGCAGGCGCGGGTCGGTGGTGACCAGGCCGGCGGCCCGGGGGGTTACGTTGGAGGACACGGCGGTATAGGCTGTGACCATCGCTCCGGCGCTGAAGATGGCGACCGCGAGCAGACTGTTGGCCAGGATGGTCAGCAAACCCTCGACATTCGGGCCCCCGAGACGCTCGGAAACCTCGTCAGGGACGAACCGGCCAAACAGGGTCGCCAACAGCGCGGCGCCGCATCCCGCCAGCCCGTACAGGCCTACACGGAACCAGATTCGGCGGCTCAGTTTCCGCCAGAAGAACAGCCAGCGATGCATCGATCCTCAAGTCTATCAGCCGAAAATGGACCGGCGCCCCTTTACATGGCGCTCCATTTCCCTCATATCGCCCGGCTCCGGCGGACCCCGTTGTCCAATGCGCTGCTAACGCCGGCCTGGGTTTAACAACTAACAGGGGGCTACGTGAGTTGCACACGTACCATACTCCCCTGGACCTGGTCCGCGAGCGGTCTCCGGAACGTCCTGTCGCACTCGTGCGACGCGATGCCGTAGCTGCAGCAGCGCGCTGGTTCCAGAACAAGTTCAAGGGTGACGTTCTCTACGCTGTGAAGGCGAACCCTTCACCGTGGGTGATCGAGACACTCGTCCAGAATGGTGTGACCCGGTTCGACGTGGCGTCGATCCCGGAGATCGCGCTCGTGGCGAAATACGCCCCGGGATCGCGGATGGCCTTCATGCACCCGGTGAAGAGCCGACGGGCGATTTCCGAGGCCTACTTCGACTACGGGGTGCGCACCTTCGCCCTGGACACCCATGAAGAGCTGGCCAAGATCCTCGACGCCACCGGCGGCGCCAGGGACCTGAACCTGATTGTCCGCATGGCGGTCGACGCCGAGGGCGCCAACTTCAGCCTGTCGGGCAAGTTCGGCGTCTCCAGCTTCGAGGCCCCGTCCCTGCTGCTGGCCGCCCGTCAGGCGACCACCGAGCTGATGGGCGTCAGCTTCCACGTCGGCAGCCAGTGCATGCGCCCGACCGCCTATCAGGCGGCCATGGCCCAGGTCAGCCGTTCGCTGATCCGCGCCGGCGTCTTCGCCGACGTCGTCGATGTCGGCGGCGGCTTCCCGTCGATCTATCCCGGCATGATCCCGCCGGACATGGACGACTATCTGGCGGCCATCGAGCGCGGCTTCAACGAGATGCCGGTGTCGGAAACCACCGAGCTGTGGTGCGAGCCCGGCCGGGCGCTGGTCGCCGAATCCACCTCGCTGCTGGCTCGCGTCGAGCTGCGCAAGGGCGACGCCCTGTATCTGAACGACGGCTCCTACGGGTCGCTGTTCGACGCGGCGCATGTGAAGTGGCCCTTCCCGGTGAAGCTTTACCGGGGCGAGGGCGCGGCGGCCCACGAGGTCGAAGGCGAGCTTAAGCCCTATCGCTTCTACGGCCCGACCTGCGATTCCCTGGATCACATGCCCGGCCCCTTCTACCTGCCGGCGGATATCGAGGAAGGCGACTTCGTCGAGATCGGCATGCTGGGCGCCTATGGCGTGGCCATGTCGACCCGCTTCAACGGCTTTGGCGAGACCGAGATGGTCGAGGTCAACGACGCGCCCATGGCCTCGATGTTCGGCCTGGCTCGCCGGTCGATCCCGGCCGCCAAGGCTCCGGCCAGCAATGTCGTGCGCCTGTCGCGGCCCAAGGGCCGGAAGCGTCGCCGCAAGTAGGCGGTCGCCTCGCGTCGGCTTCCCATTCGCATAAGTTGCGATAGATTTCCGCCCATGGCTCAGCGGAGATCGATGGGGAGGCCGACGCCGACGGCGATGCTTCCCCGGCTGTGGAGGTTCGCCCGGCCGAAGCGAGGGGCCGGGGCGGGGACATGACACCAGGTCGATGGCGCCTTGAGGTTGGAACCAATGTGGTTCGCGCCGATGACCGGCCGGATTCGGCGGTCATGGACCGCTTCTTCGAGGGCTATGATCGCGCCTTCATCCTTCCCGACGAACGCGAGGAGATCGACGGCTTCAGGGCCTGCCTGGCGCTGAACGGCCGGACCTTCCCCTGGGCGCCGGACCCCAGCCGCGAAGTGGTGATGACCCTCGAGACCGGGACTGGCGACCTCCTGGGCGGCGCCAACTTCCTGGCCACCCGCCTCGCCGACGACCGCGCCAGCGTGGCCGTCGCCCTCAACTACATCTACATCGAGCGCCCGTTTCGCGGCCGGGGACTGTCGCGGGACCTGCTGGCCAGCGTCAGCCGGCTGGCCGGCGGTCTCTGGGACGACGGGGAGGGTCCCGTGCTGCTGTTCATCGAGCAGAACGACCCGGTTGCGAAAAGCGATTCCGACTCCCTGGCCGACAGCGCCCATTCGGGGATCGACCAGATCGACCGTCTCGAAATCTGGGCCAATCTCGGCGCCAGCGCCCTTGATCTGGCCTATGTCCAGCCGGCGCTTTCGCCGGACAAGGCGCCCGATTCATCGCTGATCTACGCGGTGGTCGGCGCCGGCGGCTCCGGCGTCGACGCGGGCCTCCTGCGCCGGCACCTGGTCAATTTCTTCGGCATCTCGGTGCTCAAGGGGCGCGATCCCGGCGGCGATCTGGTGGCCGCCCCTCAGCTTCAGGCGCTGGCCGGCAAGGTCGATCGCCACGACGAGGTGGCGCTGATCGATTTCCCGCCCCTGCTGGCGGCGCTGCGCAATGGCGAGGCGCCGCAAGCCAGCAGCTTCGTTGACCTGGCGCACAGACTGGCCGGAGCCAAGCCATGACCGACACCGCCACCGCCACCGCAGAAAAGGCCGCCACCTTCGAGGAAGCCAGCGACCGGACGCTGCACTGGACCCTGTCGCTCTACATCGACGCCGAACGGCTCTATGGGCCAGGGAAGCCGCTTGGCGCCCGGCATGATCCCGACGCCATCCGGCGCGTTCAGCTCGCCGATCCGGTCTCACGCGCCCTGCGTGACGCCATTGAGCCGCTGTTCAACGACATCGCCGATCGGGAATGGCTGGGAAATGTGCAGGACTTCCTGCTGGCGGCCCGGCCCGCCGGCAACGGCGGTTCGGCCGCCGCGACGGCGCGAGAACACGACGACCTGATCATCAAGCTGCCGGCGTCGATCAGATGGGAGACCGAGGGCGTCGGGTTCGTGGCCAGTCCGCGGGGCCTCGACGCCGAACGGACAATCCGGTTGCGCCGCTTCTGGTTCGCCCACAATGACGGCGCCCTCAGCTACCACCTGGCCTTCACGACGCGCTACGACCACACGCCGACCGACTACTTCTATCTGTCGCTGCTGCAGAAGCTATGCGCCCCCAAGGAGTTCAGCCTGTCGGAGCGCTGGCAGGCCGCAGCCAACCGGCCTGACCCCATTCGTTGCGACGACCTTGGCGTGGCGCCACTGGACAGGATTACCGTCACCGATCCCGATGGCCGGACCCAGCGCTTCTGGGCCTGTGTCAGGGATTACTTCAGGGCGGACGCCAAGGCTTTGCTGGCCAGACTTGCCGCCCAGTATGGCGTCGACGCCCCTGTCGCGGATCCGCTGGACCTCATCGAGATGGCGCCGCTGCTCGAGGTTCCGGGGCTGCTCATGCCCAAGTGCCGGACCCTGTTCTTCTTTCACGACGAACGGTTCTTCAATCGCGTCATGCCGCCGGCCAAGCCGGATGGCGACGGCCGCTACCCCCGCCGCATGATGGTTCGCAAGGACTGCTACGCACCCTACGGCCAGAAAATGACCGAGATGATCAAGGCTGCCGGCGGCGGCGACGTCCTGCTCTCCGACGGCGACGAGAACAGCTACTGGCACTGGGTGCGCGAGCGGCCCGACGATCTCTTCTATTCTAATGCGACCGACGAGGATGTGGCCGCGCTGCATGGAGGGACCTTCGACGACGACGGCGAGACTCTTCACATTCCCGCCTTTGATCGAAAGCGTGTCGACTGCCTGGACTATCTGTTCCTGTCCGGTTTCAACCAGAACATCATCGACTTCATGAACCAGGACACGTCGGAGATTCTCGACAGTCTGGATCCGATCTTTCCCAAGAACGAGGAACAGCAGGAAGAAGGCTTCTTCGTGCGGTACGCGAACCACCGCTCGATGATCACCTACGCCCAGTACTCGCGCAGCCTGGACGTCGGGAACGACTACATCGGGACCTGCCCCTACGCCTTCCTCATTCATGTGCTGTCGATGCACAACGAGTTCCTTGCCCGGGGCTATGAGTGGAGAACCGCCAAGGGCATCGAAGCCGTCGAGCGGGATATGGCCAAGACCGATCGTTCCCTGGAGGACTATCGGCGGATCGAGCAACGCATCAACGATCTCAAGATCGCCAGATACCGGGATTTCGAACGGCACCGGCACGTCAATGTCTTCCGCTATGACACCGAGCGCGATGTCTTCGAGGAACTGGAGCGCCTTCGCGGCACGGAACGAAAGCAGCAGGCCCTGTCTCTGGCGCTTGCCAGCCTGGAGGACCATGCGACCGACCTCGACGCCCGCCAGCAGGCGAAGGAAAGCCGGCGCTCCGCCGCCAGGGAACGTAACCTCAATCTGATCTTCGCGGTGGTCGGGCTTCTGGCCGCGAGCCAGTTTCTGAGCGATCTGTCCGGCTATCTGAAGACCATCAAGGACTCGCCCCCTCCGCTCCTGAAGGCGCCGTGGCTTGATTGGCTGGCCACGCCCGGCTTGGCCGAAATCATCCAGGTTCTATCCAAGTGTCTGGGCGTTGTGGTGACGGGATCGGCCCTGCTGCTTGGACTGTTTCTTCTGGTCCGGTTCATCTGGTCCGTACTGCGACCCAAAACCGACAAGGCTATCGGGGCCGATGGAACAAGGCCCTGACCTGGCACGCTTTGCTTCTGTGTCCCTGATCCGTCAGGGCGACAGTTGCGTAAGCCCGTGCGCCGCGCCAAGGTCGGAATCAACAGGCAAGAAGGTCGTCCGGTGAACTCTCCCCTCCTCCGCATGTCGCTGGCGGCGTCCATCGGGCTCGCCCTGCTGGCCGGCTGCAACAAGCAGGATAAGACCCAGAACCCCGCCGACACACCGGAAGCGACCCCGCCGCAGGCCGCGGCGCCCGCCGCGCCGGCGCCGGCGCCGGCCAATCCGCCGCTGGGCCCTGACCAGTCGGTGACCCCTGAGGGCGCGACCGTCTCGGTCGGCTCCGCCGCCGCAAAGGTGGCGACGCCGGCCTATGCCCCGATCTATCCGGGCGCGGTGGTGGCCAGCAGCGTCATCGGCGAGAGCGGCGTGGGCTCGGGCGGCAGTGTCGACTACCGGGTGGACGCCTCGCCGGCGACGGTGATCGCCTTCTATGAGGCGCGGATGAAGAAGATCGGCAAGACCATCTCGATGAAGCAGGACATGGGCGACAACGTCCACATGCTGACCGCCGGGGACAGCGGCGACGGCAGGGGCGCGGTGCAGGTCATCGCCAGCCCGTCCGGCAAGGGCGCCAAGGTGGAGCTGACCTGGTCGGATGAGTAGGGTTCTGGGGCCCGCTTATCGGAAGGGGCACTAGAGGCTGATCAGCCGCGAAAGCTCCGGGCCGAAGACCCCTGGCTGCCACATCAGCCAGGCCATGTAGCCGAAGTAGGCGGCCAGCAGGGTCAAGCCTTCCAGCCGCCGGATGCGAAGCCCCCTCAAGGCGAAGAGGATCATGGCCGCCGTCGCCCCGGCCAGCACCCAGATGTCGACAGCCAGCACCTCGGGCGGAACGGGGATCGGCTTGACCAGGGCGGTGAAGCCCAGAATGCCGAGCAGGTTGTAGAGGTTCGAACCGATAACATTGCCGAGCGCCACGTCTCCCTGTCGCCGCAGGGCGGCGATGATGCTGGTGGCCAGTTCCGGGGCCGAGGTGCCGATGGCAACGATGGTCAGGCCGACGATGGTGTCCGACACCCCCATGGAGCGGGCCAGCCGGACCGCGCCGTCGACGAGGAAATTGGCGCCGGCGATGGTCACCGCGATGCCGGCCGCCGACAGGGCCAGGGCGAGCCACAGACTGCCTCTCCAGCCGGACTTGAGGTCGGCGACGTCCTCCATCCGCTCACCCTCGGGATCGGGGCGGCGGCGTTCCAGAAGCCAGACGGTCAGCATGTAAGCGGCCAGCAGGGCAACGGCGATGGCGCCCATCTGCCGCGTCAGATCGCCCTGCAGGAAGGCCCAGACGGCGCCGGCGGTGACCAGGGCCAGGAAGGGTCCGTCCCGCAGGAAGGCCCTGCGATCGACCGCCACCGGAGCGATCAGCGCCGTCAGGCCGAGAATCAGCAGGGCGTTGGAGATGTTGGAGCCGATGACATTGCCCACGGCGATGCCCGGCGATCCGGCCAGGGCCGCCTGCAGGCTGATCACCAGTTCAGGCGTCGAGGTTCCGAAGCCGACCAGGGTCAGGCCGATGACCAGGGGACTGACGCCCAGCTTGCGGGCCGCGGTCGAGGCGCCGCGCACCAGCACCTCGCCGCCAATGATCAGCAGCGCCAAGCCAAGGCCGATGGATATCCAGACGGTCATGAGGTCCCTCCCCCTCCGCGACTATGCCGTCAGCGGCAGGGTGAGGGAAGCGCTGCCGCTTGCCCCCGGGGCCGGTCGTCTCTACCTGTGGCGCATGCCCAACGCCTGCGGCCACGATCATCACAGCCACGGCCTCACCGGTCCGGACCTGCGCGCCGAACTGGCCGCCGCCGACGACCGCTGCGCCGCGGCCGGCCAGAGACTGACCCCGCCCCGCAAGCGGGTGCTGGAACAGTTGCTCGAGGCAGGCCAGCCGGTGAAGGCCTACGACCTGATCGCCCGCTTCAGCGAGGAGGCCCCGGCCAAGCCGCCGACGGTCTATCGCGCCCTCGATTTTCTCTCGAAACAGGGCTTCGCCCACCGCATCGAGAGCCTCAACGCCTATGTCGCCTGCCGCCATGCCCCGACCGAGGGCGGGCGGGACAATCATGCCGCCGCCTTCCTGATCTGCGACTGCTGCGGCGCCACGCGGGAGATCGACCCGGCGGTGCTGGACAGCATCGAGACGGCCGCCGGGGCTCGCGACTTCGCCGTCCAGGCCGTGACCATCGAGGCCCACGGCCTCTGTCGCGACTGCCGGAGCTGACGGCCGTGCAGGGGGGCGTGGAGATCTGGCGCGGCGGCGTCAATACCTGGGAATGCGACGAGATGGGGCACATGAATGTGCGCTTCTACGTCGTCAGGGCCGTCGAGGGCCTGGCCGCCCTGGCCGCCCTGCTGGGCATGACCGGGGCCTACGGCGCCGACGCCAACGCCACGCTTCTGGTGCGCGAGCAGCACATCCGCTTCCTGCGAGAGGCCCACGCCGGCGCCGCCCTGCACATGGTCGGCGGCGTGGTGGAGATGGGCGAGAGCGAGGCGCGGCTGATCCAGCTGCTGATCCATTCGGGCACCGGCGAGATCGCCGCCACCTTCCAGACCGTGGTCGCCCACGTGACCCCCCGGGACGGTCTGGCCTTTCCCTGGTCGGACCGCACCCGGAAGGCGGCGGAAGCCCTGGCCATGGAGGTTCCGGAAAAGGCCCGCTCACGCAGCGTCGCCCTCGATCCGGTGGTCAGCGAGGCCTCCCTGGCCCGGGCCGAGGCCCTGGGCCTGCTGCGCATCGGCCTGGGGGTCATCGCCCCGCAGGACTGTGACGTCTTTGGGCGGATGCGGCCGGAAATCTTCATCAGCCGGGTGTCGGACGGCATCGGCGCCCTGGTCGGGCCGCTGCGGAAGATCGTGGCGGACTCGGCCGATCCGCCGCCCGCCAGGACGGGCGGGGCGGTGCTGGAATACCGGCTGATCCAGCTGGACTGGCCAAGGGCGGGCGACCGGTTCGAGCTGCGGTCCGGCCTGGTCGGGGCCGACGCCCGGACCATGCGGCTGGTCCACTGGATGGTCGACCCCGACAGCGGCAAGGCCTGGGGCACCTCCGAAGCGGTGGCCATCACCTTCGATCTCGACGCGCGCAAGGCGGTGCCGGTGTCGGATGAGGCCCGCGCCGCCATGCTGCAGGGCGCCGTGGCCGGCCTGGCTCTCTAGAGAAGCGCCTCAAGCAGCGCCGCGCTGAACAGGTCGGGGCGCTCCATCGGCAGGAAATGGCTGGTCCCGGGGATGGTCTCGACCCGGATGCGGCCGGCGGCGATCTGGTCGTCCAGACGGTCGGCGATGTTGGCGGTCGACCCTTCGGCGGCGCGCAGCATGTGGATGGGGCAGGTCCCCTCCGCCAGGGCGCTCCAGGGATTGTGGAAGTGGGCGGCGAAGTTGGCCGATTCCCAGGCCGGCGCGCAGGCCAGACGCAGCCGGCCGTCGGGCTGTTCGATCAGACCATCGGTGATGTAGTCGGCCAGCACCGCATCGGACCAGGCGCGGAAGGCGCCTCGTCCCTGCCAGCCGGCGAAGGCCGCCTCGCGGCTGTCGAACTCGGCGCGACGGCGGCGGGCGCCCTGGGCCAGCGGACTGTTCTTCAGGCCTTCCGGACCGAGACTATCGACCATGGCCGGGTCCATCAGGACCGGATCGAACAACACCAGGGCGGGAACCAGGTCGGGTCGCGGACCACTGGCCAGGACGCCCGAGGTTCCGCCCATCGAATGGCCGGCGACCACCCTTGGCGGCGCCTCGAGCGTCTCGAGCAGACCGATCAGATCGTCGCGATAGCCGAGCCAGGAGCCGTGACCATCGCCGGGATCGGCGGCCAGTTCACTGCGCCCATGGCCGCGCATGTCGATGGCCAGGATGCGATGGCCTGCCTCGGCCACGGGCGCCAGCAGATGGCGATAGGTCAGGGCGTTGAAGCCGTTGGCGTGGCAGAAGACCAGATCGATCAGCCGATCCTCGGGCCCCATTTCGATCGCCGCCATGACGCCGTCGCCGGCCGGGCTGACGATGGGAATGCGGCGTCGGCGGTAAGCCGGGCCGGCGTCCGGAGCCGGCATGGAGACAGTGTCGGTGCTCATCCTCCGCTCATGGCCGATGACCGCAACGTCAGGCAAGGGGATTGGCGCGGCGCAAGGGACTTGGTTTTCGCGGCGTCAGGGCGCCATTGTGCGGGCAAAGGGAAGGATACCGCCATGAACGCTCACACCGCCGTCGACGCGACCACCACAGCCTGGACCTGCTTCGAGGTCACCATCGAGGCCGGGGTGGCCCATATCCAGATGAAGCGTCCGGAGGCCATGAACACCATGAACCGGGCCTTCTGGAACGAGCTTCCGGTGATCGTCCGGGACATCAGCGACAACGCCCGGGCCCGCTGCATCGTCATTTCCTCGACCGGCAAGCATTTCAGCGCCGGCATGGACCTGTCGGTGTTCCAGGGCGACGGCGGAACCTTGTCGGGCGGTCGTCCGGCCGACCGCGAGAACGCCGGGGAGAGCTTCCGCTACCATGTGCACCAGTTGCAGGACGTCTTCTCCTGCCTGGACGAGGCGCGGATGCCGGTGATCGCCGCCATCCACGGCGGCTGCATCGGCGGGGCGGTGGATATGACCAGCGCCTGCGACATCCGTTATGTCAGCCGCGACGCCTTCTTCTGCATCATGGAAATCAACATCGGCATGACCGCCGATGTCGGCACCTTCCCCCGCCTGTGCAAGCTGATCCCCGAGGGTCAGGTGCGCGAACTGGCCTATACCGGGCGGCGTCTGTCGGCCGAGAAGGCCCTGGCCATCGGCCTGGTCAACGAGGTGCTGGACAGCCATGAGGCCTGTGTCGAACACGCCCTGGCCACGGCTCGCGAGATCGCCAGCAAGTCGCCGCTGGCGGTGGCCGGCTCCAAGGTGATGATCAACTACGCCCGCGACCACAGCATCAAGGACGCGCTGGACTACATCGCCGTCTGGCAGACCGGCATGTTCAGCGCCGCCCACATGGGCGAGGCCTTCAAGGCCAAGGCCGAGAAGCGCGACGGCGACTTCCCGGACCTGTTGCCTCTGCGAAAGGGGATGTAGGGCCGCCCCGAGGGGGACGGTCCGCTAGAATTCCAGCTCGGCGCCAGCCATGTCGGCGCCGTCAAGCTTGGCGCCCGTCATGTCCGCCTCGAGGAACCGGGCGCGCGGGGCCCTGGCGTCGCGCAGGTCGGCCTGACGCAGGACGGCCCGCGTCAGGTTGGTGCGCAGCTGTCGCCCGCCGGTGATGATCAGCGGCCCCAGATTGGCGCCGCGCAGGTCGGCGCGGTCGAGCCGCGCATCGAGCAGCTTGGCTCCGCGCAGGTCGGCCCCGCGAAGATTGGCGGCCCGCAGGTCGGCGCCGGACAGGTCGCAGCCCTGAAGCTCGGCCCCCTCCAGGTCCATGCCGAAGAACACCGCCTGCTGCGCCTGCATGCCGGTCAGAACCCGGCGGCGCAGCTGGCGCAGGCAGCGGAAATCGACCCGCGAGCATTTCGCGACAACCCCGTCCGCCCCGTCGGTGGCGCAGAACCGCTCGTGATCGGCCAGGACGTCGCCCAGCGGAATGTCGTCGATGTAGACGATGGGCGGCGGCGCCCGAAGGACCTCGGAAAGGTCGGCCTTGGCGAGGTTCGCCTCACTCACATCGACGCCGGTCAACACCGCCCGCTTCAGCGAGGCGCCGGAAAGATCGGTCTGGAAAACCTCGGCCCCGGTCAGGTCGGCGCCGTCCATGATGGCCTTGACCAGCCGCGCCCCGCCCAGCTGGGCCCCGGTCATCACCGCATCGGTGAGGTCGGCCAGCCGCGACTCATCAGAGACCTGCGCCCCGTCCATGGTCGCGCCGGACATCACCACGTAGTTCAGGTCTCCCGGCTTGCGGTCATGGGTAAGGATGCGAAAGCCCTGGGCTGCGTCCTGCAGGGCGATGCGGCCCTCACGCAGGTCCGCGCCCATCAGGTTGGCCCGCGAGAGGTTGGCCCCGCGAAGGCAGACCCCGCGCATGTCGGCGCGGCTGAAGTCGACCTCCCGCAGGTCGGCGTCGCGCAGGTCGGCCCCGAACAACACCGCCCGCGCCAGGTTGGCGCCCATGAGGCTGGCCCCGTTGAGGCAGGCGCCGGTCAGCTCGGCCTCGACCAGGTTGGCCCCCTCCAGCATGGCGTTGCTGAGGTCGACCCGGCTGAGGTTGGCGCGCTTGCCGCCCGGACGCCCGGCAAGAAAGCGGGCATGGGCCTCAAGCATCTGCTTGAGGCTGGCATTCTCAAGGCTCTGGCTCAGTTTCGGCGTGGCGGACATGGGCCGACACCATGGTCCCAGCCCCTTAAGGAAGCGTTTGAAGAACGGTGTTCACAGCCAGCCTTTTCGCCTGAACCAGAGCATCGGCAGGACTATCGACACCCCCATCAGGCCGAGCGCCAGACCTTCGCCAAGGGGCCAGTCGAACTCGGTCATGTGCCGGAAATTCATGCCGAAATAGGAGGCGACCAGGGTCGGCGGCAGGAAGATCACCGCGGCGATCGAGAAGAACTTGATGATGCCGTTCTGCTCGATGTTGATCAGGCCAAGCGTGGCGTCGAGCAGAAAGGTGATGTCGCCCGAGAGGTGGCCGGCGTGGTCGGTCAGGGAGGCGACGTCGCGGCCCAGCGATTCGATACGGGCGGCGTGGTCTTCTCCCTCCACGATACAGGGGGACACCGCCGCGTAGGCCAGCAAACGGGCCAGGCTTATCAGGCTGTTCCGGGCCTTGGCCGTCACCCCGCGCCACAGACCCAGTCGCCCCAGCACCACTTCGAACCGCGCCGTGCGCCGGGGCTTCTGGAATACCTGGTTGGACAGGATCTCGACCTTGCCGGAGGCGGCTTCGAGGATGTCGGCGATGCGGTCGACGATGGCGTCGAGAAGGCCCATGAACACGCCCTCCCCGCTGGTCGCGAGTTCGGCGCGCTCGGCCAGCTGGGCGTCGAACATGGCGAAGGCCCGCGGCTGGGCGTAGCGAATGGTGATCAGCCGATCACGCACCAGCACGAACGTCACGGGCTCCAGCCGCGGGGTCTCCGAGGCCAGGCCGGTGATGATCTCGACCGTCATGAAGGTGGCGGGCCCCTCGCGGTATAGGCGGGACGAAGCCTCGATCTCGGCCATGTCCTCCCGGGTCGGCAGGTCAAGGCCCAGCTGCGCCTCGATCACCCGCTCCTCCTCGCGGTCGGGATTGATCAGGTCGATCCAGACGACCTCGTCCGGCAGGGTCCAGTCGTCCCCGATGGCGACCTCGGTCGCCGTCCTGGCTCCACGTTGCAGCAGTCTGATCATCGCCGCATGGATCCTTGCGCGCCGGAGACAGCCAAAGCTGTCGCCCGGCGAACAGGCGTCGTCAATGTCAGGAAAGCGGCGCCGTCAGCGCGACCGGGCCCGGGCGCGACCTATTTGTCGCCGCCGGTCGCCTTCTGGATCAGGTCGGCGATGCTGTCGCTGGTCTCGGCCGCCTTGTTCAGGATGTCGAACGGCGAGGCGCCGGGCTGAACGGCGTTGACCACATGACCGGCGGCGGAGTTGGCCACCAGGGTGGCGGTGTTCTGGGCGACCGCGAAGCGGCCGTTGGCCTGGGCCATCTTCCTGGCCTGGGCGTCGGGATAGATGAAGCCGTTGGTCGGATAGACGGTGCTGCCTAGATCGCGGATCGGATCGTACCAGACCTTGACGCTGCTCCAGGTGCCGTCCGGCGAGACGTCGACGACGGTGACGTCCTTCTCGACCTTGCCCCGGGCGCCGCCGAAGCTGGACCAGTTGGCGTGAGTGATCTGGATGACGCGGTCGGTCAGCACCCGGCTGACGACCGCGACATGGCCAAGCTTCATGCGCGAGGTGGCCTTGAAGCTGAGAACGGCGCCCATCTGCGGCACGTCGCCGGTCTGATAGCGCTTCACGGCCTGGGCCCACCAGGTGTGGGCGTCGCCGAAGATCTGGATGCCCGACAGCAGGCGGGCGAAGGGAACACATTGCCAGTAGGTCTCGGCCGATGAGACAGCCGGAATCAGGCTGATCATCAGGGCGGCGGTCAGGGAACCAAGTACGGCTCTCGTCCGTTGACGCATGCTGGGACTCTCCCCCGGGGAAAACTGGGTTACGGCTTAGTCATCTCACAGGGGAATGAAAAGACCCTTTTCATGTCGCGGGTGCGACTGATCGTCTGCGCGCCCAGGATTCATGCATCAATTTCATGCGAGCACGGGCCGGTCGTTCGATCAGGTGGTAGCTGGCTGCGGCCAGTGGAACGACGGAGGCGATGAACACAATCCACAGATACCAGGGCAGCTGTTCACTGCCTGTATTGAGAAGTTTCGGGACCGCATTCACAAACAGCAACTTCCACGGAACACAGACCATATAGACCGAATAGCTGATCTCGCCGAGGTAGACCGGAATACGACCGCTGGCGAAGGTCGAACCGTGCTCGGCCATGCCCGCCAGGCACAGGATCAGACCCCCGAACGCGGCCACCGCGATGATATCGGGCGCTTGCGCCACGGTCGCCAGCAGGATGCAGGCGCCCATAAAAGCGGCGCCGACGCCGCCCGCCGCGAGGTTGCGCACCGCGCCTGACCGCCACAAACCATACATGGCGCAGCCCAGCGCAAAGCAGGGGACGATTCGCAGCGCGCCCCAGCGGATGGTCGCCTGGGTCAGGGATTCTCCGGTCAGGGCCTGATAGGCCGGATAGAGAATGGCCATGAACCCCAGCGCCAGGGCCGCGCCCAGCCAGGCGCGGTGGCGAAGCTTCCAGGCCGCCCAGGCAAAGCCCGGGAAGCAGAGGTAGGCGAACCATTCGGCGGAGATCGACCAGCTGGGATGGTTGAAGGCGGCGTGCGGCGCGAGGCCCCAGGCCTGGACCATCAAGAGGTTGGCCGGCAGCGAGGACCAGTCGAGAACGTTGCTGTCGATGGCGTAGCCGGCGGCGGTGGCGCCGAGGCCCAGCGCGGCCACCCCCGCGAGGGTGGCGATATGCAGCGGATAGACCCGCGCCAGCCGGTTCCAGAGGAAGGCCCCGTAGCGGAACCGCCCCTCGCCGAAGCTTTCAAGATAGACGTGGCACAGGATGAAGCCGGACAGGACGAAGAACAGCTCGACCCCCAGGTAGCCCTTCTCGATCAGGGTCGGGGTGAAGTCGACCGCCAGCTTGGGCCAGTAGTGGTAGAGCACCACCCACATGGCCGCGAAGAAGCGCAGGCCGGTCAGCGGGCGGATATGGGCGGCTTCGTTCATCTGGCGTCGTCCCGGCGCCGGATCGCCGGCGGTCATATCGCCTAAGAATTATTCGCAAGCGCGACTTACGAACCGGCTCAGGCTTCCTAGATATCGCAGACGAAGGTTTAGGGAGGCTTGAGACCGGCGTGGACGGTATTGCGCAACTGCTGACGGACCCCGCCGCCTGGGCGGCCCTGGTCACCCTGGTGGTCATGGAGGTCGTGCTTGGCATCGACAACCTGGTCTTCATCTCCATTCTGGCCAACAAGCTGCCCGAGGCCTCGCGCCAGAAGGTGCGGCGACTGGGCATCGGCCTTGCGCTGATCATGCGGCTGGCCCTGCTGTCGACCATCGCCTGGATCGTCGGGCTGGTGCAGCCGGCCTTCAGCGCCTTTGGCCACGCCTTTTCCTGGAAGGACCTGATCCTGATCGCCGGGGGACTGTTCCTGGTCTGGAAGGCGACCAAGGAGATTCACCACTCGACCGACCCCTCCCCCAGCCACGACCTGCTCGACAAGAAGGATGTCGTGATCAACAGCGTCGGCGCCGCGGTGGTGCAGATCGTGCTGCTGGATATCGTCTTCTCGATCGACTCCATCCTGACCGCCGTGGGCATGACCGAACATCTCGCCATCATGGTGGTGGCGGTGGTCGTCGCCGTCGGGGTGATGCTGGTGGCGGCCGATCCCCTGGGCGACTTCATCAACAAGAACCCCAGCGTGGTGATGCTGGCCCTCGGCTTCCTGCTGATGATCGGCATGGTGCTGATCGCCGACGGCTTCGGCATGCATGTGCCCAAGGGCTACATCTACGCGGCCATGGGCTTCTCCGCCGGCGTCGAGGCCCTGAACATGTTCGCCCGCGCCCGCGCCGCCAGGCGGTCGCCGCCGGACGAGACGCTGCACTGACGCAAGGGCGCCTACAGAAAACTGTACGGGTCGATGTCGATGGTCACGCGCAGGGCCCCTCGGGGTTTCACCCTGGCGCGCCAGGCGGCCATGTAGGCGGACAGGTCGACGGTGCGATCGGCGCGCACCAGGAATCGCTTGCGTCGTCGCCCCCGGATCAGGCTGAGCGGAGCATCGGCCGGACCGAAGATCTCGACCCCCTCGGCGTTGGGGGCGGCGGCAGCCATCTCGCGGGCGAACGCCTCCAGCTGGGCCGCATCGGGACCAGACAGGACGACCGCCGCCAGCCGGCCGAACGGCGGCAGCCCCGAGAGCTGGCGCAACTCCATCTCGGTTTCGACAAAGCCGTCGCGGTCGCCGGCGGCCAGGGCCTGCATCACCGGATGCTCCGGCGCCCAGGTCTGCATCAGCACCCGACCCGGCCTGTCGGCCCGGCCGGCCCGCCCGCCCGCCTGGGCCAGCAACTGGAAGGTCCGCTCCCCAGCCCGAAGGTCGCCGCCCCTCAGCCCCAGATCCGCATCAACCACCCCCACCAGCGTCAGACCCGGAAAGTTGTGGCCCTTGGCCGCCGCCTGGGTGGCGACGAGGATGTCGATCTCGCCGCGCTCCATCGCCTCGACCAGCTCCCGGGCGCTCTGGCCGCTGGTTACGGTGTCGGAGGAGAAGACGGCGATGCGGGCGTCGGGAAACCGCGACCGGGCCTCCTCCTCGACCCGCTCGACCCCCGGGCCGATCGAGATCAGGCTGTCCTTCGCCCCGCAGTGGGGACAGCGATCGGGCTTGGGCATCGAAAAGCCGGTCAGGTGACAGACCAGCCGGCCGGTGTAGCGGTGCTCGACCAGCCAGCTGTCGGTGTCCGGCGCGGTCAGGCGCTCGCCGCAGGCCTTGCACAGCACCACCGGCGCATAGCCCCGGCGATTGAGGAACAGCAGGGTCTGCTCGCCCTTGGCCAGGGTCTGGGCCATCGCGGCCACCAGCGGCGGCGACAGCCAGCAGTCCCGTTCCGGCGGCGTCTCGCGCAGATCGACCAGGGAGACATCGGGCAGGGTGGCGGCGCCGTGCCGCGCCGCGAGCCTGAGCCAGCCATACCGGTTCTGACGGGCGTTCCACAGGGTCTCCAGCGAGGGGGTGGCCGAGGCCAGGAGCACGCTGCAGCCTTCCAGATGAGCCCGCGCCACCGCCAGGTCACGCCCCTGATAGATGAAGCCCTCCTCCTGCTTGAACGAGCTGTCGTGCTCCTCGTCGACGACGATCAGAGCCAGCTTGCGGAAGGGCAGGAACAGGGCCGAGCGGGCGCCGACGACAATCCGGGTGCGGCCGGCGGCGACCTCTTCCCAGAGGATCCGGCGGCGGGGCGGGGCGACGGCCGAATGCCATTCCCCCGGGGCCGCGCCGAAGCGATCGGCGACCCGGGCGATCACCGCCTGGGTCAGGGCGATTTCCGGCAACAGGATAAGCACCTGGGCCTCGGGTTCGCGGTGCAGGGCGTGGGCGGCGGCCTCCAGATAGACCTCGGTCTTGCCCGAACCGGTCACGCCATCCAGCAGGGTGGCGGAAAAGCCGCCGGCGTCCAGCCGCGCGACCAGCGCCGCCGCCGCCGCCGCCTGGCCAGGGTTGAGGCGGTCGTGATGGGGCGAGGCGTCGAGCACGGGGCGGGACCGCTCGGCCTCGCGTTCCTCGATAGCGAGACAGCCCTCGTCGACCAGCCCCTTGATCACGCCCGAGGATACGCCCGCGGCCTCGGCGAGGCGGGGCGGGGGCAGGGCCTGGGCCGTCGCGGCGGCGAGCACCCTTTCCCGCGCCGGCGTCATCCGGGCCGGCGAGGCTCCGGTGGCCACGACGACACGCTCGGGTTTCGGCCTTGGCGCCCGCAGGCCCCGCAGCGCCATGGCCAACGGCTGGCCCGGTCCCTCGGCGGCGTAGCGGGCGGCCCATTCGACGAAGGCCAGGGTCGTGGCCGGCAGGGGCGGATCGTCGATCCTGTGGTCGATGGGCTTGAGCGGGCGGTTGCCGCCGGTCCCATCGCGCAAGGCGCTGACCACGCCGCGGATCAGCCGAGGCCCCAGCGGCGCGGCGACCTGGTCACCGACCTGCAGCGCCATGCCCTCGGGCTCGGCATAGTCGAAGGCCTCGGGCAGGGGCATGGGCAGGAGAACGGAGGCGATTCTCATCTGCGACGACCCGACGGAAGGCTACGCCTCCGGTCATCCTTCTCCCCTTGCGGGAGAAGGTGGCGCGGAGCGCCGGATGAGGGGTTGAAGACCCTCAAAGCCGACGATAGCAGACTTAGCCGCCCCCGCATCCGGAGCGACCCCTCATCCGTCGGCTCCGCCGACACCTTCTCCCCCAAGGGGAGAAGGGAGCCGCGAGGCCGCCTCCTTCGCAGTGGGGATGCGCCGCCGCCGGGCTTGATGTACAACCCCCGCCCACCTTTTACGGACGCCCAGGCCATGCAGCTCTTTCTCGACACCACCGACACCGCCGTCCTGGCGGAACTGGCCAAGACCGGTCTCGTTGACGGGGTCACCACCAATCCCACGCTGATCGCCAAGTCGGGTCGTCCCATGGCCGAGGTCATCGCCGAGATTTGCGGTCTCGTCGAGGGGCCGGTGAGCGCCGAGGCCGTGGCCACCGACGTGGAGACCATGGTCGCGGAAGGCCGCAAGCTGGCGGACATCGCCGGCAATGTGGTGGTCAAGCTGCCCCTGACCCGCAACGGCCTGATCGCCTGCGCGCAGTTCGCCGCCGACGGGATCGCCACCAATGTCACCCTCTGCTTCTCCGTGGCCCAGGCCATGCTGGCCGCCAAGGCCGGCGCCACCTATGTCTCGCCCTTCGTCGGACGGCTCGACGACCACGGCGCCGACGGCTGCGCCCTGATCGGCGACATCCGCACCGTCTATGACAACTACGGCTACGATACCGAGATTCTCGCCGCCTCGATCCGCAGCGTCGAACACATCACCCGCTGCGCCGAACTGGGCGCCGACTGCGCCACCCTGCCGCCGAACGTCTTTGAGGCCCTCTTCAAGCACCCCTTAACCGACAAGGGTCTAGAACAATTCCTCAGCGACTGGAGCAAGACGGGCCAGTCGATCCTCTAGAACGGACAGGTTCCAGCATGTCGGACGGGGCGCGGATCAAGACACTGGATACGGCGCCGGACCTGGCCGCCCTGCGCGACCTGATTCGCCAGAACGGGGACCTGCTGCGGGACGATCCCGAACTGCTCAGCGATCTTGGCCTGCGGCTGGACGCGGCCAATCTGGTCGATTTCGGTCCGGCCGCCCTGGCCCGTGTGGCCGCCACCGCCAAACGCGAATCGACAGCCCGGCGCAGTCTGGAAGCCACCGCCCGCGCCAATTTCGCCGCCCAGGCCCAGACCCACGCCGCGGTCATCGACCTGCTGGAAGCACGCAATCACTCCGATCTGGTCCGCCGGGTCGATGAGGTCGCCACCCTGCGTTTTGGCCTGACCGGCGCCGCGGTCGCCCTGGAAGGCCCCGAGCGGGTCCCGGCCGGGTGGTACGCCCTGGTCGAGGGCCAGGTGGACCTGATCCTTGGACCGCAGAAGCTGGCCCGGATGGGCTTTCACGCGCCGGCGCTGGGACTGTTCGGCGACAAGGCGGCCCATGTGAAATCCATGGCCATGGTCCGCATGGCCATCTGGGAGCCCGCGCGCCAGGGGGTCCTGGCCTTCGGCTCGCCGGACGCCGAAGGCTTCACCCGCGACATGGGCCATGAACTGGTCGACTTCATCGGCCGGGTGTTCGAGCGCACCGCCGAGCGCTGGCCGGTGCTGTGACGGCGTCAGCCGACGCGGCGCTGGACGCCTGGCTGACCCACCTGGCCGCCGAGCGCCGCGCCTCGCCCCGCACCCTCGAGGCCTACCGCGCCGGCGCCGCCCATTATCTAGCCTTCCTGACCCGCCATCGCGCCGAGACCCTGACCGTCGAGGCCCTGGGATCGGTCTCCGCCGCCGAGGTGCGCGCCTGGCTGGCTGACCGCCGGGGTGGTCGCGACGGAGACCGCGAACTGGCCGCTCGATCCCTCTCCCAGGCCCTGTCGGCGGTGCGAAGCTTTCACGGTTTTGTCGATCGCCGGCTCGGCGTCCCCTGCCCGGGACTGGCCCTGGTGCGGGGACCCCGGGTGCGACCGGGCGCGCCCCGCCCCGTCAGCGAGGACCAGGCGCGAGGCCTGCTGATCGAGGCGGCCGCCGATCCGGACCGGGATCCGTGGGAAGGCCTGCGCGACCAGGCCGTGTTGACCCTGCTGTGGGGGTGCGGCCTGCGAATCTCGGAGGCCCTGTCGCTGACCCGGGGCGATGCGCCGCTGGGCGAGGCCATGCGCATTACCGGCAAGGGCGGGAAGACCCGAATCGTGCCGGTGCTGCCGGCGGTGCGGGGGGCGGTCGACGCCTATGTCGAGGCCCTGCCCTACACCACGACGCGGGACGCGCCGCTGTTTATCGCAAAACGTGGCGGAGCCCTGTCGCCGCGCCATGTCCAGGCGGCGATGCAGACCCTGAGGGGACGCCTCGGCCTGCCTGACCGCGCCACCCCCCATGCGCTGCGGCACAGCTTCGCCACCCATCTGCTGGGCGCCGGGGCCGATCTGCGGATCATTCAGGAGCTGCTCGGTCACGCCTCGCTGTCGACGACCCAGCGATACACCCAAGTCGACGCCGCCGGCCTGCTGGCCGCCTATTCGGCGGCCCATCCGCACGGATAGTCAGGGCGTTGCAGGCTCGGGCACGGCCTGGCCATAGCAGTTGCCGATCACTGGCGTGCCGTCCGCCGTTGACGCCGGCGGGGGACAAAACATCAGCGTTCCACTGTTCATTGGCACGAAGAAATGCCGCGACTCCCCATTGGGAACGGGGTTGGTCCTGCCGACGCAATCGGGCTTGCCGTTGGTCTCCAGCGCCGTGGCGACGAGATAGTATTTCGGCGGCTTGTCGCCCTCGACATGGAAGCGCAGGCGAACAACCTCCTGACCGCTTTCGACCGTTTCGATTCCGTCGTCGCCAAAGGTCCAGCGCTCCACACAGACCGGCTTGCCGTCGGCGCCCTTGGCCTCGCTGACAAACCGGTAGACCCCCTTGAGCACAAAGGGCCCCTGATCGGCCGCGCCCGCCTGGCTGGCCGCCGAGGTCATCAGGAGCAACCCCGCCAGGGTCGCGGCAAACGGCAGACGCATATGGTTCCTCCACGCCCGGTCAGCAGGCGGTCACCCTGTGGCCCCACCGGGGATTTCGCAAGTCTCTCAGTCGGCGTCGCAGGCCGCGCGGAGGGTGTCGATCAAGCCCATCACCTCAGCGGCCCGGTCAGCCTTGTCGAAGGCCAGGTCATGCGCCGCCGTGGTCTCGGAAAGATCATCTAGCCTCCCGGACTGGATACAGGCCGACCCATCGCGGCAACGAAACTGCATCTGCACTCCGCCGGCGTCGGTGGGCGGCGCCAGGGTGATGGTCACGGCCGACAGCGGCATCCGCCAGTGGCCCCAGGCGGCGTTGCGGCCGAAGCGATCGCTGACCGCCTCGCAGTCGCCCGAGATGCGGTGGTAGGCCAGCGCGGCCTCTCCCGTCCCCCAGGTATCGAAGGACGGCGCGGCGGCGACCGCGACCCCGGCTGTCGCCAGACCCGCCGTGAAGATGACAGCCGCAAGTCGCATGAAATCCCCCTGCCTGATTTCGGCCAGTGTCGGTTGGCCAATGTCGATCCGCCAGTGTGAACGCCGCTTGAACGTCAGGTCTCGTCCAACGGATCCAGCCGCCTCTTTCTTGGACGCTCCCGCATCACGCCGGGATAACCCTTCATCGGCCCCAGCGGTTCGCCCCAGTAGGTCCAGTCGGCGCGCTCGGTCAGGTTCATGTGATAGCGCGGCTCGCGGCCGGTGCGGGTTTCGAACAGGGCGCGGGGAATGTTGATGAAGCGGGGGGAGCGGGCCTTTTCATAGGTGACCGGCGCGCCGCACCGGCGGCAGAAGCTGCGGGTGGTTCCGGCCTCCGCATCCTCATAGCGGGTCAGTTCCGCTTCGCCCTCGAGCCAGCGGAAGCGCTTCTTCCAGGTTCCGACATAGGTGGCGTAGGCGCAGCCCTGCGCGCGGCGGCTGGCCTGGCCGTGATCATGCCAGGCCCAGACAGCGGGCACATCGATCTCGAACCGCACCGCGCCGCAGACGCAGCGGCCCCGGGCCACGGAAGCCGAAGCGGGGCCTGCGGTCTTCACGTGACGGCGCCTCCGCAAGCCCACATGATTACGCTGACGCGCCAGCGGTGCGATGGCGCAACAGAAAGGTCAGGAACAGGGCGGCGAAGACAAGATCGACCAGGGTCAGGCCAAAGCCGCTCGGGCTGGTGCGACCGGCCATCACGCTCAGCCCCACCAGGACCGGCAGGGGCGCCTTGCCCAGGACGCCAAGCCACAGCACAGGTCTCGCCCAGACCGGATCGCGGGCGGCCATGGCGTAGCCGACGCCGAAGACGCTGATCAGGAGGCCGACCGTCTGGACCGACAGCAGGTCGTCAGGGACCGGCTGACCGATGGCGGTGTAGAAGGCGGCCGGGGCCAGCAATACGGGCAGCCCGACAAGGAAATTGAACAGCGCCGCCAGGGCGAAGATGATCTTCCAGATGCGCATGGGGCCCCTCCCACCGGAAGGTTCCGCCTTTTGAGGCCGTTCCACAAGCCGCTCACGGACGAGACCCCTCGTGAACCGACAGCGCCGCGCTACATTCTGCTTTCATGCGCGCCTTCGCCCGCCTCCTCGATCGTCTGAGCCTCACCGCCTCCCGCAACGCCAAGCTGACGCTGGTGCGGGACTTTCTGCATGACCAGCCCGATCCCGACCGCGGCTGGGCCCTGGCCGCCCTGACCGGCGAGCTGAAGTTCACCGCCGCCAAGCCGGCCGCGATCCGCAAGGCCGTGGAAGCGCGGATGGACCCGGTGCTGTTCGGCTGGTCCTATGACTATGTCGGCGATCTGGCCGAGACCGTCGCCCTGGTCTGGCCGGCCGGGCGGGGCGCCAACCGCGAGCCGGAACTGTCCGAGGTGATCGAGGCCCTGCGCACCGCCAGGCGGGGCGAGGTGCAGCCGATGATCGAGCGCTGGCTGGATGCGCTGGAGCCGGACGGGCGCTGGGCGCTTCTGAAGCTGCTGACGGGGGGCCTGCGGGTCGGGTTCTCGGCGCGCCTGGCCAAGCAGGCCTGCGCCGATCTGGCGACGCTGCATGGTCAGGAGGTCGGCGCGCCGCAGATCGAGGAGGTCTGGCATGCGCTGGAACCGCCCTATGAAGACCTGTTCGCCTGGCTGGAGGGCCGGTCGGAAGCGCCCAGCGCCGACAGTCCGGGGCGGTTCCGCTCAGTGATGCTGGCGCATCCCATCGACGAGGCCGTGGATTTTCCCAGGCTTGATCCCGCCGACTATGCGGCCGAATGGAAGTGGGACGGCATCCGCATCCAGGCGGTCAGCGAACGGGGCGAGCGACGTCTCTACACCCGGACCGGCGACGACATCAGCCATGCCTTCCCCGATGTCCTGGCCCACATGAGCTTCGAGGGCGCCATCGACGGGGAACTGCTGGTCATTCGCGACGGGACCCTGGCCAGTTTCGGCGATCTGCAGCAGCGGTTGAACCGCAAGTCCGTCGACGCCCGGATGATCAAGGCCTTCCCGGCGGCGATCCGCGCCTACGATCTGCTGCTGGACGGCGAGACCGACCTGCGCCACCTGTCGTTCGCACAGCGCCGTGAGCGGCTGGAAGCGTTCGTCGCCAAAGCCGCCTCGCCGCGCATCGACCTCTCGCCCATGCAGCCCTTCGCGACCTGGGAAGAGCTGGCCGGCCTGCGGGCGGAGCCGCCGGAGGGCGATCCGCGTCTGTCCGAAGGGCTGATGCTCAAGCGCTGGGACAGCCTCTATGAAGCCGGTCGGCCGAAGGGGCCGTGGTTCAAGTGGAAACACGATCCGCACCTGATCGACGCGGTGCTGATGTACGCCCAGCGGGGGCATGGCAAGCGGTCGAGCTTCTACAGCGACTACACCTTCGGGGTCTGGCGGGAGGACGAAGCCGGCAATCGACATCTGACGCCGGTGGGCAAGGCCTATTTCGGCTTCACCGACGAGGAGTTGAAGCAGCTCGACAAGTTTGTCCGCGACAACACCGTCGAGCGGTTCGGGCCGGTGCGGTCGGTGAAGGCGAGCCTGGATTTCGGCCTGGTGCTGGAGGTGGCCTTCGAGGGCCTGCAACGGTCAAGCCGCCACAAGAGCGGGGTGGCCATGCGCTTTCCCAGGATCAGCCGCATCCGCTGGGACAAACCCGCCCGCGAGGCCGATGAACTGGAGACACTGGAGCGGATGCTCGATTAACCCCTTCCCGCTCATCCCGGCGAAGGCCGGGAACCAGCTCAAGCGCCGCTCAGGAAAGACCTGCACGCCAATTCGCACCCTATCGAAACGACCATGGGTCGCCCTGGATCCCGGCCTTCGCCGGGATGAGCGGATTTTGGGGTGTCTGGCGGCCGGCAATCGGACGTAGGCTGCGGGCAAACGGAGACCTCCATGCTCGCCCTCTATGGCCACCATTTTTCGTCCTACACGCAGAAGGCCAAGATCGCCTTCTATGAGAACGACACCCCATTCGAGTTCCGCGAGATCGGGCCGGACTTCCCGGACCATATCGGAACCTGGCTGGCGACCTGGCCGATCGGCAAGTTTCCGATGCTGGTCGATGGCGAGACCACCCTGGTCGAGACCAGCATCATCATCGAGTATCTGCAGTTGAAGCATCCCGGGCCGGTGCGGCTGATCCCGGATGATCCGATGAAGGCGCTGGACGTGCGGTTCATGGACCGGTTCTTCGACCTGCATGTCATGGACGCCCAGCAGGTGGCGATATCCAGCAAGCTGGGCCAGATTCCGATGACGCCGCAAGACGGCCTGACCCTGGCGCACACGCGGCTGCGCAAGGCCTACGACTGGCTGGAAGGGGCGCTGGCCGGGAAGACCTGGGCCTGTGGCGAGGACTACTCCATGGCCGACGCCGCGGCGTCGACGTCGCTGTTCTATGCCGACTGGGTGATGCAGATCACCGACGACTGGCCGGTTCTGAAGGCCTATCGCCAGCGTCTTCTGAAACGGCCGTCCTTCGCCCGGTGCGTCGAGGAGGCGCGATACTTCCGGCCCTTCTACCCGCTGGGCGCGCCGGACCGGGACTAGACTGATCCTCGGCCCCGGCGCCGCGGCGGGCGACCGGAGCTAGCCGTTGAAGCCCTTCACGGCATCAATGATCTGCTGCTGGGTCGCCTCGTCCATATAGGGATGCATCGGCAAGGCCAGGACCGTTTCGGCCAGGGCCTCGGTCACCGGAAGGCCGCCGGCTCCGCGCGGGAAGTCGGCGTAGGGGGCCTGCACATGCATCGGCACCGGATAGTAGACGGCCGTCGGCACGCCTTGCGTCTTCAGATGCGCGGCCAGTCCGTCGCGGTTCTCATGTTCGATGACGTACTGGGCCCAGACCGAGACGCCGCCGTCGATGACCTTCGGCACGGATTTGACCGCTCCCGCCAGGCCTTCGGCGTAGCGATTGGCCACCGTCTGACGCAGGGCGATCTCTTCGGGGAAGATGGCCAGCTTCTCGATCAGGATGGCGGCCTGGATGGAGTCCAGCCGGCTGTTCATGCCGATGCGGGTGTTCAGGTACTTGGTTTCGTGTTCGAAGGTGCGGCCGACCAGATCGGGAGCCACCGCCTTGCCGTGAACCCGGTAGCTGTCCATCAGGTCCCACAGCTCCTGATCCTTGCAGATCACCGCCCCGCCGTCGCCGTAGCAGCCCAGCGGCTTGGCCGGGAAGAAGCTGGTGGTGGCGACATCGGCCCAGTGGATGGGGTGATGACCGTTCAGGGTGCAGCCAAAGCCCTGGGCGCTGTCGCTGATCAGTTTCAGGCCGTGACGGTCGCAGACCGCGCGGATCGCCGGATAATCGGCCGGCTGGCCGAACAGGTCGACGGCGATGACCACGGCGGGCTTGAGCCTGCCTTCGGCCTCGACCGCCGCAATGGCGGCCTCCAGCTTTTCCGGGTCCAGATTGCAGGTGTCGGGAAGCACATCGACAAAGACCGGCGTGGCCTCTGTCCAGGGCACGACCTCCGGCGTCGCGGCGAAGGTAAAGCTGGGGCAGAAGACCGCGTCGCCCGCCCCGATGCCCCAGGCCATCAGCGGCAGGGCGATGGCGTCGGTGCCGTTGGCGCAGCTCAGCGCCAGGGGGGCCTGACCAAAGGCGGCCAGCTCGGCCTCGAACTGGCGAACCTCCGGACCCATGACATAGGCCCCGTGGTCGAGGACCCGGGCGATGCCGGCGTCGATACGGTCGCGGATACGGCGCTGCTGGGCGGCGAGGTCGATGAAGGCGATGCTCATGGGCGGGCCCTTACGCCCGCTTGGGGGCGGTTTCGAGACAACAGTCGTTTCGGGATGTTTCCTCCGTCGCGGCAAAAATGGAAACCCCGGCGGCGTCGCTGCGTTGGCCTTGCAGGGCGAACCACGTTTCAATGGAGAGCATGATAGCTATCGATCCCGCGACCCTGTCGCAGATTCCCGGCGTGACCATCGACAAGGCGGTCGCCGCGAACCTCATCGATCAGGCGACCCGCTTCGGCGTCGATCTCGCCGCCGCCCTGATCATCCTGGTCATCACCATCATCGCGTCGCGCTGGTTGTCGAACCTGGCCAGCCAGGCCGTCGCGCGCCTGCAGGCACGGCGCGGCGGCGACGCCACCCTGCAGACTTTCGTCGCCTCGGTGGTGCGCTATGGCATCATCATCGTCGGCCTGATCGCCGTGCTGCAGCAGCTGGGCGTCAAGGCGACTTCGATCCTTGCGGTGCTGGGCGCCGCGTCCCTGGCCATCGGCCTGGCCATGCAGGGTGCGCTGAGCAATGTCGCGGCCGGGGTCATGCTGCTGATCCTGCGGCCCTATCGCGCCGGCGACTTCGTCAAGATCAGCGACCAGCTGGGGACCGTCGCCAGCCTGGACCTGTTCACCACCGAAATCACCAGCCCCGAGGGGCTGAAGGTGATCCTGCCCAACGGCAAGGTGCTGGGGGAGATGATCACCAACTACACCGCCATCGACATGCGGCGCACCGAGATCACCATCGGCATCGACTATGAGGACGATATCGACAAGGCGCTGGAAATCATGCTGGCCACCGCCCGGGCGGACAAGCGGGTGCTGGACACGCCGGAGCCCTGGGCCCGGATGACCAGCTACGGCGACTCCTCGATCAATGTCTCACTGCGCTGCTGGGCGCCGCTGGCCGACTTCTGGGACATGCATTTCGACATGCTCAAGAACCTGAAGCTGGCCTTCGACGAGGGCGGCATCAGCATTCCCTATCCGCACCAGGTCAACGTTGAGCGGGCCGATATCGTCAGCCCGAAAGCGCCTGATCCAGATCCGCCAGAAGATCGTCGCAGTCCTCGATCCCGACCGAAAGCCTGACAAGGCCGTCGGTGATGCCGACCGCCGCCCGCTGGTCGGGCGGGATGGAGGCGTGGGTCATGATGGCCGGATGCTCGATCAAGCTTTCGACCCCGCCCAGGGACTCGGCCAGGGTGAACAGGCGGGTGCGTTCCAGCAGCTTGCGGCTGGGCGCCAGGCCGCCCTTGATCTCCACCGAGATGATGCCGCCAAAGCCGCCGGTCATCTGCCGCACGGCCAGATCGTGCTGCGGATGGGATTTCAGGCCCGGGTAGATGACCTTGTCGACCGCCGCATGACCTTCCAGCCAGGCGGCGATCTTCAGGGCGCTCTCGCAGGTCCGCTCCATGCGCAGCGCAAGGGTCTTCAGACCCCGCAGGGCCAGGAAGCTGTCGAAGGGTCCGGAGATGGCGCCGACGGCGTTCTGCAGGAACTTCAGATCCGCGCCCAGCTTCTCGTTGTCGCCGACGATGGCGACGCCGCCGACCATGTCCGAATGGCCATTGAGGTATTTGGTCGTCGAGTGGGTGACGAGATCAAAACCCAGCTCGAGCGGCCGCTGGATATAGGGGCTGGCGAAGGTGTTGTCGGCGACGGTGATGATGCCGTGCTTCTTCGCCAGCTCTGCGAGGGCGGCCAGGTCGACCAGCCGAAGGGTCGGATTGGTCGGGGTCTCGACCCAGATCATCTTCGTCTCGGGACGGATGGCGGCCTCGACGGCGGCCAGGTCGCTCATGTCGACAAAGCTGAAGCTCAGCCCGGCCGAGCGCGCCTTGACCCGCTGGAACAGGCGATAGCTGCCGCCATAGAGGTCGTCGGTGGCGATGACATGGGCGCCGCTGTCCAGCGTCTCCATCACCGTCGCCGCGCACGCCAGGCCCGAGGCGAAGGCGAAGGCCTCGGTCCCGCTCTCCAGATCGGCGATGCAGCGCTCGAAGGCGAAGCGGGTCGGATTCTGGCTGCGGGCGTACTCGAAGCCCTTGTGAACCCCCGGGCTTTCCTGGGCGTAGGTGCTGGTCGCGTAGATCGGCGGCATCACCGCGCCGGTCGTCGGATCGGGGCTCTGGCCGCCATGGATGGTGCGGGTGGCGAAGGCCAGGCGGTTCTTGCCGTCGGTGGGGGACATCAGGCGCTCCGGCGCAGGTGGTTGATCAGGTCGACCCGGGTGATCAGGCCGAGCAGTTCCTCGCCGTCCATGACCACGGCCACCTCGTCGCGGGCGAACACCGGCTCGAGATCGCTCAGCGGCTGGTGCGATTCCAGCGTCTTGACCTGACGGGTCATGGCCCCGGACACCTTGGCCGAAAAGCCCTCGGTGCCCCTGGCGCCGGCAACCCCGGACAGCACGTCGCTCTCGTCGAGGATGCCGACCAGCTTGCCGTGATCGACCACGGGCAGCTGGCTGATGTCGCCCGAACGCATGCGATTGTAGGCCGTCAGCAGGGTATCGTCGGGGCCGATCGTCACCACGCCGCCGTCACTGTAGCGCTTGGCGATCAGATCGGAGACATCGCCCCGCGCCGTGCGGTCCTCGAAGCCGTGGGCGCTGACCCACATGTCGTTGAACATCTTGGTCAGGTATTTGGCGCCGGTGTCGCAGACCAGGCTGACGACACGTTTGGGCTCGGTCTGCTCGCGGCAGTAGCGCAGGGCGGCCGCCAGAAGGGTGCCCGAGGAGGACCCGGCCAGGATGCCTTCCTTCTGCAGCAGCTCCCGCGCCGTCTCGACGCTCTCGCGGTCGGAGATGGCGTAGGCCTTGGACACCAGGTCCATCTGGGCGTTGACCGGGATGAAGTCCTCGCCGATGCCCTCGACGATCCAGCTGCCGGCCTCGCCGTAGGTTCCGGTGTTCACATAGTCATAGAGGATCGAGCCGACCGGATCGGCCAGGATCATCCTGGTCTTGGGGCTGGCCTTCTGGAAGTAGCGGCCAAGGCCCGTCAGGGTGCCGCCGGAGCCGACCCCGACGACCACCGCGTCCAGATCGCCGCCCATCTGTTCGAGAATTTCCGGGCCGGTGGTCGTCTCGTGCGCCAGAGGATTGGCCGGGTTCTCGAACTGGTTGACGAACAGCGAGCCGGGGATGCCCTGGGCGATGGTCTGGGCCATGTCCTGGTAGTATTCTGGGTGGCCCTTGCCGACGTCGGAGCGGGTGATGCGGACATCCACGCCCATGGCCCGCAGGTGCAGGATCTTCTCCCGCGCCATCTTGTCGGGCACCACCAGGATCAGCTTGTAGCCCTTCAGGGTCGCCACCTGGGCCAGACCCAGACCGGTGTTGCCGGCCGTCGCCTCGATGATCACCCCGCCCGGCTTGAGCCGGCCGTCGGCCTCCGCCGCCTCGATCATCGAGCGGGCGATACGGTCCTTGATCGAACCGCCGGGGTTCTGGTTTTCAAGCTTGAGGAACAGGCGGCAGAGGCCGGTGTCGATCTTGGTGACCTCGACCATCGGCGTCATGCCGATCATGTCGAGGGCCGAGCCGGTGGCGGCGGGCAGCTGGGTCATGAAGTCTCCCGGAGGGACCAAAAGGGAAGGATTTGGCCCTGACTACCCCGGATCGAGGCATGACGAAAGGGAAGCGGCCGCCTAAAGCGGTAGACCCGTGCGCGCCGCCGCCTCGACCAGGAAGCTGTCGAGGTCGCCGCCCTTGAACAGATAGCCGTCGACTCCGGCCGCCTTCGCCGCCTGCATGTCCGCCGGCTTGTCGCCGATCATCAGGGCCCGATCCGGCGCCACGCCATGCTCCGACAGCCCGCGCAGCAGCATGCCGGGATTGGGCTTGCGGTCGGGATGATCGGCCTGGCGATAGCGCGGCTCGGCGGCGTCCTCGTGGAAGGGACAGAAATAGATGGCGTCGATCCGCGCGCCCTCTCGGGCCAGCTGCCGACGCATCTCGTCGTGGAAGCCGTGCATCTGGTCTTCGCTGTAGTAGCCCCGGCCAATGCCGGACTGGTTGGTGGCGATCAGCACCAGGCCGCCGGCGTTGTTCACCCGCCGGATCGCCGCCCGGGCCCCGGGAATCCACACCAGCTTTTCCGGCTCATAGGCATAGCCGTAGTCCTCGTTGAGGACGCCATCGCGGTCGAAGATCACGGCGAAGGGGGAGGCCATGGCCTGCATTTAGGCCGCGTCGCGAGGCCCGGCTAGGGGCTTCCTTGGCCCATGCCGTAGGGGCCCGCGGCCTTGACGCGGCGCGTGGGAGGGGGCGCAATGTCCGCCGGACGCGCCTCCGGCAGAGGGGCCGCCGAGCAGGAGGATCGAGATGGCCCAGGCAACGACCGCGCCGACACCCTATGTGACCGGCCAGACGGTCCACGACGCCGACTCCCACGTCATGGAGCTTCCCGGAACCATCGAGCGGTACGTCGAACCGGCGTGGCGCGAGGCGCTGACGGCCAGGCTGCGCAAGAAGGCCGATGACAGCTGGGTTCAGAAGGCCCGCGACCTGCAACAAAATCCCGAGTTTCGCGCCGGCGACGCCGAGAACCTGTTGCTGCGCAAGAACTACCAGGCCCTGGGCGCCTTCGACCCGGCCGACCGGCCCCGGGCCATCGATCTGCTGGGCTTCGCCAGCCAGCTGGTGTTTTCCACCGCCGGCCTGTCCTTGTTCGCCCTTGAGCATGAGGACGACCCCGCCCTGGCGGTGGAGGCCGCCCGGGCGCACAATCGCATGATGGTCGACTACTGCAGCGTCGATCGTCGCCTGCTGCCGACAGGCTATGTGCCGCTGGTCGACCGCGCCCGCGCCGTCGAGGTGGCCAGGGAGGCCATCGCCATGGGGGCCAGGGGCCTGATGATCCCGAGCCGTTGCCCCAGGCGCCACTCGCCCAGCCATGCGGATTTCGACCCGCTGTGGGGTCTGGCCCAGGAGGCCGGCCTGCCGATCCTGTTCCATGTCGGCGGCGAGGAGAAACTTGATCCGGCCTATTTCAACAACGGCGGCCCGCAGGTGCTGGACTTCCACGGCGGGGCCGAGAACTTCACCTCGGTCAGCTTCATGGCGATCCCGGTGTCGATTTGGCAGACCCTGCCCGTGCTGGTCTTCGATGGTGTCTTCGACCGCTTTCCCGACCTCAAGTTCGGGGCCATCGAACTGGGCGCCGGATGGATTCCCAGCCTGATGCAGTTCATGGACAGCGGCGCCCTGGCCTTTGGCCGGGAAGAACGGCTGCAGCGGCTGTCGGCCCGCCCGAGCGAGATCCTGCAGCGGCAGTTCTTCGCCACCCCCTATCCGCACGAGAACGTCGGCTGGATCATCAACAACGTCGGCGAGGACATCTGCCTGTTCTCGTCGGATTTCCCCCATGTCGAGGGCGGACGAAATCCGCTCAAGCGCTTCAACGATTCCCTCGCCGGGATCGGCGACAGCGGACGGCGCAAGTTCTTCCGCGACAACTTCATCGCCATGATGGGCGCGGGACTGGCGGCGGACCTGCACGACATCGCCGGCCTGGAGGCCGCGTGAAGCCTCCGTCGGGCCGGACGCCATGGGTCTGAGTTTCACCCGGCGCCTCCGCGAGCCGATCCGACGCGGCGAGATCGACTGCACCGTTCGCTTCTGGCAGTCGCCCCGGGTGAAGACGGGCGGCCGCTACGCCATGGAGGGCGGCGAAGTGGAGGTGACGGCCATGCGGCGGATCGAGCTCGACGACATCACGCCATCCCTGGCCCGGCGGTCCGGATTTCTCGGCGTCGTCGACCTGCTGAAGATCGCCCGGCACGGCCCGGGGGAGCAGATCTGGCTGATCGATTTTGTGTTTCACCCGCACGACCGGAGCGGGTCGCCCGAGGCCTGAGAGGGTCCCGGAGCGAGCGCCCCGGGACCCGCTACGGCGTCAGCCAGCCAGTTGCGCCCCGGCCAGGTAGTCCATCTTGCCCAGCGGGACGCCTTCCTTGCGCAGCAGGCCGTAGGCGGTGACCACATGGAAGTAGAAGTTGGGCAGGGAGAAATTGAACAGGAAGTCCCGGCCGGTGAAGGTCATGGTCCGGTTGGGGAACTTCAGCTCGATGGTGGCGGTCTCGCGGCCATCGATCTGTTCGGGCTTGAGGGTTTCGAGGAAGGCGATGGTCCGGGCGACGCGGTCCTTCAACTGGGCGAAGGTGGTCTCGGTATCCTCCATCGCCGGCGGCTCGACCCCGGCCAGCCGGGCGCCGCCGCCCTTGGCCGAGTCGCTGAGCATCTGAATCTGCCGGGTCAGGGGATGCATGTCGGGATGCAGCCGGGCCTCGGTATAGGCCTGAAGGTCGGCGCCCTCGGCCGCCGCGTGGCCCTCGGCCTTGGCCAGGATGGCGGCCAGGTTGCGCAGGGTGTTGAGATAGACGGGAATGGACACGTCGTACAGGGACAGGGACAAGGCGTTTCTCCGGTTCGTTGCTGCGAACCAGATGGGGGCCGGCGACGGCTTTCCCAAGGGGCGTTGTCTTGAAAAACGCTCTACCGCCGCCGGTCATCCCAACAGCTGGCGGGCGATGACATTGCGCTGGGTTTCGCTGGTCCCAGAATAGATGCTGGCGGCGCGCACGGACAGGTGTTTGGCGGTCGCCCGGGCGCCGTCCGACAGGGCGAGATCGGGTCGTCCGACGACGGACAGATCGGCCGCCGCCAGCGGTCCCGCGACCGCCATGGCCAGCTCGGCCACCCGTTGGTGCAGCTCGCTGCCGATCAGCTTGAGCATCGATGGCGTCATGCCGGGGCCGGCCTGCGCCAGCCCGCTCGGCAGGGCGTCCAGCTCGAAGCGGGTGAAGGCCTCATGCTCGATCTGCAGACCCGCGAGCCGGGTGCGCACCGAGGGCTCCAGCGCCTCCCCGGCCGCCGCCACAGCCAGGGCGGTGCGCCTCAGCACCCGGCCGACCAGGGCCGCGGGAGTATTGTTGGACCGCGCCAGGCTCATCAGGCGCTTGGCCACCGTCCAGCCGTCGTTCTCGGGGCCCACGCGATTGTCGACCGGGACCTCGACGTCATCGAAGAAGACGGCGTTGAACTCATGGTCGCCGGCCAGGCCGATGATCGGCTTCACCGTCAGGCCGGGACTGGCCATGTCGATCAGCAGGAAGGTCATGCCCTGCTGGCGCTTTTCCCCGTCGGCGGTGCGCACGATGGCGAACATGTGGCTGGCGTGGTGGGCGCCGGTGGTCCAGATCTTCGATCCGTTGACGACATAGCGATCCCCGCGCCGGACCGCGCGGGTGGAAACGGCCGCCAGGTCCGACCCCGCTCCCGGTTCGGAAAAGCCCTGGCACCAGAGATTCTCGCCCGACAGGATGGACGGCAGATACCGCGCCCGCTGGGCCGGCGAGCCCATTTCGATCAGCAACGGTCCCAGGCTGCGGATGCCGCCGGCGAACAGCACGGGGGCGTCGTTGCGGACACATTCGGTGTCGAACAGGAATCGCTGTCGCGCCGTCCAGCCGGTTCCGCCCCAGGCCTTGGGCCAGGACGGCGCGATCCAGCCATGCTCATACAGCCGCCGGTGCCAGATCCGGCAGGCGTCGATATCAGCGTGGACGCCCAGGGTGTTGCGACCCGCCTCGCGCAGATCCGAGGTCAGCTCCACCGCCAGAAAGGCTCTGACCTCGGCCAGGAAGGCGACTTCATCGACTGGCCCTTCGTTCCCGGCGTTGTCGATCGGCAGGGCGCGGAGCGCGGTCATGGCCTAGAGCTCGATCATGTCAAAGTCGGCCTTGGCAGTGCCGCACAGGGGGCAGACCCAGTCGTCCGGCAGATCGGACCAGCGGGTTCCGGGCGCCAGCCCCTCGGATGGATCGCCCGCCGCCTCGTCATAGATGTAGCCGCAGGTCCGGCACTGCCAGGTGAGGTAGGGCGCGCTCATCGCCGGCCCTCAATGCAGCTTGAAGCGAATGGGCACCGACTTGGGCCCGCAGACGAAGGCCGCCGCCATGCGCTTTGGCTCGCCGTCCAGTTCGATACTGGCGACCCGTTGCAGCAGCTCTTCCCACAGAATCCGCATCTCCAGCCGCGCCAGATGCTGGCCAAGGCAGACGTGGGCGCCGTAGCCGAAGGCGATGTGCTTGTTGGGCGAGCGGTCGATGCGGAACTCGAACGGGTCCTCGAACACCGCCTCGTCGCGATTGCCGGACGGGTAGGACAGCATCATCCAGTCGCCCTTGGCGATCCTGACCCCCGCCAGTTCGGCGTCGTCCGTGGCGGTGCGCATGAAGTGCTTCACCGGGGTGACCCAGCGGATCGACTCCTCGATCAGTCCGCCGATCAGCGAGGGGTCGGCCTGGAGCCGGGCGTATTGATCGGGCCGTTCGGCGAGGGCCCAGAGGGCGCCGGCGGTGGTCGAGGAGGTGGTGTCATGGCCCGCGGTGGCGGCGATGATGTAGTAGCTCATGGCCTCCAGATGGCCCAGCGGCTGGCCGTTCACCGCGCCATTGGCGATCAGGCTGGCCAGATCCTCGCGGGGATTGGCCCGCCGGTCCTCGGTCATGGCGTTGAAGTAGGTCATGAAGTCCATGACCACCGACTGGATGCTGTCGACCCCTTCCCGGTCGCTGACCGCGCGACCGCCGGTGCGGCTCAGTTCCGGATCGGCGCTGCCGAACAGCTCCTGCGTCAGCTTGAGCATCCGCGGCTCGTCGCTCTCGGGCACGCCGATCAGTTCCATGACCACATGCAGCGGGTACAGGAAGGCCACGTCGCGGGCGAAATCGCAGGTTCCGCCCTGCTGGGCCATTCGGTCGATGAACCCCCGGGCGATCTCGCGGATGCGCCCCTCAAGACGCCGCAGGTTCTGGGGCAGGAAGGCGCCCTGGGTCAGGCGGCGGTAGGGAAGGTGGTCGGGAGCGTCCATCTGCACCAGGGCGCGGACCAGATGCGGCGAACCGCCCATCATCTCCCGCACCATGCGGTCGCCTTCGATGGTGGTCAGCACGGTCGAGCGATCGCCGTTGTGGAACAGGTCGTTCTGCCGCTCGACCTCCTTGATGTCGGCATGGCGGGTGACCACCCAGAAGGGATCGAAGCCCTCGATCCGGGCCTGGGCCAGCGGCGCCTCGCGGCGCAGCCAGGTGAAGGCCTCATCCACCCGATCGCCGTCGGCATAGGCGAAGGGATCGATGATGGTGCGGGCGATCTCGTCGGGGATGGCGGTCATGGAGGCTCTCCGTCGCGGGGCGATCTGGACCCGAAGCCTGCGCGCCTGACGTTGCGGCGACCAAGTGATATCCGCCCCGGCCCATGCAGTATTGATCTGGATCAACGGCCCGTGTTGAGCGCGCCGCCGCCCCGGCCTAAGACGGGTCGTGACCGCGCCCGCAGACATCCTCGCGCTTCGCGACCAGCTGAAGGGCTGGCTGTTCGATGACGCCCTGCCCCTGTGGTGGGCGGAGGGGGCGGACCATGTTCACGGCGGCTTCTTCGAAAAGCTGACCCTGGCCGGAGAGCCGGTCGCGGCCCCCCGGCGGACCCGGGTGGTGGCGCGGCAGGTCTATGTCTTCGCCCAGGCCGGGCGGATGGGCTGGCGCGGTCCCTGGCGGGATGTGGTCGGCCACGGCCTGAAACCCCTGCTCGGGGCCCTGACAAGACCTGACGGCCTGTTCCGCTTCTCCGTCAACGAGGCGGGCGCGCCGGTCGACGACAGCGCCCAGCCCTATGAACAGGCGTTCGGCCTGCTGGCCCTGTCCGCCGCGCGCCAGGCGATGGGGCCGGGTCACGGCCTCGAAAGCCTGGCGGAACGCGCCCGCGTCGCCCAGGCGGCCCTGCTCGGCCGGCCGGACGGCGGCGTGCATGACGACGGCGGGCGCACCGCGCCGCTGCGGGCCAACCCCCTGATGCATCTGTTCGAGGCGGTGCTGGCTTGGCGGGAGGCCGGCGACGACCCGGCCTGGACCGATCTGTCGAACCGCATCGCAAGGCTGGCCCGCGACCGCCTGGTCCAGTCAGCCAGCGGCGCCCTGCCCGAACTGTTCGACCTGGACTGGACCCCGATCCCGGAGGCCGAGGTCGAGCCCGGCCATCAGTTTGAATGGGGCTTTCTGCTGCTGCGCCACGCCGCCCTGGCCGACAACGCCGCCTCGCGTCAGGCGGCCCGAGCGCTGATTACCCTGGCCGAAACGACAGGCGTCGACACCGTCAGGGGCGTGGCCATGGCCAGCCTGGACCAGGGCCTGTCGGCGCTGGACCGCACCGCCCGTCTCTGGCCGCAGACCGAACGCACCCGCGCCGGCGCCCTGCTGGCGATGATCGACCCGGACCAGGGCTGGCCGATCGCCAGGGCCGGCGCCGAAAGCCTGCTGGCCTATCTGGACGTGCCGCGCCGGGGTCTGTGGCATGAGCATATGGAGGCCGACGGGAGCTTCCGCGATGAGCCCTCGCCGGCCAGCAGCCTGTATCATCTGGTCGGCGCCATCCAGGCTCTGGATGAAGCTTGTCTGAAAGCGTCATCATGATCGTTGCGTTGCGCCGGTCCCCGCCAAACCCTAAGTCCGCAGGCCAACGGGCCCTTCGGCAGCCGCCGGAACGGCCCTCGACAGGATCAGAAAAACTGTGGCCCTATCCGCGCCCGCGTCATCCCTCACAGACCCCGTCGGAGCGCCGTCCTTGACCCCCGAACGCCTAACCCATCTGCAGCGTCTGGAGGCCGAGAGCATCCACATCATGCGCGAGGTGGTCGCCGAGGCGACCCGGCCGGTGATGCTCTATTCGATCGGCAAGGACAGCGCCGTGATGCTGCATCTGGCGGCCAAGGCCTTCTACCCCTCCAAACCGCCCTTCCCGCTGCTGCACGTCGACACCACCTGGAAGTTCCGGGCCATGTACGAGATGCGCGAGCGGATGGCCCGGGAACTGGGCTTTGACCTGCTGGTGCACCGGAACCCGGAGGCCGAAGCCGCCGGCATCAACCCCTTCGACCACGGCAGCGCCACCCACACCGATCTGTGGAAGACCGAGGGCCTCAAGCAGGCGCTGGACAAGCACGGCTTCGACGCGGCCTTCGGCGGCGCCCGGCGCGACGAGGAAAAGAGCCGGGCCAAGGAGCGGGTCTTCTCCTTCCGCTCGGCCGGCCACCGCTGGGACCCCAAGAACCAGCGGCCGGAGCTGTGGAAGCTCTACAACGCCCGCAAGAAGCCTGATGAGACCATCCGGGTGTTCCCGATCTCCAACTGGACCGAGCTGGATATCTGGCAATACATCCACCTGGAAAACATCCCCATCGTGCCGCTCTACTTCTCCGATGTCCGACCGGTGGTCGAGCGTGACGGGACCCTGATCATGGTCGATGACGACCGCATGCCCCTGCGCGAGGGCGAGGTTCCGATGATGAAGTCGGTCCGCTTCCGCACCCTGGGCTGCTACCCCCTTACCGGGGCGGTCGAGAGCACCGCGGCGACCCTGCCGCAAATCATCCAGGAGATGCTGCTGACCACCACCTCGGAGCGCCAGGGCCGGATGATCGACCACGACCAGGCCGCCTCGATGGAGAAGAAGAAGCAGGAGGGCTATTTCTGATGATGCGCGCCCTCCCGCTCGTCCCGGCGAAGGCCGGGATCCAGGTTCACGCACCGTATCTGAAGCGCGTTCTGAAACACCTCCGCCCAGGCGGCTGGGTCCCGGCCTGCGCCGGGAAGAGCGGAGCTTAGAGGCATGGCCCACGTCTCCGACCTGATCGCCGAGGACATCGACGCCTACCTTGAGGCCCATCACCACAAGACCCTGCTGCGGTTCATCACCTGCGGCAGTGTCGATGACGGCAAGTCGACCCTGATCGGGCGGCTGCTCTACGATTCCAAGATGATCTTCGAGGACCAGATGGCGGCCCTCGAGGCCGACTCGAAAAAGGTCGGCACCCAGGGCGGCGAGATCGACTTCGCCCTGCTGGTCGATGGGCTGGCGGCGGAGCGGGAACAGGGCATCACCATCGATGTCGCCTATCGCTTCTTCTCCACCGAAAGCCGCAAGTTCATCGTCGCCGACACGCCCGGCCACGAACAATACACCCGCAACATGGTCACCGGCGCCTCGACCGCCGACGCCGCGGTGATCCTGATCGACGCCCGGCGCGGGGTGCTGACCCAGACCCGCCGGCACAGCTATCTGGTCAGCCTGCTGGGCATTCGAAACATCGTGCTGGCCATCAACAAGATGGATCTGGTCGACTGGTCGCGGGAGCGTTTCGACGAGATCGTCGAGACCTATCGCCAGTTCGCCGCCAAGATCGGCCTGACCGGATTCACCGCCATCCCGATGAGCGCCCTGAAGGGCGAAAACATCACCGAGCACAGCGACAAGGCGCCCTGGTACGACGGCCCGCCGCTCATGCACTGGCTGGAGGAGGTTCCCGTCGGCGACGAACTGGCGGCGGGGCCGTTCCGCATGCCGGTGCAGTGGGTCAATCGGCCCAACCTGGATTTCCGGGGCTTCGCCGGCCAGATTTCCTCCGGGTCGATCAAGCCCGGGGACCGGGTGCGCGTCGTTCCATCCGGGCGTGAGAGCCGGGTCGCCCGCATCGTGGTCCAGCCTCGGGATCTTGATCAGGCCGTGGCCGGCCAGTCGGTCACCCTGACCCTGACCGACGAGATCGACATCTCGCGCGGCGACATCATCGCCGCCGCCGACGACCCGCCGGCCGTCGCCGACCAGTTCGAATCCACCCTGGTGTGGATGGACGACGAGCCGATGCTGCCCGGCCGGCCCTATCTGATGAAGATCGGGACCCAGACGGTGACGGCGACGATCACCGAGCCCAAGTACCGGGTCAATGTGAACACCCTGGAACATACCGCCGCCAAGCGGCTGGATCTCAACGAGATCGGGGTGTGCAATCTCAGCCTGGCCCGGCCGATCCCCTTCGAGGCCTATGCCGACAATCGCGACCTCGGCGGCTTCATCCTGATCGACCGGATGAGCAACCGCACCGTCGGGGCCGGGATGCTGCATTTTGCCCTGCGCCGCGCCGACAACATCCACTGGCAATCGACCGACATCGACAAGGCCGCCCGGGCCGCGCAGAAGGGCCAGAAGGGCCGCGTCGTCTGGTTCACCGGCCTGTCCGGGGCCGGCAAGTCGACCATCGCCAACCTGGTCGAGAAGCGTCTGCACGCCGCCGGCCGCCACACCTATCTGCTGGACGGCGACAACGTCCGCCATGGCCTGAACCGTGATCTGGGGTTCACCGAGGAGGACCGGGTCGAGAACATCCGCCGGGTCGCCGAGGTGGCCAGGCTGATGGTCGATGCGGGTCTGATCGTGTTGACCGCCTTCATCAGCCCGTTCCGGGCCGAGCGCCGGATGGCGCGGGAAATGATGCAGGATGGCGAGTTCATCGAGGTCTTCGTCTCGACCCCGATCGAGGAGGCCGAGCGGCGCGACGTGAAGGGTCTCTACGCCAAGGCCCGGGCCGGCGAGCTGAAGAACTTCACCGGGGTCGACAGTCCCTATGAACCGCCGGAACTGGCCGAGATCACCGTCGACACCACCAGCCTGTCGGCCGTCGAGGCGGCGGAGCGGATCGTCGCCTGGCTGGACGAGGCGGAATAGCCGGCCCTAACCGAGGGCCGGCTGCGGCTTGGGCGCGACCTTGTTGGACCACTGGTTGAACCAGCGACGCCCCGGGTTCTCGATCCAGCGGTAGGTCAGGCTGGCCACGCCGATCGTCAGCAGCAGGAAGGCCGCGGCGGCGAGATCGCCGACCCAGGGCCCCGGCATGTTGATCAGCTGGGCGTTGAAGGGACCGCGCTCGACGATGGCGTCGAAACCCACCACCGCCCCCAGCGCCACGCCGCCGCCGAAGATGGCCAGCACCAGCACATAGTGGACCAGGTAGATGGAATAGGAGATTTCGCCCAGATAGGTCAGGACCCGGTGGCGCATCAGCCGTGAGATCGGTCCCGCCTGGGCCGCGAAGATCAGCACCATGGCGGCGAACAGCAGCGGCGGGATGACCGGCAGGTGCCAGCGCTTGAACAGCACGGTGAACACCAGCAGCAACGGCGCCAGCCACTCCAGCCAACCGGGCAGCGTCAGCGCCCGCTCATGCAAGGCGGCGAACAGCCTGTAGGCCAGCACGCCAAGGAAGAAACCGTAGAGCCCCCGGATCAGCGCCGACTGGCCCTCGGTCAGGACCGTTCCCAGCCACAGGGTCAGGCCAAAGCCGATTACCGCCAGCACCAGGGCCGCCAACAGCGGCCGACGCCCGAACGACAGCAGCACATAGACCAGGCACAGCGCCCATTCGACGCTGATGCTCCAGCTGGGGATGTTCCAGGTGAAATCGCGGAACAGGCCCCAGGCATGGACCAGCACGACATTGGCTGGCAGGGCCGCCAGATCGGTGTCGCCCGAGAAGGTCGGCGGCCCGACGGGATGGCCCAGGACATGACCGGCGCCCCAGCGACCCAGTTCCATCATCAGGACCACGGCCAGGGTGGCGATGTGCAGCGGATAGAGCCGGCCAAAGCGACGGATCAGAAACCGCACCCGGTCTGCGCTCTCGATCAGGGCCTCGCCATAGGCGTGGGTGATGACAAAGCCGCTGAGCACGAAGAAGAAGTCGACGGCGATGTCGCCAGTCCGCACCCAAGTCCAGTCATAGACGTGGGACAAGGCCCGGAAGTGGTAGAGCACCACCCACAGGGCGCAGAGGCCCCGCCAGCTGTCCAGCGCCTCGAATCTCAGGGACCGTCGGATTTCCACCATCGCCCCCTCCTAGCCGTCAGCCGCCCGCGCGGCCAGACCGAGGATGTCGGCCAGGGTCGGCGGCGCGGCCGGCGCCACGGCGGCCCAGGCCTGCGCGAACAGGTCTGATCGCTCGGCGGGGTCTGACAGGCGGCGGGCGGCGGCGGCGATCTCCTCGATGGTCCCGGCGCGCAGCGGGAACTGGGCGATGGCGCTCATCGGGTCGAGGTCCTCGCCGCCGACGATCAGCGGCAGCCCGCCCAGTCGCAGCATGTCGATGGCCACGGTGGAGGGGGTGCTGAGCACCAGCTGGAAGTCCTTCGCCCGGGCGAGGTCGCCGCCCTGATGCGGCCAGCGCGAGAAGCCGAGGGCGGCGGCGCGGGCCTCGATGGCGTCCCGGACCTCGGCGGGAAGGGTGCGCAGGATGGGATGCGGCTTCCACACCAGCCGGGTCTGGCCGGCGATCGCCGCCGCGGCCGCGACCTGCTCCAGCAGCGCCGCCTCGCCAGCGACGCCATCGCGACGAAACCGCGGGTTCATTGGATGAACCAGATTGGACAGCAGCAGCCAGCCCTCGCCGCCCGTCGCCTGGTCCGGGGCCGGAAGGGGGAGCGCGGCGGCAAGGCCATAGCCGCCCAGCGCCTGATGCCATCGCGCGTCGGCCCCGCACTGAAACAGGCCCAGATCCGATCCGGCGACAAAGTTGAGGCCAAGGCTGACGCCGTGCACCCAATGGATGGTTCGCGCGCCCCGGGCCTGCAGCGCCCGCTCCAGAAGGTGGCTGTCGGCGACGCCGGTATGGCCGAAGATGACCGTGCGAGGTCCGACGCCCAAGGTCCGGCGGATCCAGGCCGCCTGGGTCTCTCCCAGCATCATCCGAAAACAGATGGCGGCCAGCTCGCGGGGCGGGGGCCGCCACGAGGCCTGCCTTGTGGCTCGCGCGCCATCGTTCAGTCGACGGAGGATGGCCGGCGCGGCGGCCAGGGCGGCGGCCAGGTCGAAGGGTCTGACCAGGCTCGCGCCTGGCAGACCTTCCTTGGCCAGGGCCTGGCGAAGGGCCGGGAGCGGCAGTTGCGGCCGGCCCAGCAGCAGGATCGGCGTTCCCGGCGCCTCCCGCGCCAGCAGGCCGATCAGATGCCGGGTGCGGTTGGACAGCTCGCCATGCAGGGCGGCGAGAAGGGAGGCATTTGCCGGCAGCGGGTCGCCGCGGGGTGTGGTCAGGATCGTCCGCGCCCAGGCGGCCAGTCCCAGCAGCGCCGCTGGCCAGAAGCCGCCTGCCGCGCCGCCGGCCTCGTCTCCCGCGCCCTGCGCCGCGTGGCGGGCCTTGGCCAGCTCCAGCGCCCAGAGATCGTCGACGGCCGGCGCCCCGGTCATGCCGCCAGCCTGGCCAGATCGTCGAACAGGGCCAATGTCTGACTGCGGCCATTGGCCAGGAAGTCCTGCAGCGCCCGGGCTTCCTCCGGTTCCCACCGCGCCGCGCGGTCCAGCAGCTGCGCGTCCAGCCGCTCGGGCGCCACCCGTCGCCAGTCGGCGATCCCGGCGTCCTCGAAGGTGGCGGCGATCTTGTGGGTGTTGGAATCCACCGCCAGCAGCGGCGTGCCGGCCGCCAGGGCGAAGGTGGCGGCGTGGAAACGGCCGGTGACCATCAGCGCCAGGCCGGCGACAGCGGCCATATAGTCCTGCTCCCGGGTCATCTCCGCCCCCCGCCAGGCCAGCCGCGCTGACAGCGAGGCCAGCAGGAACCCCGGGCGGATCAGGTCCCGGCGCGCCACCCCGTCGCGCAGGTTCTTCAGATCGCCGGCCAGTCCAGGCCGGTTGAAATGGATCGGCAGGGCCCGTCCGCCCAGCCGCCGCCGGGCCTGTTCCAGCGCCACCGCGGCCTCGCGCAGCACGCTGTCGGTAAAGCCCACGCCCTGGCGGACGGCCGGCGCCGCAACCGGCTCGAACAGGCTGAGATCGGGAACCACCCTCGCCTCCACGCCGGCGGCCCGCATCTGGTCCGCCGACCGTCGTTCACGGGCGCTGACCAGGGCAAAATCCTTAAGGGCCTCGCTGAAGGCGGGGCCGTTGGCGTCCCAGGAGGCGTTGATCAGGGCCGCCGGGATCGACCGTTCCCGCGCCGCCGCCCCGGCGGCCAGCAGCGCCGCTCCGGCCGGACGGTCGTGATGCAGGGTGCCCTCGCCATTGACCACCACCAGGGCCGCCCGGTCCAGCGCCCCCAAAATGACCGGATCCTGGCGCCAGTCTGTATGGGCCGGCGCCCGGACGATGACCTCCAGCCCGACCCGCTGCAGCTGGGCCTCAAGGGTTCGCATCACCCGCCAGCAACCGTGATGCAGGTCGGTGCGGGTGTCGTTGATGACGACGACGGACGAAGGCTGACGCATCAGTTCAGCATGAACAGGATGTTCTGATAGGGAATCCAGGCCAGGCTGGTGAAGGGCGAGAAGTTCAGCCACACCGCCAGCACCGCCCCGTAGAGGGCGAAGATCCCGAGACTGACCTGGGTCCGGATCACCCCGGCCCGGAAGAACATCGGAAGCCGCGCCATCACCGCACACTGGATCGGCAGCAGATACATCTCCATGCGATCCACCGCGGCGGCCGCGTTGAACATCCCCGGAACCATCAGCAGCATGGCCCCGCAGCCGATGGAGAACAAGTAGGTGTCATTGTAACGCTCGGCCCAGGCCTTGCGGAAATAGAAGAACAGACCGGCGCTGAGCACGTTCAGACCGACCCGGGGGATGGCCCCGCTGGCGGTAATCTCGGTGTTTACATAGCTGTCGGTGTAGTAGCTGGTCGCCTCGCCGGTCAGGAAGATCGAGATCAGGAAGAAGGCGATGCCGGCCAGCGCCAGGTGCCACAGCCGGATGCGGCCGCTGAGCAGCGGCGCCATCAGGATGAAGATGAAGCTGGAGCGGTGGAAGGTGACCGCCAGCACGACCCAGAACAGGAAGCGGAACAGCCGTCGATCCTGAAAGGCGTTCAGCGCCAGCATCAGAAAGCCGATGGCCACGGCCTGACGGGTGGCGCTCATGCCGACGCCGATGATCAGCACCGGCATGGCCAGGGCCAGGGTCCGCCAGAAGGACGGCTGGCGAAGGGCGAAGGCGATCAGCCCGATCGTGAAGATGATCGAGCAGATGACATTGACGCCATAGATGCCCCAGTCGAACTGCGACGAGATCCAGTTGACCAGCGAATAGCCCGGCTCGATCGACAGCAGCACGCTGGTCAGGTCCATCAGCGAGACCTTTTCGAAGATCCGCAGATAGTTGTTCCAGTCGAACCCGACGTGCTCGCGGAAGCCGATGAAGAAGATCAGCGAGAGCGCGACCAGACCGTAGATGATCCGGCGCGAGAACGGGTCCATGCGATAGGGGGCGACACTGATGAGGGCGGGCGCCAGGAACAGGCCGAAATAAAGGAGCATGTCATCCTCGAGAGCCCGCGACGTCCGCGGCGGTCAGCCCATAACATCAACCAGCGTCGCGAGACACCAGCCGCTGGCGCCTCGGCCGAAATTCGTGATAGCTGACCCGGCGGCGGGACAACAAGGGGCGGCGGGCGGACGTGCTTTTCAACTCCGAAGTTTTCCTGTTCGCCTTCCTGCCTGTCACCGCGGCGATCTATTATCTGCTATGGCGAAAGGTCGGACGACAGATCAGCCTGTTGTTCCTTCTGGTCGCCTCGCTCGGCTTTTATTCCTACTGGAACCCGTGGAATACGGCGATCTTCGCCACCTCGGTGACGGTCAACTTCTGGCTGGGCGCCCTGATCGGCCAGGCCGAACCGGCCCGGCGCCGCTGGCTGGTGACCGCGGCGGTTGTTTTCGACCTGGCCCTGCTGGGGGTGTTCAAATACTGGAACTTCCTGGCCGGCCAGGTAGGCGAGATCGGTATCGCCCTGCCCTTGGTCGGCATGGCCCTGCCGATCGGCATTTCCTTCTATACCTTCCAGCAGATCGGCTACGTCGTCGACACCGGCCGCTCGGGCAAGCCGGCCAGTCGCTTCGACCATTACTTTCTCTATCTGGCCTTCTTTCCCCATTCGATCGCCGGCCCGATCGTTCAGCACAAGGAGCTGATCAGCCAGTTCAACCGGGTGCGGCCTCGGATCGCCTATAACCTCAAGCTGGGCCTGTCGATCTTCACCGTCGGCCTGGCCAAGAAGGTGCTGCTGGCGGACCTCTTCTCGAAGGGCTCGAGTCCGGTGTTCGACGCCGTGGCGCGCGGCCACGTTCCGACCCTGCTCGAGGCCTGGGGAGCGGTCCTCTGCTACGCCCTGCAGATCTATTTCGACTTCTCCGGCTATTCGGACATGGCCGTCGGGCTGGCGCGGATCTTCGGCTACAAATTCCCGATCAACTTCTTCTCGCCCTACAAGTCCCGCTCCATCATCGAGTTCTGGCGGCGCTGGCACATCAGCCTGTCGCGCTTCTTGCGCAACTACCTGTATTTCCCGCTGGGCGGCTCGAAGAAGGGCGTCTTCCGCCGCTATCTCAACGTCTTCATCGTCATGGTTCTGGGCGGCCTTTGGCATGGCGCCGGCTGGACCTTCCTGGTGTGGGGCGCCCTGCACGGCGGGGCCATCCTGATCAACCATCTGTGGAACGATTTCGGGCCAAGGCGGCGCTGGGCCAGCCTGGCCGGCCGCGAGATCAAGTGGTTGACGACCTTCATCTTCGTGCTGATCGCCTGGACCGCCTTCCGCGCCGCCGACCTGGACGCCATGGTCTCGATGTATCGCGGCATGCTGGGCCTCAACGGACTGTCCCTGCCGCTGGAAGCCTGGCCTCTCGAGGGCGTGCTGCGAAGGCTTGGCGTCGGCGCGGGGGCCTGGAACGGCGTGGGGGTCCTTGACGCCTGGCTGGCCTTCATCATCGCCCCGATCACGGTGCTGGTCCTGAAATACTGGCCAGAAACCATCCTGCTGTTCCGGCGCAACTCCACCTTCATTGTCGAGGATGGCTATGAGCACGACGACCGCAGCCGCCTGGGCTGGCGTCCGACCTGGGGCTGGGCCCTGATCATCGGCGCGCTGCTGGCCATTACCATCTGGCGAATCTCGGGCGAGTCCGAGTTCATCTACTTCCAGTTCTGAGGACGACATGCCCGCCGCGCGCACTTCCTCGAAACGCTATGTCCTGATCCTGGCCGGAGCCTTTGTGCTCGCGACCCTGCTGGTCCTGGCGCTCAACGTCATCGGCTTCTCCACCGGGCTGGTAAACCCCTCGCAGAAGCGCCTTCTGGCCCTGCGCGATGCGGAAATGGCCCAGGGCGGGCCCGTCGATGTGGTCTTCGTCGGCGACTCCAGTCTGGCTCGCTCGATCGACGAGGCGGCCTTCGAGGCGGAGACGGGCCTGAAGGCGCGCAGCTATCCGCTGACCGCCGCCTTCGGTTACGGCGGGACCTACAACATGCTGCGCAAGGCGGTCGCCGCCGACCACCCCAGGACCGTGGTCATCATGCAGACGGTGCGCACGGCCGCCGAGCCGCAGTCCTACGCCGGCTACATCCTGTCGCGGGAAGGCCTGCCGGAGGTCATCGGCCGGACGGATCTGATCAAGAGTTACCTCTCGGTGCCGAACGCCTTCGCCACGGTGCAGAACGCGGTCACCGGCGGCCTGTCGCAAAGCCATGGTCCGACCGCCGCCGAACTCGCCGTTTACAAATCCCGGCGCAAGGACGCGACGCGGATCGTTCCGGATGAGGGCGCGCTTTCGAGCCTTTCTGCCCGCGACAAGCTGGCCAAGCAGTTTCTGTTTCGCGGCGAGATGAAGCTGACTTGGCGAGAGGACCCGCAAACCCTCGCCTGGCTCGATCGCATGGCCGCCTTCTGCGAGGAGGCCAAGGTGCGTTGCATCTGGGCGCACGGCCCGCTCTTCGAACGCTATTGCCAGTCTTCCGGCGACTACATCGCCCGGCTCAACGGCGAGATCTCCCGGCGGAAACTGGCGCTCGGGAACGCGTCTCCCTATTGCCTCGGCGTGGGCGAGGTCGACGATCTGCCCGAGCATCCGGCCCGGCGACGGTCGGCGGACATCACCCGCTGGTTCGCCGCCGCCTTCGAAGGACGGCGTCTGCTGCCGACGCCGGCGTCAGGGATGGACCGTTGACCCGCTTGCCCTGTTGGGTCAACAACCAAGCCAGTGATGCCGTGAAGCGTAAGGTTGGGGGCGATGGTTGAGGCGGCGGGACCGGAGACGGCGGCGCGCGGGGGCAGGCTGGACTGGCTGGACTACAGTAGGCTGCTGGCGGCCCTGTCGGTCGTGGGTTTCCACTACCTGGCCATGGGCCCGAAGTTCGGCAAGATGGGCCCAAACACCGATTTTGGCCTGATCGGCGACATCGCCGAATACGGTTACCTCGGCGTCGATTTCTTCTTCATGATCAGTGGCTTCGTGATTCTTCGATCGGCCGCGGGGCGGACCGCGGATCGCTTCGCCGTCGGTCGCTTCGTGCGGCTCTGGCCGACCTTCCTGCTGTGCCTGACCCTGACGGCCCTGGTCATGTCGGCCTTCGGGCACGCGCCCGAGCCGATGAGGATCCTCGCCAACCTGACCATGGTCCCCGCCTATGTCGGCGCATCACCGCTCGATGGGGCCTATTGGTCGCTGGCCTATGAGCTGATCTTCTACGCCGCGGTCTTCCTGGTCCTGATTTTCGGCCAGGGCCACCGTCTCCCGGGCATTGTCGTGGCCTGGGTCGCGGCGCAGGCCATCTTCGCCATTCTCGGATATCGCGAGGCCCTGCTGCTGGGCGGTTACTTCACCCTGTTCGCCGGTGGGGCGGTTCTGGCGCTGATCCATCGCGACGGCTGGAGCTGGTCCCTCGGCGCGGCCCTGCTGGCGACGGTCATCCTGGCGATGCTGGGCGCCTACGAGCGGGCGGTGGGGATCGCGGGGTCCGCGATGAAGGGCGAGATCGTTCCGGTCTTCGCCGCCGTTCTGGTCGGGATCGGCTTTGTTCCCTTCCTGGTCTTCATGCGCCGCAATCCTGTGCTGCCCCTGGCCGGGCTATTCGGCGGGGTGACCTATCCCCTGTATCTGCTGCACGGGCGCATCGCCTTCACCGTGCTGACCGGCCTGCCGATGCCCCGCGTCTGGGGCATGGTGCTGGTGTTCGGGCTGATCCTGGCCCTGGCCGTCGCCGTGCACCTGGTCTTCGAGGAGAAAACCCGCAGGTTCTGGACCGCCTTCGCCGACCGTATCATTGGCGCGCCGGTGCGGTGGGTCATGGGACTGGCGGCAGGCCGCGGCCGGGCCGCCTGATTCGCCCGCCCCGTTCCAGAAGCCCCATTTGTCGCGCGTGTTGATCCGATGGCCGCGTCCAAACCATCGGAAAGCGTCTAGAGCGGGCCGTTGTAGCCCCGATACCAGTCGACGAAGGCGGCGACGCCTTCCTCGACGGTGACGCGCGGCTTGTAGCCGACGGCCTGGGCCAGATCGGCCACGTCGGCCTCGGTGTCGGGCACGTCGCCGGCTTGCAGCGGCAGCATCTCCATCACCGCCTTGCGGCCCAGGCACTGCTCCAGCACCTCGATGTAGCGAAGCAGTTCGACCTGCTGCTCGGCGCCGATGTTGAACAGGCGGTAGGGAGCGTTGCTGGTGGCCGGGTCGGGGTTGAAGCTGTCCCAGTCGGGGTTGGGCGCCGCCGGCTGATCCAGAACCCGGATCACGCCTTCGACGATGTCGTCGATGAAGGTGAAGCTGCGCTTGTGCTTGCCGTGGTTGAAGACCTTGATCGGCTCCCCGGCCAGAATGGCCTTGGTGAACAGGAACAGCGCCATGTCCGGACGCCCCCACGGGCCGTAGACCGTGAAGAAGCGCAGGCCGGTGCAGGGCACGCCGTAGAGATGGGCGTAGGAATGCGCCATCTGCTCATTGGCCTTCTTGGTCGCCGCGTAGAGGGTCAGCGGATGCTCGGCGCTGTCATGCACCGTGAAGGGCATGGTGGTGTTGGCGCCGTAGACGCTGCTGGTCGAGGCGAAGACCAGATGCTCAACGCCGTTGTGGCGGCACCCTTCGAGGATGTGCAGGAAGCCGGTGACGTTGGAATTGACGTAGGCGTGGGGATTGATCGCCGCGTAGCGGACGCCGGCCTGGGCGGCCAGGTTGATCACCCGCTGGGGCCGGTGTTCGGCGAAGGCCGCCTCGATGCCGGCCTTGTCGGCCAGGTCGAGCAGCAGGTGGGTGTAGTTGGGGTGGTCCAGATGCCGCGCCAGCCGCGCCCGCTTCAGCTCCGGATCATAGTAGTCGTTGATGATGTCGACGCCGACGACCTCGTCGCCCCGCTCCAGCAGTTTCAGAGAGACGGCCGATCCGATGAAGCCGGCGCTGCCGGTGACCATGACCTTCATAGCAATCAGTTCCCTTGGCTGGCCCTCGGGCCTGGATCACGTCGGCGCGGGATGCAACCGGCCCCGCGCTGGCCGGACGTCTCTGTTGCCGCCGCCTAAAGGCGACCGTCGACCGCCTCGCGCGGCAGGGCCGACTTGATGTCATACAGCACCGCGCCGGGCAGGCCGTAGGCGCGAATGCCGTCCGCGCCAAGAGCGATGAACTGTTCATGGGCCACGGCCAGGACGATGGCGCTGTAGGCGCCCGCCCGCGGCTCCGGCGTCAGGGTCAGGTCATATTCGTGGCTGGCGTCGGCCGGATCGACCCAGGGGTCGTGGATGTCGACATCCAGCCCATAGGTCTTCAGTTCGTCGACCAGGTCCTTGACCTTGGTGTTGCGCAGGTCGGGGCAGTTTTCCTTGAACGCCAGCCCCAGCATCAGAACCTTCGCGCCGACCGGATTGATGCCGCGACCGAGCACCAGCTTGAGAATCTGGCTGGCGACGTGGCTGCTCATGCCGTCGTTGATCCGCCGACCGGCCAGGATTACCTCGGGGTGGTGGCCGATCTCCTGGGCCTTGTGGGTCAGGTAGTAGGGGTCCACGCCGATGCAGTGACCGCCGACCAGGCCGGGCCGGAAGGGCAGGAAGTTCCACTTGGTTCCGGCGGCCTGCAGCACCTCGAGGGTGTCGATCTCCATCTTGCCGAAGATCATGGCGATCTCGTTGATCAGGGCGATGTTGAGATCCCGCTGGGTGTTCTCGATCACCTTTGCCGCCTCGGCCACCTTGATCGAACTGGCCTTGTGGGTGCCGACGGTCACCACCGTCGCATAGAGGGAGTCGATCAGGTCAGCGGCTTCCGGCGTCGAGCCGGCGGTGACCTTGGTGATGGTGTCCAGGCGATGGGCCTTGTCGCCGGGGTTGGCGCGCTCGGGGCTGTAGCCGCAGAAGAAGTCCTTGTTGAAGGTCAGGCCCGAGACCTGCTCCAGGATCGGAACGCAGACCTCTTCGGTGCAGCCCGGATAGACAGTCGATTCATAGACCACGATCGCGCCGGGGGTCAGATGGGCGCCGATGCTTTCGCTGGCCCGGCGCAGGGCCGTCAGGTCCGGCCGCTTGGCCTCGTCGATCGGGGTGGGCACGGTGACGATGAAGACATTGCGTCCGGCGAGGTCGGCGGCCGAGTCGCTGTAGGTGAGCCGACCGGCGGCCGCCAGTTCATCGGCGGTGACTTCCAGGGTGTGGTCCTCGCCCCGCTTCAGAGCGGCGATGCGCGGCGACGAGAGGTCGAGGCCCAGGGTGTCGTAGGTCCGGCCGAACGCCACCGCCAGGGGAAGTCCGACATAGCCAAGGCCGATCACGGCGATGCGGACGTCTGCAAGCGATAGCATCAGGCGGGTCTCCAGAACGGTTCAGGCGTCGCGGCCGGTCGATGATCCGGATTCCGCCCCGGTCTGACGCGGGCTGATCATCAGGCCGCAGGTCAGGGCGAAAACGCACATCATGGCCGGCGTCCGCAGGGGATAGTCGACCAGGGAGTGGGCGAGCAAGAGCAGGATTGCAAGACTGGCCGCCCTGACGACCGGACCGCCGCTGGTTCTGTTCCGCCGCCAGGCCCGCAGCGCGGTTCTGGCGAACCAGAACAGGAAGACGGCGATGACCGCCACCGCCAGCATGCCCGCCTCGACCAGCAGTTCCAGCCAGTCGTCATGGGCGTGATTGACGTAGGTGTTCTGCATCGAGGCCGGAGTCTCGAACATCATGTAGACCGGGACGAAGGTGCCAAGGCCGCTGCCGAAGGGGGCGAAGGTCCAAGCCGCCTTCAGGGCGACCCCGGCCACCGGCAACCGCGTGTCGCCGGAAATGCCGTCGCCGAAACGGTCGAAGGTCTGGGCAAACAGCAGGGGCGTCGCCAGGGCGCCGACGACCGCCAGAATGCCGACCACGCCCAGAATCAGCCGTCCACGGTCCCGCGCCACGTCGGATCGCCAGGTCATGGCGATGGCCCCGAGAATCCCCAGGCCGAGCAAGAGAAAGCCGGATCTGGACTGGGTCATGGCCATGCCCGCCGCAAGCAGGGCCAGCAGGGCCAGCATCAGGGCCAGCCTGACGCGGGCCGCCGGTCGCCGGGAGGCGGCTTCCAGCGCTTCAAGCGCGGCGAAGGGGACCGCCGTGGCGAACAGGGTGGCCAGGTGGTTGCGGTTGGCGAAGAAGCCGGTCGCCGGGTTGGGATTGGTCACGGCGTAGAAGCGCAACGGGCTCTCGGGCCCGCCGATGATCTGCAGGCCGCCGATCAGGGCGCTGACCACCGTCACGCCCAGCAGGATCAGGACCAGCCGCCGCCGACCGTCGCGATCCAGGGTCCGGGTCGCCAGGAACAGGCCGGCCGCCGGGATCAGGGCCAACAAGGCCGCGCGGGTGGCCTGGGGGCTGAGGCTGATCGGGACCCAACCGCGATCCACGCCGGCCGCCGCCAGTTGGGAGGTGATGGCGGAATGGCCGGGCAGGGCGGACCACAGTCCCGGCGGAAGAGGAACAAGCTGGATCAGGCCGACCAGGAAACATCCGGCGAGAATGGCCAGCGGCAGACGCTCCCGAGCCTCCAGCGGCGCGGCGCGCAGTCGCCAGAGCGCCCAGCCCAGCAAAGGTAGAGCCGCCAAGGTGACAAGGTCGGGGGCAATGACCTCGACCCGACTGGCCCCGCCCAGCAGCAGGGCAAACAGGAAGAACCCGGCGCAGGCATAAGAAAAGAGCCGCGAGGACATGGCGTTGGAAAACGACCCTCGCGGCTCTTGAACTTCAGTGACTATCGTGTCGCCCGACGGACGAACCCACTACGGGGAGGACGGCTCGTTGTCATTGCTGATGGCGACGGCGGTGGCGCCGATGGTGATGACGCCGAAGGTGGCCCAGGTCCAGAAGTCCCAGCCCTGGCCGGCCGGGTCGGTCGGAGCACCGTAGCCGTCCTGCTCGTCGCCGGCGCCGCTGTAGGACGTCTTGACGACATTGCTGGACCCGCCGACGCAGGGCGAGGTGGAGGCCACGGTGGCCATCGAACGGGCCGCCACGGTCACGTTGCAACCGGCGCCGTAGGAGACGGTGGCCGAGCCATCCATCGCCATGACACGATCACCGGGGCGCAGCACGGTCGAAGCCGTGACCGGCACGTAACGGCCGTTCTGGTTCACCAGAACCGAACCTTGCACGCCGCCAAGGCGCACAGATTCAGCCGCCAGAGCCACTTGGCTCGACAGCAGGAGACCGACTGATGCGGCGACGACAACCTTGCGAATCATTTCGTACCCCTCGAAAGCGACCTGTCCGGTGCGACGTTGCGCCACAGAACGATCTTGCCAATACCCCAGAGCCCTCAATACGGCAACCGCCCAATCGGCGATTAGCCCGGATTTCTGAACGCTGCGAGGCGAATTTGCCACGTTTTTCAAACGCCGGCGCCACAGGATGGTTCCGATGACGCCAACTTCGACGAACTGCTGACTTCCACGGCACAGTCGCACCGTTCCGTCGCACTAAAATGACAATGGACGGGTTCACGGGGCGTTAACGTGTCGAAAACGTCCGTGGCGACCTGTCCGAGGCCTTTCTAGCGTCATTGACCATGTTTGTCTCGTTTTTCTCCTGACGGGCGAAGGCGCCCCGCGCCTTTGCACCCGTCAGAGTTGCGTCGCGGCGCGAGCCCGCCGGCGCCGGGTTGAGGTTGCGGTCCGGATGCGGCATGGGAAGCCCCATCGCGGCTGCCAGCTCAGAGAGGATCGGCGAATGGCCCTTCAGGGGGAGAACCTCGACCCGGACGTGGTCAGCGACTTCGGCGCCGAATGGGCCCGTTTCGACCAGACCGGCATGGGCGACGCCGAGACCCAGGCGCTGTTCGACCGTTACTTCGCCGTCTTTCCCTGGGACCAGCTGCCGGCCAACCCCGAGGGTTTCGACCTGGGATGCGGCAGCGGACGCTGGGCCCAGCTTGCCGCGCGGCGGGTGGGAACCCTGCACTGCATCGATCCGGCCGAGGCCGCCCTGGCCGTGGCCCGCGACAAGCTGAAAGCCGAGACCAACGCCCGTTTCCACCATGCCGGGGTTTCCGCCATCCCCCTGGCCGACAATTCAATGGATTTCGGCTATTCCCTCGGCGTTCTGCACCATGTGCCCGACACGGCCGCCGGCATCGCCAGCTGCGTGGCCAAGCTGAAGCCCGGCGCGCCGATGCTGCTCTATCTCTACTACGCGCTGGACGGAAAGCCCTGGCTGTTCCGGGCCATCTGGCAGGCCTCGGACCTGGTGCGCAGGATCGTCAGCGCCCTGCCCCGCCCCCTGAAGTTCGCCGTCTGTCAGGTCATCGCCGCCCTGGTCTACTGGCCGCTGGCGCGGGGCGCCGGCCTGCTGGAGCGCCTGGGGATGAAGGTCGAGAACCTGCCCCTGTCGGACTATCGGACCCTGAGCTTCTACAGCATGCGGACCGACGCCCTGGACCGCTTCGGCACCCGGCTGGAGCAGCGGTTCACCCGGGTTCAGATCGAGGCGATGATGAAGGCGGCCGGCCTGGTCGATATCCGCTTCTCCGACCAGGCCCCCTTCTGGTGCGCCGTGGGCGTCAAGGCCTGATCCGGCGGAGGCCTGACGTGGCCAGACTGCTGCTGCATGTGATTCCCCAGGACGGGCTGGGCGGCGCCGAGATCGCCGCCCGCCGGGCCGCCGTCGCCGAGCCGGACCGTCTGACCGTTCTGACCCTCGCCGGCCCGCTGGCCGGTCCGCCGCTGCCCAATATCAAGGCGCCGGGCGCGCTGCATCCCTTCAGCCCCCTGGCCGCATTCCGCGCCGGCCGCATGGCGCGGAACTACCCGGTGGCGGTGTTCTCGTTGTGGAAATCGGCCCTGGCGATGCTGGCATGCGCCCTGCTGGCCCCGCGCACCCGCCGCGTGCTGTTCCTGCATTCCGACCGGCGGGTGCATCTTTCAGACACAATGGCCACCTGGCTGGGCGCGCGGCTGGCGCATGAGATCTGGGCCGACAGTCGCAACACCCTCGACGGTCTCGCGGGCCTCGCCCCCACGGGGACGCCGGGCCGGGTGATCAGCTTCCTGCTCGAGAACCGGGCGGGGATGGTGCGGACCACGCCACGCCCCCGCTTCATCTACTGGGGGCGGCTCAATCCGCTCAAGCGGCTCGACCGGGTTGTCGACCTGTTCGCCCGGATCGCCCGGAATCGGCCGGACGCCCGACTGACCCTGATCGGTCCCGACGCCGGCAGCGAGGCGGCGCTGAAGGCCCAGACAGAGGGCCTCGGCCTGACTGACAAGGTCGCCTTCACCGGCGCCCTCGACATGACCGCCATCACCGAGCTCGCCGCGGACCACGACATCTTCCTGCAGCTCAGCGAGCAGGAGGGGGCGGCCATGTCGTTGATCGAGGCGATGCAGCTGGGTCTGGTCCCGGTGGTTACGCCGGTGGGCGAGATGCCGGCCTATGTTGATCCCGGGGTCAGCGGTCTGATCTATCGCGACGAGGCGCAGGCGGCGGCCGAGATCGGCGTGCTGCTGGACAATCCGGCCCTTTTCGCGGCCATCAGCGCCGCGGCGGTCGACCATTGGGCCGGTGGACGGCTATATCAGGACGACGTGATTGCCGCGGCCCTGGATCTGGCCGCGCGGGAGGTCTGACGCGACATGTGCGGCATCGCCGGTCTCTACGCCGCCCGCTCACCGGGCCTGGCCAACGCCCCAGCCCTGCGGGCGATGCTGGCCGCCATCGTGCATCGGGGTCCAGACAGCGAAGGCGTGTGGACGGACCCCGAGGCCGGCATCGGCCTTGGCCAGCGGCGGCTGTCGATCATCGACCTGAGCGAGGCCGGCCTGCAGCCGATGACCAGCGCGAACGGTCGCTGGGTGATCGACTACAACGGCGAGATCTTCAACTACCTCGATGTCCGGGCCGAGCTGGACGCCGGCGCCGGGGCCCCCGACTGGCGCGGTCATTCCGACACCGAGGTGCTGCTGGAGGCCATCGCCCACTGGGGGCTCGACGGCGCCCTGGAACGGATCGAGGGACAGTTCGCCATCGCCGCGTGGGACCGGGCCGAGCGACGCCTGCATCTGGTCCGTGACCGGTTTGGAGAGAAGCCGCTCTACTATGGCTGGGCCGGCCAGGCCCTGCTGTTCGGGTCAGAACTGAAGGCGCTGCGCACCCAGCCGCACTTTCCGGCCGATATCGATCCTGAGGCCATGGCCGGCTTCCTGCGCTATGGCTATGTGCCGCAACCCTGGTCGATCTGGCGGGGCATTCTCAAGCTGCCGCCGGGCTGCCGGGTCAGCTTTGGTCCGGACGACGCCCCCGGCTCCCTGCCCGCGCCCACTCCCTACTGGCAGGCGGAGACGGCGATCCTGCACGCCCTCGACAATCCCTGGACCGGCTCCGAAGACGAGGCCGTCGAGGCGCTGGACGCCCTGCTGAACGAGACGGTCGGCTCACGGATGATCGCCGACGTGCCGCTGGGGGCCATGCTGTCGGGCGGGATCGATTCCTCGACCATCGTCGCCCAAATGGTGGCCCGGGGCGGACGGGTGAAGACCTTCACCATCGGCTTCGACGAGCCGGGCTTCAACGAGGCCGAGCACGCCAAGGCCGTCGCCGCCCATCTGGGAACCGACCACACCGAACATTACGTCACCGCCGCCGACTGCCTGGCCGTGGTGCCGCGCCTGCCGGCCCTGTACGACGAGCCCTTCGCCGACGCCTCGCAGATCCCGACCTTCCTGGTCTCGCAGCTGGCCAGGCGGGAGGTCACCGTGGCCCTGTCCGGCGACGCCGGCGACGAACTGTTCGGCGGCTACAACCGCTATGTCCACGGCGCGCGGCTGTGGGATCGGGTCGGCGGTCTGCCGCGCCCCCTGCGCGCGGCCGGCGCCGGCGCCCTTCGCAGCCTGTCGCCGGACGGCTGGAATCGCCTGACCGGCGCTCTGTCGCCCCTCCTGCCGGCGGAGTTCACTGGCGGACGCGCGGGCGAGAAGGCCCACAAGTTCGCCGGGGTGCTGGGGGCCAGCGACCAGGACGCCTATCTGATGGGCCTGCTGTCGCAGTGGGCCGAACCGGAGGCGCTGCTGCGTCATCACGCGACCGGCCTGCGCCTTCCGGCCGACCGACCGCCGCCCGGGCAGCTGACCGGCTTCGCCCGGCGGGCCATGGCGGTCGACACCGTCAACTATCTGCCCGACGACGTCCTGGCCAAGGTCGACCGCGCCGCCATGGGAACCAGCCTGGAGGCCCGCGCCCCGTTCCTCGATCGCAAGGTGCTGGATTTCGCCTGGCGGCTGCCGATGGAAATGAAGATCGCCGGCGGCAAGGGCAAACACATCCTGCGCAGGGCTCTGGATCGCCATGTGCCCCGGGCGCTGATCGAGCGTCCCAAACAGGGCTTCGCCGTGCCGGTGGGCCGCTGGATGCGCGGCGAGCTGCGCGACTGGGCCGAAAGCCTGGTCAGCGTCGAGCGGCTGGCCGCCGAGGGCGTCTTCGAACCCGGGCCGGTGCGCGCCGCCTGGGCCGAGCATGTCAGCGGCCGGCGCGACCATGACATGCGGCTGTGGGCGGTGCTGACCGCCCAGGCCTGGCTGGCCGCCCAGCGGGAGAGCGACGGTCGGTCCGAGGCGGCGGCGTGAGCGCTGCGGAGGCCCCGGCGATTGAGAGCGGCCCCGGCGATCTGGCCGGCGTCGCCGTCGTGCTGTTCGGCAACACCGACTGGTACCTCTACAATTTCCGCCTCTCGCTGATCCGGCGGCTGCGCGACGAGGGGGTGCGGCTGGTGCTGATCTCGCCGGACGGACCCTATGGCGAGAAGCTGCGCCAGATGGGCTTCGACTGGCGCCCCCTGCCGATGGAGCGGCGCAGTCTCAATCCCCTGGCTGAAGCGCGGTTGATCCTGCACATCGCCGGCATCCTGCGATCGGAGAAGGCCGCGATCATTCACGGCTTCACCATCAAGCCGGCCATCTACGCCGGTCTCGCCGGACGGCTGGCCGGCGGGGCGGGGCGGGTCAGCGCCGTCGCCGGGCTCGGCTTCGTCTTCATCAGCGACAGTCTGAAGGCCCGGCTGTTGCGGCCTGTGGTGCGGGCCATGGCCTGGGTCGCCTTCGGTGGCCGGCGGGCCCGGCTGATCGTGCAGAATCCGGACGACCGCGCCGCCTTCGTCGACCGCCGACTGGTCGATCCCGCGCGGGTGCGGACCATCCCCGGATCCGGCGTGGACATGAGCCGCTTTCGGGTCAGTGACCGCCGCCGCGGCTCCGGAGAACCGCTCAAGGTGCTGCTGGCGGCCCGGATGCTGTGGGACAAGGGCCTGGCCGAGTTCGTCGAGGCCGCCCGCTTCCTCAAGGCCCAGGGCCGCAACATCCACTTCCTGCTGGCCGGCGAGCCCGACCCGGGCAACCCCGCCGCCTGCGCGCCCGAGGACCTCGCCGGCTGGGTGTCCGAGGGCGTGGTCGAGCATCTGGGCCATGTCGACGACATGCCGGCCCTGCTGGGCCAGGTCGATGTCGTGGTGCTGCCCAGCTACCGAGAAGGCCTGCCCAAGACCCTGATCGAGGCCGCCGGCTGCGCCCTGCCCCTGGTCACCACCGACGTGCCCGGCTGCCGCGAGGTGGTCACCCACGAGGAAGACGGCCTGCTGGCTCCGGCGCGCGAATGGCGCGGCCTGGCCGAGGCCATGGCCCGTCTCGATGACGATCCGGAACTTCGCCGACGCCTGGGCCAGGCGGCCCGCGACAAGGCCCTGCGCCTGTTCGACGAGCAGATCGTTCTGGCGCGGACGCTGGATGTCTATCGAGAGCTCTTGGCCTGAGCGCCGCCCGCCCCGGGGTCCTTATCGGTCGCGCGTCTTGATCTGCCTGCCGGTTCCCGCCAGTCGGAACGCGCTCTAGCGTGTGATCTTCAGATCGTCGAACCACGCCTCGCCGTTCATCCGCCCGCGGCCCGTGACCTGTACAGACAGCCACTGCGCCTTGCAGTCCGGCGGCACCTCGATGGGAAAGCTGAACGTCGTCCAGTCGGTGGCGACCGAGAGGGGCGGGCTCTGCCCGACCAGCGGCCCGCCGCGCTCGGCGCAGCGCACGGTCCAGCTCAGGGGGCGGCCCGCCGACAGTCCGTCGCTGAGCCAGCGGCCGGTCAGGACCTGCTTTCCAGGCGTCAGGGCCAGCAGCTCCCGCGCCAACACGCCCGGCCGGGCCGCATCGGTGAACCTCAGATACAGGACATGGCCCTCGCCGCGCGGCGCCGGGGCGATTTCGGCGACGGTTCCAGGACGTTCGAACAGACGCCAGTTGAAGGGCGGGGCGCCGGGCAAGCCCTCGAAGCCGCCGTCATAGGGGTCGGCGAGGTTGCTGATGCCCTCGGGCGGCAACAGCTGGGCCCAGATCAGGAAGGCCTCCTGGAACAGGCCGTCCCGCACCAGCCGCCCGACGAGAAAGCTCGTCTCCTGTTCGCTCGGAGGATGGCGACCGCTGCTCATCGCCGTGTAGAGCGCCATGGCGGCGCCGGGGTTCAGGTCGCCCTTGGCCATGCCCGACAGGAAGGACAGCCGCCACGGCGGCTCGCTGTCCAGCAGGTTCGCCACGATCGGCGCCCCGCCCTGGGCGGCGGCCACCGCCACCAGCTGGTCGCCGACCCGAGTGCGCATCGACACCGGCCAGGCTCGCATCAGGCCATCGGCCCGCTGCACCGCTTCGGCCAGTCGCCCCGCCTTCAGCCTGTCGGAGATCAGCCAGAGATTGGCGGGGATGTCCCGCTTCATCCGGTCGCCGGCGATGGTCATCAGCCGTCTCTGGCCGGCCATGTCGCCATCCTCCCCGGCGACGAAGGCCAGACTGCGGAAGGCCGAGCTCTGGGTCGGATCAAGGCGCAGGGCGCGGCGGGCGTCGCGTCTGACGGCGGCCAGGCCCGCCGCGTCGATGCGACTGACCTCGAGGCGCTTTTCAGCCGCCCTTGCCAGGGCGCCGGCGTGATCCGGTCTCAGCTTCAGGGCCGCGGCGGGCGCCTTGTCGGCGCGGGCGTCGGCCAGGGAGCCGGTGACGATGGTGACGGCCAGCCAAATCCCGGCCGCGGCGAGCCCGGCCGCCAGCAGGATGTCGCGCCAGGGCGGCGTCCGTCGCGGCGGCGGTTCCGGAGGCGGCGGCGGCACGACCCGCAGGATAACCCCCGGCCGCCCGGCCTCGTCCGTAGATGAGGCCGGCATGCCCGATCAGCCCTTGCCGCGGCCGAGCTTCTTGGTGTCGTTCGAGCCGTATTCGTAGTTGTAGGCGTAGCCGTAACCGTAGCCATACCCGTAGCCGTATCCGGCGTGCTTGACGCTGAACTTCGACAGCAGGGCGCCCAGGACCCGGGCGTGACCCAAGCCCAGGCGGCGCAGGGCGGCCTTGGCCAGGCCCTGGCGGGTGGTGCCCGCCTCGATGACCAGGATCACCCCGGCGACGGAGCTGGCCAGCAGCGGGGCGTCGGCCAGACCCATGACTGGCGGACCATCGATGATCAGCAGATCGAAGTGCTGCTGGGCCTCGGCGATCAGGGCCCGGATGCGGGCGCCGGCCAGCAGTTCGGCGGGGTTGGGCGGCAGCGGTCCGCAGGGGATGAAGGCCAGGTTCGGCTGGTCGGTGGCCTGGGCCAGTTCGATCAGGGTGGCCGAGCCGGTCAGGTAGTTGCTGAGACCGGCGCTGGAATCGGCCCGCAGAGTGCGGTGCAGGGACGGGTTGCGCAGGTCGCTGTCGACCAGCAGCACATTCATGCCCAGCTTGGCGAAGTTCTTGGCCAGGGCCACCGAGGTGGTCGACTTGCCTTCCGACGGCCGGGCCGAGGTGACCAGGATGTTCCGCGGCACGCCCTCGTTGGTGGAGAACTGCAGCGCGGTCCGCACCGAGTAGTAGGCCTCGGAGAAGGCGCTTCTCGGATCGGCCAGCGCCTCTTCCGGGGTGACGCCCTTGTCGAGCATCGGGATGGCGCCCAGCAGCGGCATGCCCAGCTTGCCCTCGATGTCCTCGGGAACCTTGATGGTCTCGTCGAGGCTTTCCAGACCGAAGGCGGCGCCCAGGCCCAGCAACAGGCCGACGCCGGCGGCGATCAGCAGGTTGAGCATCATGTTGGGCTTGTAGGGCGCGCGGGGCGTTTCGGCCCGATCGACGATGGATACGTTGTTGGCGCCGACGCCGCCGGCGACCCCGATCTCCTTGTAGCGCTGCAGCAGGCCGTCATAGAGGGTGCGGTTGGTCTCCACCTCGCGCTGCAGGATGTTGTACTGGATCGACCGGCCGCGCAGGTCCATCACCCCGGCCTTGAGGCCGGAGACCTGCGACTGCAGGGAATTCTCCTGCTTCAGGGCGATCTGGTAGGACTGGTAGATGGCCTGGCGGATATTCTCGATCTCGGCCTTGATCTGCCGGTCGACCTCGTCGATCTGCCCCTTCAGCTGCAGCATGTCCGGGTGATCGGGCAGCTTCTGGACCAGCTGCTGCTGGTACTGGGCGTTGAGGTTGGCCTGTTGCTGACGAAGGGCCTGGATGGTCGGGCTCTGCAGCACTTCAGGAATGCTGAGGCCGCTGGCGCCCTGGGCCTGGCGCCAGCGCTGCTCAAGGCGGATGCGCTCGCTCTTGGCCGTGCTGAGCGCGGTGTTCATGCTCAGCAGATCGGTGGCGGTAAGGGAGGTGGTGGCGGTGCCCTCGGAGCTGCCGCCCCCCGGCGCGCCGGCGTTGGCGGCGCTGAGGTTGAAGATCCCCTGGTCCTGGGCATAGGCCACCAGAGCCCGCTCGGAATCCTCCAGCTTCTGCTTGGACTCGCGCAGCTTCTCTTCAAGGAAGCCGCGGGCGAAGTTGGACGACTCGAACCGTCGGTCGAGGTTGGCGGTGATGAAGTTTTCGCCGAAGGCGTTGGCGATGCGCGCGGCGATCACCGGATTGGGACTGGAGTAGGAAATCTTCACCAGCCGCGAGTTGCGGATCGGATCGACCGACAGGCCGGCGGCCAGGATGCCCGTCGCCGCCCGTTCGCGGCGCTCGCGGGTTCCGGTCAGGGGCGCGGTCTCGCGCGGCTTGCGTCCGAACACCCTGCCGATGCTGTCGAGCAGCGAGGGCTGGCGCTGGTCCATGAACTGGGGGTCGGAGGCCAGATTGGCCTTCTGCACCACCCGCTTGGCCAGGCTGCGGCTCTTCAGCAGGCTGTACATGGTCTGGTAGAATTCGACGTTGCGGGAATCGTCCGGCGTCACGTCCTGAATGTTGGTGATATTGGCCGCTTCCCGATCGATCTGGATGGTCGTCGAGGCGCGATAGACCGGGGTGGTCAGCAGGGTCGCGATCAGGCCGAGGATCAGCATCACCCCGACGGCGCCGGCGATGACCAGCCGGTGTTTCACCAGCACATGCCAGTAGGCCAGCAGATTGATCTCGGGCTGGTTCTGACCGTCGTCCTGCGGATTGATGCCGGCCGCCAGGGCGCGGTTGCCGCGCACCACCAGGGGACGCGGCATCGCCGTCGTCAGGTAGGTCCGCCCCTCGGGCTCGCCGTCCCAGGTTTCGTCATTGTCGCCGCCGTTGCCGCCGTTGCCGCCGTTCATATCAATTCAAACCCCTCGACCGGGCCTCGCCCGACGCGTCTCTAATATGTTGCAACGCCGACCGACTAGAGGACCGGAACAAAAACCGACATCAACGGCACGGAACTGATCACGTCGCGGAACAGGCTCTTGGAGCCGGAGCGGTCCACGAACACCACATCGTTGGCGTAGATCTGCGGATCGTCCATCTTCCCGGAGCGGATCTGGTCGAGGTCGAACACCGCGACCATCCGCTGGCTGTTCACATTGCGGAAGATCGCCACCCGCTTGTGGTTGGCCAGGCGATCCACGCCCCGGGCCATGGCGATCGACTGCATAAGGGTGGTCTTGCCGACCAGCGGATAGACGCCGGGCTGGGTGACGGACCCGTCGACGGTCACCTTCTGGCTGGCGAATTCCTTGACGGCGACGGTGACTTCCGGGGACCGCAGGTAGCGCTCCTTCAGCCGGGCGGTCAGGTCAGCCTGGATTTCGGTGACGGTCTTGCCGGCGACCGGCACGGCGCCGATCAGCGGCATGCCGATATGGCCCGAAGCGTCGACCTGAACCACGCGCGTCAGGTCCGGAGACTGGAAGACCGCCACGTCCAGCACGTCCATCGGGCCGACCCGGTACTCTTCGGTGCTGGCGATCGCCTTGGCCGGATCGGGCGGCGGAAGCGCCTGACCATAGAGGGCGTCCTTGGACATCGCGCCCGAACCGCCATCCGCGCAGGCCGCCAGGAACAGGCTGGCCATCACCGCAAAAACCAAGGCTCTGATCATCTAACTATCCCAAACGGCTGAGTTGCGGCGATGATACGCCTTTTCAGGCTGCTTTAAACAAACGTCGCAGGAAGCCCAACCCCGTCGCGGCCGGTTTCGGCAATCCGACGGTATCGGGCAGCCGCGAGGGCGGGACGTCGTCCAGCACCGCCCGGGGACGGGTGACCACCATGTCGATGGCGGCCTGCTCGCCCAGACGGGCGGCGACGGCGTCGCGGGCCGGCGACAGCAGGGGCGAACGATTGCGCAGATTGTGGGCGTCGGTGGCGAGGATATGCACCAGCCCCTCGTCCAGCATCCGCTCGGACCAGTATTGCGCCCGCTTGCCGAAACGGCCGGTGACCGAGCCGCTGGTCAGCTGCATCCAGGCGCCGGCGTGGGCCATGCGCTGCATGGTCTCGTAGTGGCTCTCGATCCAGTGCAGCCGCTCGGGATGGGTGATGATCGGGTGATAACCGGCGGCCATGGAGGCGAACACCTGATCCTCGATGCGCGGCGGGGCGGTGTGATGCGGCGGTTCGAACAGGAAGTAGCGCGACTCGCCCAGCGGCAGGATGCGGCCCGAACGCAGGCCCGGCACCAGGTCGGGGCAAAGCTGGACGTCCGCGCCGGTCGTCAGGGTCAGGGGGATTTCCGCCTTGTCGAGTTCCGCCTGCAGATCAATGACCGCCTGACGGATGCCGGGCCCGGTGTTTTCATAGAGGCCGGGGAAGATGTGCGGCGTGCAGGCGGTGATCTCGATGCCGTCGGCGACCGCCACGCGGGCCATCTGCAGGGCCGTTTCCAGATCGGGCGCCCCGTCGTCGATGCCGGGCAGCATGTGGCAGTGCAGGTCGATCACACGACGTCTCCAGTTGGATCGGGGCGGCGCGGAGGCTGCATCATCCGGGCGCGCAAAATCTGCGCGCGCCGTATTACCGCAGCGCCCGCCCACCCGACCCCGGCCTTATCCGGGAGGCGTTCCACAAGGTCAAGGCGCAAACAGCGTTATCCGAACGCCTTGACGGAATCTGCACAAGTCTTCTTCGCGGACCGGGTTCGTTTGATCAAAAAGGGGGGAAGCCCATCGAACAGCCGTTTGGATTTTTACAATATTATGAAAGTTACCCGGGAGTTGTTGTTGTTCCGGTCCGGTTGCCAGTCTGGGTCCGGGGCACTAAGGGTGAGCCTGCCTTGGGGTTCGACGCGGCGGTCGCTCCCGGACGACGGCGCGACACATCGGGGTATCACCTTTGTTTCTGACGGCTCAGTTCCTGCGCACGACGACGCTTGAGTTTGTCGCGGCCTTCAGCGCGGTCACCGCCATCATTTTCCTGCTGCAGCCCTTCGCCGCCCAGCTTGGGCTAGTGGACCGTCCGGGCGGCCGCAAGGACCACGCCGCCCCGACGCCGGTGACCGGCGGCCTGGCCATCGCCGTGGGCACCATACTTCCGGCCCTGCTGTTGACCCCGCCCAACGCCCAAGTCATCGGCCTGGGTGTGGCGGCGGTGATTCTGGTGGTGATCGGGGTGCTGGACGACATCTACGACATCCCCTGGCCGGTGCGGGTGCTGGCCCAGACCGCCGCGGCCCTGGCCATCATCCTGATCGGCGACGTGCGGGTCGAGAACATCGGGCCGGCCTTCGGTCTGGGACCGCTGGACCTCGGCTATCTGTCGATTCCCTTCACCCTGGCGGCCACCGTGGGACTGATCAACGCCCTTAACATGGCCGACGGGATCGACGGCCTGGCCGGGTCGCTGTGCCTCTGCACTGTGGCGATGCTGGTCGCCGCCTCGATCTACGCCGGCAACGCCGACCTGGCCAACGGTCTGACGGTGATCGCCGGGGCCGTGACCGCCTATCTGGCCTTCAACATCCGGCTGCCCTGGCGCAAGCGAGCCCTGATCTTCCTGGGCAATTCGGGCAGCGCCTATCTGGGCCTGGTGATCGCCTGGGCCGTCTTCCGCCTCACCCAGAACCCGGTCTATCCGGTGACCCCGGTGCTGGCGCCCTTCCTGATCGCCCCCCCGGTGATCGACTGCCTGGTGCTGATCGTCCGACGTCTGCTGCACAAGCAGTCGCCGTTCCACGCCGACCGCACCCACGCCCACCATCTGATGCTCGACGGCGGCTTCAGCGTGACCGGCGTGGTGATGACCCTCTGCGCCCTGTCCCTGACCCTGGGCCTCGGCGCGGCCCTGGCCCTGCGCGCCGACGTTCCCCAGCCACTGCTGGTCGCCGTCTTCGGCCTGATCACCGTCGGCTACTTCCTGTTCACCCGCCACCCCGACAAGGCCATCGCCGCCTATGCCCGGCTGACCGGCGCCTTCCGACGCGGCTGAAACTCAAGGCTTCAGGGCCCTCTCAAGGGCGCTGGCGACCCGCTCGACATCGTCGTCCCGCATGGCCGGATACAGCGGCAGGCTGAGGCAGCGATCATACCAGGCCGCGGCGCCCGGCAGCGCCGGTTCGCCCTGCCGCGCCCGCCAGTAGGGCTGGGTGTGGACGGGGATGTAATGGACCTGGCTGCCGATCCCCTCCCCGGCCAGCCGTCGCATGACCTCTTCCCGTGTCACGCCAAGGCCGGCGAAGTCGATCAGCACGCAATAGAGGTGCAGCGCCGGATCCGACCAGGCCGGCCGGGTCGCTGGCCTCACACCCGGCGCCAGGCCGGCCAGGCGGGCGTCATACAGCGCCGTCAGGGCGCGTCGGCGGGCGGTGAACCGGTCCAGCTTGCCCAGCTGCGACAGGCCCAGCGCGCAGTTGATGTCCGGCAGGCGGTAGTTGTAGCCCGGCCGCTCCATCTCATAGATCCAGGGCGCAGCGCCCTCCGGGCGGCTCATGCCGTGGCTTCGCAGCCGTCTCAGCCGCCCGGCCAGGGCGGCGTCATTGGTGGTCAGCATGCCGCCCTCGCCGGTGGCTATCGTCTTGACCGGGTGAAAGGAAAAACTGGCCATCGCTGAATGGGCGCAGTCGCCGACCCGCTCGCGGCCGCCGCCGAAATCCATCGTCGAGCCGAGGGCGTGCGGGGCGTCCTCGACCAGCACCGCCCCCGCCGCCCGCGCCAGCCTCGCCAGTTCAGGCAGGTTGCAGACATCGCCGCGCAGATGCACCGGCAGCACCGCCCTCACGCGCCGTCCCGCCGCCCGCTCCAGCGCCTCGGCCAGGGTCTGCGGCGTCATCAGCCCGCTGTCCGGGTCGACATCGGCGAACACCACATCGGCGCCGACATAGGCCGCGCAGTTGGCCGTCGCCAGGAAGGTGACCGAGGGAACGATGCAGACATCCCCCGGGCCCAGGTCCAGGGCCATCATCGCCAGATGCAGCGAGGCAGTGCCGTTGGAACAGGCCACCGCATGGCCCGCCCCGACCCTTTCGGCGAACACGGCCTCGAAGGCGGCGACCGTCGGTCCGGTGGTCAGGAAATCGCCGCGCAGGGCCTGCGCCACCGCGGCGATGTCATCTTCCTCGATGGTCTGGCGACCATAGGGCAGGAAGCCTTCAGACACCCTGGGCGTCCAGCATCTCTGTCAGACCTTCGGGCGTCAGCCAGTCGCTGTTGCTGTCGCTGGCGTAGGCGAAGTCTTCGGGAACCGGCCTGGCGCCGTCCTTCGGTCCGAACGGCTGGCGGGCGTATTCGACGAAGGCCGGCTCGATGACATAGCGGTCGTCAAGCTCGCAGGTCTGGCGGGCGTCGTCGGCCCCGACCATGATCTCGTGCAGCTTCTCCCCCGGCCGGATCCCGACGATCTCGATCTCCGCGTCGGGCGCCATGGCCCTGGCGAGGTCCGGCATCGCCATGGACGGGATCTTTGGCACGAATATCTCGCCGCCGCGCATGATCTCCAGGGAGGACAGGACGAAGTCCACTCCCTCGTCCAGGGTGATCCAGAAGCGGGTCATCCGCGCATCGGTGATCGGCAGGCTTGTCGCGCCCCGCGCCAGCAGGCGGCGATACAGCGGCACCACGCTGCCCCGCGAACCGACGACATTGCCATAGCGCACCACGGCGAAGCGGCACCCCAGGTCCCCTGACAGGTTGTTGGCGGCCACAAAGGTCTTGTCCGAGGCCAGCTTGGTGGCGCCGTAGAGATTGACCGGATTGCAGGCCTTGTCGGTGCTCAGCGCCACCACCGATTTTACCCGGTTGGACAGGCTGGCCCAGACCACGTTCTCGGCCCCGACCACATTGGTCTGGATGCATTCGGAGGGATTGTACTCGGCCGCTGGCACCTGTTTCAGCGCGGCGGCGTGAATGACGATGTCGACCCCGCGCAGGGCCAGGGTCAGCCGCGAGCGGTCGCGCACATCGCCCAGGAAGAAGCGCATCTTCGCGTAATCGTCCGCGCTGAACTTCTCGCGCAGGTCCTGCTGCATCTCGCTCTGCTTGAGCTCGTCGCGACTGTAAACGATCAGCTTGCGCGGCCGGTAGCGGGTCAGCACAGTCTCGATGAATCGCCGGCCGAACGAGCCGGTGCCGCCGGTGATCAGGATCACCTGGCCGTCGAGATCGAGCGTCTTGGGGGCGAAGCGGGTCATCGGAGCCCTTTTGCAGAATCGCCCCGGATTCTCGACTGCGTCGCGCCCTCTGTCACCTGCGCGTAAATGGCCCATCAACCAAAGAGGTGCAGAACAGGGGGATGAACCGCCGCCTCGCCCTCGCCGCCCTGATGGCGCTCGTCCCCGGCATCGCCGCCGCCAGCGGCGGTGAGAAGAAGAAGGGCGGCGGCGCCTCCTTCGTCCAGATCCAGACCCTGACGACCTCGATCCTGCGCCGCAACGGCAGCCGGGGGGTGATGACGATGGAGGTCGGGATCGACGTTCCCGACGACCGGCTGCGCGGCCTGGCCACACAGTCGACGCCGCGCCTGCGGGCCGCCTACGCCCAGGTGCTGCAGATCTATGCCTCGGGCCTGCCGGCCGCCACGCCCCCCGACGCCGACTACCTCGCCCAGAAGATGCAGCGGGAAACCGACCGCCTGCTCGGCAAGCCCGGCGCAAAGCTGCTGGTCGGAACCATCCTGGTCAACTGACCCGGCGCGGCGTCACATCGCGCTGATGCCGCCGTCCAGTTTCAACTCCGCCCCGGTCATGAAGCGGCTCTCGTCCGACGCCAGATAGAGCACCGCGTCGGCGATGTCCCGGGGCATGCCGATACGCCCCAGCGGCACCTGCCGGCCCAGCTTGGCTTCCGCCTCCTCCTTGCCGAACCGCTGGCGAAGGGGATCGAGGATCGGGGTGTCGATGAAGGTCGGATGGATGGAGTTGGACCGCACATCCAGCTTCTGCTTGGCGCAGTAGAGGGCGATGTTCTTGGAGAGAAGCCAGACGGCCGCCTTGGAAGCGTTGTAGGCGGGGCCGTTGTGATTGGCGATCAGGCCGGCGATCGAGGAGATGTTGATGATCGAGCCGGGCTGATTGTCGCGCAGATAGGGTATGGCCAGCTTGGCCCCCAGAAATACGCTGTCGACATTGACGCTCATCACGTCGCGAAAGTCCTGCAGGCTGCAGTGCTCCAGATCGCCGCCCTTGCTGATGCCGGCGTTGTTGAGCAGCACCGAGATGCCGCCCATCGCCGCATTGGCCTGCTCCAGGGCCGCCGCCCACTGATCTTCCCGGGTGACATCGAGCTGATAGGCGAAGGCCGTTCCGCGGCCGTGGGCGGCGTTCAACTCATCGGCGACAGCCTGGGCCCCCTCCAGGTTCAGATCGCCCAGCGCGACCTTCGCGCCCTCTTCGGCCAGACGACGGGCGGCGCCCGCCCCAAGCCCCTGGGCCCCGCCGGTGATGAAGGCCTTCTTGCCGGCCACGCGGCCTGTCGCTGACGTCATGGGTGTCTCCTCCGACTGATTTGCACCTGACGCTAGAGAGCGGCGGCGGCCTCGTCCATGATCCCCGCCAGGGTCACGTCCAGCGCGGTGACGCCGTCGGCGTCATGGGTGGCCAGCAACACCTCGACCCGGTTGTAGACATTGAACCATTCGGGATGGTGGTCGAGCTTCTCCGCCGCCAGGGCGACGCGGGTCATGAAGCCGAAGGCGGCGTTGAAATCCTTGAAGGTGAAGGTGCGAACGATGGCGTCGCGCTCACCGTCGGCCGCCTTCCAATCAGGGAGCGACTTGAGCGCCTCGGCGGCGCCGATCTTCGTGGGTCGGGTCATCGGCTTCTCCATCAAGACCTTCTCCCTGAGGGAGAAGGAGGGGCCCGCCGCCGAAGGCGGTGGGAGGATGAGGGTTTAGGGGCGATCAGGGTTTCCGCCCGACGGCGTAAACCCTCACCTTCCCATCCGCGTCGCGGGCGGGGCCCTTCCTCTCCCTCAGGGAGAGGATCCCCGGTGCTAGAATCTCAACCCGGTGACCTCGGCCAGTTCCGCCATCGCCTGGGCCTCGGTGGACACCTTGATCGCCTTCATCCCCAGCGCCGCCGCCGGTTTGCAGTTGATGCCCAGGTCGTCGAGATAGACGCAATCGGCGGGTTCGACCCCGAGCAGCTCGCACATCATCTGATAGATGCGTGGATCCGGCTTGCGGATGCCGGCCTTGGAGCTTTCGATCACCGCGTCGAACAGGGCCATCACCTCGGCCACGGCCGCCGCCTTGGCTCTGGTCCCGGCCATGCCGGCGCCGTGGCCGGTCTGGACGTTGTTGGTGATGCAACCGACCTTGAAGGCGGCCTTGCAGGCTTTCAGGGCCGCGACCACCCCCGGTCGCACGTCGCCGGACAATAGCCCCAGCACCTCGGCGCCGCGCACCGGATGGCCCAGCGCCGAGGACTCCTCATGGAACATCGCGTCGAAGCCCGCCGCATCGATCTCGTTGCGCTCGAACAGGGCCCAGGCGTTGCTGTCGGGATTGGTGGAATTGACCGTCCGGAACAGGTTGTGCGGCAGACCCATCTGCGCCTCGTACCGGTTGAACGCCTCGAAGGGCGAGGAGGTGATCACCCCGCCGAAATCCCAGATCACCGCCTTGACCGTCATGCCGCCCGCCGCTCCATTGAACCGGCGCGGACGCTAGAGACGCGCCGCCTCCGGCGCAACCGCGAGACCCTTGATGTCCCTGATTTTCCCGCCCGCGCCTGTCCGCATCACCCTTTTCGCCCTGGCCTGCGCCCTGATCGCCTGGCTGTCTTTGGCGCCGGGCGAGGACCTGCCCCAGGCCCTGACCTTCTGGGACAAGGCCGAACACGCGACCGCCTATCTGGGCCTGTCGCTGGTCGGGGCCTGGGCTTTCCCGAACCGCCTCGGGCGGCTGGCGCTGGGCCTGTTCCTCGCCGGGATCGGGGTGGAGGTCCTGCAATCGGTCATGGGCCTTGGTCGCCAGGGCGATCCGGTCGACGCGGTCGCCAACAGCGTCGGCATCGCCGCTGGCCTCGGGGTGGTATGGGCCGTGCGGCGACTTCCCGGCCTGCGGGTGCGATAACCTTAACCCTCCACCGGCGGGGGAAACCCCGGGTTTTCGGCGGCTTGCGGGCGCATGGTCGGTCGATTGTCGCGTCGAAAGCATCGCTGCCATGCGGATATTCGCCCTTTCCCTGATCGGCCTGTCGGCCCTGATCCTGAGCGCCTGCGACGAGCTGGCGACGCGTCACGCGGACAAGGACTGCTGCTGCGCCAACACCTGCCCGACGCCCGCGCCGACGAAGACGGCAGAGGCTCCGCCGCCCGCGACCCCCGTCGCGCCGCCGGTCGCCGCGCCAGTCCCTGCAGAGGCCGGCTATCACCGCAAGGTCGTGCGCCGCTGGAAGCACAGCGGCGGCGGCGCGCGATATGTCTCCCGGTCCAGCACCGAGGGGGTCGGCTATCTGGATGAGGATCTGGCCGGCGGCTACCGGCGCGTCGGGTCCGGCGGCGGGTACCGGTCCGGAACCTCCGTCAGCATCGAGGAAAGCGAGCGCTATTCGCGCCGCGAGAGCCGCTCCGAAAGCGGCTACGCCTATGGCTATTCCGAAGGCTATGAGTCGCGGGGCGAGATGCGTGACGGCCGGCGCGGCGGCCACGGTCGGCGGCGCCACTATCAGGGCTACACCGGCGTTGATCGCGACGGCTATCTGACCTGGCCGGGAAAGACGCCGTAGCAGGCGTCAGGGCTGGCGAAAGCCCTGGGCGCGGAAGCTGGCCATGGCGGCCGGGCTCGAGAGATGCGACAGCACCGCCCGCCCGGCGACCGAATCCCTGACCAGCGCCGCCGGATAGACGATCGGCCTGTGGCTGGCGTCGGGAAAGAACCCGATCACCCGCACACGGGGCTCGACCGCCGCGTCGGTCGCATAGACCACCCCTAGGGGGGCCTCGCCCCGGGCGACATAGGCCAGGGCGGTCCGCACATTCTCCGCCGGGACTAGTCGGGCCTGAACACTGTCCCAGACTCCCAGATGGGTCAGGGCCTGGCGCGCGTATTTTCCGGCCGGCACAGCGGCGGGATCGGCAACCGCCAGTCGTCCTCCGCCCAGGGCCGCCGCAAGCGGCATGCCGGGACCGATCCGCAACCTGACATTCGAGGCCTTCGGGGCGATCAGCACCAGGCGATTGGCCAGCAGATTGCGCCGGGTGCCGGCGACAACCCCGCCCCGGGCCTGGAGCCAGTCCATCCAGTCGATGTCGGCGCTGATGAAGAGATCGGCGGGGGCGCCCTGGGCGATCTGCCGGGCCATGGCCGAGGAGGCGCCGAACGCCAGCCGCAGCGGCGCGCCCGGCCGGTCGCGATACGACCGGCCGATTGCGGTCAGCGCCGTCTCCAGCGATGCGGCCGCGAACAGGGTGATGGCGCCGCCCCGCGCGGAGACCAGTCCGCCGCCCGCCAGGGTCGCCGGAACCGCCAGAGCCAGACCGGCCGTCAGGTGTCGCCGCGAGATCATCCCGACCTCCTGCCAGACCCCGCCGGCGCCCGCAACGCTGGCCCGTGGTTTGCGACGGTCTGCCGAGGCTGGATCAGAATGAAACACCGGGGGATATAGATGCGCTCACCGAACGGACCCTTGTTCAAGACGTCAGAAGTGCTGGTCATCCTGGCCTTCCTGGCCGCCGCCGCCGCCGTGGCCGGTTTCAGGCTGGTCTACTAGAGACGGCGCGCCCCGGTCCCGGCGATCCGGGAACCGGGCGCCGGGGGTCGCGCGTTAGGTTCCGGGGCTCCCGGAGCAATTTCTTGAATCAGACCGCAGTCAGGCCGCTTAGAGACGCCATTTCACGCCTGACCGGTCAGGCCCGCGAAGCGGTCTCCCGCGCGTTCGAGCCCGAAACCGCCGAGGACCGCGCCGCCCGTCGGGCCCGGCATAAGCCGGCGGCGGTCCGGGCGATGATGATCGGCCTGGCGGTGCTGCTCTGCGGCCTCGCCGCCCTGATCATTCTGTTCGACTGGAACTGGGTGCGGGGCCCGATCGGCCGCATCGCCTCGATGCAGCTGCAGCGTCCCGTGGTGCTGGCCGGCGATCTCGATGTTCATCCATGGTCCCTGACGCCCCGCGCCGAGGTCAACGACCTGCGCATCGGCCAGCCGTCCTGGGCCCGAGACAAGGCGGACGGCGCGCAGATGGCCACCGTCGGCAAGCTGGAAGTCAGTCTTCAGCTGCTCGACCTGATCCGCGGCCGCACGGTGCTGGGTCTGATCCGGGTGACCGGCGCCGACGTCCATCTGATCCGCGAGGCCTCGGGCCGCGCCAACTGGCAATTCGGCGGCGGCAAGTCGTCCACCGCGCCGAAGCTGCCGGCCATTCGCCGCCTGATCATCGATCACGCCAACCTGACCATCGACGACGCCCAGCGGCAGGCCCGCTTCAAGGGCGCGGTGACAACCCGCGACAGCACCACCGGCGAGGGGGCCGGGCGCTTTCATCTGACCGGTCGCGGACAGTTGAACGCGGCGGTATTCGAGGCCGATGTGACCGGGTCGCCGCTGCTGAACATCTCTCCGGACCGGCCCTACGCCTTCCAGGCCAAGGTCAGGGCCGGGGCCACCCGCATCTCCGCCGATGGCCAGATCGACCGGCCGTTCGATCTCAACCTGCTGGGCGCCCGGTTCGCCATTTCCGGGGCCGATCTCAACGATCTTTACGTCCTGACCGGCCTGGCCCTGCCCAACACCGGACCCTACAGCGTCAGCGCCGGACTGGTGCGCGACCATGGCCGCTTCCATCTCAACGGCCTGAGTGGCCGAATCGGCGACAGCGACATCGCCGGACAGCTCACCGTCGAGACTGATCGCGACAGGCCGCTGCTGATCGCCGATCTGCGCTCCCGCCGGCTGGATTTTGACGACCTGGGCAGCCTGTTCGGCATGGCGCCGTCTACCGGCAAGGGCGAGACCGCCTCGCCCGATCAGGTGGCCATGGCCGGGCGCCAGCGCGCCAGCGGCCGGCTGCTTTCCGACGCCACCCTGCAGGTCGAACGCATCCGGTCGATGGACGCCCGGGTCAGCTATCGCGCCGAGGCGGTCAATGCGCCCGGGCTGCCGCTGCGCAAGGTGTCCCTGGACCTCACTCTCAAGGACGGCGTGCTCAAGGGGACGCCCGTCGCCTTCAGCCTGGATCGCGGCGACATTCGGGGCGGCTTCACCCTCGACGCCAGCAAGGATGTCCCGCGCACAGACCTCGATTTTCGCATGACCGGGTCGCACATCGAAAACTGGATCACCACCAAGGTGCAGGGCCAGCCGGTGATCGAGGGTCGGCTCGTCGCCCGCATCAGGATCAGCGGCACGGGCAATTCGCTGCACAAGGCCGCCTCGACCGCCAACGGCTCCCTGACCGTGGTCTCTCCCGGCGGGCAGGTGCGCCAGGCCTTCGCCGAACTTCTCGGAGTCAATGTCAGCAAGGGATTGATCCTGCTGCTGTCGGAGGACCCCAAGCAGACGCCGCTGCGCTGCGCCGTCGCCGATTTCCAGGTCAAGGACGGCGTCGCCCGCGCCAACCACATCGTCGCCGACACCGGCGTGGTGCTGGTCGAGGGCAAGGGAACCATCAACTTCGGCAAGGAGACCCTGAACCTGCGGTTCGAGGGCGACTCCAAGAAGCCCCGCCTGCTGCGGGTGTTCGCGCCGATAACCGTCTCCGGCCCGCTGGCCAGCCCCAGGGTCGGGGTCAAGACCGGCGAGCTGATCGGTCAGGGCGGCGTCGCCGTCGCCCTGGGCACGCTGCTGACTCCGCTCAGCGCGGTTCTGGCCTTCGTTGATCCGGGCCTGGCCGAGGACGCCAACTGCGGCGCGCTGATGCGGGAAGGCCGCAAGCAGGGCGCTCCGGCCGTGAAGTCCTCGGCGAAATAGCGGGCGGGAGGGCTGAAAAGCTTGGCGATTTCCGAAAACCGCCCCCATCTGCTATTGAGCCCGCCGCAACCGGACCCCGCAAAGCCTTGACCACCACCCTCGACCTTACCCGGGCGACGAAGCCCGTCGTTCCCGTCAACCTCTCCGGGCTGACGCGCGAGGGCCTGCGCGCGGCCCTGGTCGAGGCCGATGTCGTCCCCGCCGACAAGGCGCGGATGCGGGCCAGCCAGATCTGGCGCTGGATGCACCAGGCCGGGGTTACCGACTTCGCCGACATGACCAATGTTTCCGGCGAGACCCGCGCCCGGCTGGCCGAGACCTTCACCATCGCCCGCCCGGAGGTGATCGAGCGGCAGGTCAGCAAGGACGGCACCCGCAAGTGGCTGATCCGCACCGCCCCGGGCATCGAGATTGAGACCGTCTACATCCCCGACGTCGGCCGCAGCGGCGCCCTGTGCGTGTCCAGCCAGGTCGGCTGCACGCTCAACTGCACCTTCTGCCACACCGGCACCCAGGCCCTGGTGCGCAACCTGACCGCCGCCGAGATCGTCGCCCAGGTGCAGGTGGCCAAGGACGACCTGGCCGAATGGCCCTCCGACAAGGCCGACCGCCTGCTCAGCAACATCGTCTTCATGGGCATGGGCGAGCCGCTCTATAACCTCGACGCGGTCAGCGACGCTCTCGACATCCTCAGCGACAACGAGGGCATCGGCATCAGCCGGCGGCGGATCACGGTTTCGACCTCCGGCGTCGTGCCGCAGCTCCAGGCGCTGGGCGAGCGCACCCAGGCCATGCTGGCGATCAGCCTGCACGCCACCAACGACGAGCTGCGCAATGAGCTGGTGCCGCTCAACAAAAAGTATCCGATCGCCGAGCTGATGGCCGGCATCCGCGCCTATCCGGGTCTCAGCAACGCCCGGCGCGTGACCTTCGAATACGTCATGCTGAAGGGGGTCAACGACAGCCCCGCCGAGGCCCGCGCCCTGGTCGCCCTGCTCAAGGGCATTCCGGCCAAGGTCAATCTGATCCCGTTCAATCCCTGGCCCGGCAGCCCCTACCAATGCTCCGGCTGGGGCGCCATCGAGACCTTCGCCGCCATCCTCAACAAGGCCGGCTACGCCTCGCCGATCCGCACCCCGCGCGGCCGCGACATCCTGGCCGCCTGCGGCCAGCTGAAGAGCGAAAGCGAAAAGATCCGCGCCAGCGCCCGGCGCAAGAACGAAGCTGCGGCTTGAGGGCGCGCTCCCCTCTGCGGAGAGCCGGCGCCCCCGCGGCGAGAAGATTGTCTGTCGCCCGTCAGGGCGTGCTAACCAAGGCCTTGTTGCCAATCGGGACCCGCGATGCCGCCTGAACTGCAGTCTCCGGAAATCGCCGCCTTCGCCAACGGCTTTCCCCTTGCCCTGATGCAGGCCGGGGTCACGGCGGTGATGCTGGTGCTCGGCGCCGGCCTCTATGCGATGCTGACCCCGCACAAGGAAATCACCCTGATCCGCGAGGGCAATTCGGCGGCCGCCCTGTCCTTCGCCGGGGTCCTGATCGGTCTGACCATTCCTCTCTGCACTGCCCTGACCACCTCGACCTCGTTGCTGGAGATCGGGCTGTGGGGCGTCGGGGCCATCTTCGTGCAGCTGCTGATCTTCCGGCTGACCGACTTTGTCCTGCATGGTCTGCCCCAGCGCATCCAGGACGGCGAGATGAGCGCGGCCATCCTGCTGTTCGGGGCCAAGATCGCCACCGCCCTGATCCTTTCCGCCGCCATCGCCGTCTGACCGGTCACGAAGCAGGCGATGCAGTTTCCACGGCTTCCTGACTGGACGATCTACGGCGCGGTGGTGCTCGCCCTGGTGATGGCCTCGGTCGGTCGCCGGGAAAAGGCCGACGCCCCCGCCCCGCCGCCGCCGGTGCCGGGGTCCGAGGATGTGCCGCTCGGCCCCGCCTCGCCCTTCGACCCCTCGGTGGTCGTCGAGATGCAGGACAAGCCGCAGCCCAGCAGTGGAACCGCCTTTTCCATCGCCGATCGCGGGGTCTGGATCACCGCCCGCCACGTTGTCGAGGGCTGTCCCCAGGTCGCCATCGTCGTGGCGGAAGGGCGCGGAGTCGCCGCCCGGGTGACCGTCGACATGAGCGGCGACGCCGCCGTCCTGACCACCGAGGGCGGCTCTCCGGCCATGCCGGTGATCGCCGCCGCCGACGCCTCCAGCCTGCGCCGGGGGGCCCGCGCCTTCCACCCGGGCTTTCCGCAGGGCAAGCCCGGCGAGATCGCCTCGCGACTGCTGGGGCGGGAAAACCTTGTGGTGCGAGGGCGCGGCGCCCGCACCGAGCCGGTTCTGGTCTGGGCCGAGGTCGGCCGCACCAACACCCTGAAAGGCCCCCTGTCAGGCCTGTCCGGCGCCCCGGCCCTGGACGCCGCCGGCCGGGTCATCGGCGTCACCGTGGCCGAGGCCCCGCGCCGGGGACGCATCTACACCACCACCCCCGAAACCCTGCTGGCCGCCATGCGCGCCTCGGGCCACTCCGCCTCGGACTTCGCCGCCGGAGAGCGGGTCAACACAGAAAACTACGGCCGCGTTGCCGACGCCCTGCGCCGCGACCTGCGGGTTGCGCAGGTGGTCTGCCTGGTTGCCTAGGCCGTGGATTCGGCAGTCGCCTTCGGTTGCGGGTTCTTCGCAGCAACAACGAATGTCAAAGCAATGGCGAGAAGTCCGACGATAGTCGTGTAGACGTAGAAAACCAGATAGCCGGTCCCAAGAGCCGCCGGCGAGACGCCCGATTTGGCTAACGCGCCTGCGTAGGTTTCAGCAGGAAGGCCGCCCATCCAGGCGTTGATGCCGGAAAAGGCGCCTCCCTCGTTCGCAGACTTGGCGACGCCTTCGACGATACGGCCCGACTGACTGGCCAGCACTTTACCGAACAAGGCATAGAGAGATGAAAACAGGGCATACTGCGTAGCGGTAAAGCCCTGCCCCGTTAGGCTGGACATATAGGCGATAAGCGCGGTGCCTGCGAAACCGCCACCAACGTTGTCAGCCGCAATGGCGATCATAAGGCCATAGATGCTGTGACCCTCCATCGCCAGCCACGCAAAGGCGAGGTTGCTAAGCGAGCCCAGTAGAGCACCAATAATCAAGGTCCGCATCATGCCCAGCTTCAACACCGACCAACCGCCGAGCGTGACCCCGAAGATCGACATGATCGCCCCGAACACCTTCTGGACCTCAGCGATTTCCAACTTTGTAAAGCCAAGATCGAGATAGAAGGCGCCGTTAACGTTGAGCAGGAAGTCAGCGACCCGGTAGACGCAAATCAGTGCCAGGATCAGTCCGGCCACGCTGCCGTACCGCTCGAAAAATTCGACTACCGGCCTCAGCAGCGTCGAGAATAGGATGACGCCGGGACGGGTTCGAAAGCCAGGAATTGGCAAGGCAGCCAAGACAATGAGGCCAAAGCCCCCCACAACGGAGCCAACGAGCAAGACCGGGCGCCAGTCGCCATCCCAACCGGCCTTGAGAGCTGCACCCATATCCGGGACCCCGAGCGCGGAAAGGATGGCGGCTGCAAAGTCCGGGCTGCCCGACAGGCCGACACCGAGGGTCAAAGCGCCAACTGTCAAAATGGCGGCGCGAATGATCCACTCAACGATTTCGCCAGCGATGTTCGGCTTGAGCTCGCCGGTGTCGATGGGCCGAATCTGATGTTGAGCTTCACGCGGAGCGAACAGAGTCGCAGCAATGCCAATCGCCATCAGCGCCGCCATCACCGCATAGGAGATACTCCAAGAGTAGACCTCGGCCAGGATAAGGGGAACCGCGCCAGCAATAACAAGTGCAATCCGGTAGCCCCACTGATACGCGGCCGCCATCGCACCCTGCTTGGCATCCTCCGCAACCTCGATCCGCCAAGCGTCGATGACGATGTCCTGATTGGCCGAGGCAAAGCTGGCCAGCACCGCAAACAGCGCCATCATCGCGAGATTTGACTTCGGGTCGGTGCCGGAGATCATCCACAGGGCCAGCACAAGCACCACCTGCGAGACCAACATCCACGATCGACGATGGCCAAGCAAAGGGGTCAGAATTGGCACGCTTGTACGGTCGATGATTGGCGCCCAGAGGAATTTTAGCGCCGTCCACATGGTGGCAAGGCCGAACATAGTGATCGTTGTCAGGCTCAGCCCTTCGTCGCGAAGCCAGATGGTCAGGGTGCCAAAGACCAAGAGGTTAGGAAGACCAGCCGAAAAGCCGAGGAAGAACATCACGGTGGTGCTACGAAGGTCCTGTGCATCCTCTCCGCTGGCCGAAGCTGGCTCTCCAAAGCGGTTGGCCCCGGCTTGGCCTGCCAGTAAGCCCAGATCGATCAGCCACCAGAGCTGACCGGCGACCGGAACGAGCGCCAGAAGCATCCACCAGCCGCTTCGGCCACGATCGTGGCAGCGCTTCACTCCGATGGCGGCCAAAGGCCAGATCAGACCTAACGCGATGATCCAGGGCAGCGCCGCCAGCACCTCGTAGCCTGGTGGCATGGCCAGCGCCGGCGCGGCGGGATCAACTGGTGGCTTGAGGTTCACCATCCCCCAGAAAAGCGCGAAGACGGCCGCGCCTGCGATGGCGACCAGCCAAAACGGCGCCCGTGCCGCCCGGCCCTGAAATCCGAACAGCAGTTGATTGGCGCTTGTGCCTTGGGGCTTGCTGTCCGTCGCAACGGCCTTGGCCATGGGGTTCCCCTCACAAAGGTGAGGACCAAGGTCCCCGCTCTAGCCCGTCAACCTGCCTTGCGCCGCAGCCGGCGTCCAGCGGGCCCAGCGGGTCAGGGCGCCGCGCAGCGAGGCGGGGGTCAGGGGCTTGACCAGGAAGTCGTCCATGCCCGCCGCCAGACAGGCGCGGCGGTCGTCCTCGAAGGCGTCGGCGGTCAGGGCGACAATCGGGGTGGTGACGCCTCGCGCCCGTAGCGCCCGGGACGCTTCCATCCCCGACATTCCGGGCATCCGCACGTCCATCAGGATCAGGTCATAGGTTCCCGCCTCCATGGCCGCGAGCGTTTCCTCGCCGCTGGCGGCGCGATCGACAACCGCCCCTTCCCGCTCGAGCAGGGTGCGGGCCAGCAGGGCGTTGATCGGGTTGTCCTCGGCCAGCAGCACCCGGGCGCCCGGCGCGGCGGCGGCGGCGATGCGTTCGTCGTCCTCCGGCGGCTGGGCTTCCGGCGCCGGGGCGGCGTCACAGGCCGCCAGCACCCGGTCGGCGAGGGAGGCGCGGCGCAGCGGCTTGATCAGATAGCCGGCGAACCCGGCCGCGCGGCAGGGACCGATCCGGTCCCGCTCGTCCGGCCGCAACAGGACGATGGCGGCCCGTCCGGCCGGTGGACTGAGGGCCCGGCGGCCCTTGAGCAGGGCGTGATCGACCAGCAGCACGGGGCCGTTGGGCGCCTTTGCCAGCGCTCCGGCCACGCCGGCGGCCGCCACCGCCTTGCCGCCGCAGGCCTCGATCTGGCGGATGGCGGCCTCGCGGACCACGGCGCTGGGACTGGCCACGGCGACCCACCGCCCGGCCAGGCTTTGGTCCGGGCGCGTCTCTTCCGCCGGCGGCAGGACAGCGGTGAACCAGAAGCGGGCCCCGCCGCCCGGGGCGTCCTCGACCCCGATGGTGGCGTCATGAGCGTCGGCCAGACGCCGCACGATCGCCAGGCCCAGGCCCGCGCCGCCGAGGGCCGAGCCGCCGTGGCTGGGATCGGCGTGGGTGAAAGGCTCGAAGATTCGCGTCTTGGCCTCGTCGGGCACGCCGGGACCGCTGTCGCTGACGGTGAAGCGGATCGCCCCGCCCGCCGCCGGCTCGGCGGCGATCAGGATTCCGCCTTGCTGAGTGAACTTGACCGCGTTGCCGGCGAAATTGAGCAGCACCTGACGCAGCCGTCCTTCATCGGCCATCACCGGGCCGAGACCCGGCGCGGCCGCCCAGGCGATTTCGACGCCCTTTTCATGGGCGCGCGGGCTCATCAGTTCAGCGACCTGGCGCAACAGGTTCTCGACCTGCATCGGCGCCGGCATCAGCTCGACCTTGCCGGCCCCCAGCCGCGCCAGGTCCAGCACATCGTTGATCAGCCCCAGCAGATGGTCGCCGCTCTCCTTCAGCGCCGAGACATAGGCCTTCTGTTCCGGCGTCAGGGTGGTGCCGTCCAGCAGCCGCGCCATGCCCAGAACCCCGTTCAGCGGCGTGCGAAACTCGTGACTGAGGGTGGCGAGCTGTTCGGGCGTGATGGCGCGGTCGGTCATGGCGCGCAAACCTAGACCGGGCGGCTTAACGCTCCGTTTGCCGAACGGCGTGTGGCGAGCGTTTCAGGGGCCGAGGTCCCCGCCTCACCCCTGAGCGTCGAAGAAGGCGTCCGGGCTTTCCACCTCGACCAGCCGACCCTTGCGGATTTCCAGGAACCTCGTCGCCGCCGTGCGGGTGAAATAGCGGTCGTGGGACACGAAGATGCAGCTGACGTCGGACTCTTCCAGCTGCGCCTCCAGCGCCTCCTGGCCCTCGATGTCCAGATGGTTGGTCGGCTCATCCAGCAGATAGAGGTTGGGTCGCTCCAGCTTCATCCGCAGGAACATCAGCCGCGAGCGTTCGCCGTAGCTGAGCAGGCTGATGGGTCCCTGGATGCGGACGTAGGGAAAGCCCGCCTGGGCCAGCAGCCGGGCGGCGTCCTTGTCGTTGGCCTCCGGGGCGGCGGCGACATAGTCCAGCAGCGTCGATTTCAGCGGCAGGGCCCGCATCGACTGGTCGAACACCGCCAGCCGGGTCGCCGGGTTGAACCGCACCGCCGCCTGACCGTCGTAATGTTTGCTGTCCGGGTCGAAGGCCGCCGCCAGCGCCCCAAGCAGGGTCGATTTGCCCGCCCCGTTGGTCCCCAGCAGGGCGACCCGGTCCCCCGCCGCCAGGCTGAGCCGATCGATGGTCAGCAGGGTGCGCGCGCCGTCCGGCGTCCTGACGACAAGGTCGGCCAGCCGCAGGGCCACCTTGGCGTCGATCTCGGCGTCGGACAGCTCCAGCCGCCGCTCGCGGGCGGCGTAGGCGCTCGTCCGGTTCTCCTCGATCCGGGCGATGCGGGTCTCGATGGCCGCCTTGCGCTTGTTCAGCTCGGGGTTCTTGACCGCCCAGACCTTGTAGCGGGCGGCGGCGGCCTCCAGCCGCTTGACCTCCTTTTCCTCCAGCTTGCGATGGCTGGCGGCCACGGCGTCGCGCCGCAGCAGTTCCTCCCGCGCCACCGAGAAGGAGGTCTTGAAGGCATGCACCCCGTCGCTGCGCAGGAACAGGGTGCGGTCGGTCACCCGATTGAGGAACTCCCGGTCGTGGGAGACGATCAGCATGGGGACGTCGAAGGCGCTGGTCAGCCACAGCTCGAGCTGGTTGATGTTGGCCAGATCCAGGTGGTTGGTCGGCTCGTCGAGGATCAGCACGTCCGGCTCTTCCAGCCGCGCCGCCGCCGCGATCAGCAACAGCCTCTGCCAACCGCCCGACAGCGAGCCGAAGGTCTGCTCGGCCACCTCCGGCGCCACCCCGATCTCGTCCAGCAGCACATCGATGCGCCAGTCGTCGTCTCCGGCGCCGATCTTCTCCAGCGAAGTCCGCAGCACCTCGCGAACCGGCTTGTCGCCAAACCCTTCGGGGGTGTCCTGCGGCAACAGACCCACCCGCAGGCCCCGCGATCGGACGACCTGGCCGTGATCCAGCTCCAGGTCCCCCGACAGGCACTTCAGCAGGGTCGACTTGCCGGCGCCGTTTTCCCCGACCAGGGCGGTCCGCGCCCCGTCGAGCAGGAACGACACATTCTCGAACACCGGGGTCGCGCCATAGTGAAAGCTGGCCCGCTCCATCCCCAACACGGCCTGACGCGACGCCATCCAAAGTCCTCCCCGCCCTCAGGCGCCCGGCGCAGAGGGTTAGGGGTTGAGGGCGGCGGGGGCAACAGCCGGACGCCGCGGCGTCCGGCGGACCTACTTCCCGCCGCCCGCCAGCTTGCCGCCCGGGGCCGCCGCGATCATCCTGACGATGGCCTCGGTGACGTGCGGCTCCAGCCCCTCGGTATGGCCCTTGTCCAGGCGGACGACGTCGGCCACCAGCCGATCGCCCTTGCAGCCGGGATAGATCCACACCTGCGCCGTTCCCGGCCGCGCCTTCATGCCCCAGGGCTTGTGGCCGACCCTGGCGTAGTCCCAGACATGGCCAGGGGCCTCGTCGATGATGTCCTCCTGCCGCACACGGGGACCGCAGCCGTATTTGTCAGCCCAGGGCGAGGTGGTCGGCAGGGCGGTGATCTCGTGTTCGCCGATCTCGTAGATATGGGAGAAATCGCAGGCCGGGGTCGCGTCATAGCTCATGATCGAGGGGCCCGGCGGGCGCGGATCCGGCGGAGAGCCGTCGGGCTTGGGCGGACCAAAGTCGGCGACGACGGGGGCCTGGCCGATGCGGCCGCCTGACAGGCTGAGCCAGCCGTCGACCTTGTCCCTGAAATAGTCGGAACAGACGATGCGCCGCGAGGTGAACCCGCCCTGGCTGTGGCCGGCCAGCCAGAAGGCCTTGATAGTCTTCGCGCCGAGGCTGTCGATCACCAGATCGCTGATGTTCTGCAGATAGGCGTCGTCCTCGGCCGGCATCCACATGCGGATCGGCGGGCCGGCGCCGATGGCGCCGGAGCCGTTGGCGGTCGGGGTGGCGATCACCAGCCGGTAGCCGGTCTTGTAGTCGAGGGCCGGGAAGTAATGGCGCTGCCAGTTGCCGATCGAGCCAGCCCCGTGAATGTTGAGGATGAAGATCACCTTCTCGCCCGGCTTCAGGTCGCAGGGAAAGTCGAGGAAGAACTTGCGGCCAGTCTTGGGGTCCGTCGCATTGCCCGGGTCGGCCAGCACCGGCGAGGCGGTGCAGTCCATCCCGTCGCAACGCGCGGGTGCAGGGTCGGTGCAGGCGGCGCCGGCGATCTCCGCCGCCAGGGCCGGTGTCGCGGCCAGGGCCATCATCGCCCCCAGCGCCAGGATCGCGGATCGCATCATCTCTTCCCCTCCCGTGCAGGCTCTGACGGCCCGGCTTGAAACTCTCGTCCCTATCAGTGATAGGTAAACCCCCAACCGGAGTCCAGCCCCGCCCTTGTCCCAGGACCTGTCCGCCGCCCCAGCCCGCGAAACGCTGACCCGCGAGGCCATCATCGCCCGTGCGCTCGCCCTGTTGCAGGAGGTCGGGCTCGAGGCCTTGTCGACCCGTCGGCTGGCCGCGTCCCTGGGCATCAGCAGCCCCTCGCTCTACTGGCATTTCGCGACCATGGCCGAGCTTCGCGACCACATGGCCGACGCCCTGCTGGCCGACGCCCTGCCGGAGCCCGATGCGCCGGGGTCGTGGCGAAGCTGGCTGGCGCTGGGCGCGCTTGGCATACGCAGGGTGGCGCTGTCGCATCGTGACGGGGCCCGGCTTCTGGCCGCCTCCCGGCCCAACGCCGCCCGCCGCGCCCTGCGCATACGCGGCAACCTCGCCCGGCTTGAGCGGGAAGGGTTCACGCTGGATCAGGCAGGCGGCGTGTTCATCGCCCTCTCCCGCTACGCCCTGGGCGCCGCCCTGGCTGAACAGGGCGCGGAGACGGCCGACCCTCGCGCCGAGGACGCTTTCACCTTCGGACTTGAGGCCATGCTGAACGGCTTTGCGGCCGTCCGACGGCCCCGTCCGGGGGACCCGGCCGCCTGACGGGACCTTGGCCGGACCTCGACAGGGGCGGTCGGGGCCTGCCACCATGCAGGAGCCAATCCAACGGACGAACCGCATGACAGCCGTGACCCTTCGCGCCCGGTGCCAGTGCGGCAAGGTCGTCTACGAGGCCCGGGGCCGGCCCATCCTCAGCGCCGTCTGCTACTGCAATGATTGTCAGGAGGGTGGGCGAAGGATCGAGGCCCTGCCGGGAGCCCCGCCGGCGCTGGAGCCGGACGGCGGCAGCGCCTATCTGACCTGGCGCGACGACCGCTTCGCCTGTGTGGCCGGAGCCGATCTTCTGGCCGGTCATCGGCTGAGCGAGACGGCGCCGACCCGGCGGATGGTGGCCACCTGCTGCAACAGCGCGATGTATCTGAAGTTTGGTCCCGGCCACTGGGTGTCGGCCTGGCGCAACCGCTTCGAGGGCGACCTGCCGCCGATCGAGATGCGCACCATGCTCAGGCGGCGCCGCTCCGAGCTGCCCCTGCCCGACGCCGCCCCGACCCATCAGGGCCACCCCGCCTCGCTGTTCGTGCGGCTGATCGGCGCCAGACTGGCGATGCTGCTGGGACGGTAACGCCCTCCTGGAGCAAGGCGCCATCCGGGGGGATCACGCCGCGCTGGTCCAGGGTCCTTGTTGTCGCGCATCTTGAGCCGATGACCCGTTCCCGCTCATTGGAACGGATTCTTGGCCGGCGCCCGGCCAAATCCCGCCACCGACGGGGCCGCAACGCCCTCCTCGGCCCCGGGCCCTGTTCGACGGTAGATCAGGGCCTCGGCGACGTGGATGCGGCGCACCCCCTCGCTCTGGTCGAGATCAGCGATGGTGCGGGCCAGTCGCAGGGTGCGGGTCCAGCCCCGGGCGGTGAGACTGCCGGCCTCGGCGGCCCGGCTCATCAGGGCGCGGGCCGGATCGTCCAGGGCCAGAACCTTGTCCAGAAAGTCCCCCTCGGCGCGGCTGTTGAGCACCGAAGCGGGCGCGCCGGCGGCCTGTGAGCGGGCGACCTGGATCTCGCGGGCGGCGGCGACCCGGGCGGCGGCCTCGGCCGTGCCCTCGGCGGGGGGCGGCAGGGCCAGGTCGGCGGCGGTCACCGGCGGCACATCGACGGCGAGGTCGATGCGGTCGAGAAGGGGGCCGGAAATGCGGCCCTGATAATCCCGCTGGCAGCGCGGAGCCTTGCCGCAGGCGCCCTTGCCCGCCCCGCCATGTCCGCAGCGGCATCATCGCGTTGCCTTTTTGTCGGGTTGCGTTTCGGCCGTTCTTCACGCCCAAAGGCCCGTCAGTCCGGAGCTCTTGGGCAGCTCGCTTGCGGCCTACCTGCGCCGAGCTCGCGCCGGCCGGCAGCATCGCCAGACTGACGCTGCGAAAGAAATTGGGGTCGCGGTAGAAACAATTGGCAATTGGGAGACCGGAAGCAGCGAGCCAGATGCTTCCCACTATCCAGCCATAATCCGCTACTTGGGCTACGAACCTTGGAGTGAGCCGGCAACGATTGCCGACGCCTTGGCGGCTGAACGCAGACGGCGGGGCCTATCTATTGCCGGCGCAGCAATCACAGCGGAAGTGGACGAGGGTACTTTCCGCAGATGGGAGAGCGGGGAGTGGAATCCACAACGAAAATCCTGGTCCAAAATTGAACATTTCTTGAGGCGACCGCTTAGGACCATCAAGGTTCAGTCATGACTGAGGCTGTGTAAAAACTCGCAGCTGGGGGCGCGATATGGCGGCGTGGCGCAAGACGCGCGAATCCCCTCAGGTCCGGCTTGCGGCGATGAGCGGGCCCCGTTCCCAGGATCTGCATCACGCGCTTCAGGTTGTAGCCAGGATATGGAGGCTGATCTCGGTCTTCACGTTTAGCCGC
>JAHBYC010000049.1 GCA_019636175.1 Caulobacter sp. | reverse complement strand
GGTCGCACCATGTGGGACAAGCTGGGCAACGTGAACGAGGCGGTGCTCGCCAACTATCTGAAGAACGAATACCCCCAGACCGTCGCGGTAGTGCTGAGCAAGATCAAGTCAGACCACGCCGCGCGGGTGCTGACCTGCCTGCCCGAGGACTTCGCCCTGGAGTGCGTGCAGCGGATGCTGCGCATGGAGCCGGTGCAGCGGGAAATCCTCGACAAGATCGAACAGACCCTGCGCGTCGAGTTCATGTCCAACCTGGCCCGCACCTCCAAGCGCGACTCCCACGAGTTGATGGCCGACATCTTCAACAACTTCGACCGCCAGACCGAGAGCCGCTTCATCGCCGCCCTTGAAGAGCGCAACCGCGAGAGCTCCGAACGCATCCGCGCCCTGATGTTTGTCTTCGAGGACCTCTCCAAGCTCGACCCCGGCGGCGTCCAGACCCTGCTGCGGGCGGTGGAGAAGGACCAGCTGGCCCTGGCCCTGAAGGGGGCGTCGGACGCCCTGCGCGAGATGTTCTTCTCCAACATGTCCGAACGCGCCGCCAAGATCATGCGCGAGGACATGGAAGGCATGGGCCCCGTGCGCCTCAAGGATGTCGATCAGTCGCAGATGGCCATGGTCCAGGTGGCCAAGGACCTGGCCGCCAAGGGCGAGATCATGCTGGCCGGCTCCGGCGGCGATGACGAGTTGATCTACTGATGACCAGCGCGCCCCACAAACCCTTCGCCTTCGAGACCGTTTTCGACGACGTCGGCGGCGTGGCCTATGCCCCGCCGCGCCAGAAGCGGTCCTTCACGCCGGAAGAGGTCGAGGAGATCCGGGCCGAGGCCCGGGCCGAGGGCGAACGCTCGGCCCTGGCCGAGGCGGAGCAGGCCCTGGCCGCCGCCGTCGATCGCGTCGCCGAATCTGCCCGCCTCGGTCTCGGCGCCCTGGCCGAGGCGGCTCACGCCCATCGCGCCGCCACGGCCCAGCTGTGCATGGCCGCCGCCCGCAAGATCGCCGACAGCGCCCTGGACCGGTTCCCCGAGGCCCCGGTCACCGCCGCCCTGGAGGCCCTGGCCCGCGAGGTCGAGGCCAGCCCCCGGCTGGTGGTCAAGGTCGCCGCCGAGAGCCGGGACCAGGTGCAGCAGGCCCTCGACAACCTGGCCCAGAACCTTGGCCATGCCGGCCAGATCGAGGCCCGGGCCGAACCGGGCATGGACCGCGCCGCCTTCGTTCTCGACTGGGGCGACGGCCGCGCCGCCTTCGATCCGGCCGACGCCGCCGCCCGCATCCAGGACGCCCTCGACCAGGCCCTGGCCGCCGAAGGCCTGCACGCCGAACCCCTGATTTCACTGGAAGAGACGCCCCATGGCTGAAGACAATCTGTCCCTTGAGGAGTTCTCGCCCGACCAGATGCTGGCCAGCGAGGTCCCGGTCGAACTTGACGACAAGTCGGCGCACGATCTGGCGCCGGTGTTCGACGTGCCGGTCAATATCTCGGCTGTTCTGGGCCGGGCCAACATGAGCGTCGCGCAACTGCTGCAGCTGGGTCAGGGCAGCGTGCTGGAACTGGACCGCAAGGTCGGCGAGGCGATCGACATCTACGTCAACAACCGCCTGGTCGCCCGCGGGGAGGTCGTCGTCGTCGAGGACCGGCTGGGCGTGACCATGACGGAAATCATCAAGGACGGCGATACGGCCGCCTGAACGGCGGAACGTGGCTGAAGGAGAGTAGCTATGCGGCTTCTGGTCGTTGGAAAACTGAACGGACAGCTGTCCCTCGCCGTGAAGATGGCGATGAACACCGGGGCCAAGGTCGCGCACGTCGAAACCGTCGCCGCCGCCACCCAGGCCTTGCGGGCGGGGCAGGGCGCCGACCTGCTGATGGTCGACTACGAGCTCGACATCGCCGGGCTGATCGCCGCCAACGAGGCCGAGCGCATCCGGGCGCCGGTGGTGGCCTGCGGGGTCGGCGCCGATTCCCGCCGCGCCGGCGACGCCATTCGCGCCGGGGCCATGGAGTTCATCCCCCTGCCGCCGGAAGCCGACCTGATCGCCGCGGTGCTGGCGGCGGTGTCCGACGACAACCGCCCGATGGTCGCCCGCGATCCCTCGATGGAGGCGGTGATCAAGCTGGCCGACCAGGTCGCTCCGTCCGAGGCCTCGATCCTGATCACCGGCGAAAGCGGCGTGGGTAAGGAGGTGATGGCCCGCTACGTCCACAGCCGCTCGCGCCGTTCGGCCAAACCCTTCATCAGCGTCAACTGCGCCGCCATCCCCGAGAACCTGCTGGAAAGCGAGCTGTTCGGTCATGAGAAGGGCGCCTTCACCGGCGCCGTGGCCCGCCGCGTCGGCAAGTTCGAGGAGGCCGACGGCGGCACCCTGCTGCTGGACGAAATCAGCGAAATGGACGGCCGTCTGCAGGCCAAGCTGCTGCGCGCCATTCAGGAGCGGGAGATCGACCGGGTCGGCGGCTCGCGTCCGGTCAAGGTCAACATCCGCATCCTCGCCACCTCCAACCGCGACCTGGCCCAGGCGGTGAAGGAGGGGACCTTCCGCGAGGACCTGCTTTACCGCCTCAATGTCGTGAACCTGCGGCTTCCGCCGCTGCGCGAGCGTCCCGGCGACATCGCCGCCCTGGCCGATCACTTCCTGAAAAAATACGCCAAGGCCAACGGCGTCCCCGAACGGCCCCTTTCGGCCGAGGCGCGCCGCCGTCTGGCCGGCCACCGCTGGCCGGGCAATGTGCGGGAGCTTGAAAACGCCATGCACCGCGCGGTGCTGCTGTCGACCAGCGCCGAGATCGAGGAATTCGCCATCCGCCTGCCCGATGGCCAGCCCCTGGCGCCGGCCCCGGACGCCTCGGTGGCCCGCACGGCCTCGATGGCCGCGGAGGCCGCCAGCCGCACCCTGGTCGGCCAGACGGTGGCCGAGGTCGAGCAGCTGCTGATCCTCGACACCCTCAACCACTGCTCGGGCAACCGCACCCATGCGGCGACCATCCTCGGCATCTCGATCCGCACCCTGCGCAACAAGCTGAAGGAATACGGCGACGCCGGCGTGGCCGTGCCGCCGCCGCAGGCCGGTCTGGGCGCCAACGCGGCCTGATAGATGAGCGACGCCGCCACCCCGTCCGGTTCAGGCGCCCCCTCGGCCCGCGAGGTCTGGGGATGGGTGGCGCGTGGCGAGGTGGGCCTGGCGATCGGCATCGTCGGCGTGGTCGTGCTGCTGATCCTGCCGATCCCGTCCTTCCTGCTGGACACCCTTCTGACCCTGTCGGTGACCAGCAGCATCCTGATCCTGATGACCTCGCTGCTGATCAAGAAGCCGCTCGAGTTCACCGCCTTTCCCACCGTGCTTCTGGTCACCACCCTGTTCCGACTGGGGCTGAACCTGGCCTCGACCCGGCTGATCCTCGGCCATGGTCACGAGGGAACCCACGGGGCCGGCAAGGTCATCCAGGCCTTCGGCCAGCTGATGATGGGCGGCAACTTCATCATCGGGGTGATCGTCTTCGCCATCCTGATCCTGGTGAACTTCATCGTCGTCACCAAGGGCTCGGGCCGGATCGCCGAGGTCGCCGCCCGCTTCACCCTCGATTCCATGCCCGGCAAGCAGATGGCCATCGACGCCGATCTGTCCTCGGGCCTGATCGACCAGGACGAGGCCAAGAAGCGCCGCAAGGACCTGGAGCAGGAATCGACCTTCTTCGGGGCCATGGACGGCGCCAGCAAATTCGTGCGCGGCGACGCCGTGGCCGCCCTGGTCATCACCGGCATCAACATCATCGGCGGCATCCTGATCGGGGTGGTGCAGCACAAGATGCCGGTCGGCGACGCGGCCTCCAGCTACACCATCATGACCATCGGCGACGGCCTGGTCAGCCAGGTGCCGGCCCTGATCATCTCCATCGCCGCCGGCTTCCTGGTCTCCAAGGCCGGGGTCGACGGCGCCGCCGACAAGGCGTTGGTCACCCAGCTGGCCATGAACCCGGTCGCCCTGGGCATGGTCTCCGCCGCCGCCGGGGTGCTGGCCGTGGTGCCCGGCATGCCGGCCATTCCCTTCGCCCTGGTGGCCATCGCCTGCGGCTTCCTGGCCTGGCGCCGGTCGCAGGACGCCAAGCTGCCGGCCGCGGTCGATGTCTCCACCCTGGCCGCGCCCGCCGAACAGGAAGAGGAGCCGATCGGCGCCGCCCTGGCCATCGACGACATCAAGATCGAGCTGGGCTACGGCCTGCTGACCCTGATCAACGACATGGAAGGCCGCCGCCTCACCGACCAGATCCGCGCCCTGCGCAAGACCCTGGCCAGCGAGTTCGGCTTCGTCATGCCCAGCGTGCGCATCCTCGACAACATGCGCCTGGCGACCCAGGGCTATTCGATCCGCATCAAGGAGATGGAAAGCGGCTCCGGCGAGGTTCGCATTGGCTCGCTGATGGCCATGGACCCCCGCGGCGGACAGGTCGACATCCCCGGCGAGCACGTCCGAGAGCCGGCCTTCGGCCTGCCGGCCACCTGGATCGACGACGCCCTGAAGGAAGAGGCCACCTTCCGCGGCTACACCCTGGTCGATCCGGCCACGGTGCTGACCACCCACCTGACCGAAATCCTCAAGGACAACATGGCCGACCTGCTGTCCTACGCCGAGGTGCAGAAGCTGCTGAAGGAACTGGGTCCGGAACAGAAGAAGCTGGCCGAGGAGCTGATCCCCTCGGTGATCACCGCCTCGACGCTGCAAAGGGTGCTGCAGGCGCTGCTGCGCGAGCGGGTGTCGATCCGCGATCTGGGCGCCATCCTCGAGGGCATCGCCGAGGCCGCGCCCCATACCAGCAGCCTGACGCAGCTGACCGAGGCGGTCCGCGTCCGGCTTGGCCGCCAGCTGTGCTGGGTCAATCGCGGCGAGGACGGCGCCCTGCCGATCGTCACCCTGTCGCCGGACTGGGAAGCGGCCTTCGCCGAGGCCCTGATCGGGTCGGGCGAGGAAAAGCAGCTGGCCATGGCCCCCTCACGGCTGCAGGAGTTCATCAAGGGGGTGCGCGAGGCCTTCGAACGCGCCGCCCTGGCGGGGGATTCGGCGGTCCTGCTGACCAGTCCCCAGGTGCGGCCCTACGTCCGCTCGATCATCGAGCGCTTCCGCGGCCAGACGGTGGTGATGAGCCAGAGCGAGGTCCACCCGCGCGCCAAGCTGCGCACCGTCGGGGTCGTCTGACTGGACCGACCTCTGGGCGGCATTGTTGCCAATACCGGCGTTATGTGGCGTCCTTGACCAGAAACAGGGTCGGGGAGGACCTCCATGAACCGCAAAGCGCTTGTCCACGCCTCGGTCGTCGGGACCGGGTTGCAGCTGGCGATGATCATCGCCGGCCACTTCATTCCCTTCATCAAGGACAATCTGTTCGCCATCGTCGGCATGCTGATCTCGCTCATCGCCGGCCTGATCTACGCCCGGGCGGCGAGGGGCGCGCTGGCTGACGGCCTGGTCGGCGGGGCGCTCGCCGGCGGCGTCTGCGCCCTGATCGGCATCGTCGCCAGCTTCGCGCTGGGCGATGTGCCGGCCATGGTCATCGCCTTTGGAACGCTCAGTTCGGCCGTGACCGGCGCCATCGGCGGGGCGATCGGAAAGGTCCTTTCAAAGGCATAGGAACCGGCGAAAAGCCTGCGCCGGCTTCGTTTCAGACCGTCATCCAGTCCCTGGAACGGCGGCGGCTTGAGCCTGGCGTCGTTCCATCCGGGCCGGCGTGCGGCGCGCCGCCAGGGCGGCCTCACCGATCACAATCGCGGAACGGAACGGCCGCCACCGAGTTTCGTCGGCGCTGGGGGTATGGAGGAAACGACCATGCCCAAGACCCTTGCGACCTTGCTTGTCGCGGCCGCCGCCGCGTCCCTGGGCTTCGCCGCCGCGGCCCAGGAACCGATGATGCAGCCCTCTCCCACCGCGCCGAAAACCACCCCGCCCTCACCGAGCGGCGATCCGCCCTCCGTGCCGCCGGACCAGGGCGACACCGTTGACGGGGTCGTCCGCCAGACGCCCCCCGCCGCCCCCGCTGCCGCGCCCGCGGGCATGCCCGTCCAGACCCCAAAGGTCGGCGACGAGATCAGGGACGCGCAGGGCATGTTGATCGGCAAGGTTTCCGGAGCGGGCGTCGGCGCCGACGGCCCGACCGTGACCCTGATCATCGACGGCAAGCCCTATACCGTGCCCCAGTCCATGGTCACGCCCAGCGGCGACGCCTTTGTCAGCAGCAAGACCAGGGCCCAGATCATCGCCATGAGCCAGCCCGAGACCTGACTTTCGACGGGTGACGGAAGGGGTGTTTCCGTCATCCGCGACGCCGCCCAGGGAGAGCGACGCATCGCTTAGTCCTGGAACGGATCCCGCAGCAGGATGGTGTCGTCCCGTTCGGGGCTGGTCGACAGCAGGGCCACGGGCGCGCCGATCAGTTCCTGGATGCGGCCGACATATTTCACCGCATTGGCGTTCAGGTCGCGGAAGCTCCGCGCCCCGGCGGTGCTCTCGCTCCAGCCGGGCAGCTCCTCGTAGATCGGCTCCACCGCCGCCTGGTCGCGCAGGCCGGCGGGCAGGTAGTCGATGACCTCGCCATGCAGGCGGTAGCCGACGCAGATTTTCAGCGTCTCCAGCCCGTCCAGCACGTCCAGCTTGGTCAGGGCGATGCCGTTGATGCCGTTGATGGCCACGCTCTGGCGCACCAGAACGCTGTCGAACCAGCCGCAGCGGCGGTTGCGGCCGGTGTTGGTGCCGACCTCGCGGCCGACGGTGGCCAGGTGATCGCCCACCGCGTCATTGAGCTCGCAGGCAAACGGCCCCTCGCCGACCCGGGTGGTGTAGGCCTTGACGATGCCGAGGATATAGCCCGGTCCCTGCGGTCCCATGCCCGAACCCGCCGCCGCCTGTCCGGCCACGGTGTTGGAGGAGGTGACAAAGGGATAGGTGCCGTGGTCGACGTCCAGCAGGGCGCCCTGGGCCCCCTCGAACAGGATGCGTTTGCCGCTGCGGCGGATGTCGTCCAGCAGCCGCCAGACCGGCCGGGCGTAGGGCAACAGCCTGGGGGCCATGGCCATCAGGTCGTTGAACAGCGCCTCTGGGTCCGCCTTGGGCAGGCCCAGGCCGCCGCGCAGAGCGTCGTGGTGGGCCAGCAGGCGGTCGATCTTGGGCCGCAGAGATTGCGGGTCCGACAGGTCGCCGACGCGGATCGCCCGGCGGCCGACCTTGTCTTCATAGGCCGGGCCGATGCCGCGGCCGGTGGTGCCGATCTTCTGGCTGGAGGCGGCCTCGCGGGCCTGGTCGAGGTCGCGGTGCAGCGGCAGGATCAGACAGGCGTTGTCGGCCAGAACCAGCAGGTCGGGCGTAATCTTCACCCCCTGGGCGGCGATGCCCTCGATCTCGCCCAGCAGATGCCAAGGGTCGACCACCACGCCGTTGCCGATCACCGACAGCTTGCCCTGGACTACGCCGCTGGGCAGCAGGGCCAGCTTGTAGACCTTGCCGTCGACGACCAGGGTATGGCCGGCGTTATGACCGCCCTGGAAGCGCACAACCACCTCGGCGCGGTTGCACAGCCAGTCGACGATCTTGCCCTTGCCCTCGTCGCCCCACTGGGCGCCGACTACGGTGACGTTGGCCATGACATACGATCCTCCACCCGCCGGAAGACTTCAGACCGCCCTTCGACGGGGCTCGGCGGACTGAAGGGGATCGATTGCGCGCGCCGGTCTTCCGGCGCGGCGGCTGTGTAGCGGCTCAGGCCCGGTTGAACAAGACCACCCCGGTCATGATGGCGGCATAATGCACCCCGGCGGCGGCCACGACGAAGCCGTGCCAGATGGCGCGGCGGAAGTGCAGGCTCTTGCGGACGTAGAAGATCACCCCGGCGGAATAGACCAGGCCGCCCACCGCCAGCAGGATCATGCCGGCCAGGGAGACGCTGGCGATCATCGGCCCCATGGCGATGACCACGATCCAGCCCAGCGCCAGATACAGGGCCACCCAGATGCCCTTGCCGAGGCCGGGCAGAAACAGCTTTCCGACCACCCCCGCCGCCGCCAGCAGCCACACCGCCAGGGTCATGCCGACCGACCAGGCCCCGGTCAGGTTCTGGGTGGTGAAGGGGGTGTAGCTGCCGGCGATCATCAGGAAGATGCCGGCGTGGTCCAGCCGCCGCAGGAACGGCCGGTTCTCCGGCCTGGCCATGTTGTAGGCGATGGAAAAGCTCAGCATCAGCGTCAGGCACAGGCCATAGACGGCGATGGCGAACACCTGACCCACCGTGCCGAACCCGATGGACAGGCCAAACAGCGTGCCCGCGCCCGCCACGGCCAGGATCAGCCCGGCGATATGCACCCACATGTCCGCCGTCTTCGCGGCGCTGCTGGGATAGTGGTCGGTGTCGCTGAAAGTCTGGCTGGTCATCGCGGCCCAGAGAGCCTCAACGGCCGTCCTCGGTCAACAATGCTCCCCCCGAGGGGGCGGCTCAGTCGAAGTCCTTCGCCAGTTCCGCCCGGGTGGCCGGGCTCAGCAGGGCCAGGTGGCCGTAGCGTTCGTGGTCGCAGCCGAGGCTGATGGTCGTCGCCGGGTCGCGGAACACCGCCTTCTGGGCGGGGGTCAGGGAAAAGCGGATGAAGTGGACCGAGCTGGCCTTGCCGTCGTCACGGGTGCGCTCGACGTCGCCCTCGGGAAGGCCGCGGGCCTTTTCCTCGCCGATCTGGATGAAGAAACAGTCCTCGACCCCGCCCAGTTCGCCCAGCACCCGGGCGCGGCGCACCTCGTCGTCGATCTCGAACATGATCGTCGCCACCAGTTCACTGCCCTGCGGGATCAGCGGGTTGTAGGCGGCCAGTTCGTCGGGCAGCTGCTCGGCGCCGCCCTTCTCGATCAGCAGCATCTCCTGGATCTGGAACAGCATGGTGTCGAAGCATTCGAAATAGGCCGTGGCCACCGGCCCCAGCGCCACCCGGCGCAGACGCTTGGTCGGCAACAGGGCGGCCCGGCGCTCGGACCGCACCTTGGCGAACTCGCTGTCGGGCATGATGTCGGCGGGGGTGATGACGCGGTCAGCGACCGGCATGGGGAGCCTCCTGCAGGCCGTAGGCCTGGGCCAGAATTTCAATCGGATGGGCCTGCCGGGGCGCGTCGAAAGCGTCCGGCTTCTCGCCCGCCTCGTCGGCGAGGATCTGGCCCAGATGCTTGCAGGCCAACGGACAGTCCGAACAGACCGTTCCATTGGCCTTCTGCGCCACCTGCCGGGCGGCCGGCTTGCCGACCTTGACCGCCATGTCGCGCGTTTTCCGCATCACCCCGAAGGTGCCGCCGTGGCCGCTGCAGCGTTCGACCACATCGACCTTGGTGTCGGGGATCAGCCGCAGCATCTCGGCCGACTTGGCGCCCATGTTCTGGGCCCGGGCGTGACAGGCCTGATGCACCGTCACCCCGCCGCTGACCGCGCTCAGGCCCGGCGCCAGGCCATAGGCCTTGTTGAGCTCGACGATGTATTGCGAGATGTCGCGGGTGGCCTTCGACAGGGCCTGCACCGCCGCATTCTCCGGCAGCATCAGCGGCCATTCGAATTTCAGCATCAGGCCGCAGGACGCCGTCAGCGCGACCACCTCCCAGCCGTCGGCGATATAGGGGGCGAAGGTCGCCGCCACCCGCTCGGCCCGTCCGGCCACGGTCTTCAGGTCGCCCGCCTCCAGCTGCGGCATGCCGCAGCATTCGGGATACAGCACCCGGCTCTCAACCCCCTGTTTCGCCAGCACCTTCATCGCCGCCTCGGCGGTTTCCGGCGCGTTGTATTCGGAGGTGCAGGTCGAATAGATCAGCACCTTGCGCTGACCAAAGGCCGGGCCTTCCGGGTTGGGGGCGATCGGGGTCTTCAGTCGCTCGCTGGCGGTGCGGTGGACGTATTTGGGAAGCTCGGCCTCCTTGTCGACCCCGGCGATGGCGTCGAGCATGGCCCGCAGCGGGGTGTTCTCCCGCGCTGTCGCCCAGTTGGCGAGGCCGGCGAAGGGCCTGGCCAGCTTGCCGTTGCGGTCGGTCTCGCCCAGCTGCTCGCGGATGAACTTGCCGTCGCCGGCGTTCCGCCGCGCGGCGCGGTAGCGCAGGATCAGATGGGGAAAGTCCAGGTCGAACTCGTGCGGCGGCACGTAGGGACACTTGGTCATGAAACACATGTCGCAGAGGGTGCAGGCCTCGGCGACCTCGTCGTATTTTTCCTTCGGCACGCTGTCGAGTTCGCCCGTCGGGCTCTCGTCGATCATGTCGAACAGCTTGGGGAAGCTGTCGCACAGATTGAAGCAGCGGCGGCAGCCGTGACAGATGTCGAAAACCCGCTCCATCTCCTTCTCGATGGCCGCGAGGTCGTAATAGGCCGGGTCCCGCCAGGCGATCGGATGGCGCATCGGCGCGTCCAGGCTGCCCTCGCCCTTGGGGGCAGGCGCGGCGGTCTTGGTCGGCGGAGTCTCGTCGGTCATGGGGTCCCCCGGGCGGCGATGCGGAAGCAGGGTGCGTGCTTCGACACGCGGCCCTGAAGGCCGCTACTCAGCATGACGAATCTGATGGGCGACCCACCGATCGTCATCCTGAGTAGCCCTTCGCAAGAAGGGCGTGTCGAAGGACGCAGGGCGGGCCGTAGCAACCCGCCCCTTGTTGGTTGTCAGTCCATCGAGTCCAGGGCGCGCTGGAAGCGGCCGGCGTGGGACTTTTCGGCCTTGGCCAGGGTCTCGAACCAGTCGGCGATCTCGTCAAAGCCCTCGTCGCGGGCGGTGCGGGCCATGCCGGGGTACATGTCGGTGTATTCGTGGGTCTCGCCGGCGATGGCGGCCTTGAGGTTGTCGGCGGTGCCGCCGATCGGCAGACCGGTGGCGGGGTCGCCGACCGATTCCATGAACTCCAGGTGGCCGTGGGCGTGGCCGGTCTCGCCTTCCGCGGTCGAACGGAACACCGAGGCGACGTCGTTGTAGCCTTCGATGTCGGCCTTCTGCGCGAAGTAGAGGTAGCGGCGGTTGGCCTGGCTCTCGCCGGCGAAGGCGGCCTTCAGGTTCTCGATGGTCTTGCTGCTGGCGAGCGTCATGGGTGTCTCCTCGGTTTGCCTGCGAACCGGCGTCTCGGTTCGCCGTCGAGGCGAAGTCTAGGCTGCGCCCGCCGGGGGCGCCCAATCAATTGTTTCTGTCATCGGGATAGGCCGGGTCTATAAAGGGCTAGCCCTCCCAGCCGTCCTCGAAGGGAAACCGCGCGGCCCAGAAGTCCGCCAGCCGAGGGTCGGCGTCGACCCTGCGCACCACCTGCGCCATCTTCGGGGCCCGCTCATAGAAGACCTTGCGCCGGGGCCCCCAGCGGCTGACCACCGTCACATAGAGGTCCAGCACCGTCATCTGGTCGCCCAGCAGATAGCGGCCCGGCGACAGCTGGCTGTCCATGATCGCCCAGCAGTCGGCGATGCGGTCGGCCGTGGCCTGTTTGACAAAGGCGTGATCGGCCGGGTCGCGGGCGATGCGCGAGGGATCGTCACGCAACCAGTAGAGCGAATAGATCGAGGCCGGGATGAAGGTCATCCAGCGCAGGAAGGCGGCCCGGCGCGGATCGTCCACGGCCGGCGACAGCCCGACGGCCGGATGGCTGTCGGCCAGCCAGACCAGCATTGCCGCGCTCTCGGTCATGATCTCGTCATTTGGCAGCACCAGTGTCGGGATCTGCACCAGCGGATTGACCGCCCGCACCCGCTCCAGCACCTCCGGATCGAAGGACCAGGTCGCGCCCTCGACCACCTGATAGGGCAGGCCCAGCAGGGTCAGCGCCGCTTCGACAGGCACGCTGCCTGATCCGGCGGCGCCATAGACAGTGAAGGATTTATCCACAGCGGTAACTCTATGTTGGGGATTGCGGCGTTCCATCACACCAGATGTTGTAGCCAACGGCGAGGGTTCGCCGTTAAGGTCGCAGTCTAGACCCGTCCACCGATTCACGCCCGCCCCGCTTCCGGAGTTTTGTCCCTTGGCCCAGCTGATCACGCCCCAAACGCCCGGCCTTCTGACCGCCTCGGCCGCTTACAAGCCCTTCCGCTACCCCTGGGCCTACGACATGTGGAAGAAGCAGCAGCAGGTCCACTGGATGCCCGAGGAGGTGCCGCTGGGCGAGGACTGCAAGGACTGGGCGGCCAATCTGAACGACAAGGAACGGAACCTGCTGACGCAGATCTTCCGCTTCTTCACGCAAGGCGACATCGAGGTCGCCGACAACTACATGGAAAAATACGGTCGGGTCTTCAAACCCACCGAAGTGAAGATGATGCTCTCCAGCTTCGCCAACATGGAGACCATCCACATCGCCGCCTACGCCCTGCTGCTGGAAACCATCGGCATGCCGGAGAGCGAGTTCGGCGCCTTCATGGAATACGAGGCCATGCGGGCCAAGCACGACTACATGCAGCGGTTCGGCGTCGAGTCCAACGCCGACATCGCCCGCACCCTGGCCATGTTCGGCGGCTTCACCGAGGGGCTGCAACTGTTCGCCAGCTTCGCCATGCTGATGAACTTCCCCCGCTTCAACAAGATGAAGGGCATGGGCCAGATCGTCTCCTGGTCGGTGCGCGACGAGAGCCTGCACTGCGAGGGAATCATCAAGCTCTACCATGCCTTCAACGCCGAAACCGGCGCGGTGACCAAGGCCGTGGCCGACGACATCGTCGACTGCTGCAAGACCGTTGTCGGGCTGGAAGATCGCTTCATCGACCTGGCCTTCGAGGCCGGCGACGTTCAGGGCATGACGCCCGAGGACATCAAGGCCTACATCCGCTTCATCGCCGACTGGCGCCTGCGCCAGCTGAAGCTGCCGGAAGTCTACGGGGTGAAGGAAAACCCGCTGCCCTGGCTGCAGTCGATGCTCAGCGGCGTCGAGCACGCCAACTTCTTTGAGGCCCGCTCGACCGAATACTCCAAGGCCGCCACCAAGGGTCAATGGCACGGCGAACAGGGCGTCTGGGGTCAGTTCGACAGCCTGCTGGCCAAACGCCACGAGACACTTCTGCCGGCGGATTAAGTCTGCGGGCGCCTCCGCATCCTTCTCCCGCTTGCCGGGAGAAGGTGGCCGCGCAGCGGCCGGATGAGGGCAGCGCCGGCTCAGGACGGGGGCCCGCGTTCCGCTGTGGTCGCGGCGGTGTTCGACAATAGAGCCTTCTGTCACAGTCGCCGGCGCGGCGATGGATCAGCCCTCCGCGCTGCCCTCATCCGACCCCCTGCGGGGGCCACCTTCTCCCGGCAAGCGGGAGAAGGGTTCACAAGAGCCGGTCATGACCTACGAAACCCTCGCCCTCGACACCCCCGCACCCCACGTCCTGCGGGTCGCCTTCAACCGGCCGGAAGTTCGCAACGCGCTCAGTACGGCCATGGCGCGGGAGGTGCTGGCGCTGTTTCAGGGGCTGATCCTCGATCCGGGCGATACCCGCTGCGTCATCCTCACCGGGACGGGCGAACAGGCCTTCTGCGCCGGCGGCGACCTGAAGGAGCGCAACGGCATGAGCGACGCCGCCTGGCGGGCGCAGCATGTACTGTTCGAACAGGCCTTCTATGCCTTGATGGATTGTCCAATTCCGGTCATCGCCGCCGTCAACGGCGCGGCCTTTGGCGGCGGTTGCGAGTTCGCCCTGGCCTGCGACTTCATTCACGCCGCCGACAGCGCCCGCTTCGCCCTGACCGAGACCCGCCTGGGCATCATCCCCGGCTGCGGCGGCACCCAGAACCTGCCCCGCGCCGTCGGGGTGCGGCGGGCGCGCGAGTTGATCCTGACCAGCCAGGTGTTCACCGCCGATCAGGCCGCCGACTGGGGCATGGTCAACACCGTCTGGCCGGCGCCGCTGTTGATGGACGAGGTGCTGAAGGTGGCCGCCGCCATCGCCGCCGGCGGCCCCATCGCCATCCGACAGGCCAAGCGCGCCATGACCCTGGGCGTCGAGACCGACCTGAAGACGGGCCTGGCCATCGAAGTCGAGGCCTACAACCGCACGGTCGGTTCGGCCGACCGCCGCGAGGGCGTCGCGGCCTTCAATGAAAAGCGGCCGGCTCGCTTTACTGGCGAGTAAGCCTCTGACTTCGAAAGATTTTGTTAACGAACGTCGCTCTCTGGGCTAGGCTTGCGGGCGCGCAACCTGCGATCAGTCCGGGGCGGACCATGGCCAGCATCTACGGCGACGAGGGCGACAACCTGCTCGAGGGCGACGCCGGCGACAACACCATCTACGGCGGCGGGGGCGACGACGAGATCTACGGTGACGACGGCAACGACATCCTGATCGGCGGCGACGGCGACGACTACATCGAAAGCGGGCCCGGCGACGACCTGCTGCGCGGCGGCGACGGAAACGACGAACTCTATTCCTGCGGCTGCGGCTCCGACCGCCTGGACGGCGGAAATGGCGACGACATCATCATCGTCGAGGACGGCTCGCCCACCATGCTGCTGGGCGGCGCGGGCCTGGACTTCCTGCTGGTCTACGGAACCCTGACCCTTTCGCAGTTCACCGCCGGCAACGGCTTTGAGCGGATCAACACCGAGTTCGGCATGGTGCAGGGCACCGACGCCGCCAATGTCCTCGATTTCAGCAGCGTCACGCCGTACCTCTCGGACAATCTCGGGGTCTATGTCGACGGCGGGGCGGGCGATGACCGCATTTTCGGCACCGTTCGCGACGACCTTCTGATCGGCGGCGACGGCAATGACCGCATCCTCGGCGGGGCCGGCGAGGACCGGCTGGACGGCGAGGCGGACGACGACGTCCTCTACGGCGGCGACGGCGGCGACTATCTGTGGGGCAGCGCCGGCAACGACGTTCTGCACGGTGACGCCGGCAATGACGTCCTCGACGGCGAGGAGGGCGACGACACCCTCGACGGCGGCGACGGGGCCGACGAACTTTACGGCTACGACGGGATCGACACCCTGCTCGGCGGCCTGGGCAACGACAAGCTCTATGGCGAGGCTGGCGACGATACCCTGTCCGGCGGGGACGGAAACGATGGCCTCTATGGCGGCGACGACAACGATCATCTCGTCGGCGGCGCCGGCAACGACACCGTGCTGGGCGAGGCGGGCAATGACGTCGTCGATGGCGGCGAGGGCGACGACACGGTCAAGGGCGGCGACGGTGACGACTATGTCTATGGTCGCGCGGGCAATGACATCGTCCAGGGCAATGCCGGCGACGACATCCTGGTCGGCGGCGCCGGCCGCGACCTGCTGGCCGGTGGGGCGGGGGCGGACAGCTTCGCCTTCTTCGCCGGGGACCTCTCGGCCAATCTGGCCGACACCGACATCGTTTTCGACTTCAAGGCCGCCCAGGGCGACCGCCTCGACTTTTCCAACATCGATGCGGACGTGAACACGATCGGCGACCAGGACTTCACCATTGTCGGCGCCTTCAGCAACGCCGCCGGTCAGATGACCGTCACCTATGACGGCGGCCTCAACCGCACTGTCTTTCTGATGGACGTCGATGGCGACGGCGCCGAGGACATGGCCCTGATCGTCAACGGCCAGGTGACCAGCGGCTGGTTGCTCTAGGGGTCAACGGCCGTCCACCCGACGTCCGCTCATCCCGGCGACCCACAGGCGGCGGGAAGAGCGGAACACGAGATCGCGCCTGAATGACGCCCTGCGCTAGTGCTCGCGCCCGCTGCGCCAGGCCATCGAGACCAGGGGCTCCAGCAGATATTGCAGGGCGCTTCGCTTGCGCAGCGGCACGATGACCTCGACCGGCAGGCCGGGGCTGATCGGCGAGCTGTTGGGGCGCACCTTGCGGATCTTGGCCAGTTCGCTCTCCGGCACCGAGACTTCCGAGCGGAAGTAGCGCTGGCCTGACTTCTCGTCGACGAAGCTGTCGGCCGAGATCTTGGTCAGCCTGCCATGCAGGATCGGCAAGGACCGCTCGTGGAGGGAGGTGAAGCGGACCTGGGTCTCCTGACCCACCTTCAGATCATCGGCGTCGTTGGGATTGACGCTGGCCTGGATCACCAGGGCCTTGTTGCCGGGCACGACCTCCATCAGCACCTGGCCAGGCGAGACCACCCCGCCGACGGTGAAGATCGACAGGCCCACCACCTTGCCGCTGGCCGGAGCGCGGACGATGGCGCGGGCCAGCTGTTCACGGGCCGCCTTCAGCTTGGGCTGCAGTTCGTCCAGCTGCACCTGAACGTCGCGCAGCTGGCCGGCGACCTCCTCCATCTTCTGGCGGTCCAGCGACATCATCTGCAGCCGGGCCTCGCCCATGGCCTCGCGGGAGCGGGCGATCTGGGCGACCAGGGCGCCTTCCTCCCCGACCAGCTGGGCCTGGGTGCGTTCCAGCGCCCGCACCCGGTTGACCGGGGCGAAACCCTGGTCGGCCAGGGACTTCATCCCGGCGGTTTCCTCGGCGATCAGCCGCTGCTGCTCGCGGTTGGCGGTCAGCTGCCGCTCCGAGCCGCTGACCTGTTCGTTGAGCTGGGCGATCCGTTGTTGCAGAACGCCCTTCTGGGTGGTGATCGACCGCGCCCGGGCGGCGAACTGCAGCCGTTGCAGGTTCAGGGCGTCCTGGGCGATCGGCCGGTCCTCGGGGTCGAGGTTGGCGAACTCCGGCGGGGCGGCGAAGCTGCCGCGGCCGTCGCGTTCGGCCGTCAACCGGGCCCGCTGCGCCAGCAGGGTCAGGACCTGACCGGTCATGCCGCGCTCGGCCGCGCGCAGATCGCCCGCGCCGATCTCGACCAGGACCTGGCCCTTCTCGACCTGCTGGCCCTCGACCACATGCAGGGCGGTGACCACCCCGCCGTCGCGGTTCTGCACCGCCTGGCGGTTGCCTGACACGGCGATGACGCCGGACGCATAGGCCCCCGCGTCCAGCGGGGTGAAGGCGGCCCAGCCCAGGAAGATGACGAAGAAGCCGAAGGCGATGCCGCCGCCGATCATGATCTGCCGGGTCGGGTCATCGGAAACGCGCCGGGGCGCGGCGACCTGAACCTCCGGTTCCGCCTTGGGGTCGGCGGCGGGCGAGGCGTCTTCGGAAGGGCCGATGTCGAGCGCCATGGATCAGGCCCCCTTCATGTCGATAACATTGGGCGCCTGTTGCGGGGCGGGTCGACCGGCCAGCTTGGCCAGCACCTCCTCGCGCGGACCCAGCCGTTCGATGGCGCCGTCACGCATGACCAGCAGCCGATCGACCCCGGCCAGGATGCCGGTGCGGTGGGCGACGATCAGGATGGTGGCGCCCCGGGCCTTGGCGCCCTGGATGGCTCGCAGCAGAGAGGCCTCGCCCTCGGCGTCGAGCGCCGAGTTGGGCTCGTCGAGAATCAGCAGGGTGGGGTTGCCGAACAGGGCCCGGGCCAGGGCGACCCGCTGAGCCTGACCGGCCGACAGCCCGCGACCGCCGGGGGCCAGCGGCGTGTCATAGCCCTTGGGCAACTTGAGGATCAGTTCATGCACGCCGGCCAGGGTCGCCGCCTCGACGGCAAGCTGGTCGACCTTGTCGGGCGACATGCCGCGCCAGGCGGCGAAGCGGGAGATGTTGTCCTTCACCGAACCGGACAACAACGAGGGGTCCTGCGGCAGATAGCCGATGTGTTCGGCCAGGCGATCAGCGTCCCAGTCGCTGTAGTTGGCGCCGTCCATCCGCACGGTCCCCGCATCCGCCGCCAGGGCGCCGGCGATGACGCGCGCCAGGGTGGTCTTGCCGGCCCCGCTGGCGCCGACGACACCCAGGGACTCGCCGGGGGCGATCTTCAGCGACACTGCCTTCAGCACCAGCTCCTCGCGGCCCGGCGCGCGGACCACGATGCGGTCCAGCTCGACAGCTCCCAAGGGCGTGGGCAGCTGGGTGCGATCGATGTCCAGCGGCTGGGTCTTTTCGAACAGCTCGCCCAGGGTCGCCAGGGCGCCGCGCGCCTGGATCACCGAGGTCCAGCCGCCGACCAGCTGTTCGACCGGCTGCAGGGCCCGCGACAGCAGGATGGAGGAGGCGATGATCGAGCCGGAGGAGATCTGGCCCTTTATGGCCAGCCAGGCGCCCAGCCCCAAGGCCGCCGATTGCAGGAACAGGCGGAAGAACTTGGTCAGGGCCGAATAGCGTCCGCCCTTGAACTGGGCCTCGGTCTGCATCGACTGGCCGATGTTGCGCTCTTCCAGATGGCGGGCGATGACCGAGCGGCGCATGCCCAGCGCCCGCACCACCTCGCCGTTCATCGCCGCCGATTCCTGGCTGGCGTAGGCCGCAGCATTGGCCCGCTGGGCCTTCAGCAGGTCAGGCTTGGTGGCCCGCTCGTTCAGCATCGCCAGCCCGAACAGCAACACTCCGCCGACGATGGTCAGCGCGCCCAGCGCCGGGTGGATCATGAAGGCGACGATCACATAGATCGGGGTCCAGGGCGCATCCATGAAGGCCAGGGCCGCGGGGCCGGCCAGGGCCGCGCGCAGGCCGTCGAACTCGCGCATCGCCTGGGCGGTGTTGGCCGGCCGGCTCTGGGCCATCAGCCGGCCCAGCATGTCGCTCGACAGCAGCCGGTCCAGCCGCAGTCCAGCCAGCACCAGAAGCCGCGCCCGCACCGTTTCCAGCGCGGCCAGGCAGGCCAGGGCGAAGGCGATGATCAGGGTCAGGAACACCAGGGTCAGCTGCCCCTGGGTCGGCACCACCCGGTCATAGACCTGCAGCATGTAGATCGACGGCGACAGGTACAGGATGTTGACCAGGGCGCTGAAGAACGCCGCCGAGGCCAGATGCCGACGACAATCCTTGAAGGCCGCCTCCATGGGCGCCGGCAGGGTCACATCAAAAAACTTCACGCGCGCGACTTCCGATTCGGGAACAGCAAGACCGACCCTGCAACAATCGTTCCGACGCCTTTTACGCGAAACAACCTGTCCCGTCGCGGGTCATAATCCACCAGCGCCCTTAAAACGGGTCCACTGTCACCCGTCGCATGTGACGCCTCTGGCCGGGGTAGTCGTTCAGCGCATAGTGCCAGACTTGGCGGTTGTCCCAGAAGGCGACAGAGCCGTCGCGCCAGGCGAAGCGGCAGGTGAAGGCCTCCTGGCGGCTGTGCTCGAACAGCCAGGTCAGCAGGGGTTTGGACTCCCGGCGGGTCCAGCCCTCGAAC
>JAHBYC010000048.1 GCA_019636175.1 Caulobacter sp. | reverse complement strand
TTCCTGCGACAGGCCGGCGTAGAGGTCGCCGGCGAACTGGGGCTTGCCGTCCTTCCAGATCGACTGGTGGACGTGCATGCCGCTGCCGTTGTCGCCGAACATCGGCTTGGCCATGAAGGTCACGGTCTTGCCGTAGGCGGCGGCGACGTTGTGGATCACGTATTTGTAGAGCTGCAGCCGGTCGGCCATGGTGATCATGGTGTCGAACTTCAGGCCAAGCTCATGCTGGGCCGGCGCCACCTCGTGGTGATGCTTCTCCGGCTTCATGCCCAGCTCGCCCATCACGGCCAGCATTTCGCCGCGGATGTCCTGGGCGCTGTCGACCGGATTGACCGGGAAATAGCCGCCCTTGGGGCCCGGGCGGTGGCCCATGTTGCCTTCCGGGTATTCCTTGCTGGAATTGCCCGGCAGTTCGGTGGAGTCAAAGCTGTAGCTGGTGTTGGCGGCGGCCGTCGACCAGCGGACGTCGTCGAACATGAAGAACTCGGCCTCGGGGCCGAAGTAGACGGTGTCGCCCACGCCCAGCGACTGGATGTAGGACAGGGCGGTCTTGGCGATCGAGCGCGGGTCCCGGTTGTAGGGGGTGCCCGTGTCGGGGTTCACGATGTCGCACATCAGGCAGAGGGTGGTCTGCTGATAGAAGGGATCGATGATCGCGCTGCTGAGGTCTGGCCGCAGCTTCATGTCGCTTTCGTTGATGGCCTTCCACCCGGCGATCGACGAGCCGTCGAACATGGTGCCGTCTTCCAGGAAGTCCATGTCGACAAGGTCAATGTCGAAGGTGACGTGCTGCAGCTTGCCGCGGATGTCGGTGAAACGAACGTCGACGTATTTGACGTCCTTCTCCTTGATCTGGGCCAGAATGTCTTTCGCGGTGGTCATAGGCCTTATCCCCTAGGCGGTTGATTTCAGAAAAGAATGGCTGTGCGAGCTCAGATGGCCTGAGCGCCGCTTTCTCCGGTGCGGATGCGGACGACGTCGACAATTTCGGAGACGAAGATCTTGCCGTCTCCGATACGTCCCGTGCGGGCGGCGGACTGGATGGCCTCCAGGGCCCCGCCCAGCTGGCCGTCATCGACGATCACCTCGACTTTGATCTTGGGCAGGAAGTCGACGACATATTCGGCGCCGCGATAGAGCTCGGTATGGCCCTTCTGGCGGCCGTAGCCCTTGGCCTCGAGCACGGTCATGCCCTGGACGCCCATTTCCTGGAGCGCCTCTTTCACCTCGTCCAGCTTGAACGGTTTGATGATGGCTTCGATTTTCTTCATGACGTTCCCGAGCGATTGAATGGGACGGAACACAAGCGGCGACGGCGGGACAAGCCCGCACCCTGTTCACAGAGCGGCCCCGTGCAGTTGAAGCGTTGCGGCGCCGCAAATCAAGGCGCCGTCTGCTCATCATTCGGGCAGGGGGCAAAAGGGGCTTGGATGCCGCCGCGTCAGGGCCCTATCGGGGCCGCAAGAGCATCACGGGAGACGGGAAGATGCGGGACGAGACACCGGTTCTCATCGGAGCGGGCCAATTCACATATCGGGGAAAACCGGCGGATGCGCCGACGCCTCTCGATCTGCTGAAGATTGCGGCGGATCGCGCCGCGGCCGACGCGGGCCTCGCCACCGGCGATCTGGCGGCCCTCGACGCCCTGGCCGTGGTCGGCTTCACCGTCGATGCGCCGGGGGCCCTGTCGGGTCTGCCTTTCCCGAGATTGAAGAACCCGCCGGCCAGTCTGGCGCGGCTGCTGGGCGCCGACCCGTCCTGGGCCGTCTACACCCACATGGGCGGCAACAGCCCGCAGCAGTCGATCAATGTGCTGTGCGAGCGGATCGCGGCCGGCGAGAGCGAATTCGGCTTCGCGGTCGGCGCGGAGTTCCTGGGCTCCCTGATGAAGCGGCTCAAGCTGGGCCTGGGATTCGATGGCTATGGCGACGACATCGAGGCCGAGCCGGAGCGGATGGGCGATCCGCGCCCGGGGGTGACGCCTTATGAGGCGGCCCATGGGCTGGGCATGCCGATCAACACCTATCCGCTGTTCGAGAACGCCCTGCGGGCCCGTGATGGACGGTCGATCGAGGACCATCAGAAGCGGCTGGGTGAGCTGTTCGCCCCCTTCACCCGGGTGGCCGCCGCCAATCCCGAGGCCTGGTTCCCGGTCGAGCGCTCTGCGGAGGAGCTGATCACGGTCAGCGACAGGAACCGCATGATCGGCTTTCCCTATCCAAAGAACCTGAACGCCATCATGCAGGTCGATCAGTCGGCGGGGGTTCTGGTCTGTTCGGTGAAGAAGGCCCGAGAGCTTGGCGTGCCTCAGGACAAGTGGGTGTTCCTGCACGGATGCGCCGACGCCTCCGACCTCTGGTATCCGCTGGAGCGCCAGAACTACCATTCCAGCCCGGCCATGCGCCTGACCGGCAAGCGGGCCCTGGAAATGGCCAGCGTAAGCATCGCCGACATCGACGTCATCGACCTCTACAGCTGCTTTCCGGTGGCGGTTGAGGTGGGCGCCGAGGAACTGGGGATCGGGCTGGACGATCCGCGCGGCCTGACCATCACCGGCGGACTGCCCTATTTTGGCGGGCCGGGGAACAATTACGCGATGCATTCGATCGCCGAGATGACCGGCCGGCTGCGCGCGCGACCCGGCGCCTGGGGCCTGTGCACCGCAAATGGTTGGTTCATGACCAAGCAGTCGACCGGGGTCTATTCCACCCGGCCGGTCGAAGGCGCCTGGTCCCGGCAGGACCCCAAGGTCATCCAGGGCGAGATCGACGCCCTGCCGCATCCGGAGATCATCGAGACCCCGCAAGGTCCCGCGACGATCGAGACCTACACCGTCACCCATGCGAGGGAAGGCTATCGGGGCGGCATCGTCATTGGCCGCGACGCTCAGGGGCGCCGGTTCGTCGCCGTCACGCCGGATGACGAAGCGACCCTGCGCGATCTTGAGAGCCGCGAGGGCGTCGGTCGGACGGGCGTTGTCGGCCGCCATCCCGACGGCAAGCGCAATCTTTTCACGCCAGACTGATCCGGGGCTTTCGCCGGGGCGGCGGAGGTCCTAGGTCAGAGGCCTGCGCCAAGGTTTCAGGAGGCTCCCATGGCCCGCGTCCACATGATCCGCCACGGCAAGCCGGCCTCGACCTGGGGTGACGCGGACGAGGACCCCGGCCTCGACGAGACCGGTCAGGCCCAGGCCCGCGCGGCGGCAGACGCGCTTCTGGCGATCCCGCAGGCCGAGCGGCCGACGCGGGTGATCAGTTCTCCCCTGAGACGTTGCCGCGAGACCGCCGCGCCCTTCGCCGCCGCCCTGGGGGTGCCGGTCGAGATCGATCCCCGGGTCGGGGAGATTCCGACGCCCTCAAGCCAGACCGCCGAAACCCGGCCCGCCTGGCTGCGGGCGGCCTTTACCGGCCTGTGGAAGGAGATCGAGGGCGATCTGGACTATGATGAGTGGCGCCGGTCGGTCGCCGCCGCGGTCGCCTCCTACGGCGGAGCGGCGGTCTTCAGCCATTATGTGGCGATCAATGCGGCGGTTTCGACGGCGCTGGATGACGACCGGGTCATGGGCTTCCGACCCGACCACACCTCGATCACCCGGTTCGAGGTCGAGGACGGCATTCTCAAACTGGTGGAAAAGGGACGGGAAGCGGCGACACAGGTGCTGTAGGCTGGCGAAATGAGCGCTCGCGAAATCCTGACCGTTGAACAGATGTCCGCCGCCGACGCCGCGGCCATCGCGGCGGGGACGCCCGGTCTGATCCTGATGGAGCGGGCCGGCAAGGCGGTGGCCGACGCCATCCGTGACCGCAACGCGGCCTGTCGCGTCGCCGTTCTTTGCGGGCCGGGAAACAATGGCGGCGACGGCTATGTTGTCGCCCGGTTGCTGAAGCGGCGCGGCTGGCATGTCTGGGTGGAGGCCCTGGCGCCGCCCACGACCTCCGACGCCAGGGCCATGGCCGCCAAATGGACCGGGCCGGTCTATCGGCTGGGGGAGGGGCCCCCGGCGGATCTGATCGTCGACGCTCTTTTCGGCGCGGGTCTGTCGCGCGCCCTTGAGGGGGAGGCGCTGGAGGCTGCTCGCGCCACCCATGGTCATCATCGGGTCGTGGCCGTCGATATGCCGAGCGGGATCCATGGCGACACGGGCCGGCCGATGGGCGGCACCGCGGTGCGGGCCGACCTGACGGTCACCTTCCATCGGCGCAAGATCGGCCATGTGCTGGAGCCCGGCGCCAGCGCCTGTGGCGAGGTTTTGGTGGCCGACATCGGCCTTGGCGACACCCTCTCGGATCTGGTCGAGAACGGGCCCGCCCTATGGCGACACGCACTACCGCGCCCCTGGGCCAGTTCGCACAAGCATTCCCGGGGCCGTTTGGCGGTCGTCGGCGGCGACGCCTTTCATACCGGGGCGGCCCGGCTGTCGGCCCGGGCGGGTCTGCGGATCGGCGCCGGCCTGGTCACTCTGCTCAGCCCGGCCAGCGCCGCCTTTGTCTACGCCCCGGTGCTGGAGGCCGTGATGCTGGCCCCCTTCGAGACCGAGGTTGAGGTGACCCAGTTGGCCGAGCGCGCCGATGCGGCCCTGATCGGCCCGGCGGCGGGCGTCGGCGCCCACACCCGCAACAACCTCTTCGCCCTGACCCGCACCGGCGCCGCCCTTGTGGTGGACGCCGACGCCCTGACGGTCTTCTCCGACCATCCGGACGACCTGTTCGATGTGCTGGACCGCGACGACGTCCTGACGCCGCACCCGGGAGAGTTCGAGCGCCTGTTTCCAGGCGTGCTGGAGTCCGAGCCGACCCGGATCGACGCCGCCCGCGCCGCCGCCGCGCGGGCCGGGGCCGTGGTGCTGCTAAAGGGCGCGGACACGGTCATCGCCGCGCCCGACGGACGCATCGCCGTCAACCTCAACGGCTCGCCCTGGCTGGCGACGGCGGGGTCGGGGGATGTGCTGGCCGGTTTCATCGCCGGTCTGGTCGCCCAGGGCATGGACAGCTTCATGGCCGCCTGCGCCGGGGCCTGGATTCATGCCGATTGCGGGCGGCGTTTCGGCCCCGGCCTGATCGCCGAGGACCTGCCCGATCTCTGTCCCGCGACCCTGATGCGCCTGCTCAGCCCGAGCCCGGCGCCCTGATCGCCGCCGACCCGCGACCGCCAGGTCCGGCGGTCAAGAAGGTCCTGGGGGCGGGGCCTGTGTCGGTCCACTTCAGGTGGCGAAATACACACCCTTTACGCGGCGGCTGTCCCCCCGTATTTCCCCGCTGAACCTCGCGGATGTGGCGGAACTGGTAGACGCACTGGATTTAGGTTCCAGCGCCGAAAGGCGTGGAGGTTCGAGTCCTCTCATCCGCACCACCGCCCCTCCGGGCCCCATGAGTTCACGCGTATGTCGATCATTGCTCTCGCCGCCGCCGCCGCGCTCGTTTTCCAGCCGGCCGCGCCGCCATCCACTCCGGACGAGGACACCACCGTCGACGCCGTCGTCGTCAGTCCGCCCGTCAAACTGGACGAGAAGGAGGCCATCGCGGCCTTCGTCGAGGATATCGCCTCCGAGAGCGGCAATGGCCGCATCGCCCGCTGGGACCGCAAGGTCTGTCCCGGGGTCGCGGGGGTCAAGGCGGAGTACGCCCAGTTCATCGCCGATCGCATCGGCCTGACGGCCCAGCAGGTCGGGCTGGACGTCGGCGAACCCGGCTGCAAGGTCAATGTGCTGGTGGTGTTCACCGCCGACTCCGACGGGTTCGTGAAGAATGCGCTGAAGAACCATCCCTACGCCTTTTCCCGCTACGATCTGGAAATGACCGCCGGCCGCTCGGCCCTGCGCCGGTTCACCAATTCCAAGGCGCCGGTGCGCTGGTGGCATGTCACCCATCGGGTGACCGAGGACGGCACCGAGTACAATTCCGGCGACCAGGTCCAGGTCTACAGCTCGGGCCGCATCAGCACCCGCACGCGAGACGATTTCGACCGCGCCATCGTGGTGGTCGACGCCAGCCGGGTGGGGCAGGTGCGATTTCCCGCTCTGGCCGACTACATCGCCTTCGTGTCGCTGGCCCAGATCGAGCCTGACGCCGCTCCCAAGTCCGCGCCCTCCATCCTCAGCCTGTTCGCCGACCGGGAGGCGGGTCGCGAGCCGCAGCAGCACATGACCGACTGGGATATCGCCTACATCACCGGCGTCTATTCGGCCCGCCGCGACACCTTCAACGCCGAGGCGCAGAAGCGCGACATCACCAACAGCATGGGCAAGGACCTGCAGAAGTCCGCCCCGGCCAGGACCGGCGACGGCGAGGACCCCGAGGAATAGGGTCCGCCGGGCTGGATTCCCATCGGGTTAGGGCTTGGCCCTTACCGGCGCGCATGACATAAGGCGCGCTTCGCGCCGCTTCGGGGTCTTTTCGAGCCCCTGAACGACGGCGCGCCCACTCCACCTCACGCGGACGCGGCGCCAGAGACGGCGAGGCGGCCGCAAAATGAAGACAGACCATGCAGATTGTTGAAAAGTCCGGTGAAGGCCTGAGCAGGGTCTATGGTGTGACCGTCCCGGCCGGAGAGCTGGCGGACCGTCTCGAGGCGCGGATCAAGGAGATCACGCCGCAGATGAACATCAAGGGCTTCCGGCCCGGCAAGGTCCCCGCCGCCCACGTCAAGCGCGTCTACGGCAAGGGGCTGATGGGCGAGGTGATCGACGCCGCCCTCAACGAGACCACCCAGAAGATCCTCGACGACAACAAGCTGCGCCCCGCCGCCCAGCCGGACCTGAAGCCGACGGTCGATATGGACCAGGTGATGGATGGCAAGTCGGACCTGGCCTACGACCTGTCGGTCGAGCTGATGCCGGAGTTCGAGCCGATCGACGTCTCTGCCCTGAAGCTGACCCGTCCGGTCTATGAGCCGACCGACAAGGAAGTCGACGAGGCGCTCGCCGACCTGGCCAAGCAGGCTCGCACCTACGAGGCCAAGACCGCCAAGACGACCAAGGCCAAGGCTGACGACCAGGTGCTGATCGATTTCGTCGGCAGCATCGACGGCGTCGAGTTCGCCGGCGGCAAGGCCGAGGGCCACGAGCTGGTTCTGGGTTCGGGTCAGTTCATCCCGGGCTTCGAGGATCAGCTGATCGGCGCCAAGCCGGGCAGCGACGTCACCGTGAAGGTCACCTTCCCGGAGAACTACCAGTCGACCGAACTGGCCGGCAAGGAAGCCGAGTTCGCCGTCAAGGTGCATGAGGTCCGCGCCCCCAAGGAGTCCGAGGTCAATGACGATCTCGCCACCCGTCTGGGCCTGAGCGATCTGGCCGCCCTGCGCGACGTACTGACCAAGAACCTGTCGGACCAGTACGCCCGCGCCTCGCGCTTCAAGCTCAAGCGCGTCCTGCTGGACGAACTGGACAAGGGTCACGACTTCCCGCTGCCGCCGCGCATGGTCGAGGCCGAGTTCGATGGCATCTGGGCCCAGGTCGAGCAGGACCGCCAGAACAACAGCCTTCCCGAGGAAGACGCCGGCAAGTCCGATGACGAGCTGAAGACCGAATACCGCAAGATCGCCGAGCGGCGCGTTCGTCTCGGGCTGGTGCTGGCGGAAATCGGCCGGATCAACAACGTGACCATCAGCGAGCAGGAACTGTCGCAGGCCCTGCAGCGCGAAGCCATGGGCATGGCCCAGCAGTACGGCCTGCCGCCGCAGCAGGCCTTCGACCTGCTGAGCAAGAACCCCCAGGCCCAGGCCCAGCTCCGCGCGCCCCTCTATGAGGACAAGGTCGTGGAACTGATCTTCAGCAAGGCGACCATCAAGGACAAGAAGGTCTCCAAGGCTGTGCTGGAAGCCGAGGACGACATGCCGGAAGGCTACTAGGCCTTTCGCTTCAGATCTGACGATGCGGCCGGCCCCTCGGGTCGGCCGTTTTCGTATCCGGCCCCGGCCCGCCCTTGCATCCTGTTAACCCGCGACCGATATCCGGGACAGGGACGTCGGCGCGGTTCGATTCGCGACGCGGCCCGCCGAATTCAAGGAGCACCCATGTATCACGACGACTATGAACGCACCGCCGCCAACCTCGTGCCGATGGTGGTCGAGCAGACCAGCCGGGGCGAGCGGTCCTACGACATCTTCTCGCGCCTGCTCAAGGAGCGGATCATCTTCCTAACCGGCCCGGTCGAGGATGGCATGGCCTCGCTGATCTGCTCGCAGCTTCTCTTCCTGGAGTCCGAGAACCCCAAGAAGGAAATCTCGATGTACATCAACTCGCCGGGTGGGGTGGTGACCTCCGGCCTCGCGATCTACGACACCATGCAGTACATCAAGAGCCCGGTTTCGACCGTCTGCATGGGCATGGCCGCCTCGATGGGCAGCCTGCTGCTCTGCGCCGGCGCCGCCGGCAGCCGCGTGGCCCTGCCCAACGCCCGCATCATGGTTCACCAGCCCAGCGGCGGCTTCCGCGGCCAGGCCTCGGACATCATGCGTCACGCCGAGGACATCCTGAAAACCAAGCAGCGGCTGAACGAAATCTACGTCAAGCACTGTGGCCGGACCATGGAAGAGGTCGAGACCACCCTGGATCGCGACCACTTCATGAGCTCGGTCGAGGCCAAGGAATGGGGCATCGTCGACCACGTCTATGAGTCGCGCGACAGCACCGAGGAAACCACGGACGTCTAGTCGACAGCCTCGCGGATGAGGGCGAAGAGGGCGTCGCGCTCGGCTTCGTCCTCGACCCGGAACCGGTCGAAGTCGGAGCCGGCGATCCTCAGGTCGGCGTGAAGACCGGAGCCGTCCTCGTGAAAATGCAGAAAGGCCCGGCCGCGTCGGTAGAAGACGCCCCGGGCCTTTTCCTTGAGCGCCGGCAGGCCATGCAGCCGTTCCAGCAGGGGTTCCAGCTGGTCCAGGGCCGTGGCGGAGGCGTGTTTCACCGGTTCAGGCTCATGGCTTGGCGGTGAAGACGCGATAGCCCTTCTCTTCGGCCATGGCCAGCATCTCGGTGTCGCCCGAGGTGTCGCCATAGGCGGCCGTCAGCCGCAGGTCCTCACCGAAGACCGCCTTCAAACGTCGCACCTTTTCCGGTCCACGGCAGTTCAGTCCGGCCAGCACGCCAATACAGCGGCCCTCGGTGTCGAAGGCCAGCTCCGTGGCGATCAGGCCGTCGGCCCCCAGGCCCCGGGCGAACGGCGCGACCACGAAATCGGGAGAGGCGGTGACGATAACCGTCTTGGCCCCCTTGGCGCGCCAGCGACGCCAGGTCTCGACCGCATCGGGCCGAAGCAGCCGGCCGGAGTGTTTTTCGGCGAAGCGGCGGGCCTGTTCCTGGAGTTCATCCTGGCCCGCGCCCTTGAGAAACTCCCGCACGGCGGCGGCCTTCAACCGGCCGCGATTGCGATTGAACAGATAGCCGATCGCCGCCGGCGATAGTTTCACGCAGCCGATGGCGTAGCGCAGGGCGCCGGCGCGCCAGGCCAGGAAGGCGGTAAAGCTGTCGCGAACGGTCATGGTGCCGTCGAAATCGAAGGCCACCACGCCCAGCTCGTCGAGCGGGTCCGTCATCATGTGGCTGCTGACCGTCCGTCGGCCGAGCATTGTCGCCTTGCGCGCCATGGTCCGTACCCCGCCCATTTTCATGGGCAACTCCCCATACAAGCCCGCTTGCATCACGATTCGTCACATTCGAGCGATGCGTGCGCGCCACAGCGCTTGCCGCGATACAAGCAAGGCACCATCTGTATTCTGGAAAGAGGCCTGTCCATCCGGGACACGCCAAAGGACGTCTTCCTGGTCCCCTGTGGCATCGCGGCGCTTGCCGCGAGTCAAATGATCGGGGAATGTCAAGGTTTGGAAAACCCGCTTGGTGTAGCCTGTGATCTCGCTCGCAGGATCGGTCCGCGGGGAGGGGGCGTTTCGACCACAGGTCGGGCGCCGCCGGAGTGTGAGAAGCGATATGACCAAAGCCGCCAGTGGCGACTCGAAAAGCACCCTGTATTGCTCCTTCTGCGGAAAGAGCCAGCATGAGGTGCGCAAGCTCATCGCGGGTCCGACCGTGTTCATCTGTGATGAATGCGTCGAGCTGTGCATGGACATCATCCGCGAAGAGCACAAGATCGCCTTCGTCAAATCCAAGGATGGCGTCCCGACACCCAAGGAAATCCGCGAAGTTCTTGATGATTACGTGATCGGCCAGGAACACGCCAAGAAGGTGCTGTCGGTTGCCGTCCACAACCACTACAAGCGCCTGAACCACGCGAGCAAGAATTCCGACGTCGAACTGGCCAAGTCGAACATCCTGCTCGTGGGCCCGACCGGCACCGGCAAGACGCTGCTGGCCCAGACCCTGGCGCGAATCATCGACGTGCCCTTCACCATGGCCGACGCCACGACCCTGACTGAGGCCGGCTATGTCGGCGAGGACGTCGAGAACATCATCCTCAAGCTGCTCCAGGCCGCCGACTACAATGTCGAGCGGGCCCAGCGCGGCATCGTCTACATCGACGAAATCGACAAGATCAGCCGCAAGTCGGACAATCCCTCGATCACCCGCGACGTTTCGGGCGAGGGCGTCCAGCAGGCGCTGCTGAAGATCATGGAAGGCACCGTGGCTTCCGTGCCCCCGCAAGGCGGCCGCAAGCATCCCCAGCAGGAATTCCTGCAGGTCGACACCGCCAACATCCTGTTCATCTGCGGCGGCGCCTTTGCCGGGCTGGAGAAGATCATCTCGGCGCGTGGCCAGGGCACCTCGATCGGCTTCGGCGCCAAGGTGGCCGATCCGGACGAGCGCCGGACCGGCCAGATCCTGCGGGGCGTCGAGCCTGACGACCTGCAGCGGTTCGGCCTGATCCCCGAATTCATTGGCCGTCTGCCGGTTATCGCCACCCTCGAGGACCTCGACGAGGCGGCGCTGATGACCATCCTCACCGAGCCGAAGAACGCCCTGATCAAGCAATACGGGCGTCTGTTCGAGATGGAGAACGTCGGCCTGAAGTTCACTGACGACGCCCTGGCGGCCGTGGCCCGCAAGGCCATCGCCCGCCGCACCGGCGCGCGGGGCCTGCGGTCGATCATGGAGGGCATCCTACTCGACACCATGTTCGACCTGCCGTCCTACGAGGGCGTCGAGGAAGTGGTGGTCAACGCCGAGGTCGTTGAAGGCCGCGCCCAGCCGCTGGTCATCTACGCCGAGAAGAAGGGCGGCGCCGGCGCCGCCTAGACCCTTTCAGGTTTTGATGTACGCATCAAAACCTGATCAAAAGGGGCTAGAATCAAACATTTAGAGCATGTCCGGGCGGGCGAACCGCATACACTTCGCCCTGACATGCTCTAGGCGTCTGACGCAACCCGATGTGATTGAGGCCCGCCGGTCGATCCGGCGGGCCTTTTTTCGTTCGGCTTCCCGACCTACTGCGGGAAGGCGGGCTCCAGCGGCGAGCCGGCCATGGTGACCCGGTGCATCAGCCGATAGTGGCCGTGATAGTCGTTCCTGGCGAAGTGCCAGGTCGCGCGGTTGTCCCAGATGGCGACCGAACCGGGCTCCCAGACGAAGGTGCTGGTGCGCGACTTGTCGATCGCGTGCGGCAGGAGTTGGTAGAGCAGTTCCTGGCCCTCTTCCTGCGACAGGCCAACAAAGCCGGTCGTGAAGGCCGGATTGACGTAGAGCACCGGCTTTCCGCTGCCGGGATGCTTGATGACCACCGGATGGGTGGACTCGGGCAGGTCCCGGCTGCCTGACAGGGCGGACTGGTCCGACCCGGCATAGGCGCCGGCCTCGCCGAAGACATGGGCCGTGGAGTGGATGGCCTTCATGTGCCGCACGCGGTCCTGAAGCTCGGCCGGCAGGCTTTCCCAGGCGGCGTACATGTCGGCGAACAGGGTGTCGCCGCCGCTGGGCGGCAGTTCGCGGGCGACGAGGATCGAGCCCAGCGCCGGTTCCTTGTCGTAGCTGTGGTCGGTGTGCCAGCCGCCCCCGATGTTGCTGGTCTGCTCCTTGGTCTTCTCGACCTTGGCGATTTCCGGCCATTCGGCGTCGGCGGGAAAGAAGCGGTTGACGTCGATGGGGGCGAAGCGCCGCGCCAGATCCAGGTGATCCTGTGGCGTGAGCGTCTGGGCGCGGAAGAACAGGACGCCATGGTCGAACAGCGCCTGCTTGAGCATCTGGGCGGTCCGGTCGTCGAGACGGGCCAGATCGACGCCGCTGACCAGGGCGCCGCAGCCTTCCTGTTTCTCGATGCTGATGGTGTCGGTCTGCATGGAGTCCTCCGCTCTCGTTGCGGTCATCTGGACATATTCGAAACCCATGCTTTGTCACCTGTGTTACAAAGCGTCGGATGAGCGCTTCCGATTCTGAACTGCTTCAGGGTCTGGCCCGGCTGGACTGGTTTGTTCGCCAGCCCCCGGATCAGGCCGCGGCCCTGCTGGCGGCGGGTCGGGTGATCCGGCTGCGGGCCGGGGAATGGGTGCATGGCGAGGGGGACGAGGAGGGCGGCCTGCTGGCGCTGATCAGCGGCGGGCTGCGGCTCTACGCCCAGGCGCCGGGCGGCCGCGAGGCGCTGATCGGCCTGTTGCAGCCTGGCCATCTGATGGGCCAGAGCGCTTTGACCGGCGGCGGTCCCCGGCTGGTGACGGCCATCTGCGCGGTGGACAGCGTGGTCTTCAACCTGTCGGACCGGGCCCTGCGGCGTGTCGCCGTCGATCACCCCGGCGTCTGGCGCGATGTCTCCAGCCTGATCTATCGCCAGCTGCGGCTGTCCATCCAGACCCTGGCCGAGAAGGGCGCCCTTTCGCAGCGGGCCCAGCTGGCGGCGCGGCTGCTTCAGCTGGCGGGGACTTCGGGACAGATTGCCATTCGCCAGGGAGAGCTGGCCGAGATCATCGGCGTGACCCGCAAGGCGCTCAACGCCTGGCTGGGCGAAATGGTGAAATCCGGCGCCGTCCGCACCGGCTATGGGCTCATCAAGGTGCTGGATCGGCGGCGCCTGGAGGCGGTGATCGCCGCGGAGGACTAGCCGGGCTTGTCGGCTGGCGGACTGGAGCCAGGATCGCCCGCAACCGCTTCGATCGGCTCGGCCTTGGGCTTGCGGAAGGGGGCGGCGAGGCCGTGGTAGAGACGCTCCTTGCAGACGATGCGGGCGGCGCCGTCGGCGATGATGGCCGCGGCGAAAAGGGGCAGGATCATCGCCCGGTCGGCGGTCATTTCCGAGACGATGACCACCGCGGTCAGCGGCGCCCGAACCACGCCGACGAAATAGGCGATCATGCCCAGCAGGACGATGGCGCTGCGGGAATCGTCGGGGAAGACGTCCGCCATCACCCCGCCAAGGCCGGCGCCGATCGACAGCGAGGGGGCGAAGATGCCGCCGGGAAGGCCACCGCTGGCGGTCAGCAGGGAGGCGACGAACTTCGCCGGGGCGAAATAGATCGGCTGCTCACCGCCCTCGACCAGGGTCCGGGCGGCGGCGTAGCCGGTGCCCCAGGTCAGGCCGCCGGTGATCACGCCAATGATGGCGACGCCGAGGCCGCAGAGCAGGGCCGCCAGCAGCGGACGTTGCCGGGCGAAATCGAAGGAGCGGGCCGCGAACAGCATCAGGCGCGAGAACAGCCCGCCGGCGATGCCTCCGATGACGCCGATCAGGATGGCCGCCGGCAGCGCCCGCATCGGCTCGAGAGCCCCATGCACGACGCCGAAATAGACATAGTCACCGGCGAGGCCGAGGGTCACGAGACCGGCGACCATGACCGCGCCCATGACCAGCAGGGCCAGCCTCTGCTCATAGGCCGCCGCCAGTTCCTCGATGGCGAAGGCGACCCCGGCGATCGGGGTGTTGAAGGCGGCCGCGACGCCGGCCGCGCCCCCGGCGATCATCACCGCCGAATTGAGCGGCAGGCGCAGCAGCCGATGGCTGGCGACCATAATGCTGGCCCCGATCTGCACGGTCGGCCCCTCGCGGCCCACGGCGGCGCCGCAGAGAATCCCCATCAGTGTGGCGACCAGCTTGAATCCGCTGGTGCGCAGGGAGATCAGCCGCCGCTTGACCGCGTCCTCGACATCGCCGGAGGCGGCGATGACCTGGGGAATGCCCGAGCCCCGGGACTGGGGCGACAGGGTTCGGGTCAGCCAGACGATCAGCACAAATCCCGCCGGGGTCAGCACCAGGGGCGCATAGGGGGCGGCGGCGATCAGATGGTCGAACTGTTCCTGCGCCAGATCGGCGAGACGGGCGAAGGCCAGCGCCACCAGTCCCAGAACGACCGCCCCGCCGCCGGCCGCCAGGCGGCTCTTCCACACCGGCCCGACCTTTTCCCGCCAGGCGGCATGGATATCGGCGCGGGTCAGTCTGGGCACGGCAAGCCGTCTCCTCTGTTGGGTGGGGACGGACAATGGCTTAGAACCCTGCCTCGCCGAGGGCAACGCCAGCGAGGCCTTTGCGGCGCCTGGCGGACAGGTTTGTAGCGGTCGGGGCGACCGGAGGGCTGCTTTTCGATGAATCCACTGTTCGACACCCTGACCCGGGCGGCCGCGCCGGGCGACCGGTTCCTGGAACGCCCGGACGGAAGTCTCATCCGCTATGGCGATCTGCCGGGCCTGACCGGAAGGCTGGCCAACGTCCTGAGCGATCAGGGCGTGAGGCCGGGGGACCGGGTCGCGGTGCAGGTCGAAAAGAGCCCTGAAAACCTGCTGCTCTATCTGGCCGTCATCCGCGCCGGGGCCGTCTTCCTGCCGCTCAACACCGCCTACACCCGCGCGGAACTGGCCTATTTCATCGGCGACGCCGAGCCGGCGCTGGTCGTCTGCGATCCGTCGGCCGCGGCAGGCATCAGGGAGATCGCCGGCGAGGCCCGGGTGCTGACCCTGGACGCGGGGGGACGAGGGGGACTGATGGAGCTCGCCGAAAAGCAGGCGGACGCCTTCGAGACCGTCGCGCGCGAAACGTCGGACCTGGCGGCCATCTGCTACACCTCGGGCACCACAGGGCGGTCGAAAGGGGCGATGCTGACCCACGGCAATCTGGTCGCCAACGCCCGGACCCTGGTTGATCTGTGGCGGTTCACGGCGGACGACGTGCTGATCCACGCCCTGCCGATCTATCATGTCCACGGGCTGTTCGTGGCCACCAATGTGATCATGGCGGCCGGCGCGGCGATGATCTTCCGCGCGAAATTCGATGCGGCGGAGGTGTTGTCGCTGATGCCGCGGGCTACCAGTCTGATGGGGGTGCCGACCTTCTACACCCGCCTTCTGGACCAGCCCGGCCTGACCCCGGAGGCGTGCGCGGGCATGCGGCTGTTCATCTCCGGCTCGGCCCCGCTGCTGGCGGAGACCCACAGGGCCTTCGAGGCGCGGACCGGTCAGCGCATCCTGGAACGCTACGGGATGACCGAAACCGGCATGAACACTTCCAATCCCTATGGTGGAGAACGGGTCGCCGGCACCGTCGGACCGCCGCTGCCCGACGTGGCGCTGCGCATCGCCGACCCGGACACGGGCGCGGCCCTGCCGGCGGGGGAGATCGGCATGATCGAGGTGAAGGGGCCCAACGTCTTCGCCGGCTACTGGCGGATGCCCGAGAAGACCGCCTCGGAGTTTCGTCCGGGCGGCTGGTTCATCACCGGGGACCTCGGCAAGATCGATGAGGCCGGCTACGTCCAGATCGTCGGCCGCGGCAAGGACCTGATCATTTCCGGCGGCCTGAACGTCTATCCCAAGGAGGTGGAGGTTGAGATCGACGCCCTGCCCGGGGTGGTCGAGAGCGCGGTGATCGGTCTGCCCCATGCCGATTTCGGCGAGGCGGTGACGGCGGTGATCGCCACGGGCGGCAAGACGGGCCTGAGCGAGGAGACGGTGCTTTCTGCGCTGTCGGAGCGGCTGGCCAGGTTCAAACAGCCCAAGCGGGTGCTGTTCGTCGACGACCTGCCGCGCAACGCCATGGGCAAGGTGCAGAAGGCCCTGCTGCGCGAAACCCACGCTGACCTCTACGGGGCGTAAATGAGCGACATCATCATCATCGGCGGCGGCCACAACGGCCTGACCTGCGCCTTCTATCTGGCCAATGCCGGTCTCAAGGTCACGGTGCTGGAGAAGCGGACCGTGGTCGGCGGCGCCGCCGTCACCGAGGAGTTCCATCCCGGCTTCCGCAACAGCGTGGCGGCCTATACCGTCAGCCTGCTCAATCCCAAGGTGATCGGCGACCTCGACCTGCCGCGCCACGGTCTGAAGATCGTCGAGCGGAAGGCATCCAACTTCCTGCCGGTCAGCGACAGCGAGAGCCTTGTGACCGGGGAGGGCAGGACCTATGCCGAGGTCGCGCGGTTCTCCCAGAAGGACGCCGACCGTCTGGACGCCTACAACGACCGGCTGGACGCCATTGCCGATGTCCTGCGCGACATCGTCCTTCAGACGCCGCCGGACATGGTCGAGGGGGGCTGGCTGCAGGCCCTGCCCGAGCTGCTCAAGAGCGCCACTTTGGGCCGGCGGGTGGCCAGCCTGGACACCACGGCGCGGCGCGACCTCCTGGCCCTGTTCTCGCAGTCGGCGGGAGACTGGCTGGACGGCTGGTTCGAGAGCGATCCGATCAAGGCGGTTCTGGGTTTCGACGGCGTCGTCGGCAACTATGCCAGCCCCTATGCGCCTGGCTCGGCCTATGTGCTGCTGCACCACGTTTTTGGCGAGGTGAACGGCAAGAAGGGCGCCTGGGGCCATGCAATCGGCGGCATGGGCGCGATCAGCCAGGCCATGGCCTCGGCGGCGCGGGAGAAGGGCGTCGAGATCCGCACCGGGGTCGGGGTCGCCGAGGTGCTTGTCGAGAACGGCCGGGCCGTCGGCGTGGTGACCGACAGCGGCGAGACCCTGCGGGCGCGGGCGGTGGCGGCCAACATCCACCCACGGCTGCTGTACCAGAAGCTGATCGACCCGGCGGTGCTGCCGGGCGACTTCAACGAGCGGATCGAGCGCTACCGCTCGGGCTCGGGCACCTTCCGGATGAACGTGGCGCTGAGCGAGCTGCCCCGGTTCACCTGCCGGCCCGACAACGGTGACCATATGACCGCCGGCATCATCATGGCCCCGAGCATGGCCTATATGGAGCAGGCCTGGATCGACGCGCGGCAGACCGGCTGGTCGAAGGACCCCATCGTCGAGATGCTGATCCCCTCGACCCTGGACGACAGTCTCAGCCCCGCCGGTCAGCATGTGGCCAGCCTGTTCTGTCAGCATGTGCAGCCGGAACTTTCGGGCGGCCGGTCGTGGGATGACCACCGCGAGGAGGTCGCTGACTTGATGATCGAGACGGTCGACAGATGGGCGCCGGGGTTCAAGGCGTCGGTGCTGGGCCGGCAGATCAAGAGCCCGCTCGACCTTGAGCGCGACTTTGGCCTGGTCGGGGGCGACATTTTCCATGGGACCCTGGGTCTCGACCAACTGTTCTCGGCCAGACCCGTGCTGGGCCACGGGGCGCATCGCGGGCCGCTCAAGGGGCTCTACATGTGCGGCGCGGGGACCCACCCGGGCGGCGGCGTCACCGGCGCGCCGGGGCACAACGCCGCGCGGGAAATCCTGAAGGATGCCGGCAGGCGGCTCTTCTAGGGCTTTGCAAGGCCCCGCTCGCGCGCTAGCGTCCCGCCCATGAAGACCGGACCCCGCGCCCGCCGCTACGTATGACGCTCTGACCAGGGCTCGACGCCGCGCGCGCGGCAGACGGGCGGCCAGGCCGCCAGACTTCATCCGGACTTCCTTCCCATGACCTCGACTTCTCCCGCCAAGGCTCCCGACTGGGCCGCCCGCTTCAGCGACCGCATGAGCCGCATCCGCGCCAGCGAAATCCGAGAACTGCTCAAGCTGCTCGACCAGCCCGACATCCTGTCCTTCGCCGGCGGCATTCCCGACCCCGATCTGTTTCCGATCGAGCGGATCGAGGCCGGCTATCAGGCGATCCTGGCCGACCCGGTGCTGGCCCGGCAGGCCCTGCAGTATTCGGTCAGCGAGGGGTGGCTGCCCCTGCGCCAGTGGATCGCCGAGCGGATGACCCGGGACGGCATGCCCTGCGGCCCCGAAAACATCATGCTGACCGCCGGGTCGCAGCAGGGGCTGGATCTGCTGGGCAAGCTGCTGCTCGGTGGCGGCGACACGGTGCTGACGGCGCGGCCGACCTATCTGGGCGCGCTGCAGGCGTTCAATGGCTACCAGCCGGCCTATATGGACCTGCCCGAAGGGGCACTGGCGGGGCTGGCCGATGCACAGCTTGAGGCGCGACGCCCGGCCGTCGGCTACTTCGTGCCCGACTTCGCCAATCCGACCGGCGCCAGCCTGACCCTGGCCGAACGCGAGGCCCTGCTGGACCTGGCCGGACGGCTCGACATGACCCTGATCGAGGACGCCGCCTACCGTGAGCTGCGCTTCGCCGGCGAGGCCCTGCCGACCCTGCTGGCCCTCGACATTGCCCGCGGCGGTTCGATCGAGGCGGCGCGGACCCTCTATTGCGGCACCTTCTCCAAGACCCTGTCGCCGGCCCTGCGGATCGGCTGGATCGCCGGACCCGCCGTGGTCATCGAGAAACTGGTCCTGCTCAAACAGGGGGCCGACCTGCATGTCTCGACCATCAACCAGATGGTGGCTACGCGAGTGGTCTCCGAAGGCTACGACCAGCATCTGGGCCGGCTGCGCGCCGCCTATGCGGCCAAGCGGGCGGTGCTGCTCGCCGCCCTGGACCGCCACATGACGGAGGGCGTGACCTGGACGCCGCCGGAGGGCGGGATGTTCGTCTGGCTGACCCTGCCGGAAGGCATGGACGGCAAGCAGGTTCTCGAGCGGGCGCTGGCGGAGGAGCGGGTCGCCTTCGTGCCCGGCGCGCCGTTCTTCGCCGAAGTCGCGGCCGACAATTGCCTGCGGCTCAGCTACTCCCTGCCCAATGACCCCGACATCGAGGAGGGCGTGCGGAGACTGGGGCGGCTGATCGGTCGAATGCGGGAATCGGCAGCGCCTTCCGCCACGACAGCCTTTTCCTGACCGCCTCATTGGGTATCGTTCCTGGCCAGCCGCGTCAGACGGCGACAGGGAGAGATCATCATGCGCGCCGTCGTTCGCCGTTCCGGAAAGCTCGTCTGCGACGAGGTGGCCCAGCCGGCGCCGGGTCCGGGCCAGACGCTGGTCAAGACGCTGCTGTGCGGCATCTGCGGGTCGGACCTGCATGCGCTGCACTACCTCGACCACATGGTCGAACTGACCCGCAAGGCGGGCGGGCGGGACACCATGGATCCCAAGGCCGACATGGTCTTCGGCCATGAATTCTGCGCCGAGGTCATCGAGCATGGCCAGGGCGGCGGACGCTTCAAGCCGGGGACGCGGGTGGTCTCCATTCCCATGACCTTCGGACCGGCCGGGTTCGAGGCGGTCGGCTATTCCAACAACTTCCCGGGCGGCTTCGCCGAGTACATGGCCCTGACCGAGGCCATGCTGCTGGAGGTGCCCAACGGGCTGGCGACCGACCTGGCGGCCCTGACCGAACCGATGGCCGTCGGCGCCCACGCGGTGGAGCAGGCCGATCTGGAACCGGGCAGCGCCTCCCTGGTGCTGGGCTGCGGGCCGGTCGGGCTGGCGGTGATCGCGGCCCTGAAACTGCGCGGACATGGGCCGATCATCGCCTCGGACTATTCGCCGGCCCGGCGCAAGCTGGCCGAAAGGCTGGGGGCCGATGTGGTGGTCGATCCGGCGGAAGGCTCGCCGCATCTGAAGTGGGCCGATTTCGGCGTGCCCTCCACCCTGATGGAGCATGCGATGGCGCGGATGTCGGGCCAGCTGAAGGGCCGGTCGGTGGTGTTCGAGTGCGTCGGGTCTCCGGGGGTGCTGCAGGGGGTGATCGAGGGTTGTCCGCCCGGGTCGCAGATCCTGGTCGCCGGTGTCTGCATGGAGCCGGACCGGATCGAGCCGTCGCTGTGCATCAACAAGCAGCTCGATCTGAAATTCGTGCTCGGCTACACGCCCGAGGAGTTCGCCGGCACCCTGCACGACATCGCGGAGGGGCGGCTGGACGTGGCGCCGCTGATCACCGGGACGGTGGGACTGTCGGGTGTCGCCCAGGCCTTTACCGACCTCAAGGACCCCGAGGCCCATGTGAAGATCCTGGTGGATCCCTCGCTTGCCTGACCCGACGCTGACCCATGTCTTCACCCTGACGGTCGCCATCGGCCGACCGGTGGACCATGGCGAGACCGGCGCCGGCCGCAGGCGGGTCATCCCGATCACCGGCGGAACCTTCGAAGGGCCGGACATCCGCGGCGAGGTGCTGGCCGGCGGCGCCGACTGGCAGCTGACGCGGCCCGATGGCGTGACCGAGGTCGAGGCCATCTATGACATCCGCACCGACGACGGGGCAGTGATCCATGTCGTCAACCGGGGCATTGTCGCGCCGGCCGAAGGTGGCCCGCCCTATGTGCGGACCGCGCCAAGGTTCGACGCGCCGCGCGGACGGTATGACTGGCTGAACCGTTGCCTCTTCGCCGGCACGCTGAAGGTCGCCAACGCCGAGCGGACCGCCGTGGAGATCGGCGTCTGGCGGATCGACTGAGGCCGCGGCCCACTAGCGAAGCGGCCTGCCATTGTAGCCGATGATCGCCGGAGAGTGGGCGAGCTGGCTCCGGCGCTCCAAGAATGTTTAGGAACTACAGTGACTTGGCTGTAGGGCGATGCGCGGGAGCCGTGGGTCGCGGCGTAGGCTCGGCCGTGGGCGGCTGTGGTGGAATGTAGGTCGCCGGGACGCCGTCCGGCCTACAGCCGGGCCTGGATGTCGGCGTAGGCGGCGGCGATGAGGTCGGTGATGGCCGCCTCGTTGGTAGGCTGGCCCGGACGGAGCTTGAGGTGGCGCATGCGCTTGCCGCTTCCTTCGAGAAGCCGGTGCGGGTCGGGCAGGTCGGCGCCGTGGAAGAAGCCGATGGCCGCGTGGGCCGCGAAGGCGCCAGTGTAGACGAAAGCGGCCTCTCCGACGCAGGCGGTCGGGGCGTGGTCGTGGATCAGCTCACGGATGTCCGGACCAAGCGCGCGGATGTGGGCGAACCAGGGGCGGACCAGGTGGCGCGTGGGCTCGATGGCCTCGAACCAGGCGTCGACGGCCGGGTCGTGGCGTCTTGCGGAGGGCAGGAGGAAGAGCGCGGTCACGGCGGGGAGATTGAGCGCGGTGGAGCGGCGTGTCGAGGATTTCGACACGCCGTCCTGATCGGTTGGGCCGGGGGGGGGGGGGGCGGGGACCAGGCGCTAAGGGGCGAAGCCT
>JAHBYC010000047.1 GCA_019636175.1 Caulobacter sp. | reverse complement strand
CGAGCGCGTCACATTCTAGGCACCGCCACCGGAAAAACCCTCGGCTCAAGTCGATCCGAAAGCCCCGGCGGGCGACAGGAGAGGGCTCCTCGAGGCCCTGCAGGACCTGGAATCGATCAAGGCCCGGCTCGACGGCCTCCTGAAGAAGTAGCGGCGCCCCAGGTGCAGGCTCGCGGAGGCTGATCGGAGGAGCTCGCAGGTCCTGGAACCCTCCCTTTGCGCCATTCCATCTGGGCGCCGGGATGGGCGGTATCGAGGACGCACCCCTAGGACTTTGGTCCTACGACTTCCGTCCGATACCCGCGCCGGGCGCCGCGTGGCAGCGTCTCCTGGTCAGATCAGGAGGGCTTCCCGGTGCGAAACACCAACCTATGGGCGTACTTCGCCGCGCCGCTCGCGGGCCTCGCCGGCGCCGTGGCGGTCGCGTCCGCACCGGCCCACGCCGGGACGGCCGTCATCGTCGACACCGGCGATCCGACCCAGCTCAACGCGGGCTACTCGCTCCTCAACGCCAATGCGATCCCGGGCTTTGGCCCGCAGTCCATCGCCGCGCGGTTCGTGGTGGACACGGAGCTCACCATCACCAGCATCGAAGGCTGGGTGGGCCGTTTCGGCGACGGGCCGAGCACCTATCACATCACGCTCTACGAGGACGGGCCGGGCCCCAGCTACTGGACCCCCGGCGCTCAACTCTACACGATCGGCCTGTCGGACGGCGGGCCGGGCAACGGCTACATCGGCACGAGCGACATCAGTTGGCGCGTCGGGCCGGGCGCCTACTGGGTCGGCTTCGAGGTGCTGCCCGGGGACACCCTGTTCGGCTTCATGCCCTACTTCGTGCCGCGGCCGCTGCAGGAAGCCATCGGTCCGCCCGGCGCCTATTTCAGAGCAGCCGGCGCGCCGGGCTCAGCCTTCCGCATCTCGGGCGTGATCCCCGAGCCGGGCGCCTGGGCGCTGATGATCGTGGGCTTCGGCGCGGCCGGCGCGGTGCTGCGGGCGCGACGCCGCGCGGCGGCGGTCTAGCCAGGAAGGGAAATCTCGCCGCCGGCCGCTGGTCGGAGCGACAGGATTTGAACCTGCGACCCCTTGACCCCCAGTCAAGTGCGCTACCAAGCTGCGCCACGCTCCGACGTAGGAAGGAGCGCCCTTATAGGGATGAGGCTTCGCCGGAGCAACGGTGAAAGTTTGCTATTCGCAAACCCCTTCTCCCGCGCACCTGGAGAAGGGCTACTTGCGGAGCAGACCGTCGAGGCGGGCCTTGATGGCCTCCAGATCGTTCAGCGTGCCGGTCAGCCGGCCCCGCGCCTCATCGCTCAGTTTCCGGCCGCCCGCTGTTTCCGGCTCCGCCCGGTCCGCGACCGGGACTTCCTCGCCGCTGGCGATGGCCAGCAGCTTCTTCAGGCCGCCGTCCTTGTGCAGCTTCTGCACGCCCTTGATGGTGTAGCCTTCATCATGCAGCAGGGTGCGGACGGCGCGCAGGATCTCGATGTCCTGGGGCCGATAGAACCGGCGGCCGCCGGCCCGCTTCATCGGGCTGATGAAGGTGAACTTGGATTCCCAGAACCGCAGGACGTGCTGGGGCGCGCCGAGCTCTTCAGCGGCCTCGGAGATCGTTCGGAAGGCGTTGGGGCCCTTGGCCACGCCCCGCGTCCCTATCCTTCAAGGGCGCGGTCGATTCGCGCTTTCATGACCTGGCTGGCGCGGAAGCCGATGACCCGACGGGGTTCGATTTCGGCCGGTTCGCCGGTCTTGGGATTGCGGCCCATCCGCGCCCGCTTGGAGCGCACCTGAAACACGCCAAAGCCCGACAGCTTGACCTGCTCGTCGCGTTCCAGCGCCTCGGCCATCAGGTCGAGCGTGCGTTCCACCAGTCCCGAACAGTCCTGCCGCGTCAGTCCGACCTCCTCGTGGACCGCCTCGCACAGTTCCGCCCGCGTCAGTGTCGCGCCCTTCATGGGACCCCTCCCAACCAATTCAACGGTCTATCCATGGCCCGAATAGTGCGTCAGGTCAAAGGGTTCCGGCCCATATCGTAATCCGGCGCTCAATAGCGAGCCGATTCGGGGCGCCGCCTTGGCGGCGGCGCCTACAGCCTCACCAGACAGGCGCCCCAGGTCAGGCCGCCGCCCATGGCTTCCATCAACAGCAGATCGCCGGGCTTGATCCGGCCGTCATCGACCGCGGCGGCGAAGGCCAGCGGAATGGAGGCCGCCGACGTGTTGGCGTGTTCGGCCACGGTCTGCACCACCTTGTTCTCGTCAAGGCCGAGCCGGTGCGCGACCCCGTGCAGGATGCGCTGGTTGGCCTGGTGGGGGATGAACCAATCGACGTCGGCGATGGTCAGGTCCGCCTTCTCCAGCGCCGCCTCGATGGCCTCGGAGATGTTCTTCACCGCGTGCTTGAACACCTGGTTGCCGGCCATCCGCAGCTTGCCGACCGTGCCCGTGGTCGAGGGGCCGCCATCGACATAGAGCAGGTCCTGCTTGGTCCCGTCGCATCGCAGGGCGAAACTGATCAGGCCCTTGTCGGTGTTGGCGCCCCTTCCCGGAACCGGTTCGACGACCACCGCGCCGGCGCCGTCGCCGAACAGCACGCAGGTGCCGCGATCGGTCCAGTCCATCAGCCGGGTCATGGCCTCGGCCCCGATCACCAGGGCGCATTTGCTGTGCCCCCTGGCGACAAACCCGTCCGCCACGGTCAGGGCGTAGACGAACCCCGAGCAGACCGCCTGCACATCGAAGGCGATGCCGACCGGGCAGCCCAGCTTGCGCTGGACGATCGCCGCGGTGGCGGGAAAGGTCAGGTCGGCGGTGGTGGTGGCCACCACGATCAAGTCGATGTCTTCCGGGGTCTTGCCGGCCGCCGCCAGAGCCTTCCGCGCCGCCTCCACCGCCAGATCCGACACCGCCTGGTCGTCGGCCGCGCGATGCCGCCGGCGAATCCCGGTCCGCTCGGCGATCCACTCGTCGCTGGTGTCGACGATCTTTGAAAGCGCCTCATTGGTCACCACGTCGGGCGGCAGATAGGCCCCCACGCCGGTGATCGCGCTACGCAACAACTCACTCACTGGGAAGACTCCACCGGCGGACCGGATTGGGCTGTCTCGGCCAGGGCGGCCGAGAGACGTTTCACACTGCGATCGATCTCGGCGGCGAAATCGCTGCGCGCCAGATCGGCGGCGACCTTGACCGCCGAGGAGAAGCTCCTGGCGTCGGCGCTGCCGTGGCTCTTCACCACCACGCCGTTGAGGCCCAGCAGAGGGGCCCCGTTGATTGCCCCCGGGTCCATCCTCTGGCGCATCCGGCCAAGGGCCCGCGAGGCCAGCAGGGCGCCGGCCATGGCCAGCGGGCCGGCGGTGAAGGCGCTGCGCATTTCCGATCCGAAGAAGCGGGCCACGCCCTCCGCCGTCTTCAGCAGCACATTGCCGGTGAACCCGTCGGTGACCACTACATCGACCGTCCCCTTGGGGATGTCATCGCCCTCGACGAAGCCGTGGTAGTCGAATTCGAAAGCCGTTCCGCGAAGGATGGCGTGCGCCTCCCGCACCTCCTCATGGCCCTTCTGTTCCTCGGACCCCACGTTGAGCAGGCCGACCACCGGGCGCTCCTTGCCGTGAATGGCATGGTGAAAGGCCGCGCCCATGATGGCGAACTCGACCAGCTGCTCGGCATCGCTGGCCACATTGGCGCCCACGTCCAGAACCGTCGTCACACCCCGGCTGGTCGGCCAGCTGGCGGTCAGGGCCGGCCGGTTGACCTCGGCGGCCAGCCGCAGGATCAGCATGGAGATGGCCATCATCGCGCCGGTGTTGCCGGCCGAGACCGCGGCCGCGGCCTCGCCGGCCTTGACGCACTCGACCGCGTTCCAGAGGCTCGATCCCTTGCCCCGCCGCATCGCCTGCGCCGGCTTCTCGTCCATCGAGATGAACTTCTCGGTGTGACGGACCTCGACCAGCCCGTTCAGCGCCGCAGCCTTGGCCAGTTCGGGTTCGATCCGGGCCTGGTCGCCATGGACGATGAAGCGCACCCCCTGCCCCGCCAGCCTGCCGGCCGCGAATCCCAGAGCCGGGATCACCACGGATGGGCCGTGATCGCCGCCCATGGCGTCGACGGAGAGGATCAATGAGTCTGACAAAACGGGCCTGAAGCTCCCGGAGACGCCGCCAGGGCGGGCTGGACTGGACGTTCAATTCCTGTGGGCCCGGCCCCGGAGGGACGGAATGTGAAGCGGCCGGACGATAGCGCCGACGGGTGCGGATGCAAGCCTTGGCTCATGGTTCAACCGGAACGGTCAGTCTTCGGCCCGGTCCTTGCGGAACTGTTGAAGCACAGCGAAGGGCGAATCGACGGTTTCCTCCGTCGGCGGCTGATAGACCGCGCCTGGCTTGCGCGGAAACGGCTCGATCTCGAGCGCCAGATGCTCGACGACGTAGGCGCCGACATCGACCTTGTCGCTCTCCAGCACATCCGGCGGATCCTCGCCCTCCGGATCGATGTCCACCTCCAGGCTGTCGTTCCGCGGCGCCGCGTCGCTGCCCTCCGGCACCACGCGGACCTGAAAGCTGTTGGTCAGCACCTGCTCGAAGGGATCGCCCGTCGCGCTGCAGATCTGTGTGACCCGCGCTTCCAGTTCGCCGTCGAGCTCCGCCCCGTCGAGCCAGGGACGGGCCTTGACCGTGGCGGTCAGGGAATCGAGTCGCTCCAGGCCCAGCTCGCGGGCGATCGCCACACGGGTCGTCCCGTCGGCCGACAGCTTGATGACCGGCGCGCTGCGAGCGATCTCGGCCAGGGTCACGGTCTGGGACCAGGGCGGCGGAGGGCTCAGACCGTCGGCCACCGGGCGTCTCCCTCCAGCAGCGTTTCCAGGGACTGGCCGGCCAGCGTCTCGCGGGCCTGGACCAGATAGTCAGCCATCGCGCCGGACCGCGCGTCGTCGCCGTCGAACAGGGTGCGGGCCAGCAGCGCCGTCAGAGAGCGACGATCCGGCAGGCTGTCAAAGGCCTGGTCGACCGCCCGGGCCCGACCAAGAAAGGCCTGCGCCAGCTTCTTGATCCGCTTGGCCACGGAAAGGTCGCCAACGCCCATTTCCCGGAAGGCGTCGTCCAGTCCGCGCGTGAACCGGTCGACCAGGGCCTGGGCCGTCTCCTCGGCCTGGGGCCCCTGCCCCCTCAGCCGGTCCATCAGCAGGATGACGTGCAGGCTGTAGAGCTCGAACCGCCCTTCCCGTGTGTCGGGCGCCTGCAGGCTTGTGTAGAGCGCCGGGGTTCGGGCCTGCCCAACGGCCGAGGAATACAGGCTTTCGGCCGCGATCTGCGCGGGCCTTGGCTTCATCAGCCGCTTGAAGAACATATCCGCCTCGATTTCGCCCCGGCCTAGCGCTAAAGCGAGGCATTGAACTAAGCCCCCGCGGGCGATAGGTCAAAGGTCACACGAGCCTGTCCGGGCCGATTGAAGGCAACCGGTGCGGAGAGGCGGGTTCGAACAACAGATTTTGGATCGCGCCTGGCGGCGTGGAAGCTACCATCGACCGCCAGTCACGGCCCCCGGAGACGACATGTTCCGCAAGTCCGCACTCGCCCTGCTCGCAGGCTCGGCCATTCTGGCGACCGGGGCCTGCACCCCGATGACCACCTATTCCGGCTTCCAGGTCGTCGAGAGCAATCCCGCCGACGTGAAGGTCGGCGAGGACACCAAGTCGACCGTCCTGTCCAAGCTGGGCTCGCCCTCGGCGACGTCTCTGACCCGCAGCGAAAACGCCCAGCCGGGCGAGGAAATGAAGACCGGCTCGACCATCGATTCCAATCTCTGGTTCTACATGAGCCAGGTCACCGACCGCGTCGCCTTCTACAAGCCTCGCGTGGCCAAGCGCGATGTTGTCGCCGTGGCCTTTGATCCGACCAGCCAGCAGGTCGCCTCGGTCAACACCTACACCCTCGAGGACGGCAAGGTCATCGCCTTCAACGGCCGCGAGACCCCGACCCGCGGCCGCGAGATCACCATTCTCGAGCAGCTTCTCGGCAACGTTGGCCAGGGCGGCGGTCTGCTGCCGCGCGACGACAGCGAGGGCCTGCCCGGCAGCCGTCCGGGCGACCGGCAGTAGTCTGCCGGCGGCGCGCCGCTCAGCTGAAGTAACAGTCTAGGACGAGGGCGCGGACCGGCTCAGCGTGGCCGCGCGCTGCTCGAAGCAGGTCATCAGCCTGGCCACGGCCGGTTCGAAGTTGGCCGCCAGGATGCGATCGAGAAACGGGGTCTTGAACTCGAAATCGATCTCGAAGCTGACCTCGCAACCGTCCGGATGGGGCTCGAAACGCCAGCGGTTGCGCAGTCTGCGAAACGGTCCGTAGAGCAGATCCACCGCGATGGTCCGGTCTCTTGCGTCGCGGCGAACGCGGGTGGCGAACCTTTCCCTCAGCAGCGAGAAGGTGACGGTCGCCTCGGCGTCCAGCTGGCTGACGCCCGGCTCGGGCTCGCGGCGATTCCACACCCGCATGCCGCTGACCCAGGGGACGAACTGGGGGTAGCGCTCGACATCGCCGACCAGCTCGAACAGCAGCTCCGGCGCATAGGGCAATATCCGCGTCAGCGCATGACGCAACCGTCTAGGCCGCCGTCTCGCGGGCCAGGCGCGCCGCCTTCAGCCGCTCGAAATCCTCACCGGCGTGATGCGACGAGCGGGTCAGGGGGCTGGCCGACACCATCAAAAAGCCCTTGGAGCAGGCGATCTGTTCATAGGCGGCGAACTCGTCCGGGGTGACGAACCGGTCGACCGGCGCGTGCTTTCGGGTCGGCTGCAGATACTGGCCGATGGTCAGGAAATCGATGCCGGCGGACCGCATGTCGTCCATCACCTGCATCACCTCCTCCTTGCTCTCGCCAAGGCCGACCATCAGGCCCGACTTGGTGAACCGGGTCGGGTCGCGCTCCTTGACCTTCTCCAGCAGGCGCAGGGAATTGTAGTAACGGGCGCCGGGCCGGATGCTCAGATACAGCCGGGGCACGGTCTCCAGATTGTGGTTGAAGACGTCGGGCGCGGCGTCGATCACCACCGCCTCCGCCCCGCCCTTGCGCAGGAAATCCGGGGTCAGGATCTCGATGGTGGTGGCCGGCGCGGCGGCGCGAATGGCCAGCACGACGTCAGCGAAGTGCTGCGCGCCGCCGTCGGGCAGATCGTCACGGTCGACCGAGGTGATGACCACATGCTTCAGGCCCATGGTGGCGACCGCTTCAGCCACCCGCGCCGGTTCGGTCGGGTCCAGCGGATCGGGTTTGCCGGTCGCCACATTGCAGAAAGCGCAGGCCCGGGTGCAGATCTCGCCCATGATCATCATGGTGGCGTGTTTCTGGGTCCAGCACTCGCCGATGTTGGGACAGGCGGCCTCTTCGCAGACCGTGGTCAGCCCGTGCTTGCGGACAATATCGCGCGTTTCGCTGTAGCCAGCGCTGCCCGGGGCGCGAACCCGCAGCCAGTCGGGCTTGCGCAGAATGGGGCTGTCGGGACGGGCCTGCTTCTCCGGATGCCGGGGGCGGACCTTGAGGGTGTCGATCACGGTGACCATGGCCCCTAAATCGTCCTTCCGGCGCGCCGGATCAAGGCGTAGCGGCGAGGCCATGACCCGCATGAGGCGATCTTTTGACCGCCTGTGGCGTGATCACACTTGCGGCGGCCCGCGGGGGATGGACAGACTTGCCGCCAATGGTCCGCCGCTTCGCCCTGCTGTTCTGTCTGTTGCTGGCGGCCTGTGGTCCGGATGGCGGCTCGGCCCCCTTCACCGACAGCCGCCTGCCGCCGTCCCTGTCGCCGCGCTTCTTTCCCCCGGAAGGCTGGGCCTGGGGCCTGGTGCAGGCGGGAGACCTCCCGCCCCAACGCTACGGCGTCGCCTCCCCGCCGACCGGCGTCGACGCCCATCTGCTGATCCTGCCGGGCTATGGCGAAAGCGCCGAGGCCTGGTTCGAGACGGTCAGCGACTTCAATCGCCGGGGCTACACCGTCTGGGTGCTGGACGGCGCGGGCCAAGGCGGCTCGGGACGGTTCGGCGTCAACCGCGACAACGGTCACGTCCCTGGCCTCGAGCCTGACCTTATGGGCGTACGGGCCATGCTGCGACTGGTGATCCCGCAGGACGGCAAGCCGGTCTTCCTGCTCGGCAGCCAGAACGGCGCCCTGATCGCCCTGCTGGCGGGCGGGGATCTGCGGCGGTCCGGCGGCGTCATCGCCTCCTCCCCCGCTTCCCGAACCCCGCTCTCGCCCCTGGGAGAGGCCATGGGCCGGGTCGGCCTCAAGGGATTGCGGCAACCGGGCGATCCTGGCTGGAGCCGGTCCAGCCCCTGGCGCACCGGCGCGCCCGGTCGGGACAGGTTCCGCAATGAGGTCCAGCAGGCCTGGGCCCAGGCCAATCCCGACCTGCGCATGGGCGCGCCCAGCATCGGCCGTCGTCTGGCCATGAACGCGGCGCGGGACCAGGCCGAGACCGCCCTGCCCGCCCTGACCACGCCCGTCCTGCTGATCAGGGCCGCGCCGCCACTGAACGCGGGCTGCCGCCAGGCGGCCGCCTGCGAGATCGCGCCCGGTCCGCCCGGGATGGTTGGTCCCTACAGCCAACTTGAAGCCGATGGTCCGCGGGGCGCCTGGCTCGACAGTATCGACAAATTCATGCGCCGGCAGACCGCCGCGGTCGATCCCGGCGCAAAGCCTCTCCCCGATCACGGCAGGTAACGGACCTTTTCAATCCGTGAACCGCTCTATAGGTTCGCTGTCCAACGAGACCGCTGGGAAACATTCGGGAGTTTGACCCATATGCCGCGTGCCTATGATGCGCGGGACGCCGAGCGGTCATTGTTTGACGCGCTGCTCGTCGCCCGAACCCGCCACGGCGCCAAGAAGTCCATTCTGGAAGATCAGAATCGGCAACCGCTCAGCTACACCGACCTGATCCGCGCCAGCTTCGCCCTCGGCCGGAAGATCGCCCAGATCACCGAGCCGGGCGAAAACGTCGGACTGCTGCTGCCCTCCAGCGCCGGGGTCGTGGTGACCTTTTTCGGCCTGCACGCCTTCGGGCGCGTGCCGACGATGCTCAACTTCACCTCCGGCCTGCGGAACCTGCGGGCGGCCTGCAAGCTGGCCGGCGTAAAGACGGTGCTGACCGCCCACGCCTTCATCGAGCAGGGCAAGCTGCACGATCTGGTGGACGCCCTCGAGACCAACGCCAAGGTCGTCTACCTTGAGGATGTCCGCGCGAAACTGGGCCTGTCCGACAAGCTGTTCGCCGCCGCCGCGGCCCTGTCGCCAAAGGTCTTCGCGGCGAAGACCAGACCCTCCGACCCGGGCGTCATCCTCTTCACCTCCGGCAGCTTCGGGGCCCCGCGCGGCGTGGTCCTGACCCAGGCCAACCTGATCGCCAACGCCATGCAGGTGGCGGCCCACATCGATCTTGATCCCGACTGGGTGATGTTCAACCCGCTGCCGACCTTCCACTGTTTCGGCCTGACCGGCGGGGTGATCCTGCCGATCCTCACCGGAATGAAGGCCTTCCAGTATCCCTCTCCGCTGCACACCAAGCAGATCCCGCCGCTGATCAAGGACTGCAACGCCTCGATCCTGCTGGCGACCGACACCTTCGTGAATCAGTACGCCCGCTCGGCCGATCCCGGCGAACTGTCGGGCCTCAAGTTCATCGTCTGCGGCGCCGAAAAGGTGCGGGACGAGACCCACAACCTGATCGCCGACCGCTTTGGCGGCGTGCCCGTGCTGGAAGGCTACGGCGCGACGGAGGCGGCGCCGGTGGTCGCGGTGAACAAGCCGGATGACAATCGCCGCGGAACCGTGGGCGGCCTGCTGCCGGGCATGGAATACCGGATCGAACCGGTGGAAGGCATTCCCGAGGGCGGCCGGCTGCTGCTGCGCGGGCCCAACATCATGGCCGGCTATCTGCGGGACGACGGCGGCGTCGACCCGCCCGAGGGCGGCTGGCACGACACCGGCGATGTGGTCACCATCACCTCCGACCTGTGGATCACCATCAAGGGCCGGGTGAAGCGCTTCGCCAAGATCGGCGGCGAGATGGTCTCCCTGACCGCCGCCGAGGATCTGGCCGTGGCCGTCTGGCCCGACGGCCGCCACGCGGTAATTTCCCAGCCCGATCCCAAGAAGGGCGAACGGCTCCTGCTGGTGACGGACCGCGCGGACGCCGATGTCTCGATGCTGCTGAGCCACGCCCAGTCGATCGGCGCGCCGGAACTGGCGGTGCCGCGCAAGATTCTCAAGGTCTCCGAGGTGCCCGTGCTGGGCACCGGCAAGACCGATTATGTCGCCATCCAGCGCCTGGCCGATACGCAGCCTCGCGCCGCCTGAGACAGGACGATCATCGCCATGGACAGACTGGCTCCTCATTCCGGCAAGGTGCTCAGCATCCTGCGCGTCGTCTCGGCCCTGGCCTTCATGGCCCATGGGCTGATGAAGATCTTCCACTTCCCGGTCGCCCAGCCTGGCGCGCCTGATCCGCTTCCAACCTTCCTTCAGCTCGCGGGCGGGCTGGAGATCGTCGGCGGCGCGCTTCTGGTGCTTGGCCTGTTCACCCGCCCGGTCGCCTTCATCCTGTCCGGCATGATGGCGGTGGCCTATTTCATGGCCCATGCCCCCAAGAGCGTCTACCCGGCGCTGAACGGCGGCGAGCCGGCGCTGCTCTTCTGCTTCATCTTCTTCTATCTCGCCTTCGCCGGCGGCGGGCTGTGGAGCCTGGACGCGCAGGTTCGCAAGCGGCCCTGACGGGCCCGCCTCTCACTGCTGAATAGAGACTCCGGTCTCGCCCGGAGCCGCCCTTGTGCAGCGCTCTAGGCTTCGGTCGCGTCCCGCGTCGCCCCGACCCGCTGGGCCAGGGAAGCGGCCATGAACTGGTCGAGATCGCCGTCCAGCACGCCGTCGGTGTCGCTGGTTTCGACGCCGGTCCGCAGGTCCTTGACCATCTGATAGGGCTGCAGGACGTAGGAGCGGATCTGGTGACCCCAGCCGATGTCGGTCTTCTGGTCTTCCAGCGCCTGGGCCGCCGCTTCCCGCTTCTGCAGCTCCAGCTCGTAGAGCTTGGCCCGCAGCATCTTCCACGCCTCATCCCGGTTCTGATGCTGGCTGCGTCCTGACTGGCAGGCCACAACCGTATTGGTCGGGATGTGGGTCAGGCGCACCGCCGAGTCGGTCTTGTTGATATGCTGACCGCCGGCGCCGCTGGCCCGATAGGTATCGGTGCGGACGTCAGCCGGGTTGATATCGATCTCGATGGAATCGTCGACCACCGGGAAGACCCAGGCCGAGGCAAAGCTGGTGTGGCGCTTGGCGGCGGCGTCATAGGGGCTGATGCGGACCAGGCGATGCACCCCCGCTTCCGTCTTCAGCCAGCCATAGGCGTTGGGGCCGGTCACCTGCAGGGTCGCCGACTTGATGCCGACGCTTTCCCCGGACGTCTCCTCGACCAGATCGACCTTGTAGCCATGGGCGGCGGCCCAGCGGCTGTACATGCGCAGCAGCATGTTGGCCCAGTCGCAGGACTCGGTGCCCCCGGCGCCGGAATTGATTTCGACGAAGGCGTCATTGCCGTCAGCCTCGCCGGACAGCAACGCCTCCAGCTGCGCCCGTTCGGACCGTTCGCGCAGAGCCTTGAGCTGGCCGCGCGCCTCTTCCAGCGCGCCCTCGTCCTCTTCCATGTCGGCCAGCTCGGCATAGTCGACCGCGTCGGCCAGATCGCGCTCCAGCGCGCGCACGGCCTCGATCTTGCCCGCCAGCTGCTGGCGTTCACGCATCAGGGCCTGGGCCTCGCTCGGCTTGTCCCAGAGGGTGGGGTCTTCGGAACGGGCGTCCAGCTCGTCCAGGCGTCTTAGGGCAGGATCCCAGTCAAAGACGCCTCCTGAGCAGGCTGATCGCCTGCTCGATGTCGGCCTTGGCGGCCTCGACATCCGGTCTCATGCAATAACTCCAGCAACAGGTGCGCCATCGACGGCGCGGAGGGCGGGCTTACAGGGCCGGCCGGCTCAATACAATCCGCTCAGGTCGTCCGGCGCCTTGGCCTTCGGCTTGGGCGGGGCCTTCTGTTCCGGCGGCGGCGCCACCGGCAGGCGGAAGGCGTCGTCATAGGGAATGGGGCCCGGCGGTTTGGGTCCCGGCGGCGGGCCGACCGGACCACGTGGTTCGGTGCCGGGCCTGAAGGCCTCGCGGATGCCGCCGACCATGGCGAACTTGGCCTCCTTGGGGGCCTTGAACTCGGTGGGCGGCACGTCCTTCAGGGCCGACTGCATGAAGTCGATGAAGATCGGCAGAGACGCCACCCCGCCGACCTCGCCATTGCCCAGCGAGCGGTTGTCGTCAAAGCCGACGAACACCCCGACCACGATCTGCGGCGTGTAGCCGACGAACCAGGCGCTGCGGTACTCGTTGGTGGTGCCGGTCTTGCCGGCGACCGGCCGGCCCAGCACCCGGGCCTGGGTGGCGGTGCCGCGCTGGACCACGCCTTCCAGCATCGAGGTGATCTGATAGGCCGTCACCGGGTCGATCACCTGCTGGCCGCCCGGCGGAATGCGCGGGCTCTCATCGCCATTGAAGCCGGCGTTGCAGCGGGGGCAGTCGCGTTTGTCGGCGCGGAACAGCACCTTGCCCTCGCGGTCCTCGACCAGCTCGATCATATGGGGTTCGACCCGCCGGCCGCCGTTGGCGAAGGCGGCGTAGGCCCCGGTGATCTTCAGCGGCGTGGTCTCACCGGCGCCCAGCGCCATGGCCAGCACAGGCGCCATGTTGTTGGTGACGCCCATCTTGATCGCCAGGTCGGAGACCTTGCGCATGCCCACGCCCTGCGCCAGCCGCACAGTCATGGCGTTGCGCGACAGCTCCAGCCCGCGCCGCAGCGGCATCGAGCCATAGTATTTCTTGTTGTAGTTTTCGGGCGTCCAGTCCTCGCCATTGACCGCCCCTTTCAGGGTGATCTGGGAGTCCGCGACCATGCTGGCGGGGGTGTAGTCGCCCTCCAGCGCCGCCGCATAGACGAACGGCTTGATCGCCGACCCGGGCTGGCGCATCGCCTGGGTCGCCCGGTTGAAGTTGGACAGCGAATAGCTGTAGCCGCCGACCATCGCCAGCACCCGGCCGGAGTTGGGCTCGATGGCGACCAGGGCGCCGTTGACCAGAGGAACCTGCTTGAGGCGGTAGCCGCCTGGCTTCTTCTCATCTGGCTCGACAAAGATCAGGTCGCCGACATTCAGCCCCTTGCCGCCGCGCGCCCAGGCGACATCCTCCGAAGCCAGCGGACCGGCGGGATAATCCCTGGCCGGCTGCACCCGCACGCCGCCCTCGACCTGCTGGACCACGGCCGCGCGCCAGCCCCGGCGTTCGGACGGCGGCGACTGTTTCAGGGCCGCCTTCTCCCAGCCGGCGGACATGTCGGTGTGGCCCCAGGCCCCGCGCCATCCATGGCGGCGGTCATAGTTTTCCAGCCCGTTCATCAGGGCCACGCGGGCGGCCGTCTGCAGATTGGAGTCCAGGGTCGTGCGCATGTAGTAGCCGCCCTCGGTAAGGCGCTCGCCCATGGTGCCCAGACCCCGCCGGCGGACTTCTTCAACGAAGTAGTCGGCGTCCTTGTACTTGGCGCGCGAGGGGGCGGACTGGACGACCAGGTCCTCCTTCATCGCCGCCTCTGCCTCGGCGCGGCTGACCCAGCCCAGCTCCGCCATCTGGCCGAGAACCCAGTTGCGGCGGCCGATGGCGTTCGCCTTCTGGCGGATCGGGTGATAGTTGTCCGGCCCCTTGGGCAGCGAGGCCAGATAGGCCATTTCGGCCAGGCTGAGGTTGTCGAGCGACTTGCCGAAATAGTTGTAGGCCGCCGCGGCCACGCCATAGCTGCGATAGCCGAGCCAGATTTCGTTCAGATAGAGCTCAAGGATGTGGTCCTTGGTCAGGGTCTGTTCCAGACGCCGGGCAAGGATGGCCTCCTTCAGCTTGCGGCCCAGGGTCGCGTCGCTGGTCAGCAGCACGTTCTTGGCCACCTGCTGGGTGATGGTCGACCCGCCCTCGAGCCGTCGGCCGCGCACCACATTGACGACATTGCGCAGCATGGCGCGGCCCAGGCCCTGCACATCGACGCCGCTGTGATGGAAGAAGTTGCGGTCCTCAGCGGCCATGAAGGCCTGCACCAGCCGGGGCGGCATCTGGTCGTAGGGAACGAAGATTCGCCGCTCGCGGCTGAACTCGCCGATCAGGGTGCCATCCCAGCCATAGACCCGCGTCGCCGTCGGCGGACGGTAGTCGACCAGGTCGCCGGCGTCGGGCATGTCGTGGAACAGAACGGCCGCATAGATGGCGATCGCGAAGCCCGCCACGGCAATGAGGCTGAGCACGGCGATGCCCACCACCGCCACCCACCGCTCAGGGGGATTGAAGACCGGCCAGACGCCGCCTGCACGCTTTTCCGACATGGGAATCCCTCTAGCGCGCCTGAGGCCGGGCGCCAATGACGGAGGGGTCACAGATCAAGCTTCACCGACGGCCAGGGGAAGGGCCGAGGCGGTTATCGCGAGGCCACCCGGAGGTCCTTGGAGAACCAGCGGTCGATCGCGTCGCCGACCCGGTCCGCCAGCCGCGCCTGGCTGGTCGCGGAGGTCAGCAGGGATTCGTCGTTGGGGCTGGTGATGAAGCCCATCTCCAGCAGCACCGCCGGCACGTCCGGGGCCAGCAGGACCATGAGATTGGCGTCCCGGTGGCTACGGCGCAGCATCGGCGTCACATCGGAAATCTCGTCAACCAGCAGCTCTGCGAAGGCCGCCGAGCGGTTCTTGGTCGCCCGCTGCGACAGGTCGAGCAGGATCTGGCCCACACCGCGGTCGCCGCCGTTGACCGAGGCGTTCATCAGCCAGTCGTCCTTGTTGAGAACCTTGCCGACGCGGCCCTCGCCCTTTTCCGACAGGGTGTAGACGCTGGCGCCGCTCGTCGACTCAGGTCCGGCGTCGGCGTGAAGCGAGATGAACAGGTCGGCGTCCGCCCGCCGCGCGATGCGCACGCGCCCGTCCAGCGGCACATAGACATCGCTGTCGCGGGTCAGGATGACTGTGTAGCGGCCGGTCTTCTCCAGACGCTTCTTCAGCGCCAGGGCGGCCGACAGGGTCACGTCCTTTTCCTGGGCGTTGCGCCCCAGGGCTCCGGGATCATGGCCGCCGTGGCCCGCGTCGATGACGATGACCTTGCGGCCGTTGCGACGGGAGGCCTTGATCGGGGTCGCCGGTTCACGGCGAGAGGCCACCTCGACCGGGACCGATTGCGCCGGTCCAAGGTCGCGGGTGTCGCGGGGATCATCCCGGCCGCCGCCGAGAGCCTTCAGGTCGATGACATAGCGATAGTGGTCCACGCCGTCGCCGGGCGGCAGCAGAAACCTGCGGGAGACCTGGGCATTGCGGGAAAGCTCGATGGTCAGCCGGGCCGCGCCGCCCTTGGGCGTCATGCTCCAGCGCCGGACCACCCCCTGCCCCGCCCCCTTCAGGTCGCCGGTCATGGCGACCTTGGGAAAGGCGACGACGACCTCGCGGCCGGTGGAGCCGTCATTGATCAGCTTGCCGGCGACCGAACGGTCGAGATCGACGACCAGGCGGGTTTCGGCCGAATCGCCGCCCAGCCGAACCTTGAGAACGCCGACCAGGGCGCTGGAGGCCTGGGCGAACGCTCCGACGCCGAGTGCGGCCACGATCAAGCCGCCGGCGATCAACGCCGCCGTCCACCGCCTGCCCATCCCTACGCCACCACGCCCGCGCATTCTTCGCCTCAATTACACGCCCATCCGACGATCAGAACCGCATATGCCCCGGCGGAGGTGGAGAAGGGGTTAAGCCCGGTTAGGAAAATGGATATTTTCTGGACATTCGGGCCCGGCGACAGGTTCATCCCGTCGACGCCACCTGCGCCCTTCCCTTCCCCCTATCGGTCCGCCTATAGTCGCCCCGCGCGCCGCGCCCCGCACATGACGGGTCCGCTCCGTGCACAACCCCCCGGCTGGCGTCCGGCCTCGCATCTTGCGGAAGGACGCAAAAACACTTCCGCCCCCAGCGCCGCACCGGCGCATACGGGAACAACAGAGACTTTCATGGGCCGCGCGCACGCCCCGATCACGCAAATGCCAGGCGCCGCCGCTTTCAAGAGCGACGGGCTTCGCGACGTGCTGCGCGCCGTAACAACAGACCGGCGGCAGCGCCAAGAGCGCGCCCTTTGCCGGAGAGAGACCATCGATGACGAAAAAAATGCTCATCGACGCCGCACACGCCGAAGAAACGCGTGTCGTCGTCCTGGACGGCAACCGGATTGAAGAATTCGATTTCGAAAGCCTCAATCGCAAACAGCTTCGCGGGAACATCTATCTCGCCAAGGTGACCCGGGTCGAACCCAGCCTTCAGGCCGCCTTCATCGAGTATGGCGGCAACCGGCACGGGTTCCTGGCTTTCAACGAAATCCATCCCGACTACTTCCAGATTCCCCTCGCCGACCGCGAGGCGCTGATGCGCGAGGTCGCAGAGGAGGACGATGAACCCGCGCCGCCCAAGCGCGGACGCGGTCGCGGTCGTGGACGCGCCAAGCCGGCGGCCCGAGAGGACGCCGACGCGGTGCTCGAAGACGACGATTCGAGCGCCGAGACCGATGCCGACGGTGACGACGCCGGCGATGAGGACGACGGCGAGGCGCACGACGGCGCCGACAATGGATCGGAGGATCACGGCGGCCGCGCGGGCGGCTCCGACGATGACGACGACATGGAAGAAGAGGTCGAGCGCCGCCGGCGCCGCCTCATGCGCAAATACAAGATCCAGGACGTCATCCGCCGTCGTCAGATCATGCTGGTCCAGGTCGTAAAGGAAGAGCGCGGCAACAAGGGCGCGGCCCTCACCACCTACCTCTCCCTGGCCGGCCGCTACGGCGTGCTGATGCCCAACACCGATCGCGGCGGCGGCATTTCGCGCAAGATCGTCTCGGCCACCGATCGCAAGCGTCTGAAGTCGGTTGTCCAGAGCCTGGACGTGCCCAAGGGTCTGGGGCTGATCGTCCGCACCGCCGGCGCCAAGCGGACCAAGGCCGAGATCAAGCGCGACTACGAGTATCTGATGCGGCTGTGGGAGAACATCCGCGAGACCACCCTCAATTCCGTGGCCCCCGCCCTCATCTACGAGGAAGAGGATCTGGTGAAGCGGGCCATCCGCGACCTCTTCGACAAGGACATCGACAGCGTCCAGGTCGAGGGCGAGGCTGGCTACAAGGAAGCCCGCGACTTCATGCGGATGATCATGCCGGCCCAGGCCAAGAAGGTCGTGGCCTACCGCGATCCGACGCCGCTGTTCGTCGCCCATCGCATCGAGAGCCAGCTGTCGCAGATCTATTCCCCGGTCGTGCCGCTGAAGTCCGGCGGCTATCTGGTGATCAACCAGACCGAGGCCCTGGTCGCCGTCGACGTCAACTCCGGCAAGGCCACTCGCGAGCGCAACATCGAGGCGACCGCGCTGAAGACCAATCTCGAGGCGGCTGAAGAGACCTGCCGCCAGCTGCGGCTGCGCGACCTGGCCGGGCTGATCGTCATCGACTTCATCGACATGGATGAGTCGAAGAACAATCGCGCCGTCGAGAAGGTGCTGAAGGACAATCTCAAGGACGACCGCGCCCGGGTTCAGATGGGCCGCATCTCCTCCTTCGGCCTGATGGAAATCAGCCGCCAGCGCCGCCGCACCGGCGTGCTGGAAGGCACCACCCATGTCTGCCCCCATTGCGAAGGCGTCGGCCGGGTCCGCTCGGTCGAGTCCTCGGCCCTCTCGGCCCTGCGCGCGGTGGAGATGGAGGCCCTGCGCGGCGGTGGCGAACTGACCCTGAAGGTTCCGGCCGCGGTCGGTCTCTACATCCTGAATGAAAAGCGCAGCCACTTGGCCCGCATTCACCAGGTCCACAAGCTGTACGTCACCATCCAGATCGACGACGCCCTGGCCCATGCCGATCACGAGCTGGAGCGCACCGCCACCGGCGAGCACAGCCTGCACGCCCTCGACACCAACGCTCTGGCCCTGCCCCAGGCCCTGGTCGAGGACGACGATTTCGTCGCCCCCGAGGAGGACGAGGACGACGAGGAAATCATCGAGGACGATGACGACGACGCCGAAACCGAAGCCCGGCCCGAGCGGTCCGGTCGCGGTGAGGGTCGCGGCGACAGTGAAGGCCGCAATGGCCGCCGCCGCCGCCGTCGGGGCGGACGTCGCGATGAGGCCGACGAAGGCGCGCCCTCGGGCGGCCGTGCGTCCGGCGATGGCGAGAGCTTCGAGGCCGACAGCGATGACGACCTCGACAAGGATGGTCGCCGCCGCCGACGCGGTCGCCGGGGCGGACGCCGCAGCCGCGAGGAAGACCGTCCGCGCGACGGCTTCGCCTGGGCCCGTCCGCGTGTCCCGTTCGGCGACGATCCCTTCCAGTGGCACGATCCCGCCACCCTGGAAGGCGGCGGCATGCTGGCCACCCCCGCCAGCCTGAACCACGCCGTCCAGCCGCAGCTGGTCGAGGGTGATGAAGGCCCGGACCGGTCGGGTCGTCCCGAGGCCGGCGATCGGCCCCAGCGCGAGGAGCGTGGTGGTCGCGGTCGCCGTTCCCGTGGCGGTCGCGGTCGTCGCGACCCTGTCGAGACGGCGAACGGCGCCGATGACGCCGCTCCCGCGGTCGCCGAGGCCGCCGAGCCGTCGGTCGTCATCGCCCCGGAGTTTCCGGCCGAGCTGCCCGCCACGGCGGCGCCGGACGAGGTCTGGGTGGAGCTGACCCCCGAGCCCGAACCGGTGAAGAAGCCCCGCCGCGCACGCGGCCGCGGCAAGAAGGCCGAGACGGAGGCAGAGGCCCCCGCCGAACAGCCCGTGGCCGAATCGACGGATGCTCCGGCCGAACCGGAAGCCGCCTCGCCCGCCCCGGTCGAGACTGCCCCCGAGCCCGAGCCCCCGGTCGTGGCCGAACCGGCGCCGGCGCCCGAGCCGGTCGCTCCGGCCGAGCCCGACCCGGCCGAAATCACCGCGCCGCCCGCCAAGCCCAAGCGGGGCTGGTGGCGCAAATAGACCTGTCCCGCCCGGCGCCGACGGCGTCGGACGGGCTCAAGGCGACGATCGGCGCGACCGCAATTGTGCTTCGCCCGATCGCGCGCCGGATGTAGAGTTCCGCGCGGGGGCGCAATCGGAGTAGATTGTTCGTATGAGCGCCCGCACCTTCTCCTCATGGCGGCCCGTCCGCACAGTGATCGCGGCCCTTTCGGCGTTCAGCGTCGTCTACGGCGCCGCCCTGCCCGCCTTCGCCGAAGATCAGGTCTCGCTGCTGCGCGACACCGAGATCGAGGAGATCATGCATCAGGAGGCCGACCCCCTGCTGATCGCGGCGGGGATCAAGCCCAAGGATGTCCGCATCCTGCTGGTCGGCGACAAGACGCTCAACGCCTTCGCCACCCAGGGGCTGATGCTGGGCTTCAACACCGGTCTGATCATGGAGACCGAGACCCCCAATCAGCTCAAGGGCGTCATGGCCCACGAGACGGGCCACCTCGCCGGCGCCCACCCCCTGCGGTCCGGCGACATGCAGAACGCCGGCCTGCGTCCGATGCTGCTGACCATGGGTCTGGGCGTTCTGGCCATGCTGGCCGGCGCGCCTGACGCCGGCGCCGTGCTGATCGGCAACTCCGGCTATTTCGGCACCCTTGGCGCCCTCGGCTACAGCCGCGAGCAGGAAGGCCGCGCCGACCAGGCCGCCGTCGGCTTCCTCGAGGCCTCGGGCCAGTCCGGCCGGGGCCTGGTCGAGTTCTTCGACAAGTTCCGCTACCAGGAAGTCTTCCAGGAAGCCCGCCGCTTCCCCTACTTCCGCAGCCACCCGCTGTCGTCCGAGCGCATCGAACTGCTGCGCAGCCGGGTCGAGAAGCAGAAGCACTATGATGTCGTCGACACGCCCGAGGAGATCGAGCGCCACGAGATCATGAAGGCCAAGATCGTCGGCTTCACCACCCCCCAGGCCGCCCTCGTCAAATATCCGGAAACCGACAAGAGCTTCCACGCCCGCTACGCCCGGGCCATCTCCTACTACCGCCTGAAGGACGTCAATCGCGCCGTGTCGCTGGTCGACGACCTGCTTAAGGAACAGCCGGACAACCCCTATCTGTGGGAGCTGAAGGGCCAGATGCTGTTCGAGTTCGCCCGCACCAAGGAAGCCGAGTATCCCCAGCGCCGGTCCGTTGAGCTCAAGCCCAACGCCCCGCTGCTGCGCATCAACCTGGGTCAGACCCTGATCAACCTCGGCGATCCGCAAAAGCGCGACGAGGGCATCGAGGAACTCAAGCGGGCCCTGCTGGACGAGGACATTCCCGACGCCTGGCGTCTCCTGGCCCAGGCCTACGATGCGCGCGGCGATGAAGGCCTGGCCCGGCTGGCGACCGCCGAATACTACTATGGTCTGGGCGGCCTCAACGAGGCGCGGGTCTTCGCCATGCGCGCCCGGGAGTTGCTCGACAAGGACAGCGTCAGCTGGCGTCGGGCCACCGACATCGTCCTGACCGCCAACCCGAGCAATGAGGACCTCAAGGATCTCGCCCGGGACACGCCGCCCACGCGTCAGTAGCGACGCACGGTTTCACCAGCGACAGAGAGTTTCATGCGCCTTCCGACCCTGCTTGCCTGCATCACGGCCGCCGCGCTTGGCCTGGCCGCCTGCGACAAGACCGAAAAGCCGGCCGCCCCCTCACCGACGGCGGCCGAAGAGGCCAGCAAGGTCCCGGTCGACAAGGCCTTCGGCGACAAGGTCCGCGCCTATCTGTTGCAGAACCCGCAGATCCTCGTCGAGATGTCCAACGCCCTGCAGGAGCAACAAAGGGCCGAGGAAGCAAGGGTCGCCGAGGAAGGCCGCAAGCTGATCCCCAAATACCGCTCCCAGCTGGAGCATGACCGGCGCGATTTCGTCGCCAATCCCAAGGGCAAGATCACCGTCGTCGAGTTCTATGACTACAACTGCGGCTACTGCAAACTGATCGCCCCCGAGGTCATGCAACTGATCCGCGAGAACCCCGACGTCCGCTTCGTGTTCAAGGACTACACCCTCGGCAATTTCGGTCCGACCTCGGAATACGCCGCCGCCGCCGCCCGCGCCCTGAACGACAAGGGCCTGTTCCTCGACAGCCATCAGGAGATGATGTCGCGCAAGCCCCTGACCGATGACATGGTCGATGATCTCCTGACCCGAAACGGCATCTCGCCCGCCTCGGTGCGGGCCCTGGAGGCCAGCGACAAGCAGCGCCAGTACATCGCCGACGTGCGCAATCTGGCCAAGACCCTGGGCCTCAACGGCACCCCGGCCTTCATCATCGGCGACACCGTCGTGCCCGGCGCCGATCCGGAGGCGCTGAAAGCTGCCATCAAGGCGGCCCGCGCCCGT
>JAHBYC010000046.1 GCA_019636175.1 Caulobacter sp. | reverse complement strand
CCACGCCGGCAGCACCAAGAGCTTCGACTGGGTCCGCGAGCACAACGAGGCGGTCAATCGCCTCGACATGATGGTCGGCCGCGCGCCGATCACCGCGCAATACGCCCCCGGCGAGATGGTCCAGGTGCAGCAGCACGACGGCACGGTGCTGAACCTGCGCAAGCTGGCCGCCAACTACGACCCGACCGACCGGGTCAAGGCCATGCACTTCCTGCAGGAGCGTCAGGCCGCCGGCGAGGTGGTCACGGGCCTGCTCTATGTCGATCCCGAGGCCGAGGACCTGCATGACGCGCTGGGCACGGTGAAGACCCCGCTCAATGCGCTGGACACCGCCGACCTGACCCCGGGCGCGGCGGCCCTGGACAGGATCAACGCCGGTCTGCGGTAGAGTTCCTTCTCCCCTTGGGGGAGAAGGTGGGCCCGAAGGGCTCGGATGAGGGGTTGAAGACAGTGGCCGCCAGCATCGCGGATCTGGTCGCCAATCCCTGTCCGCCGGCGCAACCCCTCATCCGTCGGCTTCGCCGCCACCTTCTCCCCCAAGGGGAGAAGGCAAGCTGCCCCCCAACCCCCGTCATCCCGGAAGCCGCGCAGCGGCTATCCGGGACCCAGAGGTGACAGGGCGAGATCGATTGTCCATCTTCCGTTGCTGCGGCCCCTGGGTCCCGGCGCTCCGGCCCTGCGGGCCTCCGTCCGGGATGACGGACTGTGGGGCTATGCCCCCGCCATCTCCGCCAGCTTCAGCACCGTATTCCAGTTCCGCGCGGTGCCGCGCGCGCCCAGGCGTTTCTCGATGGCCGCTCCGGCCAGCTTCGACTTGCCGGCGCCTTCCGGAAAACAGATGTACAGCGTCCGGCCGACCAGCTGCATCTCCTCGCCCAGGGTCGCCATGGCCCGGACCTCGTCCAGCCGCGCCGGATCGGGCTGTGTCTTGAATACCGTCCCCAGATACTTGCTGGGGCTGTCCTTGGCGAAGTCCGGAAACGGGCTGGCCGCGATCATGTCCGACCATTCAGTGGGCGTCCGCAGGATCCAGTCGCTCTTCAGCCCCAGGGTCTTCTCCGCCGCCGCCTGCAACCGCGTCTCCAGGTCGGCGGTCCGGCCCGTCCCCTCGAACACCAGATTGCCGCTGGCGATGTAGCTCTTCACCCCGGTGAAGCCCTGGTCCTCGACCAGATCCCTCAGGTCGGCGATCGCCACCTTGCCGGTTCCGCCGACATTGATGGCGCGCAACAGGGCGATGAAGCGGCTCACGGGCGCTGGGGCCTGAAGTCCAGGTCCTGATAGTCGAAGCTGAAATCGGCCGACGGCGAGTAGGGCTTCATGGTCATCCGCGTCACGGTTTTCCCGTCGGTCTCGAAGGTCACCAGGGCGTCCTCGATGTTGCGATTGGTGAAGCGGGTCTTGAACACCTCGCCATCCCAGGGCTCCAGCGGCCCGCTCATGTTGTGGCTCTTGTCGAAGCTGAGGGCCAGGCCGTCGCCGTCGGTGGTGATGGTCACTGTACCATACCAGGGATCGCGATAGACCCCGGCGTAGGCGCTGAGCGGCAGGGAGGGCGCGGCCGGCTTGCGCGGCCGCGCGGGCAGGGCGACGGTGTTGTCGGCGGCCAGCTTGGCCTGCCGCTTGCGGCTGGTCTCCAGCCAGTCGTAGTCGTCGCGGCCCAGGGCCAGGTCGAGCAGGCCATAGCGAAGGGTGCGCAGCACGCCGCCCTCCTCGGCGTTGGTCCAGACGGTGAAGCCGAAGTTCTCGGTCGGCAGCAGGCAGGTGACGCTGATCTGGCCGCTGACGGCGCCGGTGTGGCTGATCAGCTTGCGGCCCCGGAAGTCCGACACCCCCCAGCCGAGGGCGTAGAGATAGACGAAGGCGCGGTTGGGATCGTCTGCCGTCGGCCCCTCGCTTTCAGCGACGATGGTCTGGCCCTTCCACATCTCCTCGCTGCTGGCCTTGCTGAACAGGCGGCCGCGACGGGGCAGGGCGCCCCGCGCCAGCTGGGCCTGGATCCATTTGACCGAATCCCGGGCGCTGACCTGCAGGCCGGCGGCGGGGGAGGCGTTGCGGAAGTCATCGGACTTGATCGGGCTCAGCGGGCCCACGCCGCGCACCGGCCCGCTGACCCGGGCGTGGGGCGAGGCGACATTGGTCTTGCCGACCAGGCGATCAAAGGAGGGAACGCTGTCGGTCATACCGAGGGGCTGGAAGATGCGGCTGACGACGAAGTCTTCCCAGCTCATGCCCGACACCCGCGCCACCACCTCGCCGGCGACGACGTAGAGGACATTGTCGTAGGCGTAGCCGTAGCGGAACTCCCGCGCCGGCTTGAGGTAGCGCAGGCCGGCGATCAGTTCGGCGGTGGTGTGGCTGGTGCTGGGCCAGATCATCAGATCGCCCTGACCCAGGCTCAGCCCGCTGCGGTGGACCAGCAGGTCGCGCACCGTCATGTGGGCGGTGACATAGGGGTCGTACATGGCGAATTCCGGCAGGTGCTTCACCACCGGATCGTCCCAGCCAAGCTTTCCCGCCTCGACCAGCAGGGCCAGGCTGGCGGCGGTGTAGGCCTTGGAATTGGAGGCGATGGAGAACAGGGTCGCCTCGTCCACCGGCTCTGGCGCGCCAAGGCGGCGCACGCCGTAGCCCTTGACCAGGATCGGCTTGCCATGGTGCACGATGGCGACCCCCAGGCCCGGCTGGCCAAAGGCCTCCATGGTCCGGGTGATCAGGGACTCGTAGCGCGAGACATCGGTCTCTGCGCTCCAGCCGGGACGCGCCGTCAGCAGGGCGCCCGCGCCGCCCAGCCCCGCCAGCGTCCCGCGCCGCGTCAGAAATCCGCTCATGCCCTGGTCTCCCCCGACTGAGCGGCCAGACTAGAGCCATTCGCGCGGTGGAAAAAACCTCTCGCCTGGCCGGTGCGCGATCCGATGCAGTTACCGGGTAGTAACTTCCACTTTCAGGAGTAGTCTGGGCAAAACGCCGGGAGGACGCCGCATTGACCCAGGGCCCGAAAATCGGTCGCACGATCGCTGACTCCACGCCGCACTGGCCCGACCCGGTCCGCCCGCCGAAGGGCGCCCCCAACATCCTGATGGTCTTGTTCGACGATGTCGGCTTCAGCGACTTCGGCTGCTACGGCTCGCCGATCGCCACCCCGACCATCGACGCCATCGCCGCGCGGGGCCTGCGCTACAGCGGGTTTCACACCACGGCCATGTGTTCGACGACCCGCGCCGCTCTGTTGACCGGGCGCAATCATCATTCCGTCGGCGTCGGCTGCCTGGCCAATTTCGACAGCGGCTATCCCGGCTATCGCGGCAAGATCGCCCGGGAGGCCGGGACCCTGCCGGAAATGCTCAAGCCGCACGGCTACCGGAACTACATGGTCGGCAAGTGGCACGTCACGCCCCTGACCGAGACCGGCGCCACCGGTCCCTTCGACGGCTGGCCGCTCGGCCGGGGATTTGACCGCTACTACGGATTCATGGACGCCGAGACCGACCAGTACGCGCCGGAACTGGTTCGCGACAACACCCCCATCGACCCGCCGGGGACCTTCGAGACCGGCTATCACCTGACCCCCGACCTGGTCGACCAGGCCATCCGCTACATCGCCGACCACACCGCCGACGCGCCGGACACGCCCTGGTTCACCCTGCTGTCCCTGGGCGCCTGCCATGCGCCCCACCAGGCGCCGCGTGATCTGATCCTCAAGTATGACGCCCTCTTCTCCCGCGGCTGGGACGTCGAGCGGGCCGAACGACTTGAGCGCCAGAAGGCGCTCGGCCTTGTGCCGCCGGACACCGCGCTGCCGCCCCGCAACGACCATGTTAAGGCCTGGGACGAGCATTCACCTGACGAACAGCGGCTGTTTTCCCGCCTTCAGGGCGCCTATGCGGCGATGCTCGAGCACGCCGACCAGCATCTGGCCCGGCTGACCGCCTTCCTGGACGCGGCGGGGCTGACCGAGAACACCCTGGTTCTGATCCTGTCGGACAACGGGGCCAGCCAGGAGGGCGGGCCCCTGGGCATGGTCAACGCCATGGGACCCTTCAACATGAAGTTCGAGCCGATGGAGGAGAAGCTCGCCCGCATCGACGACATTGGCGGTCCCGACACCCATTCCAACTTCCCGCTGGGCTGGGCCATGGCCTCCAACACCCCGCTGCGACGCTACAAGCAGAACACCCACGGCGGCGGCGTTCGCGACCCGATGGTGATCAGCTGGCCGGCGCGCTTGCCGGCGCGGGGCGAACTGCGCGGACAGTTCGCCCATGTCAGCGACATGGTCCCGACCCTGCTGGACCTGATCGGCGTGGCTCCGCCGACCTCGATCGCCGGTGTCGCGCAGATGCCGCTCGAGGGCGTCAGCTTCGCCGCCAGCCTGACCGACCCCGCCGCCCCGGCCAAGACGGGGCCCCAGCATTTCGAGATGTTCGGCCACCGGGGGATCTGGAACGAGGGCTGGAAGGCGGTGACCTATCATCCGCCGGGACGTCCTTTCGACGCCGACGTCTGGGAGCTGTTTCACCTGGACAAGGACTTCGCGGAGACCAACGACCTCGCCGCGACCGAGCCGGATCGGCTCAAGGCGTTGATCGACCTGTGGTGGACCCAGGCCGAGCGCTGCAAGGTCCTGCCGCTGGACGACCGCTTCGGCCCCCGTTTCGCGGAAAACGCCGCCCGGGTGCACGGGCCGCGCAACCGCTTCGTCTTCCACAAGGGCATGGGTCATGTGCCGACCGACGTGGCGCCGGACGTCCGCAGCCGGTCCTACAGCATCGAGGCCGACGCCCGGCTGGCGGCCGGTGACGAGGGGGTGCTGATCGCCCACGGCGACGCCACCTGCGGCTACAGCCTGTTTGTCCGCGAGGGCCGGCTGCATCACGTGATGAATGTCGGCTCGACCCTGGTGACGGTCAGTTCGGATCGCGAGATTCCGCCCGGCAACCGCCGCCTCGGGGTGGCGGTGACCTCGACGCCGGGAGAACGCCGCCTGCGGCTGATGATCGACGGGGCGCCGGCCGGGGAGACCACGACGCCGCTGGCCTTCCACAACTTCATTTCCTGGTCGGGGCTCGACATCGGCCGCGATCGCGGCAGCCCGGTCGCGCCCTATGCGGCGCCCTTCAGCTTCACCGGCCTGCTGCGCAAGGTGACGGTGGTGATGGACGATGATCAGGCCCTGGACGGCGAGGGCGTCGCCGCCGCCGAGATGGCCAGGCAGTAGGCGCCGCAAGGGCAGGCTTTCAAAGACCGGCGTTTCGAGGCTGGAGCAGGGGTCGATTTGATAGAATCAAGTCGCCCTGCTCCAGAGTCCCTATTGGACGCGCGTTTTGATCCGATTACCGGTTCCCACTAATCGGAACGCGCTTTAGCCTCCCGCCATAACCATCGCCGGGGAGGGCGACATGACGTTCCAGGGACATTCCTTGTTTCATTCGGTGCTGCTGGCCGCGCTGGCGCTGATCGTCTGGTCTCTGATCATCTGGATCTGGATGTATGCGACGCGCATCCCGGCGATGAGCAAGGCCAAGCTCGATCCGCAGGACGCCCGCTTCCCGGGCAGCCTCAACATGCTGCCCGACAGCGCCCGCCAGGTGGCCGACAACTACAACCACCTGATGGAGCAGCCGACGCTGTTCTACGCCCTGGTGATGGTCACCTATCTGGCGGGTCAGGAGACCGGATTCACCGGCGCCCTGGCCTGGGGCTATATGGCGCTGCGGGTGCTGCACAGCCTGATCCAGAACACCATCAACCGCGTGCCGCTTCGCTTCCTCGTCTTCGCCGCCTCGACGGTGGTGCTGATGGTCTGGACCGGCTGCGTGGTGCTGGGGGTGCTGAGCTAGGGCGCAGGTTGTCGGGGAGGGGCGCGGGACCACCCCGCCCCAATCGTCACCGCCGGACTTGTTCCGGCGGTCCATTGACGCGATCGGTTGAAGGGTCAGCGCTCGGACCGTCCGCGTCCCGCGCGTATGGCCCCCCGAAGCGAGTCCGGGGGTGACGGTCATCTGGTGGGGATCAAGGGTGCGCTGACGGCAACATCCTTACTCGCCTCCGCCTAGTCTTCCTCGTTGGCCCAGGTTTTCAGAAGCTGGTGAGCGATCGCCAGCGGCGGGGGGCAGAACAGGCCCGGCAGGTCCCCGGCCAGCAGCGCCCTGGCCTCGGCCCGGGTGAACCAGCGCACCGCTTCCAGTTCGGTCTGGTCCGGCGTGGCCTGGTCGCTGTCGACCTCGGCGATCAGGCCGATCATCAGCGATGACGGATAGGGCCAGGGCTGGGTCGAGTGATAGCGGACCCGGGTGGCGGTCAGTCCGGCCTCTTCCATCAGCTCGCGGGCGCAGCATTCCTCGATGCTTTCGCCCGGCTCGAGAAAGCCGGCCAGGGCCGAATACATGCCCTTGGGCCAGATCGCCTGGCGCCCCATCAGGCAGCGGCCGTTGTGGGTGGCCAGCATGATCGACACCGGATCGGTGCGGGGGAAATGCTCGGCGTTGCAAGCCGGACAGACCCGCTTCCAGCCGCCGTCCGAGACGGCGCTGGGCTCGCCGCAGCTGGCGCAGTGGCGGTGCTTGCGCCGCCATTCGAACATGGCCTTGGCGGTGGCGGCGATGGCGGATTCCGAGCCGGGCAGGGCCATGGCGATGGCCCGCAGTTCCTGAAACTGGCCGACGCCCTGCAGGGGGCCGTCTGCCGGATCGGCGGCGCCTTCCAGATCGACGGCGAACACCGCCGTTTCCTTCCACAGGCCCAGGAACAGCAGACGCTCCCAGCCGCCCGACATCTCCTGAGCCATGTCGGCGGTGACATAGGCCAGCTGCAGCTTGCCGTCCCGCGTCTCGGTCAGGGGCTTGCCGTTCCACAGCGGCAGGGCCAGGGAGCCGGCCTCCTCGAGTCTGGCGTCGAGCCAGGCGGAATCGGGCCGCCGTTCGCTGGCGCGGTCGAGCGGGTTGCCGGTGAAGACGTTGGCGATGTCGGAAAGAGGCATGCGCCTTCATGGAACGGCCGATTTTTCTAGGCAAGGGGGTTCGCCAGCGGTTCCTTCTCCCCTTGCGGGAGAAGGTGGCCCGGAGGGCCGGATGAGGGGTTGAAGACTGTTCAAGCCGCCATGACAGACGGCGCCGACAATCCCTGCTTGCCGGTGCGACCCCTCATCCGTCAGCTTCGCTGACACCTTCTCCCGCAAGGGGAGAAGGAAGCGGGATGGCGGGCCGCCATGGTCATTCGCCCCTTGCATCGCCGGTCGTCCATCGCGATATAGGCCTTGGAGATCGGTGATGGGCGGAGTCCTCGCCAACCTGGTCAGGGCCGGAAGGCAGCAGCCACAACGAGATTTGCTCCGGGTCGTCGCCGGTCTCCACCTTTTCCACATTTGACGTCAGCTTGGTGCGTCCTTCGACACGCGCTCTGGCGAGCGCTACTCAGGATGACGAAAGGGGGAGCGGCGGCCTTTGATCTTTCAGGGGCGGCTCCGGATGACGTAGAGTGCAGACTCCAGCAGATTCCAAATGTGTTCGTCATCCTGAGTAGCCCGCGTGCGGGCGTGTCGAAGGACGCACGGACGTAGCAATAGAGTCCAATGTCCGACACCGCGCCGCCTTGGGACGACGATGAACCGATCGGTGAGCCGGCCGAGGAGCGCGACACCTTGACCGCCGACATCTTCGGCGAGCCGGAACCGGCGCCGGCGGCGGACAAGCCCGCGTCCCCGCCGACCGCGCCGTCCCCGCCGGCCGCCGACGCCCCGGCCTACACCGTGCTGGCCCGCAAATACCGGCCGCGGACCTTCGAGGACCTGATCGGCCAGGAGGCCATGGTCCGGACCCTGACCAACGCCTTCGCCTCGGGCCGCATCGCCCACGCCTTCATGCTGACCGGCGTGCGGGGGGTCGGCAAGACCACCACCGCCCGGCTGCTGGCCCGGGCGCTGAACTACGAGACCGAGACGGTGCATCAGCCGTCGATGGACCTCAGCGTCGAGGGCCGTCATTGCGCGGCCATTGTCGATGGACGCCACATGGACGTGCTGGAGCTCGACGCCGCCAGCCGCACCAAGGTCGACGAGATGCGCGAGCTGCTCGACGGGGTCCGCTATTCCCCGACCGAGGCCCGCTACAAGGTCTATGTCATCGACGAGGTCCACATGCTGTCGACAGCGGCGTTCAACGCCCTGCTGAAGACGCTGGAGGAACCGCCGCCGCACGCCAAGTTCATCTTTGCCACCACCGAAATCCGCAAGGTGCCGGTGACCATCCTGTCCCGTTGCCAGCGTTTCGACCTGCGGCGGGTCGAGCCGCCGGTTCTGGCCGAACATCTGTCGCGTATCTGCGAGCGCGAGGGCGCGCGGGTCGAGGCCGAGGGGCTGACCCTGATCAGCCGCGCCGCCGAGGGTTCGGTGCGCGATGGCCTGTCCCTGCTGGATCAGGCCATTGTCCAGAGCGACCCGGGCCAGGTGGTGCCGGCCAAGGTGGTGCAGGACATGCTGGGCCTGGCCGACCGCTCCCAGACCATCGGCCTGTTTGAGCAGGCGATGCGCGGCGAGGCCGGCCCGGCCATCGAAACCTTCCGCACCCTCTGGGGTTTCGGCGCCGACCCGGCCCAGGTGATCCTCGACCTGCTGGAACACAACCACGCGGCCTCGGTGTCCAAGGCCCTGGGTCCCAACGCCCTGGCCCTGCCCAAGGAACAGGCGCAGCGCATCGCCGCCGTCGGCGCCCTGGCCAGCGCCGGAACCCTGGCGCGCTTCTGGCAGATGCTGCTCAAGGCCCATGACGAGGTGCGCCGCGCGCCCGATCCCTCGGCGGCGGTGGAGATGGCCCTGATCCGGCTGTGCTACGCCGCCGACCTGCCCGGGCCCGAAGAGGCGCTGAAGGCCCTGCGTGACGGCGATCCGGCCGGCGGCGCCGGTCCGGGGTCCGGCGGCGGCGGGTCGGCCGCGGCCGGTGGCGGCGGAGGCGCGGTGGCCCAGGCCCGCTTCGCCCAGCCGGCCGTCCAGCCCGCGGCCCAGAGCGAGCCCACCCTGGCCAGCTTCGAAGACGTCCTGGCGATGATCGACCGCAAGCGCGAGATCGGGCTCAAGCTTGATGTCGACCGCTACCTGCGGCTGGTCAGCTTCCGCCCGGGCGCCATTGTCTTCGAACCGGCCCCGGGCGCGCCGTCCAATCTCTCGGGCCGGCTGGTGTCCAAGCTCAAGGAATGGACCGGCCAGCCGTGGCTGGTGGCCACCGACGGCGGCGGAGGCGCCGAGACGGCCTGGGAAAAGCAGAAGCGCGAACAGCGCGAGGCCCGCGCCGAGATCGAGGCCGACCCCTTCGTCCGTTCGGTGCTTGAGGCGTTTCCGGGCGCGGAGATCCTGGGCGTGAAGCAGCTTGCCGTTCCGCAGGGTGAAGCGGCTAGTGAACCTCCGGTGGAAGCGGACGACGAGGACTAAAGGCCTTTCATCCCTTCTCCCGCTTGCCGGGAGAAGGTGGCTGCACAGCGGCCGGATGAGGGCAGCGCCGGCGGACGGAATTGCACGCGTTGTGGAGCCGATCGGCCAGCTTCCGTGCTGCCCTCATCCGACGCCTTCGGCGCCACCTTCTCCCGGCAAGCGGGAGAAGGAAAACAACATGGGAAGAGACAGATGACCAAAGCCAACGGCCGCAAATCGATTTTCGTCACCGGCGCCGCCTCGGGCATGGGGCTGGAGACAGCCCGACTGTTCGCGTCCGAGGGCTGGTTCGTTGGCGGCTATGACGTCAATGCCGCCGGGCTGGAGGCGCTGAAGGCCGAACTGGGCGCGGAAAACTGCCTGGTCCAGACTCTCGACGTCACCGACCGCGCCGCCTACGCCGCCGCCCTCGACGCCTTTGCAAAGGCCACCGACGGCAAACTGGACCTGCTCTACAACAACGCCGGCATCGGCCGTGGCGGCCCATTCATCGATCAGACCTGGGAAGACGTCATGGCGGTGGTCAATATCAACTTCGTCGCCGTGCTGTCGGGCATCCACCTGGCCGCGCCGCTGCTCAAAGCCACGCCGGGCAGCCTGTGTTTCACCACATCCTCGTCCTCGGCCATCTTCGGCATCCCCAACATCGCCGTCTATTCGGCGACCAAGCACGCGGTGAAGGGGCTGACCGAGGCCCTGTCGGTCGAGCTGCGCGCCCATGGCGTGCGGGCCGCGGACACACTGCCGGGGATGATCGACACCCCCATCCTGCCCGACGAGGCCAAGGCCAACGCCCCGACCGAGGGCATGTGGCGGCTCACACCTCCGCGAGAAGTGGCCCAGGCGGTGTGGGACGCCTACCATTCGGACAAGATCCACTGGTATGTGCCGACTGAACTCGAGGCCTACGACGTGATGCAGACCCAGGCTCCGGAAGCGATCCGCGACCAGATGCTCAGCGCCGGCGGCCTCTTCAGCGAAGGAACGGACGCAAAATGAAAGACCTCCAGGGGCTGATGAAACAGGCCCAGGCCATGCAGGCCAAGCTGGCCGAAGCCCAGGAAAAGGTCGCCGCCATCACGGTCGAGGGGACCAGCGGCGGCGGCATGGTAAAGGTGACGCTCAAGGGCGCCGGCGAGCTGGCCGGCGTGGAGCTGGACGACAGTCTGCTGGCGCCGGGCGAGGGCGAGGTCATCGCCGATCTCCTCATCGCCGCCCATGCCGACGCCCGCCGCAAGCTGGAAGCCCAGACCGCCGAACTGATGCAGGCGGCGGCGGGTCCGCTGGCCGGGATGAAGATCCCGGGGATGCCGTTCTAGGCGCGGTCGCCGTGAACCCATTGTCGACACCTTCTCCCCTTGCGGGAGAAACTCACTCGGCGAAGCCGACGGATGAGGGGTCGCACCGGCATTGACCCTGCTCCGGTCGACGGGTCCATCGCGACTTCCAGACCTTTCGCCCCCTCATCGGACCCCTTCGGGGACACCTTCTCCCGCAAGGGGAGAAGGAAAAGATCAGAATCATCCCTATCTTCTCTCTTTCGGGCCTCTTGCCCGCAGGACCCGCCATGGCCGCCGTCGCCGGACCCGAGATCGAACGTCTGATCAGCCTGCTGGCCAAGCTGCCGGGGCTCGGGCCCCGCTCGGCCAGGCGGGCGGCGTTGACCCTGCTCAAGCGGCGTGACCAGCTGCTCGGACCTCTGGCCGACGCCCTGGCCGACGCCCAGGCGAATGTGAAGACCTGCAGCCAGTGCGGCAGCCTCGACACCCGTGACCCCTGCAGCCTCTGCGCCGACTCCTTACGCGACCGCACCCTGGTCTGCGTGGTCGAGGAGGTGGGCAGTGTCTGGGCCATGGAGCGGGCGGGCGCCTTCCGCGGCCGCTATCACGTGCTGGGCGGTCTGCTGTCGGCGCTGGATGGCGTCGGCCCCGACAACATCCGCATCAACGAGCTGACCCGCCGCGTGACCGAGACCGAGATCCGCGAGGTCATTCTCGCCCTTCCGGCCACCGTCGACGGGCAAACGACGGCCCACTACATCGCCGAGCGGCTGTCCAATCTCGATGTCGCGGTGACCATGCTGGCCCGGGGCGTCCCGGTCGGCGGCGACCTCGACTGGCTGGATGACGGCACGATCGCCCAGGCCATGCGGGCGCGGCGGCCGGCCTGATGGTGATCAAATGAAATCTGTCGGCTTCCTGTTGCTTGGAGCGGTCCTTGGCTTGGCCGCCAGCTTATTTGTCTACACCTGGTGGGAAGAATCAGTTGGTTCCGACGCCTTCCCGGCCGAGATGGGAAAAGCCGAAAGCCAGATTCTCCTGGCCAGGCTTGGTGTCGGTGGCCCCGGCGGCGGCGAAACCCTAGCGGTCTACCGCATGGAAAAAGCCTCGACGCGAACGTGCTTCGGCGCTGACCTGTCCAGAGAATTTTCGGGTTGGGGCGAAGTGCTGCAGCGTGAGGGTTTCGACGAAAGCGCCTGTTTGCGCGCGACGACGGAAGGGCCCGGCTCCCGCCTTGTAACGGCGACAAAGGGCAACCTGTTCGCGGTGCTCTCCACCTACTGAAAGACGGGCCGCGCATATTCGCTTTCGGCGACTCCCGGAGATGCGTTAAGAACCAACCATGAACGCCGCTTTCCTCGCCCTGATCGTCGCCGCCGCCTTCGCCCTGCTGGCTGTCGTCGCCCTTGCCTGGGCTCTGATGGAGCGCCGCCGGGCCGGGGCCGCCGAGGCCAGGGCCTGGGCGATGAAGGAACAATTCGCCTCGGTCGAAGCGCGGGCGAAGTTGTTGGAGGAACAGTCTGGAGCGGCGTCTGAGCTGCTCAAGGCGCAGGCCGCGCAACAGGCGGGGGCGGTGGCCGAGGAGTTGCTGAAACGCACCGAGGAAAGCTTCCGCAACCGCGAGACCCTCGCCCAGGCGCGGATCGAGGCGCAGCTCAAGCCCGTGGCCGAGACGCTTGCCAAGTTCGAGGCCCAGGTGACCGCGGTCGAGAAGACCCGCGCCGAGGAGCAGGGCGGACTGAAGGCCCAGATCGCCGCCCTGATGGACGCCTCGGCGGCCACCCAGACGGAAGCCCGCAAGCTGTCGGCGGCGCTGCGCCGCGGTGCGGGGGTGCAGGGGCGCTGGGGTGAACAGACCCTGCGCAACGTGCTGGAAGCGGCGGGCCTCGCCAACCAGTATGACTTTGTCGAACAGTTCAGCCTCGATACCGAGGAGGGGCGGCGCCGGCCGGACGTCAAGGTGCGCATGCCGGCGGGCGCGGTGTTCGCCATCGACGCCAAATGCTCGCTCAACGCCTTCATGGACGCCCAGGAAGCGGTCGATGACGCCGCCCGCGAGGCCGCCATGGCCCGCCACGCCCAGAGTGTGAAGAGCCACATGCAGGGCCTTTCCGCCAAGGCCTACTGGGACCAGTTCGCGTCCGAACGCTCGCCGGATTTCGTGGCCATGTTCGTGCCCGGCGACGGCTTTCTGGCCGCCGCCCTGGACCGCATGCCCGACCTGATGACCGAGGCCATGGACCGGCGGGTTCTGCTGGTCACCCCGACCACCCTGTTCGCCCTCTGCAAGGCGGTGGCCTATGGCTGGCGGGTCGAGGAACAGGCGGCCAACGCCGACAAGATCGCCGCCCTGGGCCGCGATCTCCACGCCCGGCTGTCGGTGATGGGCGGCCATGTCGCGGCGATGGGCAAGGCGCTGGAGGCGGCGACCGGCAAGTACAATCAGTTCGTCGGTTCCCTCGAAAGCCAGGTCCTCACCCAGGCCCGCCGGTTCGAGGACCTGAAGGTTGATCACCAGGGCAAGGACCTGCCGGAGCTTGCTCCCATCGAGGGCGGCCTGCGCCCGCTGACCAAACTGACTTCTTCATCCGCTCACCCCGACGAAAGTCGGGGCCCAGAGACCGGTCATCTCACCGGGTCGCACTGATTGGCGCCATCACCCTTCGGTCTCCGCCAACCGGGCCCCGACTTTCGTCGGGGTGAACGGATTGGGTATGGCGGCGAAAGCCCAGCTTGACGCTCGGGTATCCAGCTCTTACCTCCCCGCCATGGCCATCCGTCGCATCCTCACCGTCGACAACGCCGCCGATCTGGCGGTGCTGAAGAAGAAGTCTGTCGCCGTCGAGGCGGTGACCGACGAGACGCGCGCCCTGATGGACGACATGCTGGAGACGATGTACGCGGCGCCCGGCATCGGGCTGGCCGCCGTGCAGATCGGCGAGCCGCTGCGGATCATCGTCATGGATCTGGCGCGCGACGGCGAGGAGCCGGCCCCTCGCTATTTCGTCAATCCCGAGATCGTCGAGAAGAACGACGACCTGGCGCCCTATGAGGAAGGCTGCCTGTCGGTGCCCGACATCTATGAGACGGTGGAACGCCCCGACCGGGTGCACATCCGCTATCTCGACTACAATGGCGCCGAGGTCTCGGAAGACGCCGACGGCCTCTACGCCGTCTGCATCCAGCATGAGATGGACCACCTCGAAGGGGTGCTGTTCATCGACCATCTGTCGCGGCTGAAGCGCGACCGGGCCATCACCAAGGTCAAGAAGGCCGCCCGGGCGGCTTGAACCCGATCCGGCCCGGATGGCCCAAGGCTGACTACTCGCCCCTGGCCTTTTCGGCGGCGGCTTCTTCCCTGTCCTTCTGCGAGGCTTCGCTGAGCCCTTCCTGGGCCTCGGCGGCGGTGTCCTTGACCGCTTCGGCGGCCTCCGCCCCGGCGTTCTTGATCGCCGCGCCGGCCTGCTTGACGTCAGGGTCGTTGGCGATGTCCTGAGCGGCGTCCTTCACCTCGGCCCCGGCGGCGTCGGCCCCTTCCTTCAGGTCCTGGCGATCCGACGGCGAGCAGGCCGTCACGCTGATCGCGGCGGTGGCGAGGGCGGCGAGAATGATGGTGCGCATGGGGTCCTCCCGGTTTGTCTCGCATTTCAACGGTCTGTGTTCGCGCCGGTTCCCTTCCGTTGCCGGCTCCGGCCCGCTACAGGAGCGCCATGCGTCTCGCCTTTCTCGGCACCCCCGACTTCGCGGTGGTCAGCCTCGCCGCGCTGCTTGAGGCCGGCCACGACATCGTCTGCGTCTACAGCCAGCCGCCGGCGCCGCGCGGCCGGGGCCAGAGCCTGCGGCCCTCGCCGGTGCACGCCTTCGCTGAACAGCATGGCCTGACCGTCCGCACTCCCAGGTCGATGAAGTCGGAGGAGGAGATCGCCGCCTTCGCCGCGCTCGAGGTGGACGCCGCGGTGGTGGTGGCCTTCGGCCAGATTCTCAAGCCCGGCGTGCTGCAGGCGCCCCGGCTGGGCTGTTTCAACCTGCATGGCTCGATCCTGCCCCGCTGGCGCGGCGCGGCGCCGATCCAGCGGGCCGTGATGGCCGGCGACGCGGTCACCGGCGTCCAGGTCATGCGCATGAGCGAAGGGCTGGACGAAGGGGCGGTGCTGGCCACGGCGACCACCCGCATCAGCCAGTACGACACCGCCGGCACGGTGCATGACCGGCTGGCGGACCTGGGCGCGCGTCTGCTGGTGGACACCCTGCCGGCCATTGCGGCGGGAACCGCCGTCGAGACGCCGCAAGACGAGGAGGGCGTGACCTACGCCCGCAAAATCTCCTCCGCCGAGGCCCGCATCGATTGGACGCGTCCGGCCGAGGAGGTCGATCGGCAGATCCGTGGCCTGTCGCCGTTTCCGGGCGCCTGGTTCGAGGCCCCGTCCAGCCGCGGGCCCGTGCGGGTCAAGGCGCTGCTCAGCCGGGTGGAAGACGCCGACGGCGCGCCGGGTGCGGCGCTGGATGACAGTCTGCTGATCGCCTGTGGAGAGGACGCGGTGCGGCTGCTGGAGCTTCAGCGCGAGGGCAAGGGGCGGCAGCCGGCGGAAGAGTTCGTGCGAGGGTTTGCCGTTCCGGCCGGCACGGAGCTGGCCTGATGCCGCGCTATCGCCTGGTCGTCGAATACGACGGCGGTCCTTACTGCGGCTTTCAGGCCCAGGCCGATCTGCCGAGCGTCCAGGGGGCGATCGAGGCGGCGGTCGCCGCCTTCAGCGGCCAGACCCTGCGCCTGGCGGCGGCGGGGCGCACCGACACCGGCGTCCACGCCACCGGCCAGGTGGTGCACATCGACCTCGACCGCGACTGGCCGGCCGACACCGTGCGCAACGCGATCAACGCCCATCTGACGCGGGAGCCGATCAGCATCCTGTCGGCCGAGATTGCCGAGGCCGACTGGCACGCCCGCTTCTCCGCTGTCGAGCGTCGCTACCTCTATCGCATCCTCAACCGCCGCAGCCCGCCGGCGCTTGAACGCGGCAAGGTCTGGCATGTGAAGAAGCCGCTCGATGTCGAGGCCATGCAGGCGGCGGCGCGGCATCTGGTCGGTCTGCACGACTTCACCACCTTCCGGGATGTGAAGTGCCAGGCCAAATCGCCGGTCAAGACGCTGGATGTCGCCGAGGTTCGGCGCGAGGGCGAGCTGGTTCTGCTGACCTTCAAGGCCAGAAGCTTCCTGCACCGCCAGGTCCGCTCGATGACCGGGACCCTTGCCGAGGTCGGGGTCGGGCGCTGGGCGGTGGACGATGTGAAGACCGCTCTGGAGGCGAAGGACCGCACGGCCTGCGGCGCCGTCGCGCCGGCGGATGGGCTGTATCTGACGGGCGTCGGCTACTAGCGCCCTGCACTAGGTTTTTGTTGGTCGCGCGTTTTATCCGATAGCCGGTTCCCACTAATCGGAACGCGCTCTAGCTGTCGCCGCCAAGAATTCTGGCCCGCCGCACCCGCTCGTGCGCCTCGTCTTCGGACTGTGTCGACCGGTTGGACCAGTCGGCCCGGCGCCTGCACCACCGCGTAGAAGACCACAAACAGGACGATCATGACCGGCGGCAGGACATAGCGCTGCCAGACGGGGGGAAGCAGGTTGCCGCCGATCGTCAGAGTCGCCAACGCGACCGCAAAAATCAGATACGGCCAAGCGAAGCGGCGCACCAGCTTGCGGTCGGTTCGCGTTCTGGTCTTGCTCAACAGGGGTTCGCGCATGCCTCACTATCTCCGGGAGGCGCGTGGCCGGCAAGTAGAAGGCGGAGCCGGGCCTGCCCTAGCGCATCGCCACCAGCACCGCCCCGCCGGCGATCAACGCCACGCCCAGCCAGTTCTTTAGGCTCAGTTGCTCGCCGAGGAAGGCCACGCCCAGCACCGCGACCAGCACCACGCTCAGCTTGTCCAGCGGCGCCACCCGGGCCGCGTCGCCCAGCTTCAGGGCCCGGAAATAGCAGAGCCAGCTGGCGCCGGTGGCCAGGCCCGACAGGGTCAGGAACATCCAGGTGCGCGGGGTGAGGCGGGAGGCCGCCGCCCACTGGCCGGTGGCGGTGACGATCAGGGCGGCGAAGGCGACGATCACCAGGGTGCGGATCAGGGTCGCCAGATCGGAAGGGGTGTCGCGGATGCCGACCTTGGCCAGGATCGCCGTGGCCGCCGCGAACAGCGCCGCCAGCAGGGCCCAGAAGATCCAGCCGGCGGCGAGGGCGCGCATCAGCCCAGCCGCTCGAAGTAGAGGTCGATGATCCGCTCATAGACCTTTTGCAGGGCGGCGATCTCGGAGACCGGAACCCGTTCGTCGACCGCATGCATGGTGCTGCCCACCAGTCCGAACTCGACCACCGGGCAGAGACTGCGGATGAAGCGGGCGTCGCTGGTGCCGCCGGTGGTCGACAGGTCCGGCTCGCGGCCGGTGATCTCGCGAACGGCGTCGGCGATGATCTCGGTGAAGGGGCCCTTCTCCGTCAGGAAGGCCTCGCCGCTGATCAGGGCTTTCAGTTCGACCCGCCCGTTGAACCCTTCATTGGCGCGGGCGCATTCGGCCTCGAACCAGGCCTGGAGGTCGGCGCCCCTGTGTGCTGGATTGAAGCGGATGTTGACCCGTGCGGCCGCCCGGGCGGGGATCACATTGGTGCTGGTGTTGCCCACATCGATGGTGGTGACCTCAAGGTTTGACGGCTGGAACTCGGGGTAGCCGTCATCCAGCACCCGGGCCTGCAACCGGCCCAGAAGCGCGACCAGCACCGGGATCGGATTGGCGGCGCGATGCGGATAGGCGACGTGGCCTTGCGTTCCCTCGACGGTAATCCAGGCGTTGATGCTGCCCCGCCTGCCGATCTTGACCATGTCGCCGAAGGCGGTTGCGCTGGTCGGTTCTCCCACGACGCAGTGATCGATCACCTCGCCCTCGGCGGCCAGGGCCTCGACCACCTTGCGGGTGCCGTCCAGGGCCAGGCCTTCCTCGTCCCCCGTGATCAGGAAGCTGAGCGATCCGGCCGGTTCGCCCCGCGCCAGCACCGCCGAGACGGCGGCGACGAAGGCGGCGATGGCGCTTTTCATATCGACCGCGCCGCGCCCGAACAGCACCCCGTCCCGCACCTGCCCCTCGAACGGGCCGGCCGTCCAGGCGCCGGCGTCGCCCACCGGCACCACATCGGTATGGCCGGCGAAACACAGGTTCGGAGAGGCCGTTCCGCGCCGGGCGTAGAGGTTCTCGATCTCGCCGAACCTCATCCGTCGGCAGACAAAACCCATCCGTTCCAGCTGTCGCTGCACCAGGTCCATCGCCCCCTCGTCGGCGGGGGTCACGGAGGGAAAGCGGATCAGGGTTTGGGCGAGATCAAGGGCGTCGAGCATGAACCATGGCTTTAGAGCGCGTTCCGAGAAGTGGAAACCGGTTATCGGAACAAGCGGACGACCAGCAAGACAGCGGGGGCAGCTTCGGGCGGCAGACTATTGTCTCCGGAACTTCCCCGTCATCCCGGAAAGCGCGCAGCGCTTGTCCGGGACCCAGGGGTTGCCGTGCACCGGCCGCAGGGCTGCGTTCGATAGCCAGTCAGCCACGCCCTGGGTCCCGGATAGCCCGCTTTGCGGTCTTCCGGGATGACGAAAGGAGGGGATGGCAAGTCTGTGAGCGATTGTCCTGCCGGGACGGAGAGGAAAGAGCTTCCAAACCCGCCGTCCCTTTAGCCCTAATCCCGCAGCAGGTCGTTGATGCTGGTCTTGCTGCGCGTCTGGGCGTCGACGGTCTTGACGATCACGGCGCAGGACAGGCCGGGTCCGCCGTGCGGGTCGGGCAGGAAGCCGGGCACCACCACGCTGTAGGGGGGAACATAGCCGCGGTGCACCTCGCCGGTCTTGCGGTCGACGATCTTGGTGGTGGAGGTCAGGAAGACGCCCATCGACAGCACGCTGCCCTGGCCCACGACCACGCCCTCGACGACCTCGGAGCGGGCGCCGATGAAGCAGTCGTCTTCGATGATGGTCGGATTGGCCTGCAGGGGTTCGAGCACCCCGCCGATGCCGACGCCGCCCGAAAGGTGGACCCGCTTGCCGATCTGGGCGCAGCTGCCGACCGTCACCCAGGTATCGACCATGGTGCCTTCATCAACGAAGGCGCCGATGTTGACGAAGCTGGGCATCAGGATGACGTTCTTGCCGACAAAGGATCCGCGGCGGACGATGGAGCCTGGTACGGCGCGGAAGCCGGCCTCCTCGAACTGCGGCGCGTCCCAGCCCTCGAACTTGTTGGGGACCTTGTCCCACCAGGGGCCCACCGCTCCGCCCAGGACCGCCGCCCGCATGACGCTGTTGGGGTTGAGGCGGAAGGACAGCAGGACCGCCTTCTTCAGCCATTGATGGACCACCCAGCCGTCATCGCCCTTTTCGGCGACGCGCGCCTTGCCGCTGTCGAGCAGGCTGAGGGCCTCTTCCACGGCCGTGCGGGCCGGGCCCCTGGTGTCGACGCCGATGCCGTCGCGGGCCTCCCAGGCGGCCTCGATTTCCAGGGCCAGATCGGCGGGGGTCACGGTGGTCATGCGGCGGTCTCCCGGAGCCGGGCCTGGGACAGGAACCCGGCGAGGTCGTCGGTCTTGTGGTGAACAAAGGGGGCGGTGGAGGCCGGCGCGTTCTGGCCGACCAGCACGGTGGTCATGCCGATGTCGGCGGCCGGCGCCAGGTTCTTCTCTGAATCCTCGAAGAAGGCCGCGCCGCGCGGATCAACCGCGTGGTCGGCTGTCATCTTGGTGAAGGTCTGCGGCGCCGGCTTGGGCAGGTAGTCGGCGGAGCGGATGTGGAAGATGTCTTCCATCAGATGGGCCAGGCCCAGCTTCTCGACCACGCGGATGGCGTGGGCCTCCGAGCCGTTGGTGAAGATCAGCCGGCGGCCGGGCAGCCGTTCGATGGCCGCGATCAGGCGCGGATTGGGCTCCAGCAGGTCCAGCGACACGTCATGGACCTCGTCGAGGAAGTCTTCCGGATCGACGCCGTGATGCTTGATCAGTCCGGCCAGGGTGGTGCCCAGCTCACCCCAGTATTTCTTCTGCAGGGCGCGGGCCTCGTCGCGCGGCAGGCCGGTGGTGCGCTCGACGAAGTCGGTCATCCGCACCTCGATCAGCTTCATGAAGCCGGTCTCGGCCGGGTAGAGGGTGTTGTCGAGGTCGAACAGCCAGGTGTCGATGTGGGTCAGGTCGGTCACTTGGTCACCATGGTCCCGGCGCCGTGCTCGGTGAACAGCTCCACCAGCATGGCGTGAGGGCGCCGACCGTCGAGAATGACCACGGCGTCGACCCCGCCGTCGACAGCGGCGATGGCGGTTTCCAGCTTGGGGATCATGCCGCCGGTGGCGGTGCCGTCGCGAATGGCCTCGAAGGCCTGGGCGACGGTCATCTGGCGGATCAGTTCGCCGTCCTTGTCCAGCACGCCCTTCACGTCGGTGAGCAGCAGCATGCGCTTGGCTTTCAGCGCGCCCGCCACGGCGCCGGCCACGGTGTCGGCGTTGACGTTGAAGGTCTGGCCGTCCTTCGACACCCCGATCGGCGCGACCACCGGGATGTAGTCATGGTCGGCATGAATCAGGGCGTTGATCAGCTGGGGATCGACCTTCTGCGGCTCGCCGACGAAGCCCAGGTCGACGACCTGTTCGATATTGCTGCCCGGGTCCTTCCGGGTGCGCCGCGCCTTGGTCACGGTGATCAGCCGGGCGTCCTTGCCCGACAGGCCGACCCCGCGCACGTCGGCCTCGGCCCCGGCCAGGGTGATCCAGTTGGCGATTTCCTTGTTGATGGCGCCCGACAGCACCATCTCGGCGACCTCCATGGTCGGCTCGTCGGTGACCCGCAGGCCGTCGATGAAGGTCGACTTGACCCCGGCCCGGTCGAGCATGGCGCTGATCTGCGGCCCGCCGCCATGCACCACGACAGGGTGCAGGCCCAGCAGCTTGAGTAGCACGGCGTCGGCGGCGAACAGCCTGGCCACGCTCTCCTCGCCCATGGCGTGGCCGCCGTATTTGATGACCACCGTTTCGCGGTCATAGCGCTGGATATAGGGCAGCGCCTCGGCGAGGGTCTTGGCGGTGGCCCAACCGGCTTCTTCAACGCTGTCGTTCAAGGCCGTCGGCCTCCCTGTCTGGCATTGCGGGTGCGATAGCCGACAGGGCGGGGGATGTCACGGGGCGCTTGGCGGACTATTGCTCGCCACTACCGGGATCAGTCTCGGTCTTGGGGGTGTCGGTCGAGGTCTCCGATCCCCGGGGTTCGGTCGCCGGACGCGGCGCGTGGCCGTCGCCATCCTCTCGCTGGTTCTCGGTTTCGACCTCGTGGTTCGAGGGGCGGGCGGCGTCTGGCATCGCGGAATTCCTCAACAGTTTCGCCAGCACCAACGCCCGAACCCCGCCCCGGGCTCCTCACGGCGCCGTCGCCGACCCCCCGAAGACCACCACATCGGCCGATCTCAGCCGCCCCTCGCCCTGTCCGGTCAGAGACGCGCCCGTCTCGCGGGTTCCCAGCCTGACGGTCGTGCCGATCTGCCGCGCCTCCAGCATGGCGCCGACGCCGGCGGCGCGGGTTTCGGCCAGCAGCCGGGTGGTGCGGTTGGCGTCGGGATTGGCGCCGGCGAAGCCTTCGATGCTGACTTTCGACACGCCCCAGCGCTTCAGCGCCCAGATCAGCGTTTCGATGCGGGCCTTCTGGCCGGGCCCGACGGCGGCCGAATCGTCCTCGAAGATCACCGGCAGGCGGTCGCGGTAGGGCGGGATGATCTGCACCGTCCAGCCGAACTTCATCGCCGACAGCCGGCTTTCCTCGGCCCGGTAGGCGGCCAGATCCCAGCCGTCCGCCGGCGCGGCCAGCAGGATGACCGCGTGACTGGCCCCGTCGGCCCAGGCCTGGCCGATCGGCGCCCGGGCGGCCTTGCGGACCTGCTCGATGGGGGCGACGGGCTGGCTGGCGGCCTTGGCGGCCCCGTCATTGGCGATGGCCGCCTGGATCAGGGCCTCTGTCTGGGCGCGGGGATCGGCGGCGACGATCTGTTGCAGTCTCAGCTCCACCGGCGAGCCCAGCCTGGCGGCCAGGACGTCGGACACCCGGCTCTGGGCGTTGTCGTCGAAGTCGGGGGTGATGGCGGTGGCGCTGATCTGCGGCGTCGACAGATTGGCCCAGCTGACGGTCAGCTGGGCAACCTGGCTGGGGTCGATCTTCAGGGTGCGACAGATCTCCTCCCGCGCCAGGATCGAGGCGCGGGCCTCGTGACTGACACGAAGCAGGGTCAGGGCCAGGGGCGTGGCCAGGACGAAGAAGGCGGCCAGGCCCATGATTACATAGCGCCAGCGGAACTCCACCTTGGCGATCGGCCGGGCCACGCCGCGGACCCGCGCCACCAGGGCGAAGGAAAAGGAAATGGCGGCCAGGTTGGTCAGGAACAGCAGCAGCGCCCCGAAGGCGAAATCGAAGCGCCCCACCGCCAGGCTGTAGCCCAGCGTCGCCAGCGGCGGCATCAGGGCTGTGGCGATGGCCACCCCGATGGCCGTCTCGCCGCGCCGGTGCACGGTGGCGTAGCCGCCCGCCAGGCCCGAGAGCACGGCCACCGCCAGGTCGAGCAGCGTCGGGGCCGTGCGGCCGATGATTTCCGGCGTGGCGTTGCGGATCGGGCTGAGCCAGGTCAGGGCCATGCCCAGGAACACGCCGACGGCGGCGCCGATGGCCAGCACCCGCGCCGCGTCCTGCGCCCGGCGCCCGTCCAGGGAGGCGAAGGCGAAGCCCAGCTTGGCGATCGGCGACATCAGGGGGGAAATCAGCATCGCCCCGATGACCACGGCGGTGGAGGACTGCAGCAGGCCCAGAGTGGCGATGCCGGCCGACAGGGCCGTCATCAGCACATAGCGCTCGGTCAGATCGGCTTCCTCGTCGACATGCTCGCGCACGTCGCGGGCCTCCTCGGCCGGCAGGCGGCGGAACAGGAAGCGCTGGATCAGCCGGATCCAGCGACCGACACGGGCGGCGAAATCCTCGTCGATCCGATTGCCGCCCGCCTGTTCCGATTCCGCCATTCCATGATCCTTGAAACCCCGGCGAGGACGATCCGCGCCACCGATCCATCCGCCGGACCTAGCACACTGCGCCGGCCGCGCCATGCGGCCACCGCCCCCCGATCCGCCGCCGCGGTTGCGCCGACCCTTGAACTGCCGGCTGAATTCCGGCATAGGCCCCGTCCTTCGAACTTGCGGATAGGGTCTCGCACAGGTTCGGGTCCATCCTATATAGAGGACAGGCTCGGGCGGTATCCACGCGGTGCGGGCGGTTCCATTTTGGGGCTGCGGCGCGGCGACTGGGCGGATATATCCTCGGGTGGTCGATAGACGAGTGTAGCTCAGCTGGTAGAGCGTCGGTCTCCAAAACCGAAAGTCGCAGGTTCGAATCCTGCCACTCGTGCCATTCTTTCCGACAGGTCGCGCTTTTGGCCTGTCTCAACAAACTGAGAGTTTCAAGACCCGTCTCATGGCCAAGAAACCTGGCAATCTCGCCGCGATGAAGTCCCGGGCCGCCAAGAGCGCCGCGGTCGTCGCCGCGCCCGCCGGTCAGGCGCAGGCCGCGCCCGCCAAGCCGCGCACCAGCATCCCGGAGTTCATCCGTCAGGTGCGCGCCGAGGCCCGCAAGATCACCTGGACCAGCCGCAAGGAGACCTGGATCACCTCGGTGATGGTCTTCATCATGGTGATCATGGCCGCGCTGTTCTTCCTGGCCGTGGACTGGGCGCTGTCGAACGGCGTGGCCAAGGTCCTTGAACTCGTGAGCGGGAACTAGAGCGCCATGACCGACACCATCGCCGAAAAGCTGCCGGCCAACCCGCGCCACAAGTGGTACATCGTCCACGCCTACTCCAACTTCGAAAAGAAGGTGAAGGAGTCGATCCTGGACCAGGCCAAGTCGCACGGCCTCGAGGACTATTTCTCCGACATCCTGGTGCCGACCGAGGACGTCGTCGAGATCCGTCGCGGCCGCAAGATCAACGCCGAGCGCAAGTTCTTCCCCGGCTATGTGCTGGTGAAGATGGAAATGACCGACGAGGCCTACCACCTCATCAAGAACACGCC
>JAHBYC010000045.1 GCA_019636175.1 Caulobacter sp. | reverse complement strand
CACCTATCACCTGCTGTCGGCCCGCCGGCTGAAGCTGCTTCAGCCGCACGCCATCGTGGTCAACACCGCTCGCGGCGAGGTGATCGACGAGGGCGCCCTGGCCAACATGCTGGCCCGGGGCGACATCGCCGGCGCCGGCCTCGACGTCTATGAGCACGAGCCGGCGATCAATCCCAAGCTCCTGAAGCTGCCCAACGTCGTGCTGTTGCCGCACATGGGCTCGGCCACCGTCGAGGGACGCGTGGACATGGGCGAGAAGGTCATCATCAACATCAAGACCTTCATGGACGGCCACCGTCCGCCGGACCGCGTCCTGCCCTCGATGCTCTGAACTCCGCCCCGAACGGCGGACAAGGGTTGCCCTACAGGACGCGCGGTCCACGCCGTCGCCGGTCCGATCTCGCTTGACGCGCAGGCCCGCAGGCCACAACCCTGTCTCCCTGAGTATCGGGGGGAGCGTTCATCTTGCGACTGACACGACGACAACTGGCCGCCGGGGTCCTGGGCGGCGGCCTTGTGGCGACATTCGCCCGCCGGGCCCTGGCCGCTCCCGTCCCGCCCAGCCTGTATGAGATTCTCCGCGAACCCGCCGTTCTTGACGCGGCCCTGTCGCCGTCGGGCCAGGACGTCGCCGTGCTCGGCGAGAGTGTCGACGCCAACGATGTCCGCACCACCTGGCTGTCCCTGGTCAAGGGCGATGATCCGGCGGGCCCCTCGCGGCGGCTGAATCTGGGCGATGTCGATATCGAACAGGTGGCCTGGGCCAACGACCAGCGGCTGCTGGTCTGGGTCAAGAAGGAGCTCCACGTCACCTACAGCGGGCCCGGCGGCAGCGGTACGAACGATGTCATCGCCCGGCGGCTGGTGGCCATCGGCGCCGACGGCTCCAACCCGGTCGCCCTGCTCAGCGACGACAAGCGGGCCTTCCGCGGCAATCTCAATCTTGGCCGGGTGATCGACTACATGCCCGACGATCCGGCCCGCATCCTGATGCAGGTGGCCGACAACAGCCGCGGCGTCTGGGCCCTCTATCGGGTCAATATCGACACCGGGGCCTCGGAGTTCGTCGAGCGCGGCGGCGACAACACCTTCGCCTGGTGGAGCCAGGGCGGGGTTCCGGTCGGCCGCTATGACGTCAATGCGCGGGGAACGGTGGTCAATCTCAGCGTCCGCGCCCCGGGCGAGACCGACTGGAATCTGCTGCGTCAGGTGCGTCTGGATGAGCAGGGCGGCATGGACTTCGACATCGTCGGCAACGGCGATTCGCCCGGCCAGGTGCTGATCGCGGCCCAGCTGGAGGGCGACGACACCACCGTGGTCCGGCCCTTCGACCTGAAGACCCGCCGCTTTGGCGACAGCATTGTCCGCCGCGCCAGCCACGACGTCGAAATGGTGGTTCCCGACCGGGCCGGCCGCATGATCGCCGCCGCCTTCATCGAGGACCGGGTGAGCTATGAGTTCGCCGACGCCAGCCTGAAACCGCATCACAAGGCGCTGGAAGGCTTCTTCGAGAAGAATTGCAACGTCACCCTGCGCGAAGCCGACAACAGCCTCAACCGCCTGCTGTTGCGGGTGGATGGTCCGACAGAGCCGGGGGCCTGGTTTCTCTATGACCGCGCCGCCGCCAGTCTCGAGCCGCTCGGCGCCGAGCGGCCGTGGCTGACCGCCGACCGCCTGGCCAGGGTCGAGACGCTGAGGGTCAAGGCCCGCGACGGCCAGCCCCTTACCGCCTATCTGACCGTCCCCCTGGCCACGGGGCCGCGCCCGCTGGTGGTGCTGGCCCACGGCGGACCGGAGTCCCGCGACCGCTACGGCTGGGACGACTGGGCCCAGGCCCTGGCAGCCCGGGGCTGGCTGGTGCTGCAACCCAACTTCCGGGGCTCGGCGGGCTACGGCCAGGCCTTCATGCAGGCCGGGCGGCGGCGCTGGGGCGACCTGATGCAGCAGGACATCGAGGACTGCGTGGCGGCGGTGATCCAGACCGGCCGCGCCGATGCGGGCCGGGTGGCGATCATGGGCGCTTCCTACGGCGGCTACGCGGCCCTGATGGGCCCGGTGCTGCGGCCCGATCTCTACAAGGCCAGCGTCTCCATCGCCGGGGTCAGCGACCTGCCCGCGATGATGGCCTGGGAACGACAGGAGGAGGGGCCGTCCTCGCCGGTCTATGACTACTGGAAGCGGGTCATCGGCGATCCCGACGCCGACGCCGCCCGTCTGGTCGCCGCCTCGCCGGCCCGCCGGGCCGAGGCCCTGACCGCTCCGGTGCTGCTGATCCACGGCGACAAGGACGACATCGTGCCGCTCGCCCAGTCGAAACTGATGCGCGACGCCCTGAAAAAGGCCGGCCGCGCGCCCGACTACCTGGAGGTCAAGGACATGGGCCACCGGGGCTGGTCGCCGCAGGAGTCGCAGAAGGTGCTGACCCGGGCGATCGGGTTCCTCGACAAGGCCCTCGCCTGAGGGCTCACCCGCCCGGCCCCGCCTGACCGCCGCGCACCTTCTCCCTGTGCCAGGCGTCGAGGTCGGCGGCGGACTTGTCGGCGATCTGCTCCATCGGCACATGGCCGACCCGGGGATAGATGATCAGGGTCGCGCCCGGGATGGCGGCGGCGAACTTGCGGCCGGCCTCGGCGCTGATCAGCTTGTCGGTGTCGCCGTGCAGGATCAGGGTCGGGACCTTGATCGTCGCCAGCTTCGCGGGGTCGGCGAAGCGCGGACCCGCCGGATCGCTCATCATGCCCAGGATGATGTCCTTGTGGCCGGGCGCGCGGGCCAGCTCGACATAGCGGGCGACCATGCCGTCGGTGACCATGTCGGGGGTCGGCGCAAACGCCGATCTCAGGCCCTGCCGGGTCATGGCGGTGGTGTCCAGGTCGCCCAGCAGGAAACGGCCGACCGGGTTGCGCAGGATCTTGAAGATCACCGGCGAGCCCTTCTGGGCCTTCTCCGGAAAGCCGGCTGCGTCGACCAGAACCAGCCCCTCGAGCCGGTCCGGATGGTTCAGCGCATACTGCCAGGCCACGCCCCCGCCCATGGAATTGCCGGCCAGGGTGAAGCGGCCCAGCTTCAGGTGGTCGACCACACCTTCGACAGTGTCGTCAAAGGCTGTCGGGGTCAGGCGATAGCCGTCCGGGGCGCGGGTCAGGCCAAAGCCCGGCAGGTCCAGGCTGACAATCCGGTAGTCCTTGCCCAGCCGCTGGACCCAGGGCTCCCAGGTCTCCAGGTTGGCGGCGAAGCCGTGGACCAGGACCAGCACCGGGCCGTCCCGATTGCCCTGATCGCGATAGTGGGCGCGAATGCCGCCGGGCAGGTCGACCCAATGGCTCTCGGCGTTGGCGTATCGGGACTCCAGCGTCGCCCAGGGAATCTCGCCCCGCCGCAGGCTGAACCAGCCGATCACCGCGACCACGACGATCAGGGCCGCGAGGCCCAGCAGAATCCTTCCGACCAGCTTCATGACGCGCCCTCCCCGAGCGGTGTTTTGCGGGAGGGTAGGCCGGGAGGGGCGGATGGGCCAGTGAGTCCTTCGACACCCCCGCATGCTGCGGGCGTGTCGAAGCACGCATCAATCAAGGGGCGATCAGACGATCTGGCAGGCGTCCTCGAAGCTGAGCCGGGGGCTGCGCTCGAACAGGTTTTCGTCGGTGCCGTGGCCGATGCTGCAGATGAAGTTGGACTTCACCGTCGTGCCGCCGAAAAACGCCTCATCCACCGCGGCGTTGGCGAAGCCGCTCATCGGACCGCAGTCGAGGCCCAGCGAGCGGGCGGCCATCATCAGATAGGCGCCCTGCAGCGAGCCGTTGCGGAAGGCGGTGGTTTCGGCCAGGGCCGAGCCCTTGGGGAACCAGTCCTTGGCGCCCGGATTGTGCGGGAACAGCTCGGGCAGGCGGTCCATGAACTCCAGATCATGGCCGATGATCACCGTGCAGGGCGCCTGGCGAATCTTCGGTGCGTTCTGGGCCGAGGCGAACCCCGCCAGCTTTTCCTTGCCCGCCTCGCTGGTGACGAAGACGAACCGCGCCGGGCAGGCATTGGCCGAGGTCGGCCCCATCCGCGCCAGATCATAGACCGCCCGGATCAGGGTTTCGGGCAGGGGGTCGGTCTGCCAGCCGTTACGCGTGCGGGCCTCCCGGAACAGCTGGTCAAGGGCGGCGTCTGGCAGGGGGGCGGACATGGCGGCTCCATCGGTAACGGTTGAGGTGGCATATAGCGCGCCGGGGGCGCCGCGCCACCCCGCCTGTAACCCCGGGGCGGCCCGGAGGTTCAGCTACAGCGTCTGCTCGACCCGCATCACCTCGGGCACATAGTGGCGCAGCATGTTCTCCACCCCGGACTTCAGGGTCGCCGCCGAGGACGGGCATCCGGCGCAGGCGCCGCGCATGTGCAGATAGACCGTTCCGGTCTCGGCCTCGAAGCGGTTGAAGACGATGTCGCCGCCGTCCTGAGCCACCGCCGGCCGCACCCGGGTGTCGAGCAAATCCTTGATCTCGGCGACGATCTGGGCGGTCTCGCCCTCATAGACGATCTCGTCGGCCGCCGCCGGGCTGTCGGTCAGCATCGGCTTGCCGGCGGTGTAGTGGTCCATGATCGCCGCCAGGATCGGGGCCTTCAGATGGGCCCAGTCGACGCCGTCGGCGCGGGTCACGGTCAGGAAGTCGGGACCGAGAAAGACCCGGTTCACATCGCCCAGCTCGAACAGGGCCGTGGCCAGCGGCGAGGCCGCCGCCTCCTCCGCCGTGGCCAGCTCGCGGCTGCCGGCGCCGAGCACCTCGCGACCGGGCAGGAACTTCATGACGTCGGGATTGGGGGTGGTTTCGGTCTGGATGAACATGGCGGATCCTTGGGAGCTGCCCGTCAGATGGCGCTTCGCGGCCGCCACGGCAACCCTCCGTGGGCTCCCGCAGGTGACAAACCGCCGTTTCCGTGGCCCTATGTGAACAACGACAAGATAGGGGAGACGAACCATGGCCGATGGCGCCTTTGACAAGCTGGCCGCCGCCCGGGCGGAGGCGTGGTCCACGCCGCTGGATCAGATCAACCCCGCCGATCCGGCCCGGTTTCGCGACAACACCTTCTGGCCTTTCTTCGAACGCCTGCGTCAGGAAGACCCGATCCACTACACCGCCGAGAGCGAGTGGGGTCCCTACTGGTCGGTGACCCGGTTCGACGACATCGTCGCCATCGACACCAACCACGAGGTCTTCTCCTCCGACGCCCATCTTGGCGGCATCACCATCCGCGACATGGACGACGACTTCATCCTGCCGATGTTCATCGCCATGGACCGGCCCAAGCACGACGTCCAGCGCAAGACCGTCAGCCCCTCGGTCAGCCCGGCCCGGCTGATGGAGCTGGAGCCGATCATTCGCGAGCGGGTCTGCGGCCTGCTGGATTCCCTGCCCATCGGCGAGGAGTTCAACTGGGTCGACCGCATCAGCATCGAGCTGACCACCCAGATGCTGGCCACCCTGTTCGACTTCCCCTTCGAGGATCGCCGCAAGCTGACCCGCTGGTCGGACGTGGCCACCGCCATCGAGGGCTCGGGCATCATCGAGAACGAGGACCAGCGCCGGGCCGAGCTGCTGGAGTGCCTGGAGTATTTCACCGGGCTGTGGAACGAGCGGATCAACGCCCCGCCGGGCAATGACCTGATCTCGATGCTGGCCCACGGCGAGCACACGAAAAACATGGAGCCCATGGAATACCTGGGCAACCTGATCCTGCTCATCGTCGGCGGCAACGACACCACCCGCAATTCCCTGACCGGCGGCCTGCTGGCGCTGAACGAGAACCCCGATCAGTACGACAAGCTGCGCGCCGACCCCTCGCTGATCCCGTCGATGGTTTCCGAGATCATCCGCTGGCAGACGCCCCTGGCCCATATGCGGCGTACGGCCCTGACCGACTTCGAGATCGGCGGCAAGACCATCAGGAAGGGGGACAAGGTCATCATGTGGTATGTCTCGGGCAACCGCGACGGCAGCGTGATCGACAATGCCGACGCCTTCATCATCGACCGCGAGCGGCCGCGCCATCACATGTCGTTCGGCTTCGGCATCCACCGCTGCGTCGGCAATCGCCTGGCCGAAATGCAGCTGCGCATCGTCTGGGAAGAGGTGCTCAAGCGCTTCCCCCGGATCGACGTCGTCGGCGAGCCGACGCGGGTCTATTCGGCCTTCGTCAAGGGCTATGAGACCCTGCCCGTCGTCATCCCCGCCCGGATCTGACCCGCAACCAGAAGGAACAACGCCATGGCCGATGGAGCTCTTGATTCAATGGCGGCGGCGCGGGCCCAGGCCATGTCCACGCCGCTGGAGCTGCTCAATCCGGGCGAGCCCTCGCGCTTCGCCGACAACAGCTTCTGGCCGGTGTTCGAACGGCTGCGCAAGGAAGATCCGGTCCACTACACCGCCGAGAGCGAATGGGGCCCCTACTGGTCGGTGACCCGGTTCGAGGACATCGTCGCGGTCGACACCAACCACCAGGCCTTCTCCTCCGACGCCCACCTCGGCGGCATCACCCTGGCCGACTTCAATCCCGAGTTCATGCTGCCGATGTTCATCGCCATGGACCCGCCCAAGCACGATGTTCAGCGCAAGACCGTCAGCCCCGCGGTCAGCCCGGCCCGGTTGATGGAGCTGGAGCCGATCATCCGCGAACGCGCCGGCAAACTGCTCGACGACCTGCCGATCGGCGAGGAATTCAACTGGGTCGATCGGATCAGCATCGAGCTGACCACCCAGATGCTGGCCACCCTGTTCGATTTTCCGTGGGAGGATCGCCGCAAGCTGACCCGCTGGTCCGATGTCGCCACCGCCATCCCCGGCCAGGGCATCGTCGAGACCGACGAAGAGGGTCAGATGGAGCTGCTCGGCTGCCTCGAGTACTTCACCCGCCTGTGGAACGAGCGGATCAACGCCCCGCCCCAGCCCGATCTGATCTCCATGCTCTGCCACGGCGAGAGCACAAAGAACATGGAGCCGATGGAGTATCTGGGGAACATCATCCTGCTGATCGTCGGCGGCAACGACACCACCCGTAACTCGATCACCGGCGGCCTGCTGGCCCTCAACCAGAACCCCGACCAATACGACAAGCTGCGCGCCGACCCCTCGCTGATCCCCTCGATGGTTTCCGAGATCATCCGCTGGCAGACGCCCCTGGCCCATATGCGCCGCACCTGCGTCGAGGACACGGTGGTCGGCGGCAAGCAGATCAAGAAGGGCGACAAGGTGGTCATGTGGTATGTCTCGGGCAACCGCGACGCCAGCGTGATCGACAACGCCGACGCCTTCATCATCGACCGCGAGCGGCCGCGCCATCACATGTCGTTCGGCTTCGGCATTCATCGTTGCGTGGGCAATCGCCTGGCCGAGATGCAGCTGCGCATCGTCTGGGAAGAGGTGCTCAAGCGCTTCCCCCGCATCGACGTCGTCGGCGAACCCAAGCGGGTCTATTCAAGCTTCGTGAAGGGCTACGAGTCGCTGCCGGTCATCATCCCGGCGCGTCTCTAGATCGCGGCGAGGCTCAATCGGCGACGATCAGGCCCGCCTGGATCGCCAGCGGCGCCCAGAGAATGAGGTCGGCCAGCAGGTCGCCCGTGTCCGCCTCGCTCGCCGCCCGGCCCGCCGCCTCCAGCGCCGATGCGCCATCGTGGCCGACCGCCGCCAGCCAGGCGTGGCGGCCCCTGCTGAGCGTATGCAGGCCGACGCGATAGCCGCTGCGGGCGATGGCGACACAGGTCGGCCGGGCATGGGGCGTCGGCGGCGCCTCGCCATCCGCGACGGCCGCCAGCAGCGGGGCGAAGTCGAACTCAAGGGTCAGCAGGGTGGTGGTCGCCGGAAGGCGCAGCCGACCGGCAGGATGCAGCAGCAGATCGACCGGCGGCGGCGCGACGCCCTCGGGCCCCGGCGCCCGAAGCGATTCCGACCAGGCCCGCTCCAGCAGCGCCAGCTGCGCCGGAATCCGTTCAGCCGCGCCGGGACCGGCGGCCGGCTGAATGCTTTCGAGCCAGGCCGGAAAGCGGGCGCCCAGGACATGCAGGCTCGGCGCATCCGGCGGGCAGGCGGCGATGTAGCCCTCGGCGAACAGGTCGAACAGCTCGGCGCCCATCAGGCCGCAGAGGCTCGGAAACTCGCGCCGCAGGCTGTCGAGCAGGCGGGCGCGATAGCCCCGGGCATAGAGGGACAGGCGCCGCTCGGCGCTGAGCGGCGACGCCGCCAGCAGGGCGCCGGCCCGGGCCCAGCTGTCGCTCGCCGGACAGGTCACCGCCTGGTGCAAGGCGAGCTGCATTGCCGCGAGGTCGGGGCCGCCGAGGTCGGATCTGGCCGCTTCAGGCAACGGCGGCCTCGCGATGGTCGCGATGCAGCCGCGCCTTGGCCAGCTCGGCCAGCAGCTCTTCATAGGGCGGGATCGAGGCGTCCCATTCCAGCAGGGTGGAAACGCCGCCGGTGCGCCGCTGGGCCAGGGCGTAGAGCGGCCAGACCGCGTCGGGCACCGGGTGGTCGTGGGTGTCCATCAGGTGGTCGCCGCAATCGCTGGGCCCGGCCAGATGCACCTGCACGATGTGATCGGCCGGCAGGGCCTCGATATAGGCCACGGGGTCCAGCCGGTGGTTGAAGGCGCTGACGTGGACATTGTTGCAGTCGAGCAGCAGGCCGCAGCCGGTGTCCTCTGCGAGGCGACCCAGGAAGGCCCATTCGGGCATCTGGCTGGCGGAAAATTCCAGATAGCTGCTGGGGTTTTCGATCACCAGCGGCCGGCCGAGGATGTCCTGCACCGCCCGCACCCGGTCGCTGACATGGGCCAGCGCGCCTTCGGTCAGGGGCATGGGCAGAAGGTCATGGCTGTTGGCGCCGCCGACGCCGGTCCAGCAGAGGTGGTCGGAGATCCAGGCCGGCTTCACCCGCTCCGCCAGCTCGGCCAGGCCCTTGAGATAGGCGCGGTCCAGCGGATCGGTCGATCCGATCGACAGCGAGACCCCGTGCATCACCACCGGCCGGTGCGCCGCCACATGCTCGAGCACCCGCGCCGCCCAGCCATGATGGCCGATGAAGTTCTCGCTGATGATCTCGAACCAGTCGGCCCCCCACTGATCGGGCGGGGTGCGCATCAGGTGGCCGAAGTGTTCGTCCCGCAGGCCAAGGCCATCCCCCAGATGGGGGAGGCCAAGGCGGGCGCGGGTCTGACGGGTGGTCACGCGACCTTCCACTAGGTCGAGGGCGGGAAGGCGAGACGGAGCGGAGAGGCCTTCGGCGGGTCCGCCGGCGGGGTCTTGCCGCGGGCGACCATCACCGCCTTGAAGGCGTCCCAGGCGATGGTGTGCACCTTTTCCCCGACGTTGAAGGGCAGGACGCCGTCCTTGGTGATCTCCACCGAATGCCAGCCCTGCGGCGGAGTGTCGACGAAATCGAACAGCTGCATGTTGCCCTTGCTGGGGAAGACCTGCGAGGCCGAGATCGGCACGGCGCAGCCGCCAAAGCCGCCGCACTTGTTGTCGCCCGGGGCGGAATAGAAGGCGCTGGCGCCGGACGAGCCGCAGCCATTGGCGCTGCAACTGACCGCGGCCGGCGCCCGGGCCGCCAGGGCGGAACCGCAGATCCCGCCGCCGGTGGTCGGCTGGACAAAGCCGCAGCCGCCGGTCGCGCGACAGAGGTTGGACCCGCGGCAGCCGTGGAAAACCTCGACCTGGGCGCAGCTGTTGGTTCCATCGCCGCTGAAGTCGATGCCCTGGCAACTGTGGTAGAGCTGGCCCGGCTTCAGCGCGGGCAGACTCATCGACAGGTCCGGCGCTTCGCCCAGAATGGCCCAGGCCGTGCTCATCCGGTCGCCCGATCCGCTCATGGACGGGAAGGGGAAGGACGGCGCGGGCTTGCCGGGAGGCGGGGTCCAGTAGGTGTTGAGCACTGAGGTCACGCCATAGATGGCGCCGACCACGGCTTGGCTGAGCAGGGTCTTGCTGCCGGGGTCGGACGACAGGGTGTTCATCGCCGTCGCCACCTCCTCGGGGGTCGGCAGCTTGTAGGGATTGGTCGGGTCAAGATCGTCGGTCTTGAGCATGTCCGCCGTCCAGGTCGGGTGCTCCTTCCGCCAGGCCGGCCAGGTGACAATGTCCTTCAGGTGTCGCGTCAGCACGGCGAAGCGCTCGAAATGATCGTATCCGTCATTGCGCCACCGCGCCTCGGCGTCGGCGGAAGGGACGGGTTTGCCGGCGTCACTGAAGCTGGGGTAGTCCAGTTTCAGGGCCATATCATCCGGCCGGTACTTCGGATCGACCGCCGTCAGCATCCGCGCGGCGTGGCGATTGATGGTGCTGCCCTCGCCCTGATCGGTGATGGCGTCCATCATCTGCACCATCTGATTGAAGGCGATCCGCGGATCGGACAGCGCGATGGTGGTCTCGAAGTTGTCGAATTCCCGCTTGGGGTGGCTGTCGCTGGTGAAGTTGAACAGGTCGTTCTGCACGGCGGCGGGGTTGAACACCTCGTCCCACATCGTCTTGCCGTCATCATAGTTCAGGCTGAGGTAGTCGTAGTAGCACTGGTACATGCTGCCGATGGTGCCGAACATCGGCAGGGCGTCGCCGATCTTCCAGCCGTCGAAGGGCACGGCGGGGAAGTATTTCTCCTCCTTGTCCGGCTTGATGTTCTCCCTGGCCAGCTTCTCGGGCTGCTCGATGGCCAGGAACAGCCGCAGGGTGTCTTCGTCCAGCGGGCCGACGTTCACCGCCACGTCCTCGTGGGCCTTGGTGTCCTTCAGGTCGATGATGCCGGGAATGACGCTCTTGTCGGGCCCGTAGCAAAGCCAGCCGCCGTTGTCGTCCTGCAGCGGAGCGCCGGTGAAAGTCGGATTGACGCCGATCGCGGTGGCCATGTTGGCCGCCATCTGCAGATGCAGCATCTCCTGGATGAACACCGAGAAGACGATGTTGAAGGCCATGTCGTTGTCGGTCGTCGGCTCGGCCGTGGTCTTGGCCCCGGCCCACAGCCGACCCTGGTAGAAGTTGGTGTTGGCCCCGGTGATCGGGTGAAAGCCCTGAATGGAATAGAGGCTCGTCATGTAGAGCGGGATGGTGAACAGCTCGACGTTGACGGCCATCTGGGCGACGGCTCTGAGGGCCGCGATATCGGTGGTTCGCGCGCTGGCGGGCCGGGTTGGCCGCGCCGAGTCGCTCAGCATGCGGGACATGACTTCTCCTCCAGGATGAACTGTGAGGAGAGTGACTTCAAGTTGTATGAGTCGTCAATCGACCATTCCGGGCGCGGGCCGGATTTGACGGGGGATCAGGCGAGGTCGGCGATTTCCGCGTCGGTCAGGTCGCCGGGCACCACGGTCACCGGCAGCTTGCGGCGGCCCCAGCTGACGCCGTCCTTGGCGATCGAGCTGACCAGGGCGCCGGGGTTGCGGCCGCCGGGCGAGGCGGCCAGCACCAGAATCTTGATATCGGGGTCCTCCTCCACGACCCCGCGGATCGCGGCCCGGACCGAGTCGTTGTGGCGGATCAGGAATTCGGGCGGCGAGCCGGAGATGTCCACCACCTGTTCGGCCAGCTTCTGCAACATGGCCTCGGCCTCGGCGCGCTCCTGCCGCTCCATCTCCTCGCGCACGCCGCTCCAGTGTTCGAACACCGCCGGCTCGATCACTTTCAGCAGGGCGACGTGCCCTCCGGTCGACCGGGCCCGACGACTGGCGAACCGCAGGGCCGCGTCGAATTCGGGGGTGTCATCGGCGATGACCAGAAACTTGCGTCGGCTCATGGGCGGGGACGGTGACGGCTCGAGGGGGGCAGCGTCAACGCAAATTCGCCGCCCCCTTCGGTTCAGGCGCCCCAGAAGCCGACCTTGGCCTTGACCTCGGCCACCGTCGGTCCGGCCACCTCGCGGGCCTTCAGGGCCCCGGCCGCCAGGATGCGGTCGATCTCCGCCGGATCGGCCAGAAACCGTCGCATCGCCTCGCTGACCGGCGACAGGGCCGAGACGGCCAGATCGGCCAGCGCCGGCTTGAAGACGCCAAATCCCTGGCCGGCGAAGCGCTCCAGCACCTGCGCCTTGGTCTCCCCGCCGAGGGCGGCGAAGATGCCGACAAGGTTGTCCGCCTCCGGCCGCAGGGCCAGGGCCTCGAGGCTGTCGGGCAGCACTTCGGGATCGGTGCGGGCCTTGCGGATTTTCGCCGCGATGGCGTCGGCGTCGTCGGTCAGATTGATCCGCGACAGGTCCGAGGCGTCCGACTTGCTCATCTTGGCCTTGCCGTCGCGCAGACTCATGATCCGCGCCCCCGGTCCCTGGATCAGCGGCTCGGGCAGCGGAAAGAACCCTGGCGTCTCGAAGTCGTGGTTGAACTTCTGGGCGATGTCGCGGGTCAGTTCCAGATGCTGCTTCTGGTCCTCGCCCACCGGCACCTTGGTGGCCTTGTAGATCAGGATGTCGGCGGCCTGCAGCACCGGATAGGTGTAGAGCCCGACGCTCGAGCGCTCCTTGTGCTTGCCGCTCTTCTCCTTGAACTGGGTCATCCGGTCCAGCCAGCCGAGGCGGGCCACGCAGTTGAAGATCCAGGCCAGCTCGGCGTGTTCGGGGACCGCCGACTGGGGAAAGATGGTGGCCTTCGCCGGGTCGAGCCCGGCCGCCAGATAGGCGGCGGCGATCTCGCGGGTCTGGCCGGCCAGCAGGGCCGGGTCCTGCCAGACGGTGATGGCGTGCATGTCGGCGACAAAGATGAAGGTGTCGATCTCGTGCTGCAGCCGGGCGAACTTCACCAGGGCGCCGAGATAGTTGCCCAGATGCAGGGCGCCGGAGGGTTGCACGCCGCTGAGCACGCGCTGCGGGCCGGCGTAGGAGACGGGGGTCTGGTCGGTCATGATCTGCTTCGTGAAATGGTCAGGTCTGTCGGCGCGCGGGATCGGCCCGCGCGGGCGGTTCTAGCGGGCGATCAGGCGGCGCCATCGGCGCGAGAGCTGGAACGTGACCATGGCCACGCCAATAGGCGAGAGCGGCGCCTGAGGCAAGATCAAGGGCGGGGGAACAGGCTGGCGCAGGGCGCCTCGGTCCAGGTCGATTCAACGGTGTAGGCCCCGCCCGCCAGCCCCTCCTCGCTCCAGGGCCAGCGATCGCTATCGCGCAGCACGGCGCGAACCTGAAACCGGCATGTCCCGGCGGTCGGGGCGTCCGGCATGTCCCGGGTCAGTCGCGATGGCGTGGTGCGCAGGGTGACCGTCTCGCCGGGCGCGATCACCCAGGGCTCCGGCCGCTGCAGCCCCGGCCAGCCCCGCCTGTAGAGCGGCGTCCACCAGTCGTCCTCGTTCCCGGTCTCGATCAGTTCGCCGTCCGGGCCCCGGACGCGGATGAAGAGGAGGCTGTAGCTCAGGCCGTCGACATCCCTCGGGTCGGCGATCCGCATCGGCGTGACCCGGTTGCTGGCCAGCACCAGCGTCACCTCATCGGGGCTGGCGAACACGGCGAAGGCCGGCGCGGGCGTCGGCGCGGGAACCGGCGATAGAAGCGACAGCGCCAGAAGGGCGGAGATCGGCGGCATGCCTGAAACCTAGGCCGGCCTGCGCCGTCGGAGAAGGCCCTTGATCTCGGCCACCGTCATCCCGCCGGTCAGAACCACCAGCACCGGATAGACCGGTAGTACGGCGAAGCAGACGGCCAGGACGGCGATCTCCTTGGCGCCGATGCGGACCAGGCTGATGTGCTCGAACAGGCCCTGGATGGCGGGCCGGAAGTGGCCGGCGATCGCCAGCAGGGCGGTCAGGATGGCGCTGGCCGCCAGCACCCGGACGATGCGGCTCCAGGCGGTCAGGGTCGGGGTCCAGTCGCCGCGACGGCGCAGGGCCCAGTACATCTGGGCGACATTGATCCAGCTGGCCGCCGAGGTGGCGATGGCGATCCCCGGAAAGCCGACGATGAAGAACAGGCTGGCGCCCAGCACGATGTTGACCGCCACCGAGATCAGGGCGAAGCGCATCGGGCTCTTGGTGTCTTCCCGCGCGAAGAAGATCGGGTTCATCACCCGGGCCAGCACGAAGGCCGGCACGCCCCAGCCATAGTGGAACAGGGCCGATGCGGTCTGGTGGGCGTCGAAACTGGTGAAGGCGCCGCGGGTGAACAGGGCGTCGACCAGGAAGAAGGGAATGGCCATCAGCGCCGCCGCCGCCGGCAGGGTCATGGCCAGGGCGAACACCACGGCCTGGTCGGTGGTGTCCTGGGCGTCCTTGTGGTCGCCCGCCTGCAGGGCCTGCGACAGCCGCGGCAACAGGGCGATGCCGATCGCCACCCCGACCATGCCCAGGGGCAGCTGGTACAGCCGGTCGGCGTTGGCCAGCCAGGTGCGGGGTCCGTCGCCGGGGGCCATGGAGACCAGGCTTCCGGAGACGAAGATGTTGATCTGGGTGACGCTGGCGGCGATGGCGGCCGGAATGGCCACCTGGATCAGCCGCTTGATCTCCGGCGTCAGTCTGGGAAGCCGGGGGCGGATGCGGGCGCCGGACCGCCACGCTCCCCACCACAGCAGTCCGGCCTGCAGCACCCCGGCGATGACCACGGCGATGCTCGCGGCGTAGGCCGCGTCGCCGCTGTTCTTCTGCGGCAGCACGGCGATCAGCATCACCGCATTGAGCACGATGGGGGCCGCGCCGGAGAGGATGAAGCGGTTGCGGGCGTTGAGCGCGCCGGAGAACAGGGCGGTGATCGCCATGCAGCTGAGATAGGGCATGGTGATCTGGGTCAGGGTCACCGCCAGCTTGAACTTCAGCGGCTCGTCCCGGTAGCCGTAGTTGATCAGATACATCAGCCACGGCATCGCCAGCTGGGCGAGGATGACCAGCGCCAGGGTCATGGCCGCCAGGGTCGCCAGGGCGTCGCTGGCCATGTCGTCGGCCCGCTCCCCGCCCTCGGCGGTCAGGGTGCGGCTGTAGGCCGGCACGAAGGCCGAGCTGAAGGCCCCCTCGGCGAAGATGCGCCGGAACAGATTGGGGAAACTCAGGGCGGTGTTGTAGGCGTCGGCCCACGGGCCGGCGCTGGCCCCAAGCTGGGCGTTGATCACCACGTCGCGGGCCAGGCCCATGAACCGGCTGACCAGGGTCAGTCCGGAGAAGATGATCGAGTTCTTGATGATCCCCGCCCGGGGCTTTTCCGCAGCGGCGTCGGACGCGGCCTCGGAGGGGGGGGCGGTCGGCTCGGGAGGCGGGGCGCTTGTCACAGCGCGCTTCTGCGCCGCGCCGTTCGGAGGGTCAAGATGAGGCGTGTGCAGGCTTCGCGCGACTGTGGTGCAGGCGGCGGCGTCAGCGCCCCTCGCTGGCGCGGGCCCTTTGCAGCCGGGGTCGGGATTTTCCGCCGACGCGGGGCTCCTCGGCGCGCAGCACGGCCAGCAGACTGGCCTTCAGCGCCGCCTGCCGGCGTGTGTCGGTCAGCTTCTCGCCCTCGGCCGTTGTGACATAGAAGGCGTCGACGGCCCGTTCGCCGTAGTTGTCGATATGGGCCGAGACGATGCTGAGCCCGGCGTCGGAAATCGCCCCCGCCAGGGCCTGCAGCAACCCCGGCCGGTCACGGCCGGAGGCCTCGACCACGGTGGCTTCCCGCGAGGCCTCGTTGTCCAGCATGACGGTGGAGGAAATGGCGAAGGCGGCGGTTCGGCCATGGTCGGAGCGCGGCGTCTCGGCGCGGGAGATCTCGCCCCGGGCGGCGGACTCCAGGGCGTCGGCCAGGCGGCGCAGGCCGGGCGGATTGTCGCGGCCGAAGGGTCCGCCGGCGGCGTCCTGCACCTGAAACACATCCAGCGCCTGGCCGTCGCGGGAGGTGAAGATCCGCGCGCCGAGAACATTGCCGCCCATCCCGGCGATGGCGGCGGCCAGGTCGGCGAACAGGCCGGGCCGGTCGGTGGCGGCGACCACCAGTTCGGCGGTGCTGCGGTCGGTGCGGATCCGCCCGCCGGCCGCCGCGCCTCCCTGTTCGCCGGCCCGGCGCGCGAGGATGGCGTGTTCGACGATGTCGGCGCTGGAAAAGCCGATGAAGTAGGCGTTCTCCATGGAATCGGCCCAGTCGGCCGCCTCCGGGTGGGCGGCGGCCAGTTCGGCCCGGGCGTCACGGGCGACGCTCTCGTGGTGGCGCTGGGCGGCCGCCGCCGGATCGCTGCCCCGTCCGCCGCGGAAGATGGCCTCGGTGGCGGCGTAGAGCTCGCGCAACAGCTGGCCCTTCCAGCCGTTCCACACGCCCGGCCCCACGGCGCGGATGTCGGCCACGGTCAGCACCAGCAGCAGGCGCAGCCGTTCGGGGCTCTCGACGATCCGGGCGAAGGCGGCGACGGTGGCCGGGTCGGTGACGTCCCGCTTCTGGGCCGTGTCGCTCATCACCAGGTGATGCTCGACCAGCCAGGCGACCAGCTCGATCTTCTTGCGGTCGATACCCATCCGCTCGCAGGCCTGCCGCGCCGCCCGCGCGCCGGCCTTCTCCTGGCCCCCGGCGCCGCCCTTGCCGGTGTCATGCAGCAGCATGGCCAGGAACAGCGATTCCTTGTCGTTGATCAGCGGCAGGATGATGGTGGCCAGCGGGTGGTCGGTGATCAGCCGGCCCTTGGAGATGTCGTTGATCAGCCCGATGGCCCGCAGGGTGTGCTCGTCCACCGTGTAGCTGTGGTACATGTTGAACTGCATCTGGGCGACGATCCGGCCGAACTCCGGCACGAACCGGCCCAGCACCCCCGCCTCGTTCATCAGCGTCAGGGTGCGGTAGGGCTTGCGGCCCCGGGCGAGGATGTCGAGGAAGGCCTCGGCCGCGTCCTTGTCGCGACGCACCTTCGAGCCGATCAGATGCAGCGACCGGGTCACTGCCGTGAAGGCGTCGGGGTGCAGGTCGAGATTGAGCACATCGGCGATGCGGAACAGCCGGATCAGATCGACCGGATCGCGCTCGAACACCTCCGGCCCGTCAACCGTCAGGCGGCCGTTCTCCTCATGGAAGCCGGGATAGTCGAGAGGCTTGCGCTTGACCTTGCGCCGGCCGGGCAGGAAGCGCGAAAGCCCCTTGGACTCCTGCTTGTACTGCTCGGCCTCCAGCTTGGCGGTGAAGGCCCGGGTCAGGGCCCCGACCTCGCGGGCGATCAGGAAATAGTGGCGCATGAAGCGCTCGACGGCGGGGTTGTCGGCCCGGTCGCCATAGCCCATCCGCCGGGCGATCTCCGGCTGCACATCGAAGGTCAGCCGCTCCTCCGGCCGGCCGGTGGCGAAGTGCAGATGGGCGCGGACGGCGTGCAGGAAGTCGAAGGCGCGGGTGAAGGCGCGCACCTCCTTGGGGTCGAAGTGCGGCAGGCGGAAGATGTGGGCCGGGCGCTCGACCGGATAGAGGTATTCGGCGATCCACATCAGGGTGTGCAGGTCGCGCAGGCCGCCCTTGCCCTCCTTGACGTTGGGCTCGACCATGTAGCGGCTGGCCCCGGCGCGGGTGTGGCGCTCGTCGCGTTCCTTCAACTTCGCCGCCACGAACTCGGCGCCGGTTCCCTTGACCACGTCATTGAAGAAGCGGGTCTTCAGCTCGGCCGCCAGCTTCTCGTCGCCGGTCAGTCGCCGCGCCTCCAGCAGTGAGGTGCGGATGGTGAAATCCTCACGCGAGAGCTTGATGCACTCCTCGACCGTGCGGCTGGCGTGGCCGACCTTGAAGCCCAGGTCCCACAGCGCATAGAGCATGTATTCGATGACGCTCTCGGCGTGGGCGGTCTGTTTCCACGGCCGCAGGAACAAGAGGTCGAGGTCCGAATAGGGGCTCAGCACCGCCCGGCCGTAGCCGCCCACCGCCATCAGGCACAGCCGCTCGCCCTCGGTCGGGTTGCGGGCGCGGAAGACATGGACGGTGGTGAAGTCATAGAGGGCGGTGACCACCTGGTCGGTGACGCCGCACAGCAGCCGGGCGGTCTCCATCCCCCCGGCGCCGTTCTCCAGCCGCTCCTTGGCGATCATCCGCCCGCGAAACAGCGCCTGCTTGAGGATGTCCAGCGCTCGCCGCCGCTGCTCGGCCTCATCGCCGATCGCGTCCAGCGCCGCCGCCGACAGCCGCGCGCGCAGGGCCTCGCCGTCGACGACATGTTCAAGGCGGGTCGGGCGGAGACGGGGGGCCATGGCCTCTTATGTGCGGTGCAACAGTCCGCGAGGCAATCCGTCGGGCGGCGTAATCGCTACTTCTTGCGGATTTCCGCCGCCAGAGCCTCCCACCTGGGCTTGTCGAGATACTGATCGACGTTGGAGAAGTTCGCGGCGACCGCCGGATCGGTCATCAGCTCCTCCATGGCCGTCTTCCCAAGCACCGCGAAGGCGGTCTCGATGGCGTTGTCGCCGTCGTACTTCATCGCCGCCACGGTCTGGGCCCGGCAGTCCTGCATCAGGAGACGCTCCATGAGGGCTATGGCCCGTCGATTGGCCGCCTCGAGCTGGGCCGGGGTCATCTTGCTGTAGGGCTTGGCGGCCGGGTGCTGGCTCATGGCGCCGAACAGGAAGGTCATGAAATCGAGCCGGTCCTGGCGAGAACTTTTGACGACCAGGCATTTGCCGAGCTCATCGCCATACGCCCCGGCATGGGCCGGGCTGATCGCCGTCAGGCAAAGCGCGAGCGAAGCCGAGGCGGCGGCGAATATCTTTCTGGACATGGGACCCCCAATAACGTCTGCCGACCCGAGACGGGTCTGGAGGACAGGCTAGATCATCCCCTTGAGGCGATACAACGCCTCCAGCGCCTCGCGGGGACTCATCCCGTCGATATCCAGCCCCTTGAGGGCCTCCTCGGCCGGGCTGGGTCCGAAAGTCTGCGGGGTCGGCGCCGCCATTTCGAACAGTGGCAATCCTTCCAGCCTCGCCGGGGAATGGCTGTCGGCCTCCAGCCGCTCCAGCACTTCCCGCGCCCGGACCACCACCGCCGGCGGCACCCCGGCCAGCTTGGCCACCTGCACCCCATAGGACCGATCGGCCGGGCCGGGGCCGCATTCATGCAGGAAGACCAGATCGCCGTTCCACTCCTTGGCCCGCAATGACAGGTTGGAGACATGGGCCAGCCGGTCCTCCAGCGTCGCCAGCTCGTGATAGTGGGTGGCGAACAGGGCGCGGGCTCGGTTGGTGTCGTGCAGGGCCTCGGCGCAGGCCCAGGCGATGGCCAGGCCGTCCCAGGTGGCGGTGCCCCGGCCGATCTCGTCGAGGATGACAAAGCTGCGCGGCGTGGCCTGGGTCAGGATGGCGGCGGTCTCGACCATCTCGGCCATGAAGGTCGAGCGGCCCCGCGCCAGGTCATCCCCCGCCCCGACCCGGCTGAACAGCCGGTCGACCACCCCCAGGGTCAGGGCCTGCGCCGGCACGTAACAGCCGGCCTGGGCCAGCACCGCCAGCAGGGCGTTCTGGCGCAGGAAGGTCGACTTGCCCGCCATGTTGGGGCCGGTGACGATGCTCAGGCGCGGACCCCGGTCTCCGGCGCCGTCGAGGCGACAGTCGTTCGGCGTGTAGGGATCGCCGGCCCGCTTGACCGCCGCCTCGACCACCGGATGGCGGGCGGCTTTTGCGTCAAAACACAGGCTGTCATCGACCACCGGGCGGCAGGCGCCGGCGTCCTCGGCCCATTCGGCCAGGGACGAGGCGACGTCCAGCAGCGCCAGCCCCTGAGCCGCGGCGCGCAACGGCTCGGCCAGGGCGGCGGCCTCGTCGCGCCAGGTCTCGAAGGTCTGCACCTCGATGGCCTGGGCCCGCTCGCCGGCCTGGGCGATGCGGGCATCCAGGTCGGCCAGCTCGACCGTGGTGAAGCGGACCTGGTTGGCCAGGGTCTGGCGATGGATGAAGGTGGCGTTCAGCGGCGGCTGCATCAGCGGGTCGGCCTTGCCCGCCGTGGCCTCGACGAAATAGCCCAGCACCGCATTGTGGCGGATCTTCACCGGCACGCCGCTTTCGGAAGCCAGCCGCGACTCCAGCCCGGCGATCACCCGGCGGCTGTCGTCGCGCAGGGCGCGGGCCTGGTCGAGTTCAGGCCGCACCCCTTCGGCCACGAACCCGCCATCGCGCGCCTGGGCCGGCAGGTCGGGGCCCAGCCCGGCCTCGAGACTGGCCAGCAGGGTCGAGAGCCCGACCGACAGGCTGGGCGAGATGGCCGTCAGCGCCGCCTCGATCTCGGCCGGCGGACCCGAGAGCGGCTCACCCTCGCCCAGCATCAGCGCCGCCAGGGACTCGCCGGTCTTCAGGCCGTCGCGCAGGCATCCCAGGTCCCGGGGGCCGCCGCGAGCCAGCGCCAGCCGCGACAGGGCGCGGGCCATGTCTCCGGTGCGCTTCAGCGCCTCCCGCACCTGTTCGCGCAGCCGCCGCCGCTCGAGGAACCATTGCAGGCTGTCGAGCCGCGCCTCGATGCGCGCAGGGGCCAGCAGCGGCCGGGCCAGGCGCTCGGCCAGCAGCCGCGAGCCGGGGGCGGTGATGGTGCGGTCGATGGCCCCCAGCAGCGAGCCCTCGCGCTGGCCGCCGGTGGTCTTCTCGATTTCCAGACTGGCGCGGGTGGCCGGGTCGATGGCCATGACGTCGGCCTCGCCCGCCCGTCGCGGCGGCGACAGGGCCGGCATCCGCCCCGCCTGGGTGACTTCCAGATGGGCCGCGATCAGACCCAGCGCCGAAACCTCCGCCGGGGCCAGGCCGCCGAACCCGTCCAGGGTCTCGACCCCGTACAGTCGCCGGACCCGCGTCTCGCTGGCCGAGGGCTCGGCCAGGGCCTGGGCCATCGGCTGCACCAGGCCACCGGCCAGTTTCAGGGCCGCGGCGATATGCTCGTCGGCGAACAGGCGATCGGGAACCAGCACTTCCGAGGGGCTTAGCGCCGCCAGGGCCGCCGCCAGGCCCGACGGCGCCAGCAGCAGGCTTTCCACCGCCCCGGTGCTCAGCTCGACGCTGGCCACCGCCGCCTGACCGGCGCGCAGAGCCACGGCGGCCAGTCGATTGGCGCCCCGGCTGTCGAGCAGGCTGTCCTCGGTCAGGGTGCCGGGGGTGATGATCCGCACGACGTCGCGACGGACGATGGCCTTGGAGCCGCGCTTCTTCGCCTCGGAGGGGTCCTCCATCTGTTCGCAGACGGCGACCTTGAATCCGGTCCGGATCAGCTTGGCCAGATAGGCTTCGGCGGCGTGAACCGGCACCCCGGCCATGGGAATGGGCTGGCCGTTGTGGTTGCCGCGAAAGGTCTGGCTGATGCCCAGGGCGGCGGCGGCCTTGATCGCGTCGTCGAAGAACAGCTCGTAGAAGTCGCCCATGCGAAAGAACACCAGGGCGTCCGGCTGACGGGCCTTGGCTTCGAAATACTGCGCCATGACAGGCGTCGCCCCTTCCGCGCTGGGGGCGGCGTCGGGCGGAATCGCGGCGTGGGCGTTCATGAGTCCTAACTACGGGGGCGGCGCGGCCCGCTCAAGCGCGGTCAGCCGATCGGCTCCTCCGTGTCAGGGTTTGTCCGGAACCGGGGCCATGGTTCCCGGCGGCATCGGCTTGGGCGGGGCGACGATGCGGAAGCTGTTGATGAAGCGGTCGGCGCCGTCCGGCGCGCCATCGATGGGGCCGACGGCCATCACCTGAAAGAAGTTGTCGCCCTGGATGACCATTCGGGTGCGCATGGTCACGCCGCTGTCGGTGGAGCGGATCACCAGGTCGCGGGCCGGGGCGCCGTCGACGGTCAGGTCCGCCTTGCTGACCACCTCGCCCTTGATCGCGCCCAGCGATCCGGTGGTGGCGTTGTCGAGCGCGACCTTGGGGTCCTGTCCGCCGGCGCCGCTGGTGGAGACCACCAGAAAGGCGCCGGTCGTGCCCGCCTCGAGCGAGGCGATATCCATCACCGCCCCGCCGGGGGTGGTCTCCTGGGTCAGGCTGGGAACCCCTGGGAACTCGACCCTGTAGCCGTATTTGCTGTCCTTGTGGGTGCGCCAGGACCCCTGCGCCCAGGCCGCCTGCGGCAGGGTGGGAACCACCGCCAGCGTCAGGGCGGAAAGGCCCAGGACCAGGGCCGTGACAACGGGACGAAGGGTTATGGATGCGGCTCGCGACATGACGGCTCCGTGCACGGGGCGCCGCGGCCGTTGTCGAACGGGGGCGGCGCCAGGCTCATGGGTCAGGTCTGTCTAGACCCTTTCGAGGCTCGGGTCAGCCGCCGGTGACGTCGGACCAGAACCGCTTAGCCTTGCCGAGGAAGTTGGCGGATTTGGGGTGCTGCGCCTCGCCGGTCAGATCGGCGAACTCGCGCATCAGTTCCTTCTGGCGCGCCGACAGCTGTGTCGGCGTCTCGACGAACAGCTCGACCACCAGGTCGCCGCGCTCGCGCGAACGCAGCGAGGGCATGCCCCGGCCGCGCAGCCGCACGGTCTTGCCGGTCTGGACGCCCTCGGGGACCTTGACCTTCATCCGGCATTCGCCGTCGCAGTTCTCGCCGCCGGTCAGGCAGGGCGCCTCGATGTCGCCGCCCAGCACCGCCGTGCTCATCGGCACCGGAACGGTGCACAGCAGGTCCAGGCCGTCGCGCTCGAACAGGTCGTGCGGCGCCACCGACAGGAAGATGTAGAGATCGCCGCGCGGTCCGCCGCGCTGGCCGGCGTCGCCCTCTCCGGCCAGGCGGATACGCGAGCCGTCATCGACCCCGGCCGGGATGCGGACCGACAGGACCCGCTCCTTGCGGACCTGGCCGGCGCCGTGACAGCCCTTGCAGGGGTCCATGATCATCTTGCCCGACCCGCCACAGCGGGGGCAGGCGCGTTCGATGGAGAAGAAGCCTTGCGTGGCCCGGACCCGGCCGGCGCCGCCGCAACCGGTGCAGACCGTGGGGCTGGTTCCCGGCTTGGCGCCGGAGCCCTCGCAGACCTCGCAGGCCATGGCCGAGGGCACCTTGATCTCGACCTCGGCGCTGGCATAGGCCTGCTCCAGGGTGATCTCGAGGTCATAGCGCAGGTCGGCGCCGCGGGCCGGGCCGTTGTTGCGCTGGCGGCCGCGACCGCCGAACATCTCGCCGAACGCGTCGCCGAACACCTCGTTGAAGATGTCGTGGACGTCGGCGAAGCCCTGCGGTCCACCGCCGCCGCCGCCCATGCCGTTGACGCCGGCATGGCCAAACCGGTCGTAGGCCGCCCGCTTCTGGGGGTCCGACAGGATGGAATAGGCCTCGTTGATTTCCTTGAACCGCGCTGAAGCGTCCTCACAACCGCCGTTGCGGTCGGGATGGTGCTCCATCGCCTGTTTGCGGAAGGCGGACTTCAGCGCCGCGTCGTCAACGCCGCGAGCCACGCCAAGAATTTCGTAATAGTCGCGCATGGCGGCTCGAAACTTACCTGGACATCAATGTCGGGAGGTGGGGGCGGTCCCGCTCCGTCGCAAGCCTTGCGGCTGGACGGAGCGGAATGCCGCGAAGGTCCAGGAAGGCGCTGGGCCCCGAAGGGCGGCGCGCTTCCTGGACGGCGTCAGTCATCAGGCCGACTTCTTGTCGTCGTCGACTTCCTCGAACTCGGCGTCGACGACGCCTTCGTCCGCGGCCTCGGCGGTGCTGTCGCCGCCTTCGGCCGTCTCGCCCTGCTGGGCCTTGTACATGGCCTCGCCAAGCTTCATCGACGCCTGGATCAGGGTCTGGGTCTTGGCGGCGATGTCCTCGCCGTCGCCGCCGTCGATGACGGCTTTGAGGTCGGCCAGGGCGGTCTCGATGGCGCTCTTCTCATCGGCGCTGACCTTGTCGCCGTGTTCGGCGAGGGCCTTCTCCGTCGAGTGGATCACCGCGTCGGCCTGGTTCTTGGCTTCCACGGCGGCCTTGCGCTTCTCGTCCTCGGCCTTGTTGGACTCCGCTTCCTTGACCATCTTTTCGATGTCGGCGTCGGAGAGGCCCCCGTTC
>JAHBYC010000044.1 GCA_019636175.1 Caulobacter sp. | reverse complement strand
TCTGGTCGACCGACCCGATGCACGGCAACACCCTGAAGGCCGGCAACGGCTACAAGACCCGTCCGTTCGACCGGATTCTCGCCGAGGTGAAGAGTTTCGTCGAGGTGGCCGGCTCCGAGGGCGTGCATCCTGGCGGGGTCCATCTGGAGATGACCGGCCAGAACGTCACCGAATGCATCGGCGGGGCGCGGGCGGTGCTGGAGGGCGATCTGGGCGACCGCTACCACACCCATTGCGACCCGCGCCTGAATGGCGAACAGGCCCTGGAACTGGCCTTCCTGGTGGCGGAGAAGCTGCGGGCGCTGCGGTCGGAGGACCTGCGGGAGGCGAGTTGAGGAGGTAACGCAGCGGCGCGCATCGCAAGGGCCGATTTAGGGCCCGCCTTTTCGGGTTTGATGGCTTTTGGGTAACGATCACATATGGCTATGATGCGGCGAGCTCCGGCGCCGTCGGTCGATCGCTGGACAATCTGAATCTCCGCTCCAATAAAAGCTCATAATCTTGAGAGTGTTTATTCTCGTCTCGATACTGCCACGCCTTTGCGAAGGTGGCCCCTTGGTGCCGTTCGACCAACCAAGGTTGGCGAAGAACAAAATCTCGAAACCCAAAGCAAAATTTTGATCCTCTGGACAAGTCACCACTCGCTCTTGCTTGTTGGCAAATCCGGAGCTCGAGATCGAACCAATCCTCGTGCAGCCTGTGTTCGCTCCCAATAATATCTATCCACGTGCCAACAAGAGATTGATCGAGGCGATTCTTCCAATCTCGGGTTTCGTAACACCGATCGTGAATAGTCTCTAAGAAATTGAAAACAATAAAGGCGTACATGTCGTATTGTGCGGCCTGAAGTTTGAGCCGTTCTCGCGTGATTCTGTCACATTTTGGGGCGAGATAGGCGGGGGGATTAATTTGACTTCCAAGATAGTGAGAAAATATTGCAATCTGAGTTTTATCTCTAAGGTATGGCTTTTCGATCGCTATAAGTAAAATCTCCTTAAACATACTATCGAGTTCTGAGTAATGATTTGATCGCATCTGTGACATAAATTGATGCGAAGTTCTATAAAATACAAATAGCGCGAATCCGCCACCTATTAGCGTTGTGGGGAATAAAAATATCTCACTAATTTGCTTTCCATAAATTGCGTATTGAGAGAGTGCTGCTAGCATAAATTATTCCGCCTCCATCCTTCGAGCATAATTTCAATAGCCGGATCATCTCGGTCGCATCCGTAGACCTCAGAGTAGAGGGCTTGCAGCCATTGCCTCAACAGATCTTCCGAAATGACAATCTCTGAGCTTGGGTCGTAGATGAGGAGGTCCATTGTGGGTGGCTTTGCAGCGTTCACCTGAGGCATCTTGTAATCAAGCCCCTCAATTATTCTGCATCCCTGCCGAAGATAGAAATTCTTTCGGCGCGCACGCAATCCTTGGTCGTCGGACTCTTCTCTATCGGAATCTATCTCAACGAGCATATTTCGACCTTGCATCCGATTCAACGCCGCCCGAAAAAGCGCTATCCCGATGCCTCGATTTCGATGCTCTGCCTTTGTGGCCATGTATTCCAAAAGGCCAACGTTGCTATTTTCCGAGTGATAGGCAATGAGGAATGCAATTACCTCATCATATTGTGAGAAAGCTATAATAGAGTAGTCGCACCGTTGTAGCAAGGCGACGATTTGATCGCGTGATTTGCGTTCGGAAGCCTGTATTGATTCAGCGTAGACGTTAAAGAAAGCGTCAAATTCTATGCTGTCGGCCCGCTCTATAAGCGTTTCCTGCAGGGTGGGATTGTTCATGGGGCCAATCTTTCAATTCGTTTACGACTTATGTTGGGAAATTGGAGCCTAGTGTATTCCCAAAGCGCTATGATCGAACAGGCCTTGGTCACGGTGCCGGCGGTTGGTAGCCGCCGTCGATGGTTAACCCGCAGCAGTTTGGATTAGCCACCAAGCGTCGGAGGCTGGCTTCTGGCAGTTTCCTATGGAAACAGTCCGGATTTTGAGTCCCGGCATCTGGATGTACGCGTCTTCTGAAGGGGGGAAGTTGAGGGTCAGCCGATCTTGCGCAGCCGCAGGTCCCTCACGCGGTTGCTGCCCAGGCTGACCGCAACGATGCGGCCCTGGGCGTCCCGGCGGAAGCGGGCGAGGAAGCCGTTCAGGTTGAAGGCGTCCTGATACAGGGGACTCATCGGGATCGAGGTCTGCGGCCGGTCCTCCAGCCGCAGGACCAGGCCGCTCCCCTCGCGGACCACCCGCCAGGTCGCGCCGATCTCGGGACTGTAGTAGCGGCCGATGTAGGCGGTCAGACTGTCTGACGTCGGCTGCCAGAGGGGCGTGCGCCGGTAGAGATAACGGTTGCCCTCGAAGGTCTCGTCCATGAAGGCGTCGCGGCCCTGGAAGACCAGGCGGTCGGCGCCATAGCCGGCGGTGTCGGCGCCCAGCGGGGTCAGTCTGGACCCTCCGGCGACCCGCAGTCCCGCCTCATCGGCCACCAGCAGCATGGGCCGGCCGCTGCTTTCATTGACGTACAGACCCGCCCGTGAGGCCAGGTCCGTCAGCGGCGCGGGCGGCGGTTCGGCGGGCGGCGGCGGCAGGAACAGGGCGGCGACCGCCCGACCCATCGGCAGGGCGCCGGCGTCGTCGGCGTTGCACAGCACCGCCACCGACAGCTTCTGTTTCGGATACCAGGCCAGCCAGGCGCGATAGCCCGCCGTCGCCCCGGCATGGGAAACCTCGTCGACGCCCGCCCAGGTCTGGACCATCAGGCCCCGGGCGTAGGTCAGGCGGGTCCCGTTGGTCAGGCTGGCCCGGCGCTGCATCTGGGTGGTCACGAGGGCGCCGAGCTTCTGGGACTGCATCGCCGCCGCCCAGATCTGCAGGTCGCCGACGGTGGTGATCAGCCCGCCGTTGCCGTAGCCGTCCTCGAACGGCATCTGCTGGCGATAGCCGGCGGGGGTCCGCTCATAGGCGATGGCGCGGCCCGGCACGATGGCGCGAAAATCGACCCGCCAGCCGGTGTGGCTCATGCCCAGCGGCTTGAAGATCCGGGCGGCGGTGAAGTCCGCCAGGCTCTGGCCGCTGACCCGCCGGACGATCTCGGTCAGCAGGTTGTAGCCGCTGTTGGTGTAGCTGTATTCGGCGCCGGGCAGGTAGTTGAGGCCGCGCTGGCGGGTGATCAGCTCGACGATGTCGGCCTGGGTGTAGGCCCGCGCGCCGCGGGGCCAGCCCTGCCACCAAGCCAGTTCGCCCCAGTCGCGCAGGCCGCTGGTGTGGTTGAGAAGCTGGTCGATGGTGATCGGCCGGCCATAGTCGGGCAACTCGGGCAGGTATTTGCGGACATCGTCGGTCAGCCGCAGCTTGCCGTCCTGCACCAGCAGCAGGATGGCGGCGGCGGTAAACTGCTTGGAGACCGATCCGGCCTCGAAGGGGGTGGCGGGGGTGATCGGGGTGGGGTGTTCCAGGTCGACAAGGCCATAACCCCGCTCCACCAGGGTTTCTCCCGCGGAAACCGCCGAGACAGCGCAACCGGGGCCGGCCGGGCCCGAAAAGGCGCTGAAGATGCGATCGACCTCCGGACCGCGATCCACTGTCGGCGGCGCTGTCGCCGGGACCGGAGTCTGGGCGAGGGCGGGCGTGGCCAGCAGCAGGGCGGCGAGCCCCGGCAGAATGCGATTGAAAATCCCCATCCGCCGCTAGGTATCGCGGCGCGGGCCGTGGCGCCAGCCGTCTAGGCCGACGGTTTTGTTTCCCCGCGCTTGGCGAACGGCTGCGGCTTCCAGCGCACCAAGGAGCGCCACAGCCATTCGAACGGGCCGTAGTGGAACCGCCGCATCCACGGCAGGCTCCAGAGCAGGATCAACAGCCAGATGGCGGCCACGACATAGTAGAGCTCGAAACGCTGCAGCCGACCGTAGAGACCCAGGCCGTAGCCGCAGAAGACGAAGCTGGTGATGATGGATGTCCCCAGATAGTTGCTGAGGGCCATCCGTCCCGCCGCCGCCAGCCGGTTGACCAGCCAGCCCAGGGCGCCGGACCTGACCAGCAGCAGCACGCCGCTGGCATGGGCCAGGGCGATGAAGGGCCGGGGCAGGGCGCCCCAGTAGCCCAGGTCGTGCAGCACCAGCGGCTCGAAGCCGCTCTGGGCGATGCGCCAGGCCAGCCAGCCGGTGACCGGCATGCCGACGCCCCAGCCCAGCGCCGCCATCCCGGCATAGGCCCGGCTGGACCAGCCCAGGGTGAAGAAACCCAGCCGGTAGAGGCCGACGCCGATCATCATCTGGGCTATGGCTTCGGGCAGGCTGCTGCTGATCAGGAACACCGTCTGCATCAGCACGGCGACAAAGGCCCGGGCCTTGAGGGCGTCGAGGAAGCCGCCGCGATAGGCGGCCAGTTCGCCCTCGCCGAAGCTGGCCGGCGGATTGAGCAGGAAGCCTTCCTCGCTCCAGGCCTTTCGTATGGCCTCGCTGGCGTCGGGCGCCTGGGCCGCCTCGCGGAGCTGGGCCAGATGGGCGCCGTCGAAAAGCCCCTTGGCGGCCAGCAGGGCCAGGCCGATCGCGCCGATGAGGATCAGCAGCTTCGGCGACCAGCGGCGGACCATGAACACCAGGGCCCCGGCGAGGGCGTAGGTGACCAGGATGTCGCCGAAGAACAGGAAGTAGGCGTGGATCATCCCGAACACGAACAGCCAGAACACCCGGCGGTAGTGGATGGAGGCGGGACCCGGAACCCTGCCCTCGGCCCGGTCGGCGATCAGCATCATGCTGGCCCCGAACAGCATGGTGAACAGGCCGCGCATCTTGCCGTCGGCGACGACATAGTTGATCGCCCAGGCCCAGAGGTTGGCGCCCTCATGGCCGCCGTAATAGGCCGGGGTGATGTAGGCGAAGGTCGGCATGCCCATGCCAACGATGTTCATCAACAGAATGCCGAGCACGGCCACACCGCGCACCGCATCGATGGAAATATGCCGATCCTGGCTGCTCATGTCCGTCCCCTCCCCAGGGTGGGCGGAGGGTGACCCGTCGTTGCGGCGTGTCAAGCGCCGTAAAAAGCCGGACCCGACGCCAGGGGACTGGCGCCGGGTCCGGTCAGTAGCCGAACAGGTCGTCGTTCAGCGGATCTACCGGCTCGTGGCGGAAGCCGGGCTGCGCCGCGGCGGACAGGGCCGAGATCAGGTCCCACCGCGTACGGCCGACGTGGACGCCCATCGCCTCCAGGTCGGCGGCCAGGGCCGGCCTGTGGGTCTTGGCGACCGCCTCGTTGTTCCGCTGCAACGCCTCATTGAGCCGCCAGCCGTAGACTGCGTCGCGGGTCAGTTCGACCACGGCGCCGTCCCCGCCGGTCCACTCCAGATAGGCGTAGTCGCCGCTCGCGGCAGAGGCGATCTTCACCGACGCCAGGCAGTTGCGGAAGCGAAGAGCCGCGTCCCGCATGGCCGCCTTGCTGCGGAGAGGCCGCAGGGTCGGTCCGCCCGCGAAGGGCTGCGCCGGCAGGTCAGCGATAACGTCATCGCTGACCTTGTCGAACAACGCCTTGAGGTTGCCGGCCCGGCCCCAACGTTCGGCCGCCAGGTCGGCCGCCGCCTGACCATCGCGCCGGCTGATGGCCGCGTAGGCTTCAGCCAGCAAGGCCGCCTGGCCAGGGTTCAGCGCGAGCCAGCCGCCGCCGGCCCGAAGCACCGCCGTCGGAATGACGGCCAAGCCCTGCACATCGGCCGGCGTGATGACCTCGGCGTGGCGCAGCGGCTTGCGACGGTCCGCGTCGTCCAGCAGGGACAGCAGGAGGCGGTAGTCCGCCGCCGCCCAGGCGTCTTCTCCCATCCGGCCGAGCGCGCGGATCAGACCATCCGGCGCGGACGGCAGGACGGAGCGCACCGCCGCCTTGAACGGGCCATCGACCGCCTCGGCCAGAGCCGCCGGCGCGGGCCCTTCAAGGGACAGCACCAGGCAGATCAGGTGGCGTCGCGAGGCGTCGGCCAGAAGGAAGGGGCCGTGAGGCGCGGGCCACAGCAAGGCGATCCGGTCGGCGAATTCGCCGGCCAGCTTCCGCAACAGCGGGGTGGGATCTCGGGCGCGGGCCCAGGGGCCCGTCCATACGTACATGACAATTGCTCCAGACGTCGTCGATGACGACGCCCGGAAGGACGCCGCCGTTTAGCTGTGTGGGAACGCGCGCGTCATGGACTCGCCGGGACGCGCGCGCAGCCGTTCGCCTTGCAGGCTCCGGCAGATGATGTGGGCGCGCGTTTTCATGCGGCGGGTGGTCTCCAGATTGAGGGCGCGGCGTTTCTCACGCAGAACGCCGGTTGGCAAGGGGCGCCGGTTCGCGACGCCCCGGCTGTGGCCGGAACGCAACGGATCAGAAGCTGCCGGTGTTGGCGAGGTGGCAGTAGGGTTCGACGGTCGGGGCTTCTCCCGGGTAGGCCTGGGCGTGCAGGACCTTCCAGGCGCCGCGATACTTGATCAGGTCGATGCCGATCTCGACGGCTCCGCCCGCCTCGTCGCCGGATCCAGGGTCAGGCGCGACCCGCCAGACTCCCCGCGCGCTCTCGGCGTCGGCGGCGATCACCAGATAGCGCCAGTCGCCGGAACCGGCGGGTCCGAGCAGGGCGCGAAACTCCGCCTCGCTCAGATAGGCCTCGGTGGAGGCCAGTTTGAAGACCTTGTCCTTCTTCATGAACAGCGCGCCGATCGCCTTGGCGTCATCCTTCGCGGGCGGCTGGCGCAGCCGGGTCATCACCCCGTTGATGGCTGTGGTGGCGATGATCCGCTCACTGTCGTTGGGGACCGGCCGGATCTGGCATTCGCGCTCACGCCGCTCGGCGGAGATGTTGCTGAGCATCAGACCGATATCGACCTGGCCGACAGCCGGAGACGAGGCCGTGGAGAATGCGATCGCGGCGAGGACGCCGAGGGCGGGAGAGACCTTCAGAAGCGACATGGCTCAGAAGCTGCCCGTGTCGCTGCTGTGGCAGTAGGGTTCGACCCTGGGGGCCTGGCCTGGATAGGCCTGGGCGTGAAGAATCTTCCATTTGCCCCAGCTCCGGACGAGGTCGATGCCGATCTCAAAACCGGAGGCCGGGTCGCCTTCGACGAGCGGCGCGGTGCGCCACACCCCTCGGGCGCTGCCGAGGTCGGCGGCGATCACCAGCTGCACCCATTCGCCTGCCGGGTCGGAGCCAAGCAGGGTGCGAAACTCGCCCTGGTCGAGATAGGCCTGTGTGGAGGCCAGCTTGAAGCCCTTGGCCTTGCTGGCGAAGAGTTTGTCGATGTCCTTGGCCTCGCCCTCGGCCGGGGACTGGCGCAGACGATCCGTCAGGCCGTGGATGCTGCTCGTGGCCTTCGCGACCTCTCCCGGCGGCGGGAAGGGGCGACGCTGGCATTCGGCCTCACGCTGTGCCGCGGAAATATTGCCGACCATAGTCCCGATCCAGGCCTGGGCGGCGGCGGGCGAGGACGCGGCCATCAAGGCAAGCGCTGCCACGGCGGCGCCGACATCGGTGATCCTCATGAACTCCCCCGAACACGCAACCGCCGCCTGCAATCGACGAGGTCTGCCGCAATCTGGCGCATCCCCGCCGGATGGAAAGCGCTATCGGAGGGGACCTCAGGGGGCGCGCCCCCTCAGGCCCCGAGGATCCAGCCTTCCTCGCCTTCGACGACCGCAATCTCCTCGGCGGTCGCATCGGCCGGAGGGGCGAAGGCTTCGCCCAGCTTGCCGGCCTCGTCCAGCCGCAGGAAATGCTCGCACAGCGCCCGGACCTGGGCCCGGTCGGCGATCTCGCCGGGCTCGGGGCGGACGTCGCCAAGGGCCGGATAGATTTCCACCATGACCGCCTCGAGGCCCTCCACGTCCTCGGCCTTCAGGGTCTTCCAGCCGGTCTGGAACGGCCAGACCCGGGCCTTGTCGCCCAGATCGGACGCCAGGGCCGCCACCGCCGGTATGCCGACGATGGCCTGGCTGCCGACGGTGCCGTTGCCGAAAATCTGCCAGACGCTCTTGGCGCCGGCCTTGCCCTTGCCCCGGGTCGCCATCTCGGCGGCGCGCAGGACCGGCGGCAGGTCGTCGCCGTGCTCGGGCTTGGTCGAGGACAGCCAGGTCTGGGCGTCCTTGGCCGGGCAGCCCCAGAAGGGTCTGGCGGCGTCGGTCATCAACCGGTTGGCTTTATTGGCCACCGCGAAGCGGTTGTTCACGTTTGTCGGCTTGTCGACCACATTGTCGGTGAGGAACTTCCACATCCCCGCCCAGTCGGCGCTCTTGAGGCCGAGACGGGCGGCGGTTCCCCGCGGATAGCCGAGCGGAAAATCAAACCCCACCAGGGCCCGCTCGCCGCGCCGACGCAGATCGGCGAGAATCTCGCGCAGGGTCGCCATCGCCGCCGCCCGGGTGGCGGGGTTATGCGCCTCGAAGGTCGGCCGGAAGCGGATGTCCCTCTTGATGACGCCGATCCAGATGGAGTCCCGGCCCGTCTTCGGGGTGGAAGACGCGCTCCAGTCGACCATCACATAGGCGTCGAACAAACGCGCCACTCGCAATCTCCAATTCTGTCGCCGGCGGCTTGTAGGCCAAGCGAAGGTTCACAGGAAGGCCGGGCCCGCCCGATTGATGTGAATTCCCCTCGTGATCCAGACCACTATAGCGGGAACAGGGGCGCGCGTCGCGCCGCGACCGGCGCCGGGTGACTTGGGCGCGGCGATTCTGTCATAAGCCGGTGGTAGGTCGCAGCGGCGATCATCGCACGGAGCCTGATCTGGTCATGAGACTTGCCGCCATCACCGCCGTTTGCCTGCTGGCCGCCGCCTGCGGCCCGGGTCCCGGCAAGATCAACAAGGTCCAGGCCGCTCCGCCCCTGACTGGGCCGACCTTCACCACGACCGGAACCCTGTCTTCGGTGACCCTCGACACCGCCACCATCGATCACGCCGCCGCCCCCGAGGCGGGCCTGGCCGCCGGCCGCACGCAGTTCCACGCCTTCGCCGACGTGATGGCCATGGCGCCGGAAGCGCCTGGGGCGCCGGTGACCCTGAGTTTCCGCAAACAGGGCGACGCCTGGGCCCTGACCCGGCTGGAACCGGCCCCGGGGCGCTGAATTTTCTTACCCCTCTTTTGAGGGGGGCGAAAATGCACCGTTATTGCTAGCTTGCTGATGACACCAACGGGCTGGACCAATCACCATGAAGAAATCAGTTCTCACCGTCGCGGCGGGCGCCCTGTTCGCCGCGGCGCTCGCCATGCCGATGACCGCCAGCGCGGCCGTCGACCTGAAGGTCAAGAAGGACACCGCCGCCGGCGACACCGGCCGGTGCCTGGCCAGTACGGTCCTGTTCGCCAAGCTCAGCGAGGAAGTGAACAAGGACGACGAGGACAAGACCTTCGCCGAACTCAGCGGGGTCTGGATCGACTTCCTGAAGAGCAAGGACGAGGCCTACCAGAAGACGGCCATGACCCAGATGAGCGCCACCGCCGACGGCTATTCCAAGGCGATGGACAGCAAGTCGACCGAGGACGTGCTGGCCCAGATCGTCGGCGACGTCACCGGCTGCCTCGAATACCTCGAGTAGATCAGGCTCTCAGGTCCGAACAACGGTCCGCCCCTTGCGCCCTGGCGCAAGGGGCGTTTCCGCTTGAGGTCAGCTGAGCTTAACCAGCATCTTGCCGAGGTTCTCGCCTTTGAACAGCTTGATGAAGGCGCCGGGGGCGTTCTCGATGCCCTCGTCGACGGTCTCCTTCCACTTCACCTGACCTGAAGCGATCCAGCCGGACATGTCCTTCAGGAAGGCCGGCAGCATGTCGTAGGAGTTGGAGACGATGAAGCCTTCCAGTCGAAGGCTCTTGCCCACCGCCTGGATGATGTTGGACGGGCCCTTGGGCTCCCCGGTCTCGTTGTACTGGCTGATCATGCCGCACAGGGCGAAGCGGGCGAAGGGGCGGGCCGAGTCGATGGCCGCCTCCAGGTGCTCTCCGCCGACATTCTCGAAATAGACGTCGATGCCCTTGGGCGCCGCCTCGCGCAGGGCGGCCTTGAGATCCCTGGTCTTCTTGTAGTCGATCACGTGGTCGACGCCGATCTCCTTGAGGAAGGCGACCTTCTCGTCCCCGCCGGCCGAGCCGATAACGGTGTGACCCTTGATCTTGGCGATCTGGCAGACGACCGAGCCCACCGCGCCGGCGGCGGCCGAGACGAAGACCACGTCGCCTTCCTTCAGGGCGGCGATCTTCAGCAGGCCGACATAGGCGGTCATGCCCGGCATGCCGGCGACCCCGAGGAAGGCCTGGATCGGCAGGCCGTGGGTGTCCAGCTTCTGCACTGTCGAGGCCGGGGTATTGAAGGCCTCGCGCCAGCCGAACATGCTCTGGACCGTGTCGCCAACGGCGAACCCGGGGTCGTTGGAGGCGATCACCTCGCCGACCGCGTGGCCCTGCATGGCCTCGCCCAGTTGGAATGGCGGGCTGTAGCTGGGACGATCGTACATGCGGCCGCGCATATAGGGGTCAACCGACATGTAGTGGTTGCGGACCTGCACCTCGCCAGGGCCGGGGGCGGGCAGGTCGACCGAGGCGATCTCGAAATTGGCGGCCGTCGGCAGGCCCTCGGGACGGCTCTTCAGGCGCACTTCGCGTGAGGTGGTCATGGATGTTTCCTCCGGTTTCCGGTGTATTTTTCAAACAGATGTTTAGGCCGAATGCCCCGTTCGCGAAAGGCGCGAACTGCGCTAAACCGCCGGCCATGAGCAAACTTCTCAAAGCCGGCGTGGTCGGATCGGGCGTGTTCGGCGGCTACCACGCCCGCAAGTACGCCGAACTGCAGGATACCCAACTGGTCGGCATCTACGACCTGCATCCCGAGCGCTGCTTCGAGATGGCAAACCAGTTCGATGCCGAAGCCTATGGCGACCTCGCCGACATGCTGGCCGATTGCGACATCATCACCATCGCCTCGCCGGCGACCACCCATGCGGCGGCGGCGTTGCAGGCGTTGCAGGCCGGAAAGTCGGTCTATGTGGAAAAGCCGCTGGCCACCACGCTGGAAGACGCCGACCGCCTGATCGGGGCGGCAAACAAGGGCGGACTGGTGCTGGCCTGCGGTCATCAGGAGCGGGTGGTGTCCCAGGCCATGGGTCTGCTGGACATCCCGGAAAAACCGATCCGGCTGGAAGCGGTGCGCAAGGGGACCCCCTCGATCCGCAGCAAGGACGTGTCGGTCGTGCTCGACCTGATGATCCACGACATCGACCTGGCCCTGTCCCTGACCGACGCCGAGCCCTTCACCGTCGAGGCCGAGGGCGGCGTCGACGAGATCACCGCCGAGGCCAGCTTCGAGGACGGCTTCACCGCCGTTTTCACCGCCTCGCGCAACGCCGAGGCGCGGGAGCGGACGATGCGGATCGTCTATCCGTCCGGCGTGCTGGAGATCGACTTCATCACCCGCGCCTTCAGCAACGGCACGCCCTTCGCCCTGAACGAGGCCTTCACCGAGACCCCCGCCGGCCGCGATCCGCTGGGGACGAGCGTGCAGGGTTTCGTCGATGCGGTGCTCGGCAAGTCGCCTCGACCGGTGGTCACCGGCGTGGAAGCGGCTCGGGCGCTGGATCTGGGACTGGCGGTGGAGCAGGCGGCGGGGTTCTGATCCCGACGGCGGGTTGCGGGACCCGCCTGCTGTCGCCACGTCACGGTTGAACCAGCGTCCGAAAGGGCGTCATGCTTCCTCGATCCAACGGAGACAGCGCCGCCATGACCACCGCCTGGGATTTCGACTTCACCGCCATCGACGGCCAGCCGCTGCCGATGACCACCTTTCGGGACCATCCGGTGCTGGTGGTCAATGTGGCCAGCAAGTGCGGCCTGACCCCGCAGTACGACGGGCTGGAAAAGCTCTATGCGGCCTATCGCGACAAGGGCTTTGTCGTGCTGGGCGTGCCCTGCAACCAGTTCGCCGGGCAGGAGCCGGGGACGGAAGCCGACATCTCCGAGTTCTGCCGCACCAATTTCGGGGTCGACTTCCCGATGACTTCCAAGGCCGATGTGAAGGGCGACGACGCCCATCCCTTCTACAAATGGGCCGTCGAGCAGGCCGGCGAACCGGCCGAGCCGGTGTGGAACTTCCACAAGCTGCTGGTCGGCAAGGACGGGTCGCTGATCAACGTTTTCGGCCCCCGCACCGAGCCGATGGACCCGGAAATCACCGCCGCCGTCGAGGCCGCCCTTTAGTCTGCATTCGGCGGGCGGGGTCAAAACTGCCCGCCTGCCGCCCGGCGGTGGTTTGCAGCGCAACATTATTCCGCTTCCGACCCTTCCGAACCGCATCCGATTGCGCTAGTCGGGCTGGACAGTCGAGGAGGCGAACATGGCCCGCAAGGCGGACGGAACCTGGGATAAATCCAAGCTGCCGAGCAGGCATGTGACCGAGGGCCCGGCGCGGTCGCCGCACCGTTCCTACTACTACGCCATGGGCCTGGGCAGCCGCGAGATCCGGCAGCCCTTCGTCGGCGTGGCCAGCTGCTGGAACGAGGCGGCGCCGTGCAACACCGCCCTGATGCGCCAGGCCCACGCGGTGTCCGAAGGGGTGAAGAAGGCCGGCGCCACGCCGCGCGAGTTCTGCACCATCACCGTCACCGACGGCATCGCCATGGGCCATGAGGGCATGCGCTCCTCCCTGGTCAGCCGCGAGGTGATCGCCGACAGCGTCGAGCTGACCATGCGCGGCCACAGCTACGACGCCCTGGTGGGCATCGCCGGGTGCGACAAGTCCCTGCCCGGGATGATGATGGCGATGCTGCGGCTGAACGTGCCGTCTGTGTTCCTCTATGGCGGTTCGATCCTACCCGGGCGCTGGAAGGGCCGGGACGTGACCGTGGTCGATGTCTTCGAGGCGGTCGGCCAGCATTCGGCGGGCAACCTGCCGGAGTCGGAGCTGACGGCGCTGGAACAGGTGGCCTGTCCCAGCGACGGGGCCTGCGGCGGCCAGTTCACCGCCAACACCATGGCCTGCGTTTCCGAGGCGATCGGCCTGGCCCTGCCACTGTCGGCCTCGCTGCCGGCGCCCTATCTGGACCGCGACGCCTATGCGGTGGCCAGCGGCGAGGCGGTGGTGCGGCTGATCGAGACCGGCCTGCGTCCCCGCGACATCTGCACCCGCAAGGCGTTCGAGAACGCCGCCGTGGTGGTGGCCGCGACCGGCGGCTCGACCAACGGCGGGCTGCATCTGCCGGCCATGGCCCATGAGTGCGGCATCGAGTTCACCCTCGCCGACGTGGCCGACATCTTCAAACGCACCCCCTATCTGGCGGACCTCAAGCCCGGCGGCCGCTATGTGGCCAAGGACATGGGCGAGGCCGGCGGCATGCCGATGCTGATGAAGACCCTGCTGGACGGGGGCTATCTGCATGGCGACTGCATGACCGTGACCGGCAAGACCCTGGCCGAGAACCTGGCCGACGTGGTCTGGCGCGACGACCAGGACGTCATCCGCCCTCATACCAATCCGCTGTCGCCGACCGGCGGGGTGGTCGGGCTGTGGGGCTCGCTCGCGCCGGAGGGCTCGATCGTCAAGGTGGCCGGGATGCAGTCGCACCGCTCGCACCGGGGACCGGCCCGGGTGTTCGACGGCGAGGAGGCCTGTTTCGCGGCGGTCGAGGCCGGGGACTACAAGGACGGCGATGTTCTGGTCATCCGTTATGAAGGGCCGCGCGGCGGGCCCGGAATGCGGGAGATGCTGTCGACCACCGCGGCCCTGTCCGGTCAGGGACGGGGCGACAAGGTGGCGCTGATCACCGACGGCCGGTTCAGCGGCGGCACCCGGGGGCTGTGCATCGGCCACATCGGGCCGGAAGCGCAGCTGGGCGGGCCGATCGCCCTGATCGAGGATGGCGACATCATCGCCATCGACGCCGACGCCGGGACCATCGAGCTTGAGGTGCCGGCCGAGGAGCTCGCCCGGCGCAAGGAACACTGGAAGCCCCGCGTCACCGCCTACGGCTCCGGCGCCCTGTGGAAATACGCCCAGGGGGTGGGCCCGGCCCACCTCGGGGCGGTGACCCATCCCGGCTTCGAGGGCGAGCGGCACGTCTACGCCGACATCTGACGCGGCATGACCTGGCCCATCGATCCAGCCGTCGTCCCGGCCTTTCTGGCGGCGATGGTGCTGGTCGAGCTGACGCCGGGGCCGAACATGGCCTATCTGGCGGCGCTGTCGGCGGATCGCGGGCGGCTGGCCGGGTTCGCGGCGGTGGCCGGGATCACCCTGGGACTGGCCGTCTATCTGGTCGCCTCGGTGATCGGCCTGACCGAGCTGCTGCTGGTCTGGCGGCCGGCCTCTCAGATCCTGCGCTGGGCCGGGGTTCTCTACCTCCTGTGGCTGGCCTGGGAGGCCTGGCGCGGCGCCGATCCGGCGCCCGACGGGGTGGCGCGGCCCAACGGGTCGCTGGCGGGACTGGTGCGGCGGGGGTTCCTGGCCAATGTGCTCAATCCCAAGGCGGCCCTGTTCTATGTGACGCTGTTGCCCAACTTCATCCGGCCGGGCTTCGCCCCGGACCCGGTGCAGGCGGGGCTGTTCGGGACGGTGCATCTGTTGATCAGCCTGGCGCTGCACAGCCTGATCGTGCTGGGCGCGGCCGGGGCGGGGAAGGTCATCGCCGCCTTTGCTCCGGGATCTGAGTTGACCCGGGTGCGCAAGGGCCTGGCCGTCGGCATCGCCCTGGTGGCGGTCTGGCTGGCCTGGCAAACGCGGGGCGGCTAGTCCTTCTTGGCTTTTTCAGCCTGAGCGTTCTGGGCCTTGACGAAATCGCTTGCCGGGACCGCCCGCTTGTCCAGTTCATTGGTCGGCTCGGTCACGGTGAAGGTGATCCCGTCGCCGCTGGATTTCGGCGCCTGGACGCCAATTTCCGGGGCCGGACGGTCGGGGTCGCCCATCAGATAGTCGGCCCGTTCTTCGTCGGAGACGACCCCATCCTTGTTGGCATCGGCCGGGTGGCGGAGCACCAGGGTCTGGGCGGCGGCGGGCATGCCGACGAATGCAATGGCGGCGGCGAGGGCGGCAAGGCGCATTGCGGGCGGTCCTTTCTGCTGATCGACCCTTAGCTTGGCCCCCGATTACCTGCGGATCAAGGCATGGCCGATACACCGAACGCCATCTGATGGCCGTAGAGGACGCCGGCCCAGACCAGCACCGCCAGCAGCAGGCGCCACCAGCCGATTTCCATGATCTTCAAGGGCTGCTTTCCGGCGAGGATGGCCGCGAAGGGAACATTGGAGGTCTGGCCTGCGAAGGCGGTCCAGTCGGCGCCCAGCGCGGCCTTGCGCTTGGCGTCGATGCTGACCGTTCCGAAGACCCCCAGCAGGGCCATGGAGCCGAACAGGGTCAGGCCGGGGGTGTCGCCGTTGACCAGCAGATGGCCCGAGGCCCAGACGACCACGCCCCAGAGGAAGGGGTGGCGGGTGATCCGCAGCATGCCGGTGACCGGCTTGCTGATCGCCCCCTCCTGCTTGACGCTGGTCGGGTTCGGCGTGGTCAGGCCCGGGACAATCAGCAGCATCGCCAGCAGCTGCAGCCCGGCCTGGGCCCAGCGGGCCCAGCCGCCGAGGAGCCACAGGGTCTCGCCCTGGCCGCGGGCGTCGCCGTAGGCCATCGACAGCCAGACGATCACCGCCAGGGAGGCCAGGGAGAAGCCGCCCATATAGGCGGGCTCGCCGACCACCCCGACCAGGGCGCCGCGCAGGCGGGTGCCGGAGATCAGGAGGTGCATCAGGACGAAGACGGCGGCGGCGGCGATCAGAGCGGTCATGGCGGGGCGTTCCTCCCTTGGATGGAGGGAGGGTGAGCCATATAATTTACGCTGTCAATTACCGCGTTCTTCGTTCTCGTAGTCGCCGTCGAACAGGTCCGGTGCGGCGTCGTCATCGTCCCAGGGCGGGGGATCCTCGTCATCCTCGTCGAAGGCCTCCGGTTCGACGGCCGGCGGCGGCGACGGACGCGCGACTTTCGGGGGCGGGGCGGAGGGCGGCGGCGGCGGGGCGGCGGAGACGACGGGCTGGCGGGGACGGCGGACGATGGACTCGATCCGGGCCAGCCACTGGTTGGCGGCCTGGGCGCAGCGGGCGGCGGTGGGCGCTTCGCGCCGGGTCTCGTCGCCCGCGGTCCAAAGCTCCAGATCGAAGTCCGGGTAGCGGGGATCATCGAAGACCAGGCGCAGCACCACCTCGCGGGCGGTGGCCGGCACCCGGTCCAGGGCCTTGCGCGGCTCGCCACGGAACACCCGGGCGGCGACCTCCCCATCGACCAGAAGTTCCGCGCCGGTGACCTCGTCCAGCCGGTAAACCATACACCAGGCACCCCGGTCCCAGACGGTGGCGAAGAGGCCGCTGGTGACCGACAGGCCCGCGCCCCGACCGCGCCCCTGGGCGATCAGGGTGGCCTCCGATGGCCCCTGCAACACCCGCTTCAGCGCCCCGCCGATCCGGCGCTCCTCATTGGTCAGCCACAGGATGAAGCTGCCCAGAAAGGTCACGGCGGCGCCGGCCAGGGCCAATGTCACCAGAAGGCGCGCCAGTTCGTTCATGGCGCGACGCTAGCGGGATTCCACGGCGTGCGACACGGGCGCTCGCGCCGCATCCAGTTGGACCGTCACGCCGGGCAGGACGCCGCCCGCCAGCATGTGACGGGTCAGGCGTTCGAAATGCTGGATGAAGCGGTGCAGACCCACTTTTTCCTCCTGCAGAAGGTCGCGACCTACAAGTTCCGCCTGCTGCTCCTCGCGCCAGGCCTGGACCACCTCGAAACCGGGCGCGCGCAGGTGCAGGAAGCCATCGAAGCGGGAGAAGAGTCTAGCATAGGGACCGGCGAGGTGGGCGTTTATCGCCGTGCGCCAGATGGCGTCGGGATCTTCGTCGCGCTCGAGGGCGTTGACCGGTTTCTCAAGGTTTTCAGCGGTTTGCGGCGTCGCGCCAAGGCACCAGCCGTCGATCAGGATCGCCGTGGGCGCGCCTCTGAAGACGGGCCAGTCGGCCTGCGGCAGGCGGTCGTCGGCCAGTTTGTCGAAGGCGGGCAGGGGGATGGCGTCACCCGGACCGGCGATTGCGAGGCGATCCAGCAGGTGACCGAGCGTAGGCAGGTCGTGGGTTCCGGGTGGGCCTCTTGTAGCGAAGAGCGGGTGAACCTGCCGGGCGAGTGTAGCGCGGTGGTAGGCTGGCCAGTAGACGTCGTCCAGCGACAGACAGACGGCGCCGATCCGGGAGGCGACCGAGCGAACCAGGGTGGTCTTGCCGCTGCCCTGGGCGCCGGAGACGCCGATCAGCGGCGGCCCGTTTTTACCCGGACGAAAGGCGAGGCCGGCCAGCAGGTCGCGCAGGTCGATCGGCCGGGGAGCGGTCATGGGCGATCCTTCCCCGAGCCAGCCCTGGGGCGGCGGCCCGAGCCGCGCCGGCTCATTCGGCGGTGGGCCGGGGCTTGGGCAGCTTCTTGAAGATCAGCTTGTCGATGCGCCGCTCGTCCATGTCGATGATCTCGATGCGGTAGCCGCCATAGGTCAGGGTCTCGCCCTCGGCCGGGAGGTGACCCAGCCGCTGCAGCACCAGGCCGGCGGCAGTGTGGAAGCCGCCGTCCTCATCGACATTGAGGCCGAGCATCTTGTTGAGGTCATCGAGATCGGCGCGGCCGTCGACCAGGAAGCTGCCGTCGTCGCGGCGGGTGATCGACTGGCTGGAGCCTTCGTCGTGGGCCTCGGGGAAATCGCCGGCGATCATCTCGAGGATGTCGATGGCGGTGACCACCCCCTCCAGCGCCCCGAACTCGTTGACCACGATGGCCATGTGGTGGGGGGTCTGTTTGAACAGGGTCAGGGCCTTGAGGACCGTGGTGGTCTCGGGAATGTAGAGGGGCTCGACGATCAGCGAGGCCAGATCCAGCGGGCCGCCGTCGAGGATGCGGTCCAGCACCAGCTTCTTGTGGACGATGCCCTTGGGCTCGTCGATGTCCATCTCCTCGGCCACGACGATGCGGCTGTAGGGGCAGGCGCGTATCTCGTCGCGCAGGGTCTTGTCGTCATCGGACAGGGATATCCAGTAGACGTCCTTGCGCGGGGTCATGGCGACGCGGATCGGCCGGTCGCCCAGGCGCATGACCTCGCCGATGATCGCCTGTTCCTCCGGTTCGATCAGGCCGGCGCTGGCGCCTTCGGCCAGCACGGTCTCGACCTCTTCCTGGGTGATGGCCTCGCCGCTGTCGTCCTTGACCCCCAGCAGCCGCAGCAGGCCGGCGGTGGAGAAGGTCAGCAGGGAGACGAAGGGGTGCAGGACCTTGGCCATCAGCGACAGCGGCCGGGCGACGATGGCGGCGATGGTCTCCGGATAGATCAGGGCGAACCGCTTGGGCGCCAGCTCGCCCAGGACCAGGGTCAGGAAGGTCAGCAGGACGACGACGATGCCGGTGGCGATGATGTGGGCGTAGGGCGCCAGGATGGCGACCTGCTCGACGGCCTTGGACAGCTCCCCGGCGATGGTCGCCTGGCCGAAGACGGCGGCGAGGATGCCGATCAGGGTGATGCCGACCTGCACCGCCGACAGAAAGCGGGTGGGCTCCTCGGCCAGCTTCAGCGCCTCGGCGGCGCCGTCGTCGCCCTTCTCGGCGCGGGTCTGCAGCTTGGCTTTGCGGGACGACACCACGGCCAGCTCGGCCATGGAGAAAACGCCGTTCAGCACCACAAGGAGCAGCACGACAGCGCAGGCGATCAGGAGCATTGTCTCTTGGTCTGGCGACGGGGCGCGGCATGCCCCACGGCGGGGAGCATAGGGCCATGTGGCCGCGAGCGCGAGATGGAGTTCGCGGGTCCGGGAGACAGCGGCGAATTCACGCTGATTTCAGCGTTGGATTTGGGTCGCGGGCGCGAGGACCTTTGCATCGGCCTTCGCGGCAGACGCCTTGTCCACCGCAACCGCGCCGATCCCGCCAATCGAATAGCTCAGCTGGTCCCTCTGGCTGATCGAGACCTGAACGTCCGAGACTGCGTCCAGATTGTTCAACTCCTCATCCTTCAGACTGATAAGAATGGCCAGTCGCTCAGTGGGAACAACCATCCCCCTAACGCCTGGCCTGCGTCCTCCGGTGGCGACTTCGACAGGTCCGGTCCCCGCCGGTTCCGGAAACGGTCGGCAGGTCTCGATTTCAGCGGCCAGCTTCAACACGTCCCCCGGCACAGGGGGAGGGCGGTAGAGACCATTGACTGTATCGCGCTTCAGGTCGGATAGCGTCTTTCTGCCATTGTCGATCTGGCCGGGAAGGCGACACTGGCTTGTGCCGATGACGTAGCGAGCGTCAAACGACCTGACCATCTGGTTGGCCTCACTCGCAGCCAGAATTGCTGATTGATATTGACCTCTGCTCAAATGTTCGAAGGCCTGCTGCAGCTTCCCGTTGGCCTGCCTCTCCACGGGAGTCGCCGACAACGCGGCGCCGAACGTGCCGAAGACAAGCAGGCAGGCCGCAATCATCGCTTGCGTCATTGGACCGTTCATTTCTTATATTTCTCAAGCGGTTCGGGCGGCGGCCGGGGGGACGTCTTCGTCTCGGTCTCACCACCATTCGCTTCGGTCTCACCGCCACGCGCTGTTGTCGGGCCGATGTATGTGGCGCCATCGACGGTCTCGACAGTCGGGCTGACAATCGTTGTGGTGATCATGAGGGCGGTCCCCATCGCGGCCATCACCAGTCCGGGCGAACTGCTCTTGATCGCCATCGACAATCCGCCGCCGGCGGCCGAGAGGTCGTTCTCGGGCTCGTTCAGGCGCCCGAGGACGAAGGCGGCGCCAACCAGCGCCAGAACCATGCCGGCGGAAAATCCCATCATCTTGGTCCAGAGCCGCCCCCGCAGGAGCCCGGTGGCCAATTCGTAGCGATGTTGAATTGCCTGGGTTTCCAGTCCTCCGGCCAGGCGGTGCGTCGCCGACAAGGGCGTGTCGGGTGACTGCAGCAGATCGGCGACCAGCTTGGACGCGGCGGGTCTGGCCTCAAGGCGCTTGTCGAGGATGCTGTATTCGATGGCGCTGGTCACCATGAAGGCCAGTGCGCCGAACACCAAGGCGCCGACCATGAGCGGCACCAGCTGCCGACGCCAACGTTCTTGTAGCCGATCCGTGGCCATCCTTCGCCCCATCCGGACATAACCTGGGGTTATTCATGGCGCAAAACAACCGATTGGAGAAGGGGTTTCGTAAACACCCGTTAACCATAAGTCGCCATGGTCGAAGCCTCTTCCCGATTCCCATTCAGTGAGGCTTTCCCATGAACGGCGCTGAGGTGCTCGACGTCGGTCGCGACGCCATCTGGCTGACCATTCAGCTGTCGGCGCCGGTGTTGATTGTCGGGCTGATCGTCGGGGTCGGAATCGGGCTGATGCAGGCCCTGACGCAGATCCAGGAGGCGACCCTGGTCTATGCCCCCAAGATCGTCGCCATCTTCGTCTCGCTGCTGCTGTTCCTGCCGCTGATGGGCGCGCTGATGGGCGGCTTCATGCGCAATATCGCCGCCCGCATCGCCGGCATGTGAGGCCGGCGGGTGGAGCACTACGCCACCGCGGCCCAGGTCTATGCCGCCGGGCTGATCTTCGCCCGGGTCGGGGCGCTGGTGATGCTGATTCCGGGCATCGGCGAGCAGAGCGTGCCGCCGCGCATCCGCCTGGCCTTCGCCCTGTTGATGTGCCTGGTGCTGGCCCCCCTGGCGGCGCGGCATGTCTTCGTGCCGACCTCGATGGGGGACGTCGGGGCGGCGGTGATCCGCGAGGTGCTGATCGGCCTGACCATCGGCATGATGCTGCGGCTGTTCCTGGCGGCCCTGTCGACGGCGGGGGAGGTGGTGTCGATCCAGACCACGCTCGGCTTCGCCCAGACCGCCAACCCGATGCTGGGCCAGCCCAACGCCACCCTGTCGACCTTTCTGAGCCTGATCGGGATCCTCCTGATCATGACCACCGACCTGCATCACCTGTTCATCGCCGCCATGGTCAACAGCTACAACCTGTTCCCGCTGGACAAGTCCGGACTGCCGGTGGGCGATGCGGGCACCCTGGCGGTGCGCACCGTGGCCAGCAGCTTTGCGCTTGGCATCCAGCTGTCGGCGCCGGTGATCGTCTTCTCGCTGATCTTCAACCTGGCCGCCGGACTGGTCGGCCGGGTGATGCCGCAGTTCCAGATCTATTTCGTCTCCTCGCCCCTGGCGGTGATCTTCGGCCTGTCGCTGTTCGCCCTGAGCCTGGGGGTGATCGGCATGGTCTGGGTCAACCGCTACCGGGAGATGCTCGGCGTCTTCGCGGGGGGAGGCTGACCGATGGCTGAAGACAACGAAGCGGCCTCGAAAACAGAAGAGCCGACACCCCGCAAACTCGAGGAAGCCCGCAAGAAGGGCGATGTCGCCAAGACGCCGGACCTGGGCCAGGTCGCTAGTCTGGCCGGGGTGTTCGCGGTGCTGACCATCGGCGGCGGCTGGCTGGCGCAGGACATGGTCGGCCGGCTGCTGCCGTTCATCTCCCACCCCCAGAGCATGGACCTGGGCGGCCATGGCGGGGTCGATGTGGCCGAGACGGCGGTGATGGCCGGCATGCCGGCCCTGCTGGCGGTGATGCTGGGCGCGGCCCTGGCCGGGATCGCCGGCAATCTGATCCAGACCGGGCTGATCTTCTCCGGCGAGAAGATGAAACCCAGCCTCAAGAAGATCAATCCGCTGGAAGGGGCCAAGCGGATCTTCGGGCCCGACGGCCTGATGCAGTTTCTCAAGAGCGTCCTGAAGATCGCCGCCACCGGCCTGGTCTCATGGATGGTGCTGCGCCCGCACGCCGACGAGCTGCGCGCCCTGGCGGCGGCGGAGCCGGCGGCGATGCTGCCGGCGGCGATGGCGCTGATGAAGGCGCTGTTCTTCGCGGTGCTGGTGTTCATGACCCTGACCGCGGGGGCCGACTGGTTCTGGCAGCGGTTCCGCTTCATGCAGCGGATGCGGATGACCCGCGAGGAGATGAAGGACGAGTTCAAGCAGTCGGACGGCGACCCTCACGTCAAGGCCAAGCAGAAGCAGATCCGCGCCGAACGCTCGCGCCGGCGGATGATGCAGAACGTTCCCAACGCCACGGTGGTGGTGATGAACCCGACCCACTACGCCGTCGCCCTGCGCTACGAGGCCGGGGAGACGGCGGCGCCCGAATGCGTGGCCAAGGGCATGGACGATCTGGCCCTGCGCATCCGCGCCGTGGCCGAGGAGGCCGGGGTGCCGGTGATCGAGGACCCGCCGCTGGCCCGCGCCCTGTACGCCACCACCGAGGTCGATGAGGTAATCCCCGAGGCCCACTACCAGGCGGTGGCCAGGATCATCGGCTTTGTCATGGAGCAGTCCCGGCGCAAGGCCCGGGCGCCCTGGGGATAGGCCGGCCAGAACGCCGCCGCCCACGATTCGGGCGCGGTTCCAATAACGAGTATTCTTGATGACTGATTCGACGATGCCTCACGGCGGAGAGCCCATGGCCCGATCCGAGCCGAGCCCGACCAGACGCTTCCGCTTCGACCCGCTGGTTGCGGGGGCCGCGGGGATGTTTCTCGTCGCCATCGGCTTCGCCAGCTATGCGGCGTTCGAGTCCGGGCCGGCGACGATCGCCGGGGTGCTGCTGCTGATCGGCCTGGCCGGGATCGCGGGCCTGGGGCTGATCGCCTTCCGCGCCTCGACGACCACCGATGTCGATGACGACGCGCCGCTGCTGGGCGCCGTGGTCGAAGCCCTGCCCGAGGCCGCCGCCGTCGCCGGGCTGGACGGCCGGGTGCTGTCCGCCAACGAGACCTGGAAGAAGGAGGTCGGCGCCTCCGGCCGCCTGCCGCGCAACGGCCAGGCCGCCGGTCTTTACGGCGCCTTCAATCGCGCCCGGCGCGGCATCGTCGCCCAGACCCCCCTGAAGCTGAAGGACGGCGAGCGGGAACTGACCGTGGCCGCCATGGGCGTGGGCCGTTTCCTGCTGCGGCTGGCGCCGGAGCGCGGCGCGGTCGAGGCCCCGCCGGAGAACGAGGCGACGCAGCTGGCCATTCCCCAGGCGGGGGAGGCGGGCCTTGGCGCCCTGGCCTCGGCCTCGCCGTTCGGGGCGGCCCTGCTGGACGGGGCCGATGTCTTCTCGGCGAAGATCATCGAGGCCAACAGCGCCCTGGGCGACATTACCGGCGGCGCGGCCCGGCCGGGCCTGGTGTTCGGCGAGCTGGTGGCGGCGGGCTCGCGCCTCGATGCGGGGCTGGGCGCCGCGGAGGGCCGCGCCGGGCCGATCGAGGTGCGGCTGGCCCATGACAACGCCCGGGTCGGTCATCTCTACCTGGCCCGGGCCGGCGGGCGGCTGACGGCCTATCTGGTCGATGTCACCGAGCAGAAGCAGATCGAGCTGCAGCTGGCCCAGGCCCAGAAGATGCAGGCCATCGGTCAGCTGGCCGGCGGGGTGGCGCACGACTTCAACAACCTGTTGACCGCCATCCAGCTGCGTCTGGACGAGCTGCTGCAACGCCATCCGCTGGGCGATCCCAGCTATGAGGGGCTGAACGAAATCCGCCAGACCGGGGTGCGGGCCGCCGATCTGGTGCGCAAGCTGCTGGCCTTTTCGCGCAAGCAGACGGTGCAGCGCGAGGTGCTGGAGCTGGGCGAGCTGATCAGTGAGTTCGAGGTGCTGTTGCGGCGCCTGCTGCGCGAGGACGTCAAGCTGGTCACCGACTATGGCCGCAACCTGCCCCTGGTGCGGGCCGACAAGAGCCAACTGGAAACGGCGGTGATGAACCTGGCCGTCAACGCCCGCGACGCGGTGCGGGCGGCCGGCAGCGGCGGCACGGTGCGGATTCGCACCGCCCGGGCCACCCACGCCGAGGCGGTGAACCTAGGCTATGGCGGCGCGCCGATGGGCGAGATGGCGCTGATCGAGGTCAGCGACGATGGTCCCGGCATTCCGCCCGAGGTGGTCGGCAAGATCTTCGATCCCTTCTTCACCACCAAGCCGGTGGGCGAGGG
>JAHBYC010000043.1 GCA_019636175.1 Caulobacter sp. | reverse complement strand
TCAGAGCACCATCGAGAAGGTCGAGGGGGTTCGCCCCTACACTCCCCTCGAACTGGCCGGGCGCGACATCTACATCCGCGAGGGCTGCTACGTCTGTCACTCGCAGATGATCCGCCCCCTGCGCGACGAGGTCGAACGCTACGGCCACTACAGCCTCGCCGCCGAGAGCATGTACGACCACCCCTTCCAGTGGGGATCCAAGCGCACCGGACCGGACCTCGCCCGGGTCGGCGGCAAGTATTCCGACGGCTGGCACGTCGATCACCTGACCAATCCCCGGTCGGTGGTGCCGGAATCGGTGATGCCGCCCTACGCCTTCCTCAAGGACAAGGAGCTGCGCCAGGTCGATCTGGCCAGGAAGCTGACCGCCATGAAGCGCCTGGGCGTGCCCTACACCCAGGAAGACATCGACAAGGTGCTGGTCGACGTCGAGGCCCAGGCCGACCCCTACTCCAGCGACGCCGTCGATTTGCGCAAGCGCTACGGCGCCAAGGTGGTCAACCGCGACTTTGACGGCGATCCCACCCGGGTCACCGAGATGGACGCCCTGATCGCCTATCTGCAGATGCTCGGCGCCCAGGTCGACTTCTCGACCTACCACCCCGACCAAACCCAGAACCAGAGGTAGGCCCGACCATGACCTACGAATCCGTCGCGCGCTTCGCCCAGCAGGCCGGCCTGATCTACTTCGGACTGCTGTTCCTGGCCGGCAGCGCCTACGCCCTTTGGCCCAAGAACCGCGAAGCCTTTCGCCATGCGGCCAACCTGCCCCTCACCGAGGACGACCACCTATGAGCGGCCATACGCCTGAAAAAGACGACGTCACCGGCGTCGACACCACCGGCCACGAATGGGACGGCATTCGCGAACTGGACAACCCCCTGCCCCGCTGGTGGCTCTGGGTCTTCTACGCCAGCGTCGTCTTCGCGGTCATCTACTGGATCCTGATGCCGGCCTGGCCGGGGATCAGCGGCTATACCCGCGGCGTCCTCGGGGCCTCCGACCGGGCCAACGTCGCCCAGGCCATGGACCAGCTCCATGCCCAGCGCGGCAAGGGCGCAGAGGTGCTCAAGACCGCCAGCCTCGAGGAGATCGAGCGGAATCCTGACCTTCAGGCCTACGCCCTCGCGGTCGGCCAGTCGGTGTTCGGCGACAACTGCGCCACCTGCCACGGTCCCGGCGGGGCCGGCGGCAAGGGCTACCCCAACCTGCGTGACGACATCTGGATCTGGGGTGGAACCCTTGAGGACATCCACCACACCCTGACGGTCGGCGTGCGCTCGGGCGATCCCAATGCGCGGATGTCGCAGATGCCGGCCTTCGGCCGCGATGGTCTGCTGCAGCAGTCGCAGATCGACGACCTGACCGAGTATGTGGTGCAGCTGTCTGGCCGCAAGGCCAACGCCGTCGCCGCCAGCCGCGCCGCCCCGGTCTTCGCCGAGCAATGCGCGGTCTGCCACGGACCCGCCGGCAAGGGCGATCCCAAGGTCGGCGCACCCGACCTGACGGACAACGACTGGCTCTACGGGGCCGAGCCCGCCGACATCGCCGGCCAGATCTACAACGGCCGCGGCGGCGTCATGCCCGCCTGGGGACCGCGCCTGAGCCCAGAAACGGTCAAGGCCCTGGCCGTCTACATTCACGCCAATGCGGGTGGTCAGGACAAATGACTGTCGTAATCGACCGGACCAGGGACCCCCACACCGACGCGACCCGTTCCGCAAGGGACGGCGCGGGTCCGGTCTCCGTCGCCGCCGCCACGCGAAAGAAAGCGTCCGGCGGCGGCGGCGGTCTCTACAAGCCGCGCACCCAGATTTATCCAAAGCGCGTCACCGGCCAGTGGCGGTGGATCAAATGGGTGCTGTTGGGCCTGACCCTCGCGGTCTACTACATCACGCCCTGGATCCGCTGGGACCGGCCCGGCTCGCTGCCGGATCAGGCGGTTCTGGTCGATTTTGACCATGCGCGCTTCTATTTTTTCTTCATCCAGCTGTGGCCGCAGGAGGTCTATTTCATCACCGGCCTGCTGGTGATGGCGGCCCTGGCCCTTTTCCTGGTGACCTCGGTGTTCGGTCGCCTCTGGTGCGGATACGCCTGCCCGCAGACCGTCTGGACCGACCTCTTCATGATGGTCGAGCGGCGCTTCGAGGGCGATCGGAACGCCCGGATGAAGCTCGACGCCGCGCCCTGGTCCTTCGACAAGGCCTGGCGGAAGATCGGCAAGCACGCGGTCTGGCTCGGCATCGCCTTCGGCACCGGCGGGGCCTGGATCTTCTATTTCCACGACGCCCCGACCCTGATCCGCACCTTCTGGACCGGCACGGGTCCGCTGACCGCCTACATCTCCTGCGCGGTCCTGACCTTCACCACCTATACTTTCGCCGGAATGATGCGGGAGCAGGTCTGCACCTACATGTGCCCCTGGCCGCGCATTCAGGGCGCCATGCTGGACAAGGACTCGCTGCAGGTCACCTACCGCTACGACCGGGGCGAACCGCGCGGGCCGCACAAGAAGACCGAGACCTGGGAAGGGCGCGGCGACTGCATCGACTGCAACCAGTGCGTCGTCGTCTGTCCGATGGGGATCGACATCCGCGACGGGGCGCAGCTGGAATGCATCAACTGCGGGCTCTGCATCGACGCCTGCAACGAGATCATGGACCGGATCGAGCGCCCGCGCGGCCTGATCGCCTATGACACCGACTTCGCCGTCGCCGAGCGGTCCGCCCGCCGCAAACCCGTCTATCGCCTGATCCGCTCCAGGACTGTCTTCTACGCCCTGGCCCTGGCCGTGGTCAGCGGCGTGATGATCTGGGGCCTGGCCCAGCGCAGCGAGGTCGAGGCCCATGTGTTGCGTGACCGCAATCCCACCTTCGTGCGGATGAAGGATGGCTCCGTCCGGGACGGCTACACCCTGAAGATCGCCAACCGCGCCTTCGAGGACCGCGACTTCACCGTGACCATCGACGGCCTTCCGAACGCCCGGATGCGCACCCCCGGCATGCCCGCCGGCCCCCTGGTGGTCCACGTCAAGGCCGATGAGGTCAAGGCGGTGCGGGTCTTCGTGGCCGCGCCCCCCGAGGGACTGACCGCCAACAGCATGCCGCTTCGCTTCCGCATCACGGCCCCCGAGGCCAGGACCGAGGTGAAGACCGTCTTTCTGTCCGGAGTTGCGAGCGAGAAATGACCGCCATGTCTCAAGCCGTTTCGTCCCCCGCCGACAAGGCGCCCGGCTTCCGCATCACCGGCTGGCATGTGCTGATCGGCGTCGTCGCCTTCTTCGCCGTCGTCATCGCCGTCGATGTCCTGTTCATCACCATGGCCTTCCGGACCTTCTCCGGAGAGGTCGCCTCCAATCCCTATGAGGCGGGCCTGGCCTACAACCGCACCCTGGCCGAGGAGCGGGCGCAGGCGGCGCTGGGCTGGAAGGTCGCCATGTCCCGACCCGACAACGCCACGGTCGAGATCGCCATTTCCGACCGCGAGGGCCGGCCTGTTTCGGGTCTCACCGGCGAGGCCGTCTTCGACCGCCCCGCCACGGAGGCCGGTCGCCGGCAAGTCGCGGTCCAGGCCGCCGGCCCCGGCCTCTATCGCCTGACGGTTCCCGAGGCGTCCGGGGCCTGGGACATCCGCGCCACCTTCAAGCGCCAGGATGGCCAGCAGTTCAAGGTCGAGCAGAGACTGGTCTGGCGATGAGCGACCTGTCCCTCAGCGACCTTGGCGCCTTTGTCAGTCGCGACGACAGCGGCAGCGGTCGTCTGGAGTTGCTGGTCCAGGGCGCCCGCTGCGCCGGCTGCATGGCCAGGATCGAAAAGGGCGTGGCCGCCCTGCCCGGCGTTACCGGCAGCCGCTTCAACCTGACCACCGGCAAGCTCAGCGTGACCTTCGCGCGCGGCGCCGGGGAGCCGGCCCTGGTGATGCGTAGCCTCGAAGACCTCGGCTATCGCGCCAGCCTGTTCGATCCCGCCGCCGCCCGGGCCCAGGAAGATCGCGAGGGCAAGGACCTGGCGCTGGCCCTCGGCGTGGCGGCCTTCGGCGCCGGGAACGCGATGATGTTCACCGTGCCGACCTGGGCGGGTCTGTTCGGTCAGGAGCTGAGCCCGGCGACCCGGGAGCTGATGTACTGGCTGTCGGCCCTGGTGGCGACGCCCTGCGCCCTCTTCGCCGGCATGACCTTCTTCCGTTCGGCCTGGGCCTCCCTCAGGCGACGCCAGGCCAACATGGATGTGCCGATCTCGATCGGCGTGCTGCTGACCCTGGCGGTCAGCTTCTCCGAAACCCTGCAGCACGGCGCCCACGCCTATTTCGACGCCGCGGTCACCCTGGTTTTCCTGCTGCTGATCGGTCGCTACCTCGACCACAAGCTCCGCCTCCGCGCCCGCAGCGCCGCCCGCGACCTGCTGGCGCTGCAGGCCCCGATCGCCATGCGTCTGGACGACGCCGGGCGCGAACACGGCGTTCCCGTCGGCGATGTGCTTGTCGGCGACCGTCTCGCCGTGGCGCCGGGCGACCGCATTCCCGTCGACGCCCTGCTGGAGACCGGCGTCTCCGATATCGACAACGCCATGATCACTGGCGAGAGCGCCCCGGTTGCGGTCGCCCCGGGCGACCTGATTCACGCCGGCGCCCTCAATCTCGGCGGCCGGCTGATCCTGCGGGCCACGGCCCGGTCCGAAGACTCGACCGTCGCCGCCATCGCCCGGCTGATGGAGGCCGGCGCCCAGGCGCGGGGCGCTTACGTCCGCCTCGCCGACAAGGCCGCCACCCTCTATGTGCCCATCGTCCATGTCCTCGCCGTCGTCACCTTCCTGGGTGGGTGGTGGCTGGGTCTGGGCCCTCGCGAGGCCCTGCTGCGGGCGGCGGCGGTGCTGATCGTCACCTGCCCCTGCGCCCTGGGTCTGGCGGTTCCGGCCGTTCAGGTCACCGCCACCGGGCGGCTGTTCCGCAAGGGCGTGCTGGTGAAATCCGGCGCGGCGCTGGAGCGCCTGTCCGAGGTCGACCATGTGGTCTTCGACAAGACCGGCGTCCTGACCACCGGCCAGCCCCGGCTGGTCACCGAGATCCCGGCCCTGATCGCCATGGCCGCCCCTCTGGCGCGGGCCTCGCGCCATCCCCTCGCCCGGGCGGTCGCGGACCGGGCCGGCGCCGGCCCGGTGGCGGACTCCGTGGTCGAGGTTCCCGGCATGGGCGTCGAGGGCGTCATTGATGGCCGCCGGGCCCGACTCGGCCGCGCCGGCTTCCTGGGCGTGGAGGCCGCCGCCTCCTCCCAGACCGAGCTGTGGTTCGGCTTCGATGGCGACTCCCGGTTCCGGCTGACCTTCGAGGACAGCCCGCGCCCCGAAGCCCAGGAGGCCGTCGCCGCGCTGCGCAAGCTTGGCCTGTCGGTGGAAATCCTCTCGGGCGACCTGCCGGGGCCGGTTTCCGACCTGGCCCAGGCTGTCGGCATAGACCGCTGGCGCGCCGGCCTGACGCCGATTGAAAAGGCGTCCGCGATCGCCGCGCTCAAGGCCGAGGGACGCAAGGTCCTGATGATCGGAGACGGCCTCAATGATGCCGCCGCCCTGTCTTCGGCTCATGCCTCCATGGCCCCGGGGACCGCTGTCGACGCCAGCCAGAACGCCGCTGACCTGGTGTTCACCGGCAATGACCTGACCGCCGCCGCCCTCTCGATCAGGGTCGCCCGCGCCGCCAAATCCCGCGCGCTCGAGAACTTCGCCTTCTCGGCGCTCTACAACGCCGTCGCCGCGCCGGCCGCTATTCTCGGCCTGGTCAACCCGCTGCTGGCGGCGGTGGCGATGTCCGGTTCATCGCTGATCGTGACGCTGAACGCCCTGAGGATGGCGCTGGAGGGAGACAACCGATGAACATCGTCCTGCTGCTGGCGCCCTTCTCCCTCGCCCTGGCCCTGACCGGCCTTGGCGCCTTCTGGTGGACCCTGAAGTCGGGCCAGTACGAGGATCCCAAGGGCGATGCCGCCCGCATCCTCTATGACCATCTGGAAGACGGCCCGGGCGACTGATTTTCTTGATTTATGTCACGGCGGGATGGCCCGGTCGGCGGCACCATTCGCGTCATGAACGCCATCACCTCCGCCCCTCCGCGACCGGCCGCCGCTTTGGCCGATTCCCTGAAGCTCCTTGGCCGCTACGACGGCCGCGCGCCGCGCTACACCAGCTACCCGACGGCTCTGAACTTCAGCGATGAGGTCGATGAGGCCGTCTATCGAGCCTGGCTGTCGGATCTCGATCCCTCGCGGGCCCTGTCGCTCTACCTGCACATCCCCTTCTGCCAGCGCCTGTGCTGGTACTGCGGCTGCAACACCCGAGTCGTGCGCAGCCACGAGCTGATCTCCAGCTACAACCGCCTGCTGACCGAGGAACTGGGTCTGTTGCAGGCCGCGCTGCCGGCGAAGATGCGGGTCGGCCATATTCACCTGGGCGGCGGCACGCCCAACACCCTGTCACGCGACGACATGACCGACCTGTTCCGGGCCATTCGTCATGTCTTTCAGGTCTCGCCCGGGGCCGAGATCGCCGCCGAGCTGGACCCCGCCAGCCTGACCCGCGAATGGGTCCGCGCCGCCGCCCATCACGGTCTCAGCCGCGCCAGCCTCGGTGTTCAGGACCTGAACCCCCAGGTGCAGAAGGCGGTCAACCGCATCGAATCCTTCGCCGTGGTCGAGCAGGCCGCCGCCTGGCTGCGCGAGGTCGGAATCCTGTCGCTGAATCTCGACCTGATGTACGGCCTGCCGCATCAAACCACCGAGGGCATGCTGGAGACCCTGGGCCAGGTCGTCAGCCTGCGTCCCGAACGCATCGCGCTGTTCGGCTACGCCCATGTCCCCTGGGCCCGCCCCCATCAGAAGCTGATTCCCGGCGAGGCCCTGCCGGGGGCCGAGGCCAGGCTCGACCAGAGCGAGGCCGCCGCCGCCTGGCTGGCCGCGGAGGGCTATGTACGCATCGGCCTGGACCATTTCGCCCGCGAGGACGACAGCCTCGCCATCGCCGCCCGGCAAGGTCGTCTCCATCGTAACTTTCAGGGCTATACCACTGATCCTCATGAAGTTCTTCTGGGTGTCGGCGCCTCCTCCATCGGCCGCTTGCCGCAAGGCTTCGTGCAGAACGACGCGGGTGAACCGCAGTGGCGGGCGGCGGTCGCGGCCGGCCGCCTGCCTGTCAAAAAGGGCGTCGCCCTGACCGCCGACGACCGTTTCCGGGCCGACATCATCGAGCGGCTGATGTGCGATCTGCGGGTCGAACTGGCGGCCGTCTGCGCCCGCCACGATGAAGCCATGCCGACGCTCCAACAGGACATCGACGCCCTGCAGCCGCTCATCGCCGATGGCGTCGCCAGACTGGAGGGGACCGTCGTTTCGGTGACGGAAACCGGCCGGCCGTTCCTGCGCAGCGTCTGTCAGGTATTCGACCGCCGCTCCAACACGCCCGGAGCCCATTCCAGGGTCGTGTGAGCCGCCGGGATGGTACCACCTCTCGGGTTCGAACCGAGGACCTCTAGATCCACAATCTAGCGCTCTAACCAGCTGAGCTAAGGCGGCGCATCAAAGCGAGGGGATCGTTTAGTCGTTCCGGGGCGGAGGATCAAGCAGTGCTTGCAGGCGGGCCGAACAGGTCGCAGGCTCGGTTCCATGACCGAGATCACCAGCCGCCGCATCGAGGCCAACGGCCTCAACTTCACCATCGACGAGGCCGGACAGGGCGATGATGTCGCCCTGTTCCTGCACGGTTTTCCGGAGAGCCGCTTCTCCTGGCGCTACCAGTTGCCGCTTCTCGCTGAAGCGGGCTGGCGCGCCGTCGCACCCGATCTTCGGGGCTATGGCGACAGCAGTCGTCCCCAGGGCAAGGCGGCCTATGAACTGGACCATCTGATCGCCGATGTCGCGGGACTGTTCGATGCCCTGGGCGCGCGGCGGCGTCTGCTGATCGCCCACGACTGGGGCGCCCTGATCGCCTGGGCCTTCGCCATCGAAAAGCTTCGCCCCCTTGAGGGGCTGGTGATCATGAATGTGCCCCACCCGGTCGTCTTCCAGGAGGTCATGGCGCACAGCTGGGCGCAACGGCGGCGCTCCTGGTATGCCGCCTTCTTCCAGCTTCCCTGGCTGCCGGAATGGTCCCTGACGGCCAACGGCGCCCGCGCCATCGGACAGGCGTTCAGCGGCATGGCGGTCGACAAGAGCCGCTTTCCGCCGGAGGTCCTGGCCCACTATCAGGAAAACGCCATGAAGCCCGGCGCCATGACGGCCATGGTCAACTACTACCGCGCCAATCTGAAATCCCTCCAGCGCTGGCGCCGGGCTGATTGCCCGGTGATCGAGACGCCGACCATGATGGTCTGGGGCGAAGAGGACACCGCCTTGGGGCTGGAGCTCACCGAAGGCTACGAGGGACTGGTCCGGGACTTCACGCTTGAGCGCCTGCCGGGCGTCTCGCACTGGGTCCAGCAGGAGGCGCCGGAGGAGGTCAACGCCCGGCTCTCGGCCTGGCTGCGCGCCCGAAAGCTCGCGCCCTGACACGGCCTCTCTCAGGAGACGCCGCAATAGAAAAGGCCCCGGAGATCGCTCTCCGGGGCCTTCGCTTTGTTGGTCGACGAACGCCGATCCTATCCCAGGCGGAACACGATCGGGATCCGAACCGTCCCACCTTCAACCGGCGTGCCGTCGGCGCGCTTGGGCTTCATGCGGAACTTGGTCGACAGCTTGATCGCGGCGGCGCCGAACCCGTAATCCTCGGGGTCTTCCGACACGATCGAACAGTCCGTCACCGTCCCGTTGGCCCGGACGCTGCAGCTGATCGTCGCCTTGCCCGCAACTTCCCGGCGCAGAGCACGGTCGGGGTAGTAGCGCGCCATGTCATCGGCCGAAGGCTTGCGATCCCAGTCGGGACGCTCGATGACCGGGTTCCGCGGCGGAGGAGGATCCACCTTGGTGACCTGGGGCGGCTCCGGCGGCTGGGGCTTGCGCTCCGGAACCGGCGGAAGAGGCAGAGGCGGCGGCGGCGGAAGATCCGCCGGCGGCGCGACAGGGGGACGCGGCTGCACCTTGGCCGGCGGCGGAGGCTTGTCCGTCGGAGGCGGCGGGGGCGGCGGCGGGGGCGGAGGCGGCGGCGGCTTGATCAGCTGCGTGTCCAGCTTCTCGTCCTCGAAGTTACGCTCCTTGATGGTGAAGCGCATCTTGTAGAGGTAGAGAACCAGGCCTGCGTGAAGCAGGACCACGATACCGATGGCCACAAACCACGCGACCGGGCTGGTCTTCTGCTTCGGCGCGTCGAACGGGTTGTGGATTGGCCTGGCCAGGTCTTGAGTTTGATCTGACATCAGCGTCACCCACCCGCCGCAGCTTTACTGTCATCCTGGCCAATCAGAGCCACACTGTAGAAACCGTTGTCCTGCAGTGCGTTCATGACCTGCATGAAGGTGCCGTAGCGGACCTCCTTGTCAGCCCGGATGAAGATCCGCTCTTTGCTCGGATCACGTTTGCCGACCTGCTTTCGCAGATCTTCGCCAATGACGGCCAGATCGGTCGGGAAGTCGCCGATGTACACAGCGCCGCCTTTCTGGATCGAGATGTAAACTGGCTTCGGCGGGTTCTGTCGGGGCTTGGCCACCGCGGTGGGCAGCTTCAGCTCGACATTCACGCTAGCAAGCGGTGCAGCCACCATGAAGATGATCAGAAGGACCAGCATGACGTCCACGAAGGGCGTAACGTTGATCTCGCTGTTCTGTTCGACCTGGTACCTGTCGCTGCCGCCGGAGCCTGCGAGTTTGGCGGCCATCTGGTTTAGGCCCCCTTGTCGAGCTGCCGCGAAATGGCGTTCATCAGTTCAGCGGTGAAACCGTCCGTGCGGGTGCCGAACGCGGAGATCCGCGTCTGGAAGTAGTTGTAGAAGATAACCGCGGGGATGGCGGCGAACAGACCGATACCGGTCGCCAGCAGGGCTTCGGCGATGCCGGGGGCCACGACGGCGAGGTTGGTGGTGTTGGTGTTCGCGATACCGATGAACGAGTTCATGATCCCGTAGACGGTGCCGAACAGACCGATGAACGGACCGGACGAACCGACCGAGGCCAGGAACTGCATGCCGCCGGACAGGCGCTTGGAGAGGGTCGACTGCACCGCGCTGACGGCCGTCTGGGCCCGCATGATGGTCGAGTCGCGGTGTTCGCCGGCGATTTGCAGGCCAGCCTGACGCGACAGTTCGACTTCGGAGGCGGCCGCGGCGGCCATGTCGGCCAGCGGGTTGCCTTCGAATTCTTCGGAGATACCGATCCGGCCCATGTCGTTGATCGACTTGGCGCCGCGGAAGGCTTCCACGAAGCGGTCCGACTTGCGGTTCAGGCCGCCGAACTCGAACAGCTTGGTGATCAGAAGCACCCAGCTGAAGACCGAGGCCAGCATCAGGCCGATCATGACCACCTTCACGACGGGTTCGGCGTCGAGGAACATGGCGACCGGAGTCAGCTTGCCGCCATGGCTTTCGATGGTCGGCGGAGCCTTGCCCTCAGCCGGCGCAGCCGCGGGGGCTTCGGCGGCCGCAGGGGCGGCGGCTTCGGTGGTGGGGGCCGCGGCTTCCTGAGCGAAAGCGGGGGCGCTCGCCATCAGCGCCAGGGCGCCAATCGCAGCGAGGAGAGGGGTCGTTCGTTTGTTCTCGAGCATCTTTCGCCAGTTCCTGCTTGGTCTAGCACTTTTTGGACCGAAGGGTCGTCGCGCGGAAGCGTCTCCACCCTAGACTAATTTATTCTCGTAAGCGAACCGGGAATGGAACGCATACGAGACGCTTTCGCTGCGCCCGACCCGCGACACCCTCACCATCGTGCGGATTGGTGAGAGCATTGTGAAGGCGCATGAAAGCTGCACGGTCGCGAGACCGCACAGCTCTTCCACCAAGTTAGACTTGGCGCACGGGCCCTTTGGCAACCCCTTTCTGCATCGTCAAGGGGCGAGATAAACATGAAATGGTCGCACCAGGCCCCAATCGGGCCCTCTATGTTGCGCCGCAGCATCCAAAACACATGATGGATCGAAGGATTTTCCCTCAGCGGGTGAAAATGCATTGTGCACCGCAGCAAAACGGCGGAACACCGGTCGACGATGTATGGATTTGTGGACGGTTCGCGCGAAAAGCGAAGGAGTGGTGCCTGGGGGCGGATTCGAACCACCGACACGCGGATTTTCAATCCGCTGCTCTACCAACTGAGCTACCCAGGCCCGGGCCTTGCGAGGGGGCCGCCCTCGCGGGAGACGGGTCTATAGAAGAGGGCCCGCCGCAAGTCCAGCCGACAAGTGCAGGATTATTCGTCCTCGCCGTCGACGTCCGACGCAGGCTCGTCGTCCAGCGCCGGAATGGCGTAGCTCCCCGACAGCCAGCGATGCAGATCGACATCGGCGCAGCGCTTGGAACAGAAAGGCCGATAGTCGGGATTCACCGGTTTGTCGCAGATCGGGCAGGTCGTGCTCATGATGCGGTCACCTCCAGCCGGTCCGCGCCCCATCCGGCCTGGGGCTCGATCGAATACCGCGCCCCCAGCAGATCGGTCATGCCGGGCGTCAGCGGCCCAAAAGCTTCGGCGACCGGCGGTGCGCACCGGGCGGTCAGCCGCGATCCGGGAGACGACCGCCCTTCCCTTTCCAGCATCCGGGCCAGGCGAAGCGCCGCCGACAGCGGCGAAAGCCCGCCCGTCTCGCCCAGCAGCCGCTCGATCACCGGCCGCCGGCGGCGGGGAATCGTCAGCTCGACGGTGCCGAACCGGCTTACCGGGCCGATGGCCACCCCCGGGTTGTCGGCCGAGAACGCCGCTCTCAGGGTCGACAGAATCGCATTGCTGTCGTGTCCGCGACCCGCCAGATCGATGACAACCAGCCCGCCCAGCCCCTTCAACCGCAGAAGTCGGGCGGCGGCGGCGATGGCCGCCAGATTGGCCTGACGGGCCACCCGCTTCGAATCGCCGCCCGTCCGCTCGCCCGTATCGACGTCGATGGCGGTCAGGGCGCGGGTCGGCTCGATGGCGATGGACCCGCCGCCGGGAAGGGAATGGACCGTGGCGAGGGCCTCCGCCTCCGCCTCATCGGCGGCCTCGCGCGCCTCGGTCCCGGTCTCGATGCGGTCGGTCCTGGCAAGGGCCAGAAGATCGTCCTGCAGCGAGGGCGGCGGCGCCAGCAGCCTGGGGGGCCCTTCGGCCCCGTCCAGTTGCCAGGCGTTGGCCAGCTTGCCCAGACGGGCCTCGCCGCGAATCTCCACCTCGACCGCGGCCCCCTGCACCGGCTTTGTCACATCGGACCGGAACGGCATGATCGCCTCATGGCCATCGGCAAGCTCGAGGAAGGCCGAGGCGAAGGCCGGCTCGACCTTCTTCACCCGGGCGATACTGCGCGCGCCCAATCCGAGCACCGGCGGATCGCCGTCCCGCCGAATCAGCAGCCGCTCCGGACGACCGTCCAGCAGCACCACGCCCCGGCTCTCGCCGACGCCGCGATCCAGAAAGGCCTCGCGCCGGCTCATGCCCCGGGCCCGGTCGCCCGCCAGCCCAGGCCTTCCAGCAAACACAGGGTTTCATAGAGGGGCAGGCCGACAACGCCGGTGAAGCTGCCCTGGAGGGCGGTGACAAAGGCCCCTGCCCGCTTGTGGATCTTGTAGCCCCCCGCTGCGTCGTCCCAGTCCCGGGAGGCGATGAAGGTTTCGGTCTCGGCCGGGCTCAGGCGCTTGAAGGTAATGCGGCTCTCGACGACCCGGTCGGCGACCCGCCCGCCCGGCGCGATGACCGCCACTCCGGTCAGCACCCAGTGCGACCGCCCCGACAGCAGAGCCAGCATCCGGCGGGCCTCTGCCTCATCGGCGGGCTTGCCCAGAATGCGCCGGCCGACGGCGACCAGGGTGTCGGCGGCCAGCACATGGGCGCCCTCGTGCCGCGCGGCGACCGCCGCGGCCTTTTCGCGCGCCAGCCTCAGGACCAGCCGCCGCGGCGTCTCGTCCTTTCCAGGGGTCTCGTCGATGTCTGCCGGATCGACCAGATCGGGCTCGATCCCGACCTGGCGAAGGAGTTCCAGGCGCCGCGGACTGGCGCTGCCAAGAACCAAGCGCGCACCCGCGCCGATACTGTCTGCGACCGGCTTTTCCCGGGTCAGGGTCAAGCGCGATCTCTACTTGAAGCGGTAGGTGATGCGACCCTTGGTCAGATCATAGGGCGTCATCTCGACCAGCACCTTGTCGCCGGCCAGCACGCGGATGCGGTTCTTGCGCATCTTGCCCGCCGTGTGGGCGATAATCTCGTGGTCGTTCTCAAGCGTCACGCGGAAGGTTGCGTTGGGCAGCAACTCGCTGACGGTGCCCGGGAACTCAAGCAGTTCTTCCTTAGCCATTCGGCCTCTCAGTAGTGTTGTCCTTAAAGCAACACGGCTCGCGCACCACGATTCGGAGCGCGAGCCGTGGCTCGGTGGCGGGCCTTATAACGCAAGAGGGGGGCAAAGGTCGATGCTTTGCGACACCAAGGCGATTCTCTAGCCGCCGGCGGTCGTCACCCGGCCAAAGCGTCGGCGGATGCGGCCATACAGCTCGTCGCGAACCTGGCGATAGGCCTCCAGCCGCTGTTCCCGTGAACCGGTGACCAGGGTCGGGTCATGGGTCGGCCAGTATTCGATATCGACCGCCCTGCCCCGGGACATCTCCACCGCCCGGTGCTGGGCCTCCGGCGTCAGGGAAATGACCACGTCGAAACTGTCGTCCTCCAGCTCCTCGAAGGACTTGGGCGTATGCCCGCCCGGATCGATCCCCAGTTCCTCCAGCACCGCCGCGGCGAACGGGTCCATGCCCTCCTCGTCCGGGTCGGCCTTCAACCCGCAGCTGTCGACGAAGATGGCGTTGCCATAGGCCAGCTTCATCAGGGCCTCGGCCATGGGCGAGCGCACCCGATTGAAATTACAGCTGAAAAGCACCGCCCCCGGTGTGGCGTCGAACGGGCTCATCCGCGCCAGTGCAGGGCGCAGATCAGGGTGAAGAGCCGCCGGGCCGTGTCGAGATCGGTCTTCACCTTTCCCTCCAGCCGCGCCTGCAGCAGCGTCGATCCCTCGTTGTGCAGCCCGCGCCGTCCCATATCCAGCGCCTCGATCTGCGCCGGGGTCGCGTTGCGGATGGCCGCGTAATAGCTCTCGCAGATCATGAAGTAGTCGCGGATCACCCCCTTGAAGGGCGACAGCGACAGCAGGTGGGTCTGGTCATAGCCGGGGCCGGCGATATGCATCGCCAGGCGGTTCTCGATCAGGGCGATCTTCAGGTCATAGGGTCCGCTCTCGGCCCCGGCCGGCTCGAAGTAGTTGGCTTCCAGCAGGTCGAAGATCGCGACCTGACGCTCCTGCTCCTGATCGCGGGACGCCGAGGACAGGGAGTCCTCGTCCAGCTCGATGCTCTGCAGGCGGTGAAGGGTTCGGTCGTCGGTCATGGGTCGCGGACAGGATAGTGCGCCATCGCCCCCCATGGATACCGCTTTTGCCGACGAAAGCGGCAAGCGGCCGGCGCCATCAGTCGCGGGGCAGCCGCAGCGCCGCCGACAAGGCATGGGCCGGCAGGCCCTCGGCCTCCGCCAGCGCCACCGTATGACGTCCCAGCAGGTCGTAGGCGCCGGCCGAAGCCTTGATTACCGAGGTGCGCTTGAGGAAGTCGAACAGCGACAGGCCGGACTGGAAACGGGCCGCCCGGCTGGTCGGCAGCACATGGTTGGACCCGGCCACATAGTCGCCCAGAGACTCGGGGGTGTGACGTCCCAGGAAGATGGCGCCGGCGTGCCGCACCTGATCGGCCAGGGAATCAGGATCGTGGGTGCAGAATTCCACGTGCTCGGGCGCGATCTGGTCGACCAGCCCGGGGCTGCGCGCCAGCGGAGCTATGATGACGGCGCCGTGCTCCCGCCAGCTGATGGCCGCGTCCTTGCCGGTGGCCAGCGTTGCCAGCCGGCGCTCGACCGCCGCCTCCACCGACTCGGCCAGGGACTCGTCATCGGTAATCAGGATCGACTGGGCCGCCGGATCATGCTCGGCCTGCGACAGCAGGTCCCCCGCGATCCATTCGGGATCGTTGTCGGCATCGGCGACGACGACGATTTCCGAGGGACCCGCCAGGGCGTCGATCCCCACCACGCCATAGAGGCGCCGCTTGGCCGCGGTGACATAGGCGTTGCCGGGACCGACGATCTTGTCCACCGGGGCGATCGGCCCGGCTCCATAGGCCAGGGCGGCCACGGCCTGGGCCCCGCCAATGCGCCAGATCTCGCTCACGCCCGCCTCATGGGCCGCCGCCAGCACGGCCGGCTGCAGCTTGCCCGGCGGGGTGACCATGGCGATGCGATCGACGCCGGCCGCCTGGGCCGGAATACAGTTCATCAGAACGGTCGAGGGATAGGCCGCCCGGCCGCCGGGCACATAGACCCCGACCGATTCCAGCGGCCCCCAGCGCCAGCCCAGCTCCACGCCGGCGCTGTCGATCCAGCGCTGGTCGGCGGGCCGCTGGCGCTCGTGATAGGCGCGGATGCGCTGGGCGGCGAAGGCGATGGCCTCGCGCACCGCCGGATCGCAGGCGGCGACGCCCTCGGCGATCTCTCCGGCGCTGACCCGGATGGTCTCGGCGGTCAGTTCCACGCCATCGAATTTCCTGCTGAACGCGAGGACCGCCTCCAGCCCCCCGGCCTTCACCGCCGCCAGAACCTCGCCGGCCGCCTCGTCGACATCGGCCGGCTGACCGCGCCGCTCATCAAGAAAGGCGGCGAAGCGGGTCTGGAAATCGGGATCGGTGTAACGGAAACGACGCATGCCGCTCACTTGGCGCCTTTGGCTGTCAGATCAAGGAAAAAGCGCCGCCGGGGAATGCGCCGGCCTAGATATAGTCCGCCGGGATCAGGGTCACCGCGCCCCGCCCTTCCACCTGCAGAGTGATCGGCGCCTGGTCGGCTCGCAGCAGACCCAGGATGTCGCGGAAGCTCCCGCCGGTGATGCGGTCACCGGCCTTGAGCCCCGCGGCCTGCGCCGGGCTGCCCACGCCGACGACCGAGACCTTCACGCCCCCTGGCGTCTCGTCGATCCACAGCCCCGTGCGACTGAGGCGTTCCCGCCAGACCGGCCGACCGCTGGACCGGACCCACAGCGCCTGTTCCCGTGTGTCGACCGACAGGTTCATGGCCTCCAGCACCGGCAGGCCGAGGATTCCGTCAAAGCCGCCCTGGATCGGCCGCCTGTCCTCGACGGTCACGATCGGCCGCTCGAACCGGATATCGCCGACCTGCAGCAGGTCTCCTCGCATGCTGCGCGCTGGCTTCGGCGCCAGACCATCGATCCGGCTGGTCGGCATCGGCGCGAACGGCCGTGACTCGTTCCAGTAGCCGAGCCGCCGCCCGACTTCCCGCTCCAGGATGACGGCCCTGGGCGCACCGGTGTCGACCACCAGCTTCAGCGGATTGCCGTCAAGCGTCACCTCGACGCCGATGCGTCTTGAGCCGTTGGCGCCCGGGTCCGTGCGGAACCAGGACGCCAGCCGTGTATCGCCCGCCCGCTCGCCGCCGCCGTCCGGATAGACGCGCCACTGCTGGCGCTCGAAGTCGAGGGTGCTGTCGAAGCTGGTCAGCAGGCCGGCGGCGATCAGGCCCCTCGCGCCGCCCAGATTGAGCTTGAAGCCGAACAGGGCCGCGTCCTGCTGACGCACCGCGCCGCCGAGGACCAGCTCCGAGGCCTTGAACAGATCGAACGGACGCTTGGCCAGGTTGACCTTGCGGATCAACGGCAGACCCAGTTCCTCCGCGAGCGCCTGATCGACCCCGCTGACGACCGCGCCGGTGTCGATGGCGAAGGGATAGGGCCCTTGACCATTGATCAGGGCGTCGATCAGGACGCGGCCATTGGCCAGTCTTATCGGCGCGACGATCGCCTTGCTCTGGGCCAGCGCGGGTCCGGCCAGGGGGCTGGCGGCCAGGGCGATCAGCAGGGTCCGACGATCCATGACGCGATACTCACTCTTACAGGACGACTCAGCCCTCTTCGTGGCTTGGCCGTCTCGGTGTCGGCCAGGGGGCGGAGACATCGGCCATGGCGACGTCGATGCACTCGACCTCGACCCTCAGCTCGCCGCCGCCGGAAAAGGTCAGCACGACCACCCCGCCGGGAGCCTCTCCCGGCTCGAAGGACAGATCCATCAGGGAAACGACCGCCGCCTTGGCCTCGCGTCGCAGATTGCGGCTGCGCACCGCCAGCACCCCGGTCAACTGCAGTCCGGTCCGGATCCGCTCGGCGCCGGCCTTGTCGCTGGTTTCCCAGCGCAGGCGGTTCAGGCCCAGCGTCAGGCGCCGCGCCGACGCCTCGAACCGGATGTCGCCGATCTTGCCGACAGCGTCCTGCACGGCCGCCGCGATGACCGCCAGGTCGTCGGCGTCCTCCGCCAGCAGCCGCAGAGGTTTTGCTTCCGGCGCCGCGCTCATTCCTCGATCAGGCCCTCGCCCTTGATCCGCCGGACGTTGGCCCCGCAGGCGTTCAGTTTTTCCTCAAGCCGCTCGAAGCCGCGATCCAGGTGATAGACCCGGCTGACCCGCGTCTCCCCGGACGCCACCAGCCCGGCGATCACCAGGCCGACCGACGCGCGCAGATCTGTCGCCATCACCGGCGCGCCTTCCAGATGATCGACCCCCCTCACCCGCGCCTCACTGCCGGAGGCGGTGATGTCGGCGCCCAGCCGGGCCAGTTCCGGCACATGCATGAAGCGGTTCTCGAAAATGGTCTCGCGGATGACGCTCTCGCCCTCGGCCAGGGTCATCAGGGCCATGAACTGGGCCTGCAGGTCGGTGGCGAAACCCGGATAGGGGGCGGTGTCGACATCGACGGCCTTCAACCGCGATCCATTGCGCCGGATGATCACCCCGTCGTTGGTGCGGGTGACGCCGACGCCGGCCTCCTCCAGCTTGACCAGCAGGGCCTCCATCAGGTCGGCGCGGGTGTTGGTCAGGCGGACCTCGCCGCCGGTCATCGCCGCCGCCACCGCATAGGTGCCCGCCTCGATGCGGTCGGAGATCACCGCATGGGTGGCGCCGCTCAGCTTCCTGACGCCGGTGATGGTGATGACCGACGTCCCGGCGCCCTCGACGCGCGCGCCCATGGCGTTCAGGCAATCGGCCAGATCGCCGATCTCCGGCTCACAGGCGGCGTTGATCAGACGGGTCACGCCCGAGGCCAGGACGGCCGCCAGCATGGCATGTTCGGTCGCCCCCACGGAGACCACCGGAAACTCTATGTCGGCGCCTTTGAGACCGCGCGGGGCCTGGGCGTAGACATAGCCTTCATGCAGGTCGATCTGCACGCCCAGCGCCTCGATGGCCTTCAGGTGCAGGTCGACGGGCCGGCCGCCGATGGCGCAGCCGCCCGGGAGGGACACCTTTGCCTGGCCATTGCGGGCCACCAGCGGACCCAGCACGTTGAAGCTCGCCCGCATCTGGCGGACCAGGTCATAGGGCGCGAAATGGCTGCGGATGGTCGGGGTGTGCAGCACCGACTCCGGGCCGTCGGGACCATCGCTCTCGACGATGGAGGTGCCCAGGTGGTTGAGCAGCTTGCCCAGGAACCGGGTGTCCGCCAACCGCGGCATGTTGGTCAGGCGCAGGGGCTCTTCGGTGAGCAGGCTGGCGACCATCAGCTTGATGGCGGAATTCTTGGCGCCGCTGATGGGGATGGTGCCCCTCAACTCTCCGCCCCCGGTGATGGCGATGCTGTCCATCCAGTCCCTCTAGACTCGGGCGGGGGCCATGCCGCCCGCGCCGTACTGTTCATCTGTGGTCTGCCTCATAGCGGGCGCAAGCCCGCCGCGCCACTTGACCCTGTCATTTCCCTGTCAGTCGGGTTTGGGCGCCGGGTGTGATTTTGGTGCAGACGACTTCGGCGCGGTCCGGGCCGCCGCCTTGCGTCGCCGCAGATTGGCCCGCAGCGCCTGGGCCAGCCGCGCTTCCCTGGCGGACTTGTCGTCGACGGGCGGCTTGGGCGGCTGGCTCATCACCTGAAAGGAGACGCGGGGTGATTTCAGGTCAAGCCGATTTTTCCCTTCACACGGCCGCCCACCTTCGCTACTAGGCGCGCCTCACCTGCTTCGCCGTCGTAGCTCAGTGGTAGAGCGCATCCTTGGTAAGGCTGAGGTCGGCAGTTCAATCCTGCCCGACGGCACCATCGGCCCCAAACCCGGAACGGGGTTTGGGGCCGACCTGTTTCAGGCCCTTCCCCCCTTCAACCCGTGACGAACCCGGGACCAGACCCGGCCCGTCGGCGCGCCTTGGGGCAATCAACATTCAGGCGAGCCCCTGTATTCCGCTCGTCCCGGCGAAAGCCGGGATGCAGTATCGGGCGCCAGGTCGGCCGAGTTGTCTGGAAAAGCCGGCGCTCAGGCGGCTGGGCCCCGGCCTGCGCCGGGGTGAGCGATGGGAAGGCGGGTCATTCACCAGATGTCGACAGCACGTGCCGGGTTCCGACAAGCGGGAACCGGCACTCGGAATCAAGAACGCGCGACCAATAAGGCCTTCGGAGCTCACCTACTCCGCGGCGATCTGCACCGGCGTCTCGGCCCGTTGTGACGGCGGCAGTTCGATCATTTCCGGCCCGGTGAACCTCAGGGTTCCGTCCTCCAGCTTGCCGCCCCGCAGCGTCTTGCGGTCCCACAGATAGTTCTGCTCGTGGATCCAGGGGAAGGCGCCGCCATGCTTGGGCAGGCGATGGGCCGCCCGCCGCACATAGCCGGTGATGAAGGGGTTGGCCCGGTTGGGCAGGGCGTAGTCGGCTTCGGTCGCCACCGGCCGCACCTGCACCGCCCCCTTGGCCTTCATCCGCTTCAGCAGCCGCACCGCATACTCGGCGACCAGATCGACCTTCAGCGTCCAGGAGGCGTTGGTGTAGCCGGTGAAATAGATCAGGTTCGGAACGTTGGAGTACATGAACCCCTTGTAGATCAGCAGCCTGGCCGGATCGATCGGCTGCTGGTCGACGCTCACCTCGACGCCGCCGAGGAATTCCAGCTCCAGCCCCGTCGCGGTGATGATGATGTCGGCGTCGATGTGCTCGCCGCTCTTGAGCAGAACGCCCGTCGTGGTGAACCGCTCGATCTCGTCGGTGACCACTTCGGCGCGCCCGCTTCTGATGGCCTTGAACATGTCGCCGTCCGGCACCATGCAGATTCGCTGCTGGCCCGGCAGGTAGTCGGGCTTGAAGTGCTTCTCGACCGGATAGTCGGGGCCCAGCTGCGCCTTGACCATGCCGATCAGGAACCGCTTGGCCGCCTTCAGGTCCTTGCCCATGTTCCGCGCCATGATCCGGCCGCGCAGGATGTTGCGCCAGCGGACCGCGTGATAGGCCACCGTCGCAGGCAGCCACCTCTTCATGGTGTTGGCCTGGGCGTCTTCGGCCGGTCGGGTGACGACATAGGTCGGCGAGCGCTGCAGCTGGATGACCTTGGCGGCCTTCTCGGCAAGGGTCGGCGTCAGCGTCACCGCCGTCGCGCCGGAGCCGATGATCAGCACCCGCTTGCCGTCATAGTCCAGGTCCTCGGGCCAGAACTGGGGGTGCACCAGGGTCCCGCGATAATCCTCGTAGCCGTCCCAATGCGGCAGATAGCCCTGGCCGTGCTTGTAGTAGCCGGCGCAGGAGAACAGGAAGCCGCAGGTCAGGGTCTCGACGCCCCCCTCGCCCCGGTCGACCTGCAGGGTCCAGCGGCTGTCCTCCGACGACCAGTCGGCCCGCAGGACCTTGCTGTTGTAGCGGATATGGTTTTCCAGGCCGTTTTCGGCGGCGGCCTCCTTGATGTAGCCCAGGATCGAGCCGCCGTCGGCGATGGCCTTGGCGTTCTTCCACGGCTTGAAGGCGTATCCCATGGTGTGCATGTCGCTGTCGGAGCGAATGCCGGGATAGCGGAACAGGTCCCAGGTGCCGCCCATACGCCCCTTGCCTTCAAGAATGGCGAAGCGGGCCTTGGGCAGACCCTTCTTGAGGTAGCGCGCGGCGCCGATCCCCGACAGCCCCGCGCCGATAATCAGCACGTCAAAATCGTTCGAATTCGTACCGGACAATGAAACACCCCTGATCTGCTTGAATCTGCGGCCCGGCACGGCATACCACAAATTCGAATTTGATCGCAGGAATTTTCTCGCGGCGCACCATGCACCCGTCAGGGCGCTGGCGAACCAGGCCGGACAGCGACAGGCTCAGGCCTTGATGAGCGACCCGCCGAAATAGCCGGCCGTCGCGATGGCGGCGGTGACGAAGGCGCCCCAGGCCAGGTCGGCGGCCACCACCGTCCAGGAGAAGCCCTGCAGCGTCGCCATATTGGTCAGGTCATAGGTGGCGTAGGCGACCAGCCCGAACATCGCCCCGCTGACCAGGGCCGTGGTCCAGGACCCGGCGGCTAGGCCCGGGCGGATGGCGAAATAGACCACGCCGGCCAGATAGAGCAGGTAGAAGGCCACGGCGGCGACCATATTGGGCTTGGCCAGCAGCAGCCCGCCGATCTCGCGCTGATAGAGCTTCTGGGCGATCACCGACAGCCAGAGGAAGTCCAGGGCGATGAAAACCAGCCCCGAGGCGATGTAGGCGGCGGCAAATCGTAACATGGCGAGGCTCCAGCTGCTTGTCCGGGAACCTAGACCGGCCAGCGCCGCCGCCAAGGGCGGCCCGCCCGAAGGCGGGCTTCCCCTCGCTATTCCGCCGCCAGCGCCAGGGGCGCGCCGGCGGTCAGGGCGGTCTTGGCGGCCAGTTCGACCTTGGCGGCCTCATACTCCGACGCCAGGCGGGCGATCATCTCGCCGGCCGTCGGAATGTCCTTCACCGCGCCGATCCCCTGGCCGCAGCCCCAGATGTCGCGCCAGGCCTTGGCTTCCTGGTTGCCGCCCGAGCCGAAGTTCATCTTCGAGGGATCGCTTTGCGGCAGGTTGTCGGGGTCCAGGCCGGCCTTGACGATCGAGGGCCGCAGGTAGTTGCCGTGAACGCCGGTGAACAGGTTGCTGTAGACGATGTCGTCGGCGGCGCTCTCGACGATCATGTCCTTGTAGCCCTCGACCGCCCGGGCTTCCTGGGTCGCGATGAAGGCCGAGCCGATGTAGGCCAGATCGGCGCCCATGGCCTGGGCCGACAAAATCGCCTTGCCGTGGGCGATGGAGCCCGACAGGGCCACCGGTCCGTCGAACCATTCGCGGATTTCCTGCACCAGGGCGAACGGCGACAGCCCCCCGGCGTGCCCGCCGGCGCCGGCGGCGACCGGGATCAGGCCATCGGCCCCCTTCTCCACCGCCTTGCGGGCGAAGCGGTTGGTGATCACGTCATGCAGGGTGATGCCGCCCCAGCCGTGCACCGCATTGTTGACGTCCTCCCGGGCGCCCAGCGAGGTGATGACCACCGGAACCTTGTATTTGCCGCACAGCTCGATGTCTTCCTCGAGCCGGTTGTTGGTCTTGTGAACGATCTGGTTCACAGCGAAGGGCGCCGAGGGGGTGTCCGGGTTGGCCCGGTCCCAGGCGGCCAGTTCCTCGGTGATCTGGGCCAGCCACTCGTCCAGCTGGCTGATCGGGCGGGCGTTCAGCGAGGGAAAGCTGCCGACCACCCCGGCCTTGCACTGGGCGATCACCAGCTCGGGACCGGAGATGATGAACAGCGGCGAGCCGATCACCGGAAGGCGCAGGCGGTCACGCAGGATGGGCGGCAGGGCCATGGATCGGATCTCGCTCGGGAAGTTGATATACGGTGTAAATAGAACGAACGTTTGACCCCGGCAAGTCCCATCCGGTCCTCCCCTTCCCGGCGCCGCGCGGGCCTTCCGGACGCGCTCCACCGCTTGACGCTCCTTACGTCAGCGGCGCATGACCCTGCCTCGATTGCTGCATTGCACCGGAGCCAGCCGTGAACGGACCGACCCTGTCCCTCGCCGACGACTTCCCCGCCGCCCCGCGCGCCGAGTGGCTGGCGTTGGTCGAAAAGACCCTCAAGGGTCGCGATTTCGACGAGGCGCTGGTGTCGCGCACGGTCGGCGGGCTCGCCATCCAGCCGCTCTATACCGAGGGTCCGGCCAATCCCCGCGATCTCTCCGCCCGCGACGTCGACCGGCCGTGGGACCTGCGGTGCGTCACCGCCCATCCCGACCCCGTCCAGGCCAATGCCGAAATCCTCAAGGACCTGGAACAGGGCGCCGCCTCGGTTCTGGTCCGCATCGATCCGACGGGAGAGACCGGCGTCGCCGTCGGCGATTCGGAAGGTCTCGCCCGGGTGCTGGACGGCGTCCTGCTCGATCTGGCGTCGGTCGCCCTTGACGCCGGCTTCCTCGGGCCCCGCGCCGCCGACTGGCTGGCGACCCTGGCCAAGGGCGCGCCCAACGCCCCCCTCGCCTTCCACATGGACCCCTTCTCGGCCTTCATCCGCACCGGCGCCTCGCCCGGCCCGATGGAAAGCCATCTGGTCTCCGCCGCCACCGTCGGCGCCCGGCTGGCGGCGATCCATCCCAAGGCCAGCCTGATGCTGGCCAGCGGGACCGTGATCCACGAGGCCGGCGGCGGCGAGGCGGACGAGCTGGCGGTGATGACCGCCGCCGCGGTCGCCTATGCCCGGGCGATGGTCCGCGCCGGCATGACGATGCAGGAGGCGTTCGCCGGCATCACCCTCGGCGTCTCCGTGGATGGCGAGTACTTCACCGGGGTGGCCAAGCTGCGGGCGACCGTCGCCCTCTGGGCCCGCGTCACGGCGGCCTGCGGCGTCGATGTCGCACCCCGGATCGAGGCCCACTCCTCTCACCGGATGCTGACCCGCAAGGATCCCTGGACCAACCTCATCCGTCTGACCGCCGCCGGTTTCGCCGCGGCGGTCGGCGGCGCAGACGCGGTGGTGCTGGGCGCCTACAGCGACGCCATCGGCCTGCCCACCGCCTTCGCCCGTCGCCAGGCCCGCAACACCCAGCTGGTGCTGATGGAAGAGGCCAACCTCGGCCGCGTCGCAGACCCCGCCGGCGGCTCCGCCTATCTCGAAACCCTGACCGACCAGATGGCCCGCGCCGCCTGGGATCGCTTCCAGGCCATCGAGGCCGAAGGCGGCCTGATCGAGGCCCTGTCGCGCGGCTCGGTGGCCAAATCGGTCGCCGCTACCCGCGACGCCTGGCTGGCCGCGCCGCACAGGATTCTCGGCGTCAACGCCTTCCCCAATCCCGACGAGACCGCCGTCGAGGTCGTTCAGGTCGATCCCACGGCCTTCGCAACGCCGGGGCCCGACCCCCGCCTGCCGGGACCCGGGGCGACCTGCCCGGCCCTGCCCCCTGTCCGTCTCGCCGCTGCTCTTGAGGAGGCCTGAGCCCATGACCGCCTTCCCGACCTTCGCCGAGCTGGATTTCGACGCCATCCCCCTCGCCCAGACGCCCGCGCCGGACGGCGCGGCCTGGGAAACGCCGGAAGGCGTCGCCGTCGCGCCCTCCTATGGTCCCGAGGACACCAGGGATCTCGATTTCCTCAGCGGCTATCCGGGCGTCGCGCCCTTCCTGCGCGGGCCCTATCCGACGATGTACGTCACCAACCCCTGGACGGTCCGCCAGTACGCCGGCTTCTCC
>JAHBYC010000042.1 GCA_019636175.1 Caulobacter sp. | reverse complement strand
CGACATCGCCGGCAAGACCGGCACCACCAGCGATTATCGCGACGCCTGGTTCGTCGGCTACACCGGCGGCTTCGTCGTCGCCGTCTGGACCGGCAAGGACGACAACACCCCGATGAAGGGCGTCACCGGCGGCGGCGCCCCGGCCCAGATCTGGAAGAGCTTCATGGGTCAGGCCCTGCCGCGGCTGAAGGCCCAGACCATTCCCGGCGGCGTGGTGACGCCGCCGCCGGCGCCGGGTCCCGACCCGATCGGCGACATCCTCACCGGCCTGGGCATGGGCAATGACGCGCCGCCGTCGCCACAACCCCGCGCCCCGACGCCCGAACAGGCCAGGCCGCCCGAGGAAGTGCCCTACTGAACCGGTTCCGCTCGTCCCGGCGCAAGCCGGGATCCAGCGGCCGGTCCATCGAGCATCGGACCTGGCGCGGGTCAGGGAGGCCGGCGACCGCCTCATCCGACATTGGGATCATGCGGAAGCGCTCCGGCAGACGCGGGGCGATGGCGACAGCCCGACCGGCTGAAAACCCTAGAACTTGAAGGTGGTCTCGAGGCGCACGCGGGGGGCCTCTTCCTTGTCGCCGGAGCGGCGAACCGGGGCGTCGCGTTCCGAGGCCAGGCCCACGGCGCCGCCAATGCGAAGCGAGGGGGTGACCCGGAAATAGGCGCCGGCCTCGAGGTCCTTGGCGTCGGCTTCGCGACCGACCGGGGAGCCGAGACCCAGCTTGACGCCCCATTTGCCGGTCTTGTTGTCGAACTGAAGGCTGCGTTCGCTGCGGGCCGGGCCAAGCCGGCCGTCACGCAGGTCGAAATCGCCACGGACGCGGAAGTCGGCGGGGGCCTTGGCCGCGGCGCCGCCCTGGGGCGCGCTCTGGGCGTGGGCCATCCCCGCCGATCCCATCAGGACCAGCGCAGCCGCCGCCGCAATGTAACGCGCCTTGGTCATGCCCTGCTCTAAAGTGCCTTCCACCCCGGTGCCGCGCCTGGGGATCAAGGTGCGATCCGGGGCGCGTCTTCACGATCATATAAGGGTTTGGCGAGGCCGCCGGTCAACCGCCGCCTCCCGGCGCGCGGCGATTCCCGCTTCGCCTGTGGCGGGAAGGTCACGAGATTCCTCATTGGACCTGAGCCTGCCATGATGTAGACGCACCGCTAAGGCGCAATACGCCGCCAGACCCGGTTCGAGGCCCGGATGGAAACATCAGGGCAAAGAGGGCAGGGTCTGTCTGAATATGGAGCATGAGGACGACGCCGACCGGACGTGGCGGGCGGACCTCAGGGTCCAGTGACGATATCCGCGGGGCGGGGGCGAACGATTTTGGAGCACAGAGGCATGCGGTTTGCGCGCGGGGCGTTCAGGTTGAGCGCGGTAGTGGTGATGACGGCGGCTCTGGCCGCGTGCGGCACGGGCGGTCCCAGGACCGTCAAGGAAGGCGGCGGCGGCCTGTTCGGCTTCGGCGGCAAGGCCAAGGTCGACAAGGGCGCGGAGATCGGCGTCAACAGCTACCTGTGGCGCGCCTCGCTCGACGTGATTGATTTCATGCCCCTGGCCTCGGCCGATCCCTACGGCGGCGTGATCATCACCGACTGGTACACCGACCCCAAGACCCCCGATGAGCGGTTCAAGGTCACGGTCTATATCCTCGACACCCGCCTGCGGGCCGACGCGCTGAACGTGACGGTGTTCAAGCAGGTCAACAGCGGTGGAACCTGGACCGACGCCCCGACGGCGGCCCAGACCGAGGCGGACATGGAAAACGCCATCCTCGACCGCGCCCGCCGGCTGCATCTGGCCAATATCGGCGACAAGTAACCGGCGTTCAGCCTTCCTTCGACGACTGTCGCACGGGGGAAGGCTGACGGTTATTGCCGAGCGCGCGGCCGCGCCCTAAACACCGGCCATGGCTCGCTATAATCCCAAGGAAAACGAGCCCAGGCAACGCGACGCCTGGGCCAAGGCCGATGTGTTCCGCACGGCGGACGACGACACGCGCCCGAAATACTACATCCTCGAGATGTTCCCCTATCCTTCGGGGCGCATGCACATGGGCCATGTGCGCAACTACACCATGGGCGACGTGGTGGCGCGCTACTGGCGGGCCCGGGGCTATTCGGTTCTGCATCCGATGGGCTGGGACGCCTTCGGCATGCCGGCCGAGAACGCGGCCATGGAGCGCGGCGTCCATCCCAAGGGCTGGACCTATGACAACATCGCGGCGATGCGCGAGCCCTTCAAGGTGCTGGGAACCTCGATCGACTGGTCGCGCGAGTTCGCCACCTGCGACCCCGAATACTATGGCCAGCAACAGGCCTGGTTCCTGAAGCTGTATGAAAGCGGCCTGGTCTACCGGCGCGAGGCGACGGTCAACTGGGACCCGGTCGACATGACCGTCCTGGCCAATGAACAGGTGATCGACGGCCGCGGCTGGCGGTCCGACGCCCTGGTCGAGAAGCGCAAGCTGACCCAGTGGTTCCTGCGCATCACCGACTATGCCGACGACCTGATCGAGGGGCTGTCGACCCTGGACCGCTGGCCCGACAAGGTCCGGCTGATGCAGGAAAACTGGATCGGCCGCTCGCGGGGCCTGCGGATGACCTGGCGCTGGTCTGGGGCCGCCCCGGCGGGGCTGGAAGACGGGCTGGAGGTCTACACCACCCGCCCCGACACCCTCTACGGGGCCAGCTTCATGGCCATCGCCCCGGACCATCCCCTGGCCGAGCAGCTGGCGGCGGCCGACCCGAAGGTCGCCGAATTCGTCGCCCGCTGCCGGGCCGGCGGAACCAGTGAAGTGGAGATCGAGGCCGGTGAGAAGCTGGGCATGGATACCGGCCTGGCCGTGGTCCACCCCTTCGACGCCTCCTGGACCGTGCCGGTGTGGATCGCCAACTTCGTGCTGATGGACTACGGCACGGGGGCCATCTTCGGCTGTCCGGCCCATGACCAGCGCGACCTGGACTTCGCCCGCAAGTACGGCCTGCCGGTCAAGCCGGTGGTGCTGCCCTCCGACGGCCATCCGGCGACCTTCATGATCGGCAGCGAGGCCTATGTCGGTCCCGGCAAGATCTTCAATTCCGACTTCATGGACGGGATGACGATCGAGCAGGCCAAGGCCGCCGCCATCGACCGCGTCGAGGCCCAGCAGCAGGGCAAGGGCGCCACCGTCTATCGCCTGCGCGACTGGGGCGTCAGCCGCCAGCGTTACTGGGGCTGTCCGATTCCGATCATCCACTGCGAGGCCTGCGGCCCCGTCGGCGTGCCGCGGGACCAGCTGCCCGTGGTGCTGCCCGACGACGTCAGCTTCGACATCCCGGGCAATCCGCTGGCGCGCCATCCGACCTGGAAGCACGTCAAATGCCCGTCCTGCGGCGCCGACGCCCAGCGCGAGACCGACACCCTCGACACCTTTGTCGATTCCAGCTGGTACTTCGCCCGCTTCGCCAACCCCAACGCCGCCGAGCCGATCGACAAGGCCGCCGCCGATCGCTGGATGCCGGTCGACCAGTATATCGGCGGGGTCGAGCATGCGGTGCTGCACCTGCTCTACGCCCGCTTCATCACCCGCGCCCTGAAGGACCAGGGGATGCTGTCGGTCGAGGAGCCCTTCGCCGGGCTGTTCACGCAAGGCATGGTCACCCACGAGACCTACAAGGCCGCCGACGGCGCCTGGGTCGAACCGGCCCAGGTCGAGTTCGTCACCGAGGGCGGCGCGCGGATCGCCCGGGTGAAAGCCACCGGCGAGACCCTGACCATCGGCGACATCGAGAAGATGTCGAAGTCCAAGAAGAACGTCGTGGCGCCGGAGGAGATCTTCGACACCTACGGCGTCGACGCCGCCCGCCTGTTCGTGATGAGCGACAGCCCGCCCGAGCGTGACGTGCAATGGACCAACGCCGGGGTCGAGGGCGCCAACCGCTTCATCCACCGGGTGTGGAACGAGTTCGACAGCCAGCCGGACGGTCCGCCGCCGCCTCTGTCGGATGATCCGTCGGCCCTCGAACTGCGTCGCGCCGCGCACAAGCTGATCGGCGCCGTCGGTGAGTCCATCGCCGGCTTCCGGTTCAACAGCGGCGTCGCCCGCCTGTATGAATTCCTGGGCACGCTGCGCGCCCATCCGGCCGCCGGCGCCTCCGACGCGGTGCTCGCCGCGCGGCACGAGGCCCTGACCATCCTCGCCTGCCTGATCAATCCCTTCGTGCCCCACCTGGCGGAGGCCTGCTGGACCCGGCTGGGCAATGAGGGACTGATCGTCGACGTCGCCTGGCCGCAGGCCGATCCCGCCCTGATCGCCGACAGCGAGGTGGTGCTGCCGGTGCAGGTCAACGGCAAGCGTCGCGGGGAGGTGACCGCCGCCAAGGGCGCCGACGAGGCCGATGTTCGCGCCCTGGCGCTGGCGGACCCGGCCGTTTCGGTCCACCTTGCCGGCCTCACCGTCCGCAAGGTGATCGTGGTCCAGGACCGGATCGTCAACATCGTGGCCAACTGAACATGACCAGACCCGCCGGCCTTTTCGCGATCCTCGGCGCCCTCTTGCTGGCGGCGCCGCTGGGCGGCTGCGGCTTCACGCCCCTCTATGCGGCGCCGGGAGTTTCGCCGGGCCTTTCGGCCATCGAGACCATGGCCCCGGAAGGTCGCGCCGGCGCCCTGCTGCGGGAATCCCTCGACGACGCCCTGGCCCGGGACGCCGCCGCCCCGCCGCAGTGGCGGCTGGAGCTGCGGCTCAAGGAACAGCGCATCCCGCGCGGCCGCCGTCCCGACGGCGTGGCCAGCCGCTATGAATATGTCGTCGACGCCGAATGGAAGCTGGTCTCCCGCGCCACCGGCGAGACCGACGCCCAGGGCGCCAGCCGCGCCGAGGTGACCTTCGACCGCGCCGACCAGCCCTACGCCGCCATCGCCGCGCAACAGGACGCCGAACAGAAGGTCGCCGACGAACTGGCCCGCAAGATCCAGATGGATCTGGCTGTCTGGATGCTGAAGCGCGGGCAGTAGGCGCCCGCCCCACCCCTTCTTTCCGTCACGCCCTACCGCGCGAACGGCTGCAGGAACTGCTGCGCTGTCGCCTCGGCGATCAGGGTCTCGTCCTCGCGGCGGATATCGGCCCGGACAGCGATGATTTGCCGGGTCTGGTCGATGACCCGCGCCTCGATCAACAGCGGGACCATGCGGCTCACCCGGATGAAATTCATCTGCAGGTTCAGGGTGCGAAAGCCGCTGTCGGCAGGAACCACGGTCATGGCCGCGAAGGCCAGGGCCTGGTCGGCCAGGGCGGCCAGATAGCCGCCGAACATCGAGCCGTCCCCGTTCGCCAGAGCCGCGTCCGGGGTCCATCGCTTGCGGATCCTGCCGGGCTCCCAGGCATCGAGGAGGCCCAGCCCGAGGGTTTCGACCACAGGCGGGGGCGCCGCCTCTCCCGCCAGCAGGGCGTCCAGTCGATTCGTGGCCCAGGTCATGTCCGCTCCGGAAAATTGTGGGTGACGGCCGAGAGAATGTGAGCAAGGCTCAGGTTTTCCTACTCAGGTTTCGCACCGACCGGAGGCGGCCGCGCCATGACCGACGAAACCCCGCCACTGTGGCGCGCCAGGCCCCGGCAGGACCGTTCGCGGGCCAGCGTCGAGGCGATTCTCGAGGCGGCGGCTCAGGTTCTCGAGGCCAGCGGCGAGGCCGGATTCAACACCAACGCCGTCGCCCGGCGCGCCGGAGTCAGCATCGGCGCCCTCTATCGCTACTTCCCCGACAAGCGCGCCATCCTCGTCGCCCTGGCGCGGCGGGAGCGGGATTCGGTCGATGCACAGGTCACGGCCGCCCTGACAAACCCGCCCGCCGGACTGTCTCCCGACCGGGCGGCGATCCGCGCCTTTCTGGGCGCCTTCGGCGGCCGGCGCCGGGCCCGCAAGGCGGCGTTGCTGGCCCTGCTGGCCGACGATCCGGTCAGCGCCGACGGCTTCGCCGCCATGCCCTCGCCAGTCAATGCGGACGGCCAGGCGCTGACGCCGATCCAGGCCTTCGTCCTCTACCGGTCCGTGCACGGGGTGATGCGGGCGGCGGTAATGGAGGATCAGCCCTTCCTGCTGGACCCGGCCTTCGAGGACGAGCTGGTCCGGCTGGGACGCGCCTATCTGGGCTTCTCCGGTCCCGTCGTTGGCCGCCAATCCGACGGTGACGCGCCGTCGGACGCACTCTAGATTGCCTGCCGAATGATCGTCTCCAAACGCCCCGACGTTGAACGCTTGCTGAAGAGTCCGCCGGGGGATATCCGCGCGGTGCTGCTCTATGGCCGCGACCGGGGCGGGGTGCGGGAGCGGGCCGACGCCCTGGCGCGGACCATCACGCCGGACCTCAACGATCCGTTCAACGTCGCCATGCTGACCGAGACCGACCTGGACCAGGCCGGCCGGCTGGAGGAGGAGTTGACCGCCCTGTCGATGATGGGCGGTCGGCGGCTGGTGCGGGTTCGCCTGACCGGAGAGCGGGCGGCGCCGGACAAGACCGCGGCCGAGGCCCTGACGGCCCATGCCGCGGGCAACCTCAATCCCGACGCCTTCCTGATCGTCGAGGCCGGGGCGCTGGGGCGCGACTCGGCCCTGCGCAAGGCGGCGGAAAAGGCCGCCGGCTGCGCCGCCATTCCCTGCTACGAGGACGAACAGGGCGATGTCGCCCGCATGGCCCGCGAGGCGCTGGCCGCCGACAAGGTCAGTCTCGATTCGGCGGCCCTGGAGCTGTTCGCCTCGCGCATGCCCAAGGAGCGGGGCGTGGCCCGCCAGGAAATCGAGCGCCTGATCCTGTGGATCGGGCCCGGCAGCGGCCGCCAGGTCACCGCCGCCGAGCTGGAGGACTTCCTCGGGGTCGAGCCGGAGGCCTCGCTGTTCGACGCCGCCAACGACGCCTTTGGCGGCCGGCTGGGCGCGGCCCACGCCGGTCTCGCCCGCGCCGCCGCAGAAGGCGAGACGGGGCCCCCCGCTGTGCGGGCCATGGGCATGCATCTGGCCAAGTTGCGCCGCACCCTGACCCTGCACGCCAGCGGCGCGGGCCTGGCCGAGGCGGCCAAGGCCTCCGGCGTATTCTGGAAGCAGGAGCGCGAGTTCCTGCGCCAGGCCCGGGCCTGGACCCTCGACCACATCGACGCCCTGCAGCCGGAAATCCTCGCCGCCGACAAGGCCTGCAAACAGACCGGCTCGCCCGACCGCCTGATCGCCGAACGCCTCGCCCTGACCATCGCCGGCCGGGCCAGGCGGCTGGGACTGTAGGGGGCGGGACCGCCCCTCCACGACGCCCTCATCATCCCCCTTGCCCGGCGGAGCAATTGCCCTAAACCGCCGCCCATGATCCTGCCTGTCGATCCTGCCCGCTACGCCGCCTTTCTGGCCACCATGTCGGTGCTGGCGGCGACGCCGGGGCCGGCCAATCTGTTCTCCATCGCCAATGGCATGCGGCGCGGGCGCGGCGCGGTGCTGGAGGGGGTGGTCGGGATGAGCAGCGCCACCCTGGTGTGGTTCGCCGGGGCGGCCCTGGGGCTGGGCGCCCTGGTCATCGCCTTTCCAGACGCCTTTCACCTGCTGGCCATCGCCGGGGGGCTCTATGTCGCCTGGCTGGGGATCAGCGCCATCCTCGCCGGCTGGCGCAACGCCCCGGAGGCGGAGACCCCCGACACCCACCTGAACCGCTCGGCCTTCCGCGACGGCTTCGCCGTGCAGCTGGCCAACCCCAAGGCGCTGGTGTTCTTCGCTGGGGTGCTGCCGCCCTTCATCGATCCGCAGCGCCCGGTTCCGTTGCAGCTGGTGATGTTCGCCATCGCCACCATCGGCATGGATTTCATCACCATGACCGCCTACGGCCTCGGCGGCGCGGCCCTGGCCAGCCGGATGAGCGAGCCCCGCTTCCGGCGACTGTTCCGCTATTCGGTCGGCGCCCTGCTGATCCTGGCGGCCGGCCTGATTCTCTCTCGTCACTAGGGACAGTCACGCCGGCGCCTTGATCAGGCGCAACCCTGCGGCGGCGGGAGGTGTTATCCTTTACACCACCTTCAATCCGCCGCGCCCAGGCGCCGGCGGTCAACGGGAGAGCCAAGATGAGCAAAGCCAGAGCCCTGGCGGTCGCCGCGGTGCTGGGCCTGTCAGGCCTGACCCTGGGCGCCTGCGCCACCGCCACCCCCTATCAACCCAACGTCCGCGGCCAATCGGTCTCCGGCGGCTACACCGACCAGAGGATCACCGCCGACCGTTTCCGGGTCAGCTTCTCGGGCAACAGCCTGACGTCCCGCGACACCGTCGAGCGCTACCTGCTGTATCGCGCCGCCGAACTGACCCTGTCGGAAGGCTATGACGGCTTCGTTCTGGCCGATCGCCAGACCAGCGCCGACCGCCGCACCTACTACGATCCGGGCCCCGGCCGCTTCGGCTACGGCTACTGGCGCCCCAGCTGGCGCTACTTCGGCCCCCGCTATGGCTGGCGGGTCTGGGACCCCTGGTACAACGACCACTTCTGGGCCGACGAGATGGACATGCGGACGGTGACCCGCTTCGAAGCCTCGGCCGAGATCGTCATGTATCGCGGCGCCTCGCCGGGCGGACCGGAGCACAGCTTCAACGCCCGGGAAGTCGTGGCCAACCTCGGCCCCGGCATCATGCGGCCGGATCCGCGAAACTGATCAAGGTCAGTCGCAGTCGTTGAGTTGAAGCCGCAGCGCGTCGCGATCATCAGATCGTGATTACTTGGTGATGCTGGTTGCTGGACTCGTACGCGCGAATCCTCGCACGAAATCAGCGGGGGCTGTACGGCTAGCGATCAAACAAGTCCGCACAGCCCCTTTTTATCAACCGCTCGGCGAAGCGAGCAGCCAACGATGACATAGATTCATCGGCGGAGGATCGTGTCAACCGAGCACTCCAAAAGGAGCCGCTCACATGAGCGCGACTGCGACTAAGACGCCGATAGGCACCCGGATGTTCACTGGCTCCACTTGCCCGGAATCGGGCATCTGGAAGGTGGATGATCCGGTGGATACCACCACCGCTCCCATCGCGAAGGGCAACACTTTCCCTCCCTACAAAGGGAAAGCTGTCTGGTGGAAGCTGATCCAGTACGCCTGATGCGAACGTCATTCGTATCAGGCCAGTAAGCGTTCCTAGGGGCCGGTCCAAAGGGCCGGCCCCTAGTGATTCAGCGAGGCGCCATGCGGATGGCGCCGTCGAGGCGGACGTCCTCGCCGTTGAAGTAGCCGTTGGAGATCATTTCCAGGGCCAGGGAGGCGTATTCGTCGGCCAGGCCGAGGCGCTTGGGGAAGGGCACCGAGGCGGCCAGGGCTTCCTTCACCTGCGGCGGGGCCGCGTTCATCAGCGGGGTGTTGAAGATGCCCGGCAGGATGGTGTTGACGCGGATGCCCTCGCCCATCAGGTCGCGGGCGATGGGCAGGGTCATGCCGACCACGCCGCCCTTGGAGGCCGAATAGGCCGCCTGGCCCATCTGGCCGTCCTCGGCCGCGACGGACGCGGTGTTGACGATGGCGCCGCGCTCGCCGTCTTCCAGCGGATCGAGGGTCAGCATGCCGGCCGCGCTCTTGGCGATGCAGCGGAAGGTGCCGATCAGGTTGATCTGGATGATCATGTCGAAGTGGGCCAGCGGGAAGTGCTTGATGGCGCCGGTGGTCTTGTCGCGGCTGGCGGTCTTGGCCGCGTTGCCGGTGCCGGCGCAGTTCACGAGAATGCGCTCCTGGCCGTTGGCGGCGCGGGCCTTTTCAAAGCCGGCGTCGACTTCGGCGTCGCTGGTGACGTTGACGGCGCAGAAGGTCACCCCCAACTCCTTCTCCAGGGCCTCGCCGCGTTCCTGCTGGCGGTCGAGGTCGAAGATGGCGACCTTGACGCCCTTGGCGACAAGCGCGCGGACCGTGGCTTCACCGAGGCCGGAGGCTCCGCCGGTGACAACGGCGGCGACGGAACTATCGAGTTTCATGGACGTCTCCCATCCTGATCGTGTTGAATAGATGTTTCGAAGAGAGGGTTTAGCCCCGTGAGCGCGAAAGCCAAGCCGTCACCCCACGTCAACCCGCCAAAGAACGGAGTGGATGAGATTCTGGATCCGAAGAAGGCGTTGGTTCCAGAGACCATCAAGGTCAATGAGATGCGGGTGGCCAGGGGCTTCTGGCCCAAGGTCCGCAAGGTCGCCTCCAAGGTGCCCTTCCTCGACGACGTGCTGAGCGTCTGGTGGTGCGCCCGCGACCCGGAAACCCCGATGGCCGCCAAGGGCATGATGATGGCCGCCCTGGCCTATTTCGTCCTGCCCACCGACGCCATTCCCGACGTCCTGGTCGGCATCGGCTTCACCGACGACGCGGCGGTGATCGCCGCGCTTCTGGCCGTGGCCGGAAAGTATGTGAAGGACCGCCACAAGGCCGCGGCCCGGAAGTTCCTGGCGGCGGACGGGGACTGAGGGCGAACGACGCGAAAGTTTCCCGCGACTTTGACCGGGGCAACGATACTCTTGCCCCCAACCCAGACGGGGAGGGGTAGATGCAAGAGCCGATGGTTCCAGGGCGCGCCGCCGCGACGGGCGCTGTCCAGGCGGTGGTCGAAAAGGCGCCGCCGACAATCGATAGCCATGGCGAGCGATTGCAACCCGTTGCGCCGACCGGAGCTTCTGGAGGCGGCCTGTCTCTGGCCGGCGCTGTGACTGCAGCGATTTTCCTGACCTCGCCGGTGTCGGCGTTGCTCTATGGGTTTGTCTATAGCCGTCGTGGCCCATCTCCATTCCGGACAGCCATCAAGACGCTTCCTGTGGGCGTGCTGGCGCTCTACGCGACGGTCGCTTCACAGGCGACCTATGTTCCCGGCCAGGGCGATCCCAATACGACCTGGTCCATCCTGGCTGCCGGCTTCGCCCTCTGCGCCGTCGGCGACGCCTTCCTGGCCGGCGACCCCAAGCGTTGGCTGGCCCCGGGACTGGCCGCCTTCCTGCTGGGACACATCTGCTTCATCGCCCTGTTCGGCCATGCCCTCGCCGTGGCGGGCCTGCCGCTGATCGGGCCGGCGATCCTCATCGGCATGGCGCTGATCGTCCTGACCGGCGGCGCCATGCTGGCCTGGCTGTGGCGCGACCTTGGAACCCTGCGCTGGCCTGTGGTCGCCTATGTCGTGGTCATCGCCGTCATGGCCTGCACCGGCCTCATCGACGCGGTCAGCCGCCCGGCCTGGGCCGTTGGCGGGGTGCTGTTCATGGCCTCCGACGCCATCCTGGCGGTGCAGCTGTTCAAGCAGCGCGAACTGCTGGTCTCGCCCCGCCTCAACGCCTGGGCCATCTGGTTCCTCTACTATTTCGCCCAGGTCGCCTTCCTGGTCGGGGCGCTGTCGTAGGCTCCAACACCCGTCATCCCGGACGCCCGCGGGGCGAGCCGGGACCCAGGGGCGGCGCGCGGCGCGTCAGTGCTCGTGCCGGGGAAGGCCGTCGGCGATGTCGTAGTAGTCGCCCTTGTCGGCCACATGGATATGCATGCCCAACCGCGTCTCCGTCGGCGTATCGAAGGCGCCCATGGCGATGGCGATCTTGGGGTGGAAGACCGGATCCCAGAACAGGGTGGCGCCGCAGGTGGCGCAGAAGCCCCGCCGCACCTTTTCCGACGACTGGAACCAGCGAACGTTCTCCGCCCCATGCAGGGTCAGGTCGGCCTCGGCCACATCGGTCGAGGCCCAGTAGTGGCCGCTGGCCTTGCGGCATTGGGAACAGTGGCAGGCGTCCGGTGCGTGCAAATCCCCCGCGACCTCGAACCGGACCGCCCCGCAGAGGCAGGAACCCTTGTGCATGTGACGCTCCTCGCTGGTCAGCCCCAGTCATATGGATCGCGGCAACAGGCGTAAACCGCGACCGGATCACCGGCCACTGGCAGGAGCTCGACCGTCTGGGGGTGTTTCGTCAGCTGGCCGGCTGATCGTCCGCCGCGGTTTCCCGAGCCATGGCCTGGCGCGCGGCCCGCGCCGTTCGCTGTTCGCGCCAGGTGATGGTCAGGGTGGCGGCCACGACGATGGCGGCGCCGAGAATGGTCGTCCAGCCTGGGACCTCGTGGAAGAAGGTGAAGCCGACAAAGGCGGTGAACACCAGCCGGGTGTAGTCGATCGGCGCCATGGCGGCGGCGTCGCCGACCTGCATGCCCTTGATGTAGCAGGCCTGGGTGATGGTGCCGGTCACGCCCATGGCGCAGAGCAGGGCGAAATCGACGGGCTTTGGCCAGGCCCAGACGAACATCGCCGGCGGCGTGGCGAACACCAGCCCCAGGACGGCGGCGTAGACCAGCAAGGTGAAAGGGCTGTGGTCGCGGGTCATCACCTTCATGCCGGTAATGGTCATGGCGAACAGCGCCGCCGAGGCCAGGGCGGCCAGCTGGGCGAGACCAAAGCCATGGCCGCCGGCGGTAAATCCCGGGGCCAGCATCACCGACACCCCGACAAAGCCCACGAGGGCCGCGCCGATGCGCCAGGCCCCGAGCTTCTCCCGCAGCACGAAGAAGGCCAGCGGCACCAGCCAGAGGGTGCGGGTGAAGCTCAGCGCATTGGCCTCGGCCAGCGGCATCTTCTGGAAGGCGTAGAAGCTGAGGATCATCGCCAGGGTCCCGGCCGCGGACCGGAACAGCAGGATGCCCAGGCGCGTGGTCCGGAAGGTCCCCTTCACATCCTTCAGGATCATCGGCAGCAGGATGATCAGCCCCGCCGCCGAGCGATAGAAGGTCTGCAGGGCGGCCGGATAGTCGGCGCCCAGCAGCTTGATCAGGCTGGTCATAACCGTGAAGCCGATGGCCGAGGCCAGCATCCAGGCCGCGCCCTGGATGTTGGGGGCCAGGCCCTTGAAGGCGGCGTGGGCGCGGCGGGCGGGGGCGAACCCCCAGATCGGCAGCTGCTCAGGCATGGCGCACCCATCCGGTCACGGACAACCGGTTGGCCCCGGCGTAGCTGGCCACCTGGCTGACCGCGTGGGCGCTGGGAATGGCGAAGAGGTTCAGGGCGTTGAACACCGGCGCGTAGCCCTCGGCCACATGGCCGTCGTCGTCGAGGAAATTCAGCACCCCGCCCCAGTCGGCCCGCCAGACGGGGGTGAAGTTGAGCACATAGGCGAACAGTCGGTTCTTGCCGCTGATCAGGTCGTCATGCACCGACAGGAAGTCGCCGGGGCGATAGCGGCTGGCCATGGTGTCGGCGAAGGACCCGCGCGGCTCGCCGGTCAGGGTGCGGACGAAACTCTGGAAGGCCTCGCCGTTGACCAGGTCATGCACCGCCTCGATGGGCGCCAGCGCGCCGCCGCGGCGCAGACCCTTGTCGATGTCGTCGCTGACCCGCCAGGCGTCAAAGCGGAAACAGAACCGATCCCTGGCCGCCTGGGTCATTTCCGCATCGAAGGCGGCGCGGTTCTCCGGGGTCAGGCCGTCGAAATCGGCCAGCGGGCCATCAAGGCTGGGGCCCAGGGTGCGCCAGGTCTTGACCCAGGGAACCTGCGGCGAGGCGAGCGCCTCGCCGACCGCCCGGGCCCCGTCCGCGACCAGGAATCCCGGAAGATGCAGCCGGCCCAGCCGCCGGAAGACCGGCGCCATCGCGGCCGGGTCCAGGGTCGGGTCAATGACCAGGGGCGCGGTCATGGGCGGCCGTCAGGCCTGGGACGCCGCCATGGCCGCCCGCATCTGTTCGGCCTGTTCCGGCGTGATGCCCAGGGCCTCCAGGATCGGCGAGCCGACGCTCGGGTCCCAGCTGCCGCGGCCGCCGATGGTGATGCCGCCGTCGACGACGATGTGGGCGCCGGTGACGAAGACGCTGTCATCGCTGGCCAGGTAGAGGGCGGCGCGGGCGATGTCTTCCGGCGCGCCGGACTTGGGATAGGGCTGCACCTTGTGGCCGATCTCGGCGACCTGAGCGGCCATCTGGTCGGCCACCGCCCGGGGCAGGCCGAAGCTGGCGCCGAAGATGGAGGTGGCGATCAGGCCCGGGCAGATGGCGTTGACGCGGATCTTCTGCGGGCTGAGCTCGGCGGCGGCGCACCGGCTCATGTGGATCACCGCGCATTTGGCGCTGCTGTAGGCCAGCGGGCCGAAACCGGCCTGCAGTCCGGCGATCGAGGCGGTATTGATGATGCTGCCGCCGCCCCGCTTCTGCATCAGCGGCAGGGCGTGCTTCATGCCCAGGGCCGGGCCCCGCACCAGCAGGTCGAAGGTGGCGCTCCAGCCCTCGGCGTCCAGCTCGGCGACCCCGGCGGTCAGGCCGCCGTGACCGGCGTTGTTGAACAGGATGTCGAGGCCGCCAAAGGCGCTGTCGGCCAGGGCGATGGCGGCGGCGATGTCGTCCTCCACGGTGACATCGCAATGGGCGTAGCGGACGGCGTCCGGGAACCGCTTCTCGAGCATCGCCCCCTTCTCGTCCTGAAGGTCGGCGGCCACCACCTTCGCCCCCTCGGCGACGAACAGCTCGACCGTCCCCAGGCCAATGCCCGACGCCCCGCCGGTGATCAGGGCGATCTTTCCCTCAAGCCTGCCGGCCATGTCTGTTCTCTCCCGAAGTGTGTCTTCTTTTTCCAACCTCTGAGCCCGTCTTCCCGGCGAAGGCCGGGACCCAGATTCACCTCCACGCCTGGACAGTCTGATCTGGACCCGGGCCTTCGCCGGGGAGGCGGTAGGTCCTATTCCGTGACCACCACCACCTTGCCCATGGCCTTGCGGGCGGCCAGGTGGGCGATGGCGTCGCCGGCCTTCTCGAGGCTGAAGGTCTCGGAGACATGCGGCCGGATCTTGCCCTGCGAATACATCTCCATCAGCTGGCGGACGTTTTCCTGATGGGCCTTGGGGTCGCGGGCCACGGCGGCGCCCCAGAAGACGCCGACGATGTCGCAGCTCTTCAGCAGGGTCAGGTTCAGCGGCAGCTTGGGAATGCCGGCCGGGAAGCCGATGACCAGGAACCGGCCGCCCCAGCCCGAGGCGCGGATGGTCGCCTCGGCATAGTCGCCGCCGACCGCGTCATAGGCCACGTCCCAGCCCTGCGGCCCGCAGGCTTCCTTGAACAGATTGGCCAGCGCCTTGGCGCCGTCCTTGTCGAACGGCCCCTTGGGATAGACCACGCCGGATTCAGCGCCGTGCTTGATGGCCAGATCGACCTTTTCCTGGCTGGAGGCGGCGGCGATCACCCGCGCGCCCATGGCCTTGCCCAGCTCGACGGCCGCCAGGCCGACGCCGCCGGCGGCGCCCAGCACCAGCAGGGTCTCCCCCGCCTTCAGGTGGCCGCGATCCTTCAGCGCGTACCAGCTGGTGCCATAGGTCATCATGAAGGCCGCCGCTTCGTCGAAGGGCATGGAATCGGGGATCGGCGTCAGGCGGCTGGCGTCCAGGGCCACCACCTCGGCCATGCCGCCGCTGCCGGTGCTGGCCAGCACCCGGTCGCCGACCTTGACGTTGGTGACGCCTTCACCCAGCGCCTTGACCACGCCGGACACCTCGCCGCCGGGGGAAAAGGGACGCGGCGGCTTGAACTGGTACATGTCCTGGATGATCAGCACGTCGGGATAGTTGACCCCGCAGGCCTTCACCGACAGCAGGACCTGACCGGGACCGGCCGTGGGCTCGTCGAGCTCCTCGACAACCAGGGTCTCGGGACCCCCCACAACCTTGCTGAGCACCGCCTTCATGCCAAGTCTCCCGCTTTTATGATGACGCCGAACAGGCTATCGCCGCCGTTGATGCGTTCATAGGGCTGGAGGCCGCCGATGGCGAACAAATGTTTGAGTCTTGTGCTGCATGGCGGCGCGGGCGCGAAGGCCGGCCGCGACTACAGCCGCGAGATTGTCCATATGCGCGGCCTGGTCGAGGCGGCGCGCGACGCCCTGAAGGCCGGGGCCAGCGCCCTGGACGTCGCCGAACAGACCACCCGTGAGCTTGAGGCGTCCGGCCTCTATGTCGCCGGTCGCGGCGCCTCGCCCAATACCGACGGGGTCTATGAACTGGACGCGGCCATCATGGACGGCGCGGCCCTGCGCTGTGGCGCGGTGGCGGCGCTGGAAGGCTTCGAAAGCCCGATCGCCGTGGCGCGGGAGGTGCTGGAACGAACCCAGCATGTGATGCTGGCCGGGTCGGGCGCCGCGGGCTTCGCCGCCGCCCGGGGCTACGCGGCGATCACCGACCCGGAAGCCTGGTACACCCGGGCCGGAACCTTCGAGGACAATCACCCGCCCGGCGCCCTGGCGCATGGCACCGTCGGCTGCGTGGTGCGCGACGGCGAGGGCCGGCTGGCGGCCTGCACCTCGACCGGCGGCGTGTTCGGCAAAATGCCCGGGCGCGTCGGCGACACCCCGATCATCGGCGCCGGCTGCTGGGCCGACCAGACGGTGGCGGTCTCCTGCACCGGCCAGGGCGAGTATTTCGTCAAGGTCGCCGCGGCGGCCCAGCTGGCCCATCGCATGCGTTTCGGCGGCCAGGATCTGGCCTCGGCGGCCGATGCGGTGCTGGCGGAGATCGCCGCCATGGGTGGCGACGGCGGCCTGATCGCCGTGGCCGCCGACGGATCCATCGCCATGCCCTACGTCAGCCAGGGCATGAAGCGGGCCTCACTCTCCCCCGACGGCGCGATCACCTCGGCCGCCTTCGCCGACTGACGCCCCCTCCCTCCTTCCCTGCATGGGGTGGGACAGCGGGGCGAAGCCTCCGCAGGGTGTGGAGGTTCAATGCCGCCCGTCCCCAACCGACAACCGCCCGCAACAGCGCCGTCTCCTGAAGAGACACGACATTTCATCAACGAACAGACTGCCTGTTTGTTGATGATCCGCTCCGCGCTCGCCCCTCGCGCCTTTTTGCTTGGACTGGCCGCCTGACCGGCGCACATATCCCTGTCATGAGCGAACCCTTCGACGCGGACGTCATCATCGCCGGCGCGGGCATGGCCGGCGCCACCCTGGGTCTGGCCCTGGCCAGCGCCGGCCTCACCGCCATCCTGGTTGACCCGGCCCCCTTCGACGACCAGCTGGCCCCGACCTTCGACGGCCGCTCCAGCGCCATCGCCTACGCCTCCTTCCGCCAGTGGCGCGCCTTGGGGGCGGGACCGGACCTGGAACCTCACGCCCAGCGCATCGAGCAGATCCTGGTCACCGACGGCGCCCGCCCCGGCGCCGCCGCCCCTCGTCCCGGCACGGCCTTTCTGCGGTTCGACAGCGCCGAGATCGGCGATGTCAGCCAGGGCGAGGCCATGGGCTACATGCTGGAGAACCGCCGCATCCGCGCCGGCCTGGCCGCCGCCGTGCGCCGCGCCTCGGGGCTGACGGTGCTGGCGCCCGCCCGGGTGGCCGGGGTCGAGGTCGGTCCCGACGCGGCGCGGGTGCGGCTGGACGATGGCCGGGTGCTCAGCGCGCCGCTGGTCGTCGGCGCCGAGGGCCGCCGCTCGGTGATCCGCGAGGCGGCCGGCATCGGCGTGGTCGGCTGGGGCTATGGCCAGTCGGGGGTGGTGACCACCGTGGCCCTCGAACGCGATCACGAGGGCGTCGCCCACGAATACTTCCTGCCCGGCGGACCCTTCGCCATCCTGCCCCTGACCGGCCAGCGCGCCAGCCTGGTGTGGACCGAGAGGACCGCCCAGGCCGAGGCCCTGCGCGGCGCCCGGCCCGAGGTGGTTCACGCCCATATGCAGCGTCGGTTCGGCGAATTCCTCGGCCGGCCGCAGGTGCAGGGTCCGGTGTTCGTCTATCCGCTGTCCCTGTCTCTTGCCGAACAGATGAGCGCCCCGCGCATCGCCCTGCTGGGCGACGCCGCCCACGGGGTACATCCGATCGCCGGCCAGGGCCTGAATCTCGGCCTCAAGGACGTCGCCGCCCTGGCCCAGGTCCTCGTCGAGGCCCTGCGGCTGGGCGAGGACATCGGCTCGGAGGTGGTGCTGGAGCGCTACGGCGCCTGGCGACGGTTCGACAACACCATGCTGGCGGCCGGCACCGACCTCTTCACCTGGCTGTTTTCCAACGACATCGCCCCCCTGCGGGCCGCCCGCGGCCTCGGTCTGGCGGTCGTCAACCGCATCGCCCCGGCGCGAAAGTTCTTCATGCGCGAGGCCGGCGGCGCCGTCGGCGATCTGCCCCGGCTGCTGCGCGGCGAGGCGCTATAGGGGCCTTGCTCCCCCTTGGGCGGGGCGGAATTCTACTCGCTCAGTTCCCGCGCCTCTTCCGGCAGCATCACCGGCACGCCGTCGCGGATCGGATAGGCCAGCTTGGCGCCCCGGCTGATCAGTTCGCCGGCGTCGCGGTCGTATTCCAGCGGGCCATGGGTGACCGGGCAGACCAGCACCTCCAGCAAGCGGGGGTCGACGTCGATGGGCGTGGCGGTCTCGGGCATGGCTGTTCCGTTACGGCGATCCGTTGCGATGCTCTACTGCATCGAGGGCTCGTCGTCATCGTCGGCGATCACCGAGCCGATGCGCAACAGGGTGGTCAGGACGGCGGCGCGGTCGGCGTGGCTGACCGCCTCCAGCAGCGCCTGCTTCTCGCTCGGCTCGAAGGGCAGGCCCATGGCCAGGCTGTCGACCAGGGATTCGGCCGGAGCCGACTCGGCGGCGTCCCAGTCGACGGCCAGGCCGCGCGGCTCCAGATAGCCGCGCAGCGCGTCGAGGAACCCGGCCCGCTCGATCGGCGTCTCGGTCGCCGGGGCCAGGTCGTCGATGAAGGGGGCGTAGTCGACGCGCAGCTGGCGATAGGGCGCCATCACCGCCAGCTCGTCGAGGGCGCGAAACCGGCAGACGCCGGTCAGGGTCACCAGATAGCGGCCATCCCCGGTCTCGGCGAAGGCGGTGATGCGGCCCGCGCAGCCGACGGGGCTCAGGGCCGGGCGCTCGCGGTCCCCGCCGGACCGGGTCTGGAGCATGCCGATGATCCGCTCGCCGGACATGGCGTCGTCGAACATGTTGAGATAGCGCGGCTCGAAGATGTTCAACGGGAGCTGGCCGCCCGGCAGAACCACCGCCCCGTCGAGCGGGAAGACCGGAATGACCTGCGGCAGGTCCTCGAGTTTGCGATAGCCGGTGACCATGGGGTCTCCTAACTGAACAATATGGACGACAGTCGTCTGCGACCCGCCCGGGTAACCTCTGATGTAAGGCCGGCGGCCTCGAAGACCACCAGCAGCTGCTTGCGCGCCGCCTCGTCGTTCCAGGTCCGGTCCGCGGCGATGATGTCGAGCAGCAGATTCGCCGCCTCCTCGAAACGTCCCTGGCCGGCCCTGGCCCCGGCCAGATCGAACCGCGCCTGGTGGTCCTCGGGATTGGCGGCCAGGGCCTGTTCCAGCGGCGCGGTCTCGGAGACCGCGTTGTCGGCCAGGGCCAGGGTGGCGCGGGCGGCGTCGATGTCGGGGTCCTTCGCATCGGCGGGGGCCAGGGCGATGACCTCGGCGGCCCGTTCATTGTCCCCGCCGGCCAGATAGCAGCGCGCCAGACCGCCGATGGCCTTGAGGTTGGTCTGGTCCATCTGCAGGGCGTGGGCATAGGCCTGGGCCGCGCCGCCGATATCGTTCAGCTCCATCGACTCCCGGGCCAGCTCCAGCACCTGGTCGATCTCGCTGGGCGGCGGCGGCCCCGCCAGCCGGTCGACGAACTGCTTGACCTGGCTTTCCGGCAGGGCGCCCTGGAAGCCGTCCACCGGCTGGCCGTTGACGAAGGCGTAGACGGTCGGGATCGACTGCACCCGCAGCTGCCCGGCGTAGGCGGGGTTCTTGTCGACATCGATCTTCACCAGCTTCACCGCGCCCTTCATGGCGGTGACGACCTTCTCCAGCACCGGGGTCAGCTGTTTGCAGGGCCCGCACCACGTGGCCCAGAAATCGACGATGACCGGCTGCTGGCGGCTGGCCTCGATGACGTCGGCCATGAAGCTGGCGTCGCTGCCGTCCTTGATCAGCTCGCCGACGGGGGCGGCGGGGCTCTGTTCACCGATAAGGGTCATGGACTGTCCGTGCTGCAACTAGGGGAACGCTTCACCGGCAAGATGGTCGCAAGACCGCGACGGTTCAACGCGTCGAAGGTCAGATCAGCGTCATTTGAGCGAAATCAACGATCATCGGCTTGCGCCCGAGGGCGGCGAGGAAGCGTCGGAAATCGGCCTGGCTGACGGCGGTGGTGGCGGTGTTGGTCAGGGGGTGGAAGTTGACCGGATCGGCGGCGGCCAGGGCCGCGTCGAGGACGAAGGTCACCCGCTGGTCAGGATCATTGACCAGGGCGAAGGCGGTGACCGACCCGGGCGTGACCCCCAGGCATTCCTCCATCAGCTCGGCGCTGCCGAACGACAGCCGCGCCGAGCCGATCACCGTATGCAGCCGCTTCAGGTCAATGACCGTCTCCCCCAGGGCCGAGATCAGCCAGAGGCGACCCTTGGCGTCCTTGAGGAACAGGTTCTTCGTGTGGCCGCCGGGCAGGGCGGCCTTGATCTCGTCCCCCTCGCCGACCCGGAAGACCGCCGGGTGATCGAGGGTGGCGTGCGCGATCCCCTGGCTGTCCAGCCAGGCCAGCAGCTCGGCCTTGTCGCGCATGGCTCAGCCGCCGTCGCGGGTGATCAGCGGGGCGTCGGGGTCCTGCGGCGGTCGCTTCGCGGCCGGAGGCGGCGGGGCCGGTTTCGGCGCGGGGGCGGCGACGACCGGCGGGGGCTGCGGCTCGGGCTGCGGCGCCGGCTGGACGGCCGACGGGGGCGGGGTCAGGGCCGGAGCGGGCGTCGCGGCCGGCGGTGTCGCGGCTTTCGGAACGGGCGCCGCCTTCGGCGCGGCCGGGGTGGGCGTGGGCGTCGGGGCCTTCGCGGCAGGAGTCGGGGCGGCGACCGGCGGCTCCAGGGTCTGCGGCGGCGGTTCGCTCGCCTGCGGGGTCACCGGCGGGATCTCGGCCGGCGCGGCGACCGGATCGGGCGCCGGGATCGGGATCGAGGCCTTGGGCGTCCCGTCCTCGGACGCGTCGCCCCCGCGCATCAGCAGGCCGATGACCAGGATCGCCAGGGCCAGCAGCACCGCCCCGCCGGCCAGGATCGGCAGCAGGCCGATGCGCGGCCGCGTCGTCGCGGACGGCCCCACCGGAACGAAGCTGTCGGCCTCGACCGCCGGCCCGGCCACAGACCCGGCGACGGGCGCCGCGACGGGCTCCTCGACCGCCTCGGGCGGCGCCTTGGGCGCGGCGGCCGGCTCCGGTCCGCGGGTCTCGCTGACCGCGGGGGCCTCGGCCTGGGCCGCCGGTGAGAACAGCGAGGTCGGCGCCGGGCGGGCGGGACCGGAGGCGGCGGGCGGCGGCGCGGCGGCCTTGCGGGGCTGGGGCGCCGGCGGGGCGGCGGGTGAGAGGGGCGAGGCGGCCGGGGTGGCCTTCCACTGGCTGGCCTTGGCATCGACGCCAAGGGCCCGCAGCGCCTCGTCGTCCAGGCCCGGACGGACGATCGGCTGGGCCATCTTCAGCGGCGCTCCGGTCGGCACGCCGCCGGCGGGGCCGGTCGGAGTCCAGGGCCGGCGCGGGGTCGGCACCGACGAGCCGCTGAGGATGCTGCTGGGGCCGGTCGGGGGCGCGGGCTCGGTCGGCGCCTTGATGGTCGGCGGGGCGGCGCTGGGGATGTCGCTGATGGTGCGCCGGCGCGGCGCCGCCTGGGGCCGGGTCGACGCCGATCCCTTCGGCAGCGCCCCCATGGTCAGCGACACCCCGCGCACCCGCGCCCAGGACCCCGGCCCGCGATCGGGGGCGGGTTGTTCGCCGCCGTCGGCCTGGCCGGGCGCGGCCTCGGCCTTCGGGTCCGCCTTCGGGGCGGCGTCGGGGGTCTCGGAATCTTCGGGACGGTCGTCCGCGTCGGAAGGCGTCATCAGTATCCTCGCGGCGGGCGCGTCGGCGCCAGCCTGGGGTCGGTTCAAAAGCGGCGGTCACCATTGCCGATTTCGGCGCCGCTGGTCCAGCCTGTCGCGGGACTTGGCCCATTCGATGGCGGGGCCCCGGACTCAGCCGCCTCTTGCGCGTCCGGCCGTCCCGCGCGAGAGGATAGAGCCATGAGCGACGCGCCTGATCTCATCTCTCCGCCCATGGTTCTGGAGTGCTATCCGACCAGCGAGCGACCGCCGGACATCATCCCCGGCCGGCCCCAGCGGGCCTGGATGGACGCCTTCGCCGAGCGGCACCCCTATCGCTGCCTGCCGCTGACCATGGCCAACACCACCGGCTGGGAAATTCTCAATCCCGTGGGCTTCACCGCCGAATGGAACGGCGGCGCCCATCAGGACTGCATCACCTTCACCGCCGACCATCCCCATCCCGCCTTCCATGACCTGGTGAAGAGCCATTTCTCGCGCGGCGTGGTCACCTTCCATTCGGGCTATCTGTTCCGCACCCCGCCGGGCTGGTCGATGTGGGTGGCCGGCCCGCCCAACCATGTGAAGGACGGCATCCAGCCCCTGACCGGCCTGGTCGAGACCGACTGGCTGCCCTTCCCCTTCACCATGAACTGGATGTTCACCCGCCCGGGCCGGGTGCGGTTCGAGAAGGGCGAGCCCTTCTGCTTCATCACCCTGATGCCGGACCACGCCCTGCAGCAGACCCAGCCGGTCACCAAGAGCCTCAACAAGAACCCCGACCTGCGCGACCAGTATGACGCCTGGTACAAGTCCCGGTCCGAGTTCAACAGCCGCCTGGCCAAACAGGACCCCGAAACCATGCGCGAGGCCTGGCAGAGGTTCTATTTCCGCGGCGAGATTCCCGAGGATGTCGGACAGGGGCCGAAAACCCACGTCAACAAGCGGCGGCTCAAGGCGCCGAAGATGGGCTTCTGAAAGCTTCGACGAGAACCGCTTTTGACCGCTTGCCAAGCTTTCGGTCGTCTGCCATAAGCCGCGCTCTCGATTTCGGGCGGCGCAAGCCGCTCTGGAGGCGGGCGTAGCTCAGGGGTAGAGCACAACCTTGCCAAGGTTGGGGTCGGGCGTTCGAATCGCCTCGCCCGCTCCATTTGAAATCGACGAAAGGCGGTCCTCGCGGGCCGCCTTTTTCGTTTCCGCCGCCCTTGCGTCTCAGGCCGTCTCCACGCCGCCGTCGCGGATCCGCACCGGCCAGGGCTCCAGCGCCCGGCCCGCGCAAGGTCCGGCGACGCAGACCCCGTCCTCCAGGCGAAACAGCGCCCCGTGGCCGGCGCAGAGGATCAGGTCCTTCTCCCGCGTCAGATAGCGGTCGGCCATGGCCAGCGGCCAGCCGGCGTGCGGACAGCTGTCGACCCAGCCGCTCAACGTCCCGCCCGCCCGCACCACGAAGCCGGCGAACTGCAGGTCATCGACACGGAACCGGAACCCCCGCGCGCCGGGATCCTCCAGCGCGTCCAGGCGGCAGAGCGGGGTTCCCGCCGGCGGCCTTGCCGGGTTCAGGCCAGGCCTCCGACGGTGACCCGCCAGGGGGTGACGCTCGAGGTCTCGAACAGCCCGGCGGCCTTGTAGGGATCGGCGTCGTGAAACGCCTGGGCGGCGGCCAGGTCCTCGGCCTCGATGACCAGCATCGATCCGGCCATCTCCCCGGCCTCGGAGAGGTAGGGCCCGCCCAGCCGCACCACCCCCGGCCGGGCGGCGACATAGGCCAGATGGGCCTCGCGGGTCGCCAGGCGGATGGGCAGGCCGCCCTCGCGGTCGCGCCAGGAAATCACGAACAGGGCCATGGGAATGCTCCGGACAGGGGGAAGGGGATTGAGAGGGGATCAGGCCGAACGCTCGGCCCTCAGCGGCCGGGACAGCAAGCCCATGATGGCCTCGTCGACCCCGACCTCGCCGGCCAGGATGGCGGCGACCGCCTCGCAGATCGGCATCTCGACGCCCGACTTCGCCGCCAGGGCCACAACCGCCGGGGCGGAGGCCACGCCCTCGGCCACCGACAGCTTGCCGGCCAGCGCCGCCTCCAGGGTCTGGCCGCCGCCCAGGGCCAGGCCGACGCTCATGTTTCGCGACTGCGGGCTGGAACAGGTCAGCACCAGATCGCCCAGGCCACAGAGGCCGGCGACGGTCTCGGCCTCGCCGCCCAGGGCTTCGGCCAGGCGGGTCATCTCGGCGAATCCCCGGGTGATCAGGGCGGCGTGGGCGCTGCGGCCCAGGCCCTTGCCCTCGACGATGCCGCAGGCGATGGCCAGCACATTCTTGATCGCCCCGCCGACCTCGGCCCCGATCATGTCTTCGGCCAGATAGGGGCGGAAGGTCGGGGTGGCCAGGGCCTCGGCCAGGTCCCGGCCCAGCGCCTCGTCGGGGCAGGCCAGGGTCACCGCGGTGGGCAGGCCGCGCGCCACCTCACCGGCGAAGCTGGGTCCCGACAGCACCGCCGGGGCGGCCTGCGGCAAAACCTCGGCCAGCACCTGGGTCATCAGCGTCAGCGACCCCTGCTCGACCCCCTTGGAGCACAGCAGCACCGGCAGGCCCGGCCGGGCGTGGGGGGCGAACTCGCCAAGCGCCGAGCGCAGGAACTGTGCCGGCGCCACCGCCAGCACCAGATCGGCGCCGGCCAGATCGGCCATGTCGGTGGTGGCCGACACCCTCTCGTCCAGCATCACCCCCGGCAGGAACAGCCGGTTCTCCCGGTGCTCGCGGATCTGGCTGACCACCTCCGCCTCCCGCGCCTGCAGACAGACGCTCAGGCCCGCCCGCGCCGCCACCTGGGCCAGGGCCGTGCCCCAGGCCCCCCCGCCGATCACCGCTGCTCGCTTCATGCCTTTGCGCCTTTGCGTCCGGGGGCGTGGGTGGGATTGGCCGCCGCCGCCGCCTGGTCCAGCGGCCATCGCGGCCGGGCGACCGCGTCCAGGCCGTCGCTGATCCCGGCGGCCAGCCGCTCGGCGCCGGCCAGGGCGATCATCGCGGCGTTGTCGGTGCAATAGGCCAGCGGCGGGGCGGAGAAGGAAAAGCCGTGGCGCTCGGCCGCCGCCTGCAGCCGGGCGCGGACATGACGGTTGGCCGCCACCCCGCCGGCCACCACGAACCGCCGCGCTCCGGGCCCGTGCCGCTCGCCATAGGCCGCCATCGCCCGCTCCGAGCGCTCGGTCAGCTGCCGGGCGATGGCCTCCTGCACGCTGGCGGCCAGGTCGCGCTGGTCCTCCGGCGCGGTGGTCCGTTCGGCCAGCCGCCCGGCGGCGGTCTTCAGGCCGGAGAAGGAAAAATCGCAATCGTCGCGGCCCAGCAGGGCGCGGGGCAGGGCAAAGCGGGTCGAATCCCCGCCCTCGGCCAGCCGCTCCAGCGCCGGCCCCCCGGGATAGGGCAGGCCCATGGCCTTGGCGATCTTGTCGAAGGCCTCGCCGGCCGCATCATCGATGGTCGAGCCCAGCCGCCGGCAGGCGCCCACTCCCGAAACCTCCAGCAGCTGGCAATGGCCGCCGCTGACCAGCAGCAGCAGGAAGGGATAGGCCAGTTCCGCCCCCAGCCGCGCCGACACCGCATGGCCTTCCAGATGGTTCACCGCCACCAGCGGCAGGCCCCGCGCCAGGGCCACCGCCTTGCCGAAGCTCAGGCCCACCATCACCCCGCCGACCAGCCCCGGCCCGGCGGTGGCCGCCACCCCGGTCAGCTCGCCATAGCCGATCCCCGCTTCACGCATGGCCTGGCCGGCGATGGCGTCGATCGATTCCACATGCGCCCGGGCGGCGATCTCCGGCACCACCCCGCCGAACGGGGCGTGTTCGTCGATCTGGCTGGCGATCACGGAGGACAGCACGCTCACCGCGCCGTCGTCGGCCAGACGCACCACCGCGGCGGCGGTCTCATCACAGCTGGTTTCCAGGCCAAGGACGGTGAGGGTCATTCAGTTTGCCGTTCGCGGGCCGCTCCTGTAGCAGCCTCTGCAGACTTTCCGCCATGGGTCTCGCGCCAGTCGCGGCCCCCGCATCGCCCGAGGTAGCCCCACCGTCATGTCGCCGCAACCTGTCGTCCGGATCGGCACCCGCGCGTCCAAGCTCGCCCTGGCCCAGTCGGGCATGATGCAGCGCCGCATCGCCGCCGCCCTCCTCGGGACCTCCGACGCCGCCCCAGAGGGCCGGGCCGAGGACGTCGCCCCCCTGATCCACATCACCACCACCGGCGACCGCATCCAGGACCGCCGCCTGCTGGAGGTCGGCGGCAAGGCCCTGTTCACCAAGGAGATCGAGGAGGCCCTGCTCGATGGCCGCATCGACGCCGCCATCCATTCGATGAAGGACGTCCCGGCCGAGATGCCCCCCGGCCTGGCCATCGCCGCCATTCCCGAGCGCGAGGATCCCCGCGACGCCTTCGTCAGCGAGCGTTTCGACACCCTGGCCGGCCTGCCCCAC
>JAHBYC010000041.1 GCA_019636175.1 Caulobacter sp. | reverse complement strand
CGTCAGCCAGGCGACCATCGACTATCTGAAGGCTACCGGCCGCGACAAGGACCGGGTCAATCTGGTCGAGGCCTATGCCAAGGCCCAGGGCATGTGGTTCGACGCCGACACTCCCGAGCCGACCTTCACCGAGGTTCTGGAACTGGCGCTGGAAGACGTGCTGCCCTCGATCGCCGGCCCCAAGCGTCCGCAGGACAAGGTGCTGCTGTCCAACGCCGCCCCGGCCTTCGCCGAGGCCCTGGCCGGCGAGTTCGGCAAGAAAGAAGGCGCCGACACCCGCTTCCCGGTCAAGGGCGAGGACTTCGACCTTGGCAACGGCGACGTGGTCATCGCCGCCATCACCAGCTGCACCAACACCTCCAACCCCTCGGTGCTGATCGCGGCGGGCCTGCTGGCCAAGAACGCGGCGGCCAAGGGCATGAAGGTCAAGCCGTGGGTCAAGACCTCCCTGGCCCCCGGGTCGCAGGTGGTCACCGACTATCTGGCCAAGGCCGGTCTGCAGAAGCACCTCGACGCCCTGGGCTTCAACCTGGTCGGCTATGGCTGCACCACCTGCATCGGCAACTCCGGGCCGCTGCCCCCGGCGATCTCGGCGACCATCCAGGAAAGCGATCTGGTCGCCGCCAGCGTGCTGTCGGGCAACCGCAACTTCGAGGGCCGGGTGAACCCCGACGTGCGGGCCAACTATCTGGCCAGTCCGCCGCTGGTCGTGGCCTACGCCCTGGCCGGCTCGATGAACATCGACCTGACCACCCAGCCGATCGGCGTCGACAAGAAGGGCAAGGACGTCTTCCTCAAGGACATCTGGCCGTCCAACAAGGACATCGCCGCGCTGCAGAAGAAGTCGGTCACCAGCGCCATGTTCGCCGAACGCTATGGCGACGTCTTCACCGGCGACAAGAACTGGCAGGCGATCAAGGTCGCCGGAGGCCAGACCTACGCCTGGGACTCGACCTCCACCTACGTCCAGAACCCGCCCTACTTCCAGGGCATGGATATGACGCCGGCGCCGGTCACCGACATCATCGAGGCCCGGATCCTCGGCGTCTTCGGCGACTCCATCACCACCGACCACATCAGCCCGGCCGGCTCGATCAAGGCGGCCTCTCCGGCCGGCGAGTATCTGCTGAGCCACCAGGTGCGGGTCGAGGACTTCAACGGCTACGGCAGCCGTCGCGGCAACCACCAGGTGATGATGCGCGGCACCTTCGCCAACATCCGCATCCGCAACAAGATGACCCCGGAAATCGAAGGGGGCGTGACCAAGCACTATCCCACCGGCGAGGTCATGCCGATCTATGACGCGGCCATGCGCTATGAGCAGGAAGGCCGCCCCGCGGTCGTCTTCGCCGGCAAGGAGTATGGCACCGGATCGTCCCGCGACTGGGCGGCCAAGGGCGCCAAGCTGCTGGGCGTTCGCGCCGTGATCGCCGAGACCTTCGAGCGCATCCACCGCTCCAACCTGGTGGGCATGGGCGTTCTGCCGCTGCAGTTCATCAACGAGGGATGGCAGCGCCTGAACCTGACCGGTGAGGAGATCGTCTCGATCCGCGGCCTGGCCGACCTCAGCGCCCGCAAGCAGCTGATCGTCGAGCTCTACCGCCCCTCGGATGGCCGCATCGCGCGGTTCCCGGTGCGTTGCCGCATCGACACCCCGACCGAGCTGGACTATTTCCGCAATGGCGGCGTGCTCAACTACGTGCTGCGCAACCTCGCCAAGCCGGCGGCCTGACCCTGATCGGCGCCCCTTCGCCCCGCCCGGGCGAGGGGGTGTCCCGACGGCTTCACGCCCTCGTGACGACCACTTGAGCCTCTCTTCCGGTTAAGTGCCCGCCATGAAGCGCGTCTTTCTGTTTCTGATCTTCCTGGCGCTGGCCCCGACGGCCGCGCCCGCCGCCGCGCCCACGGCCAGGGCGGTGGCGGACGTCGCCCGCGAGCCGGTGGTGGTGGAGCTGTTCACCGCCCAGGGCTGCTCGTCCTGCCGCGCCGCCAACAGCCACCTGGCCGAGCTGGCCGATGAGCCGGGCGTTCTGGCCCTGACCTTCGCCGTCGACTACTGGGACTATCTGGGCTGGCCCGACACCTTCGCCCAGCCGGCCTTTGTCGAGCGGCAGAAGAGCTACGCCAAGCGTCTCGCCGTGCGCGAGGTCTATACGCCGCAGGTCATCGTCGATGGCCGCTACCAGACCGGCGGGGTCAAGGCCGACAAGGTCGACGCCCTGGTCGCCGAGGCGGCGGGCGAAAAGCGCAATCCGCCGGACATGCTGTTCATGGACAAGGGCCGGGTCGCGGTCGGCTCGGGCCGGGTGCCGCGTGGCGGGGCCGAGGTCTGGCTGATCCGCTATGATCCCCGCGAACAGGAAGTGACCCCCCGCCGTGGCGACAATCGCGGCGAGGCCATGACCCATCGCAATGTCGTGCGCCAGATCGTCCGTCTCGGCGCCTGGACCGGCCGCCCCACCGCCTATCGCACCCCCGAGGCCGAGGAGGAGGGTCTGCGGACTGTGGTCCTGCTGCAGGCGGCCAAGGGCGGAAAAATCATGGCCGTTCTGACGGACAAGGCGAAGGATTGATCGGCCTGCTGGCCGGGGCCTAGACCCGCAGCATCAACCCGCCATCCACGCCCAGCGCCTGTCCGGTGACGAAGCCGCCGTCGTCGCTGGCCAGGAACAGGGCCGCGCGGGCGATGTCGATCGGCTGGCCGAGGCGCTTCAGCGCCGCCTTCTTCGCCCAGATCCCGGCCACGTCCTCGCGCTGGAAGCTGGCCGCGGTCATGCCGGTGGCGATGGCCCCGGGCAGGATGGCGTTGGCGGTCACCGCATGACGGCCCAGCTCCAGGGCGAATGTCCGCATCATCCCCACCACCCCGGCCTTGCTGGCCGAATAGGCGACCAGGCCATTGTCGGTATGGCGGGCCATGATCGAGGCGGTGAAGATCAGCCGCCCGCGCCCGCTGGCGACCAGATGCGGCGTGGCCTCCCGACTGAGCCGGAAGGCGGCCCGCAGATTGACCGACAGCAGGCGGTCGAAGGCTTCGTCGCTGGTGTCCGCCACCGGGGCGCCGTGGCTGATCCCGGCATTGTTGTAGAGAATATCGAGCCCGCCGAACGTCTCGACGGCCCTGCCGATGATGGCGGCGGGGGCCGTTTCCAGGCTGATGTCCTGGGCCAGGGTCTCGATGGCGGGATCGTCGAAGGAGAGGTCGGCGCCCGGCCGATCCACCGCCAGAACCCTGGCGCCCTCGCCGGCGAACAGGCCGGCGGTCGCCCGGCCGATGCCGCTGGCGGCGCCCGTGACGATGGCCCGGCGGCCGGTCAATCTGCCCATGACGTCTGCTCCCTGTTGTCTGGAAGCATCGAAGCAGGCCGGGGCGAGAAAGGAAACGGCGCCGCCGGGGAAGCGGGCAAAGAAAAGGCCCGCGTCGCCAGGGGGGGAGGGTGCGACGCGGGCCGGTAGAAAATAGGTCGTCGGCTGACCAGAAACCCACCGACCCGGTGGGGGCTGGGGGGGCTGTTCAGGTCCGGACCAGGAGGTCTCTTGATCAGCCGACATTGGGAATATGGATGCCGATACAGGCGCCCGTCGGTCCGAAATAAGGTCTTTGCGCGGCCCTGTATTTCAGCGTTCGAACAATCATGGCCCTCTCGCCAAACTCGCAGGTTTGGGTCTAGGCTGACGAACAGACAGATGAGCCTGGATCCGACATACCAGCCCCCCTCCGCCCCTCAGGTGTTCTTCGAGCGGCGGGAGATCGACGCCCTGATGCGCCTTTACGGCCGGATGGTCGCGGCGGGCGAATGGCGCGACTACGCGATCGCCGGCCTGTCGGACAGGGCGGTGTTCTGCGTCTTCCGTCGCGCCTCCGAACAGCCCCTCTATCGCATCGAAAAGCAGCCGGAGCTGGCCAGGCGTCAGGGCGCCTGGTCGATCATCGGCCAGGGCGGGATGACGCTGCGACGGGGCCATGAACTGGCCCAGGTGCTGCGTCTGTTCGACAGCCGCAAGTTCCAGATCGTCGAATAGGCCTGACCGGTCATTTCTGGCCGGCCCATGAAAAAAGGCCCCGGCGTTTCCGCCGGGGCTTTGATCTGTTCAGAGCCTGTGGGGCCTAGCGTCGACCGCCGAGCAGAGCCAGCAGGAACTGGAACATGTTGATGAAGTCCAGATACAGGTGCAGCGCGCCGAAGTTCGTGGCCACGGCCAGCTGCTCGCTGTCGCCGCCGATCTGGTAGTAGGTCATCTTCAGTCGCTGGGTGTCGTAGGCCGTCAGGCCGGCGAAGATCAGCACCCCGGCGACGCTGACGATCAGGTACAGCATCGGCGAACGGAAGAACCAGGTGGCGATGCAGGCCACGAGCAGGCCCCAGACCGCCATGATCAGGAAGCTGCCGAAACCGGTCAGGTCCCGCTTGGTGGTGTAGCCGAACAGGCTTAGGGCCCCGAAGGCCGTCGCCGTGATCAGGAAGGTCGAGGCGATGGACGCGCCGGTGTAGCGCAGCACCCAGACCGCGCCGGAGACGCCGATCAGCGACACCACGGCCCAGTAGAGGGCGCCCGAGTTCGCGGCCGTCAGGTTCCGCATCAGGAAGCTGGAGGCCAGCACCAGCACCAGCGGCGCGAAGGCCAGAACCGCGCCCAAGATGGAGTAGCCGACGGCTCCGGTCGCCGGATTGACGACGTAGAGCAGGTCGCGCACCGGCGCGAAGTTGGCCACCCCGTAGGCGAGGGCGGCGGACAGCACCAGACCCATGGCCATCTTGTTGTAAACGCCGAGCATGAAGGCGCGCAGACCGGCGTCCACCGACATGTCGGCGGTTTGCGGGATCGAGCGCGATTGGCCGCGATCGAAGTCGCTCATTGAGAAATCCCTTTGTCTCGGGCCCCGGGACGGGGCCTGTGTCCGTCGAATATCGTGTTTGAACCGGCCGGGCGCAAGGCCTCTTATTCCGTTCGTAATACGGGAGCCGGCCGCCGGGACAGGGCCTGGGCCGCAGCCAGCAGCCCGCCGACCGTCGCCAGGCCGGCGGCCCCGCCGACCAGGGCCAGCACGCCGCCCCAGTCCACCGACCAGGTCGCCTCGAACACCTTGACCACCACCGGCCAGGCCGCCGCATAGCCCAGCGCCACACCGGACAGCCCGGCCAGCAGGCCCACCGCGCCGTATTCGACGCCGTATGCGGTCAGGATCTGCAGGCGTGAACCGCCCAGCACCTTCAGGGTCGCGGCCTCCCGCGCCCGGGCCCGCGCCCCGGCCGCGATGGCCCCGGCCAGCACCAGCAGGCCGGCGAGGGCGGCGACGGCCGCCGCGCCGCGCACCGCCAGGCTGAGACGGTCGAACATCTCCACCGCCTGGGCCAGGCCTTCGCGCACGCTGATGACATTGACCTCCGAGAAGCCGCCGCCGAGCGCCCGGGTCGCGGCCTCCTCCTGGGCGGCGCTGGCCTTGGCGATGGCGATGTAGCGCAGGCCGGCCCCCTCGAGGGCCGCCGGGTTGAGGATCAGGGTGAAGGCGGCGTTGAAACCGCCCCACTCGACCTTTCGCAGCACCGCCACCTCGGCGTCGATATCGCGGCCCAGCACATTGATGTTGATATGGTCGCCGATGGTCAGGCCGGCGCCCTTGGCCGCGTCGATCTCCATGGCCACCTTCGGCGGGCCGTCGTAGTCGGCGGGCCACCACTGGCCCTCCTTGACCCCGGCGTCGCGCGGCTCGCTGGCGAACATCGACAGCTGCAGGTCGTTGTCGTAGGCCCAGCGCTCGCTGTCCTTGATCGTCGACAGATCGACCGGCCGGCCCTTGATGCCGACGATGCGGCCGGTGACGAAGGGAAAGCGCAGGTAGTTGTCGTCGGTCAGGGGAACCCCGAAGGCCTTCTGGACCGTGGCGTCGAAGGCGGGGGTGCGGTCAGCCGGCACATCGAGGAAGACCATCGACGGGGCGGTGCGCGGAGCCACGCTGCTGATCTGCGACAGCAGGCTCGACTGGATCAGCACCACCGCCGCCAGCAGGGCGACCCCCAGGCCGATGGCCGGGGAGGCGGTGCGGGCCGCCGAGCGGGGCCCGGCCAGATTGGCCAGGCCGATGCGCACAGGGCCCCGGGCCAGGCGTCGCAACCGGCCCGCGCTCCAGGCCGCGCCCCGGCCCAGCAGGGCCAGCAGGCCAAAGGCGAAGGCCACGCCAATGATCATCACCGCCGCCGACAGCGGCGTCGGGGCGGTGATCAGGGCCAGGGCGGCCAGACCTATACCGGCCAGGGCGGTGAGGATCGTCTCCAGACCCAGACCCACCCGGCCGGCCAGATCGCGCCGGAACAGGGCCGAAGGCGGTGTCGACCGCGCCCGGGCCAGCGGGACCAGCGAGAAGGCGGCCGCGGCCAGCAGACCGAAGGCGGCGGCCTTGAGCAGCGGCAGGGGATAGATGGCGAACAAGGCGGGGATGGGCAGCTTGTCCCTGGCCAGTTCGCCGAGGATCAGCGGCGCGCAGGCGCCGATGGCCAGGCCGATGCCGACCCCCAGCAGGGCCAGGACGGCGATCTGGATCAGATAGAGGTTGCGGATCAGCACCCCTTCCGCCCCCAGGGCTTTGAGTGTGGCGATCGAGGGCTTGCGGGCCTCCAGATAGGCGCCGACCGCGCCGGCCACGCCCAGACCCCCGGCGACCAGGGAGGCGAGGCCGATGAAGCCCAGGAAGTATTCCAGCTGATCGATCAGCCGCTTGACGCCATTGGCCGCCTCATCACGGGTGCGAACCTCCAGCCCGCCCGGCGGACGCACCCGGCGAGGGCCGGCGCGGTCGCCGCGGCGGGGCACCTCGGCCCGGGCCTTCTCTCCGGTCAGGGCCGCGGCGGCGGCGTTGACGTCCGCGCCCTTCGGCAGGGCGATGCGGGCGGTCTCGCCGCGATCGGGCAGGCCCTCGGCGAGAAAGCCGCCGGCCTCGACGGCCTTCAGGCTGGTCAGGATCCGGGGCGCCATGGCGAACCCGCGTCCCAGACGGTCGGGCTCCGACAGCAGGACGGCGCGGACCACGAAGGGCGCATCGCCGACGATGAAGTGATCGCCCAGCTTCAGACCCAGCCGGTCCAGCAGGGCCTGCTCGACCGCCGCCCCGGCGGCCTCGCCGTCCGGCAGGAAGGCCTGGTCCAGGTTAGCGGCGCCGTTCAGCCCGACCTTGCCGACCAGGGGATAGCCGGGGCTGACCCCGCGCAGTTCGACCAGGCGCCGCTCGCCTCCGGGCGCCTCGGCCATGGCCCGCTGACCGGCCGAGAACACCGTGGGGCCCATGGCGCGGAATTTCGCCCGCTCGGCGTCGGTGAACATCCGGGTCTCGACATTGACCCTCAGGTCGCCGCCGAGAATTTCCCGGCCCTGGGTGGCCAGACCCTGACGGAAGGCTTCCGCGGTGGAGCCCGCGGCGGCGATGGCCGCCACCCCCAGGGCCAGACAGGCCAGGAAGATGCGAAAGCCGGCGACGCCGGACCGCAGCTCGCGCCCGGCGAAGCGAAAGGCCAGGGGCAGGCTCACGCGGCGATCCGTCCGTTGTCCATGGTCACCGTGCGATCGGCGCGGGCGGCCAGGGCGGTGTCATGGGTGACCATCACCATGGCGGCGCCGGTCTGGCCCACCAGGTCGAACATCAGGTCGGCGACGGCCACGGCGTTGGCGCCATCGAGGTTGCCGGTCGGCTCGTCGGCGAACAGCAGGCTGGGCGAGATGGCCAGGGCCCGGGCCAGGGCCACCCGCTGCTGTTCGCCGCCGGACAGCTGGTGCGGGTAGTGGGTCAGGCGGCCGGAGAGCCCGACCCGGTCCAGCCATTCCCGCGCCAGGGCCGGCGCCCCGGACCGCCCGGCGATTTCCAGCGGAGCGGAGACGTTTTCCTCGGCGGTCATGTTGGGCAGCAGGTGAAAGCTCTGGAACACCAGGGAGACATGACCCCGCCGCAGTTTCGCCCGCCCGTCCTCCGACAAGGGGCCGATGTCCTTGCCAAACAGAGACACCGCGCCGCCGGTCGGCTTTTCCAGGCCGGCGGCCACGGCGATCAGCGACGATTTGCCGGAACCGGAGGGGCCGACCACGGCCACCCGCTCGCCTTTTTCGACGGTCAGATCGACGCCCCTGAGGATGTCCACCGGCCCGGCCGCCGAGGGCAGGGTCAGGGTCACGGCCCGCAGAACCAGGGGAGAGGCGGCGGGATCAATGTCGGTCATGCGAGGCGGACTCGTGGAAAAGAGGGGCAAGGGCGTTTGGCGACGCCGTGTCCTCACCTACATAGGACGCAGAGATGGCGAACACACCTAAACTAACCTTCACCCCCGCCCCGACCCGATCGCAGACCCGGCCCCTGACCCGGCGGGGCCTGATCGGCGCCCTGGCGCTGGCGCCGGTGTTCCCGGCCCTGGCCCAGGCCAGGCCGCGGATCATCACCATCCTCGGCGACAGCATCACCGCCGGCTATGGACTGCCGGCCCATGACGCCCTGCCCGCGCGGCTGGAGGCCGAGCTCAACCGGCTGGGCGCTCATGTGAAGGTGCGAGGGGCCGGGGTTTCCGGCGACACCTCCGCCGCGGGCCTGGCGCGGGTCAACTTCAGCGTCCAGTCCGACACCGACCTGTGCCTGGTGGCCCTGGGCGGCAACGACCTGCTGCAGGGGCTGGACCCGGCCCGCACCAAGCGCAATCTCGACGCCATCATCGCCAGGCTTCAGGCGCGCCGCATCAAGGTGGCCATCGCCGGCATGCGGCCGCCGCCGGCGCTCGGCCGCAGCTACGCCCGCGACTTCACCGCCCTGTTCCCGGCCCTGGCCTCGAAACACCATATCGTCCTCTATCCCGACCTGCTGGCCGGGGTGGCGGGCAATCCGAAACTCAATCAGCGCGACGGCATCCATCCCAACGCGGCGGGGGTGAAGATCATCGTCAAGGCGATGGCGCCGACGGTGCTGCGGGCCTTGCGCTAGACCCTTTCAGGTTTTGATGTACGCATCAAAGCCTGATCAAAAGGGTCTAGAATCAAACATTTAGAGCATGTCCGGGCGGGCGAACCGCGTACACTTCGCCCGGACATGCTCTAGAACCGCTCCGACATCCTGTCGCGAGCCACTACGACCGACCAGCTTCTCCGGGGGACAGAACTTGCAGTACTCACAACTCGGCCGCACGGGCATCTCGGTGTCGCGCTGCTGCCTCGGCACCATGACCTGGGGTTCGCAGAACGACGAGGCCCAGGCCCACCAGCAGATGGACTACGCCCTCGAGCGGGGCGTCAACTTCTGGGACACCGCCGAAATGTACGCCTCGCCGCCGACGCCGGAGACGCAGGGCGCCACCGAACGCCATATCGGCAGCTGGCTGGCCAGGGGCGGCAAGCGGGACAGCATCGTCCTGGCCTCCAAGGTCGCCGGCCGCTCGCCGATGACCTGGCTGCGCGACGACGGCTCGCCCACCCGCCTGACCCGGGCCCATATCGACGAGGCGGTGGAAAAATCGCTCAAGCGGCTGAACACCGACTATCTCGATCTTTACCAGCTGCACTGGCCGGATCGCTCGGTGCGCATCTTCGGCGGCATGACCTACCGCGACTATGACGATGACTATGAGGGCTTCGAGGCCATTCTCACGGCCCTGGACGCCCATGTGAAGGCCGGCCGCATCCGCGCCGTCGGCGTCTCCAACGAGACTGCCTGGGGAGTGATGAAGTTCATCGAGGTCGCCGACCGCCTCGGCCTGCCGCGCATCGCCTCGATCCAGAATGCCTACAGCCTGGTCAACCGCACCTTCGAGTTCGGCCTGGCGGAGATCGCCCTGCGCGAGGATGTCGGCCTGCTGGCCTATTCGCCGCTGGCCCAGGGCGCCCTGACCGGGAAGTATCTTGACGGCGCCCTGCCGGCCGGGGCCCGCAAGACCCTCTACAACCGCATGCAGCGCTATGACGGTCCCGGCTCCCAGGAGGCCATCCGGTCCTATGTCGACCTCGCCGCCGCCAACGGGCTCAAGCCGGAAACCCTGGCCCTGAAGTTCTGCGACAGCCGGCCCTTCGTCACCGCGACCATCATCGGCGCCACCACCATGGAGCAGCTGAAGACCGACATCGACGCCTTCGACCTCGACTGGACCGAGGCCCTCGACAAGGCTGTCGACGAGTTGCACATCCAGCGCCCCAATCCCTGCCCTTAGAACCGATGATCCGTCTCTTCGCCGCCATCGCCATCCCCTTCGAGACCGCCCAGGGCCTGACCCTGCACCAGACGGGTCTGGAGGGCGCGCGATGGCGGCCGGTCGAGGCCCTTCACATCACGCTGCGGTTCTTCGGCGATGTGCGTGAGGACATGGCCGACGACCTGGATGCGGAACTGTCGTCGATCATCGCCGCGCCCTTTGACCTGGAGCTGACCGGGGCGGGGCATTTCGGCGAGCCTCAGGACATCAACGCCGTCTGGGCCGGAGTGGCCGACAGCGAACCGCTGCGGGCCCTGCACCGTCGTTGCGAGACGGCGGCGCGGCGGGCGAAGCTGCCGGCGGACATCCGGGCCTATCGCCCGCACGTGACCCTGGCCTATCTCAAACGCCCCGATCCCATGGCCGTCGCCGACTGGGAGGCCGGCAACAACCTGCTGCACAGCCCGCCGTTCCGGGTGGCGCGCTTTGGCCTCTATTCCAGCCATCAGACCCGCGAAGGCTCGCGCTACAATCTCGAGCAGGACTATCCGTTAAGGTGATCCTGGCGACCGGCCGGCTCAGACGCTGACGGCGTGGTCCTTGAGGATGCCCAGCGGCACAATGGCCAGGGTCTCCTCGTGGGTCGAGGCCAGCACCACCTGCGGCGCGCAGCCGTCATCCAGCGCCTCCTTCCAGCGGGGCGCGCAGAGGCACCAGCGATCGCCGGGCTTCAGTCCGGGGAATCCGTATTCCGGCCTGGGGGTCGACAGGTCGTTGCCCTGCCTCTGGCTGTAGGCGAGGAATTCGGCGGTCATCACCGCACAGACGGTATGCAGGCCCAGGTCCTGCGGACCGGTCTCGCAGCAGCCGTTGCGATAGAAGCCCGTCACCGGGTCCAGCGAGCAGGGGATCAGTTCCTGGCCGAGCACATTGCGGGCGGTGGGGTCATAGCGGGTCATGGCGACATCCTGCCTCCAAGCCTCGCGGCCCGCCAGTGAGATTACCCGCCCCCATTCCGGTCCGATACTGGATCGCGGCGGCCTCGCTCGTTACACAGGGACGCCTCCCATCCATCAGACCCGCGAGCCCGCCGCCTCCGATGACCGACACGCCCCGTCCCCGCCGCAGCGCCCTCTACATGCCCGCCTCCAACGCCAAGGCCATCGAGAAGGCCAGGACCCTGGCCTGCGACGTGGTGATCCTCGATCTTGAGGACGCGGTGGCGCCGGAGGCCAAGGAAACGGCGCGAATGCAGGCCGTCGAAGCGGTCAAGGCCGGCGGCTTTGGCCGTCGCGAGGTGGTGATCCGCACAAACGGCCTCGACACCCCCTGGGGGGCGATGGACCTGGAACTGGCCGCCCTCGCCGGGCCCGACGCCATCCTGGTTCCCAAGGTCAGCAGCGCCGCCGACGTCGCCGCCTATGATCGCGCCATCGAAAAGGCGCCGGAGCGGACCAGGCTGTGGGCCATGATCGAAACCTGCGCCGCCCTGTTCGCCCTGAACGACATCGCCGCCGCCTCCCGCACCACCCGGCTCTCCGCCTGGGTCATGGGCACCAACGACCTGGCCAAGGAAATGCGCTGTCGCCAGACCGCCGACCGGGCGCCCTTCTGGGGGCCGCTCAGCCTGTCGGTGGCGGCGGCCCGGGGGCATGGCCTGACCATCCTCGACGGCGTGCACAATGACATCGAGAACCTTGAAAGCCTGGTCAGCGTCTGTGAGCAGGGGGTCGATTTCGGCTTCGACGGCAAGACCCTGATCCATCCCAAGCAGGTCGAGCCCTGCAACATGGTCTTCTCCCCGGCCGCGACCGAGGTGGCCTGGGCCCGGGCGGTGATCGCCGCCTTCGCCCTGCCGGAGAACGCCGGCAAGGGGGCGATCCGGGTCGAGGGGCGGATGGCCGAACTGCTGCATCTGTCCCAGGCCCAGAGGCTGGTGGCCGTCTCCGAAGCCATCGCCGAGGCGGAAGCGGCATGAAGCAGTCGGGGCTGCTGATCGGTGTCGTGATCGCCTTTGGCGCGGCGGGCCTGGCCCCGCCCGCCCTGGCCCAGGCCGTGCCCGCGGGCGACGACCCGATCGGCGACGTCCTGTCCGGCATCGCCGCCCGCCAGGGCATGGATGACGACGCCGCCGAGTCCGGGGACAATCCCGAGGACGCCGCGCAGGTGACCGCTCCAACGACCCTTGTTCCGCCGGGCGCCCCGCCGCCGGCCTACCGTCCACCGCCGGTCGTGCGCCGGCCGCAGCTGGACCGGCCGGTGATGATCGACGAGCTGTCCCGCACCCCCGAACCGCCGCCGACGCCGACCGAGCGGGCCTATGACAGCCGCATCAAGGGCGGTTTCGCCGCCGCCCAGCAACGCCAGGGCCCGCTGGACGGCGAATGGGTGGTGCACGGCCCTGACGGCCGGCCGCTCTACAGCCTGATCCTGGTCGACAAGGGGGTCGAGGACCGTCCGCTGGAAGGCGCCTGGCGCAGTCTGCGACCGGGGCAGGGCACGGGCCGGGTCGGGCTGGTCGACAGCATCGATCGCACCACCACCGGCGTGTCCGTTCGCTTCACCCCGCGTGGGGCGCGAGAGCCGCTGGTGATCACCCTGGTCCCGGCCGGCGCCGGATGGGCCGGCGAACTGTGGGAATCAGGCTCCACCCGTCGGGTGTCGATGCGCCGGGATTAGAGGTCCAGGGCCGTTCGCGCGGCTCTCAGAGCCCGGTCCAGCTTATCCTGCACGAAGGGAATTGCCGCGCTGTGTCCCCAGACCGGCCCCGGCCAGGCCGGATCGCCCTGACGCCGTCCGACCACATGCATGTGAAGCTGGGCGGTGACATTGCCCAGGGCGCCGAGATTGAGCTTGCCGACATCCAGACCCAGCGCCTCGCCCACGGTCCGAACCGCCGCCCCGGCCGTCACCGCCTCCTCCAGCAAACGGACGCGGTCTTCCGTCGGCAGATCCTCGATCTCGCGCAGCCCGTACCGCCGGGGGATCAGGACCAGCCAGGGATAGCGGGCGTCGTCCTGCAGGCGAACATGGCACAGGGGAAGGTCGCCCACCGCGTGGCTGGTGGCGACGAAGGCCTGGTCAAGCTTGAACATTGGCGTCCCCCCTCTCACGTCATCCTCGGGCCGGAACCGCCGCCCAGTAGTCGAAATCAAGGATCACCTCGGGCGGATAGGCGCCGGAGTCGTCCTTGTCGGGCAGGTCGGCGCAGGGCCGGTCCTTGGTCGCCACCAGACGCAGGCGCAGCGCCCCGACGCCGGGCTCCAGCAGCGCCTTGTCCAGCACCTCGCTCCAGGCGAACACCGTGCCGCCGGCGAAGAAGGGGTTCACATGCCGCCCGCCGTTGATCCCGAGGATCAGCCCGGCGTTCTGCAAGCCGTTGAAGCTCAGGGCCTTGGCCGTCGAGATCACGACACCGCCATAGACGAGCCTCCGGCCCGACGGGTCCTTGGCCCGCTCATACTGGTTGAAGTGGACCTTGGCGGTGTTCTGATAGAGGCGGGTGGCGAGCTGTTGCTCGGCCTCTTCCACGGCCATGCCGTCGACATGGTCGATCTTCTCGCCGATCTCGTAGTCCTCGAAGGCGTGCGGCGCGCCGGCCAGGGCGAAGTCGTATTTCGAGAAGTCGAGGGTCCGGGGGATGACCAGATCCGACGCCGCCACGGCGCCCTTGAGGTCCGGGACCTTCTGCTCGGCGATCGGCGCCGCCTCGTCGCGCTTGCGCACCATCACCCAGCGCACATAGCTCAGCACCGCCTCGCCACGCTGGTTGGCGCCGGTGGTCCGCACATAGACCACGCCGGTCTTGCGATTGGAGTTTTCCTTCAGCCCGATGACCTCGCTGGTCGCGGTCAGGGTGTCGCCCGGAAACACCGGCTTGAGGAACAGGCCCTCGGCGTAGCCGAGGTTGGCCACGGCATTGAGGCTGATGTCCGGCACCGTCTTGCCGAAGACGACATGGAAGGCGATCAGCGGATCGACCGGCGCCCCGTTCAGGCCGCAGGCCCTCGCGAACTCGTCCGAACTGAACAGGGCGAAGCGCGGGCCGTACAGCGCGGTGTAGAGGGCGACATCGCCGACCGTGACCGTGCGCGGGGTGGCGTGGTCGATGACCTGGCCCAGGCGGAAGTCCTCGAAATAGTTGCCGGGGTCGGTCTTGGACATGGGGCTGGGGCCTCTCACAGGGTGGGTCCGTCGACAGGCGGATCTCGCCCGCCGCTCCGGATGACGCGATTGCGCTGGCCCTGACATACGTCATCCGGAGCCGGCGGCGCCAGCGGCCCTGTCGAACAGCGCCGCTTCGCAACCGCGAAAGGGGGCTTGAGGGCGCCCGCTTGCGGGTCTAGACCGCGCGCGACCCTTTTCCTTCACTTCGGAGAGACTGCTCCATGGCTCGAGCCAAGATCGCCCTTATCGGCGCCGGCATGATCGGCGGCACCCTGGCCCACATCGCCGCGCGCGAGGAACTGGGCGACGTCGTCCTGTTCGACATCGCCGAGGGCACCCCGCAGGGCAAGGCTCTGGACATCGCCGAGGCCAGCAGCGTGTTCGGCAAGGACGTCTCGCTGAAGGGCGCCAACGACTACGCCGACATCGCCGGGGCCGACGTCTGCATCGTCACCGCCGGCGTGCCGCGCAAGCCGGGCATGAGCCGCGACGACCTGCTGGGCATCAACCTGAAGGTCATGAAGGCCGTCGGCGAGGGCATCAAGGCCCACGCCCCGAACGCCTTTGTCATCTGCATCACCAACCCGCTGGACGCCATGGTCTGGGCCCTGCGCGAGTTCTCAGGGCTGCCGCACGAGAAGGTGGTCGGCATGGCCGGCGTTCTGGACAGCGCCCGCTTCGCCTACTTCCTGGCCGAAAAGACCGGCGTTTCGGTCGAGGACATCCACGCCTGGACCCTGGGCGGGCACGGCGACGACATGGTGCCGATGGTGCGCCACTCGACCGTCGGCGGCCTGCCGCTGCCCGAACTGGTCGCGCAAGGCTGGATGACCCAGGAAGAGCTCGACGGCATCGTCAAGCGCACCCGCGGCGGCGGCGGCGAGATCGTCGCCCTGCTGAAGACCGGCAGCGCCTACTACGCCCCGGCCGAGAGCGCCATCGCCATGGCGACCAGCTACCTGAAGGACAAGAAGCGCGTCCTGCCCTGCGCCGCCTACCTGAACGGCCAGTACGGGCTGAAGGACCTCTACGTCGGCGTGCCGGTGGTCATCGGCGCCGGCGGCGTCGAGAAGATCATCGAGTTCTCCACCAACGACGAGGAGAAGGCGATGTTCAAGAAGTCGGTCGAGTCCGTCCAGGGCCTGATCGAAGCCTGCAAGGGCATCGAGACCTCGCTGGCCTAGGCCATATTCGGCGGTCGCTCCCCCTCAGGGGGAGCCGGCCGCGCCGAAAGGCGACGACTGAGGGGGCGGAACCCGCGTCGGAATTGTCGTGGTTCCCACGGCCGACCGCCGGCGCCGCCCCCATCACCCCGCGCGTGCCGCGCGCGGTCCCCCTCCCCCAAGGGGGGAGGAACTGGAGCTTCCGGTTCATGCCCGATCACGCCTTCCCCCTCCGCCCCACGCCGACGGTTCCGGTCGAGGGCGACAAGCCCTTTCCGGTGCGCCGGATTCTCTGTGTCGGCCGCAACTACGCCGCTCACCGGGCCGAGATGGGGGGCGACGACCGCGACCCGCCCTTCTTTTTCTGCAAGCCCGCCGACGCCATCGTACCCCCGGGCCAGGACGTCCCCTACCCCTCGGCGACCAGCGACCTGCATCACGAGATCGAACTGGTCATCGCCATCGGGCCGGGCGGCTCGGTGTTCGGCTATGCGGTCGGGGTCGATCTGACCCGCCGGGACCTGCAGGCCGCCGCCAAGGCCAAGGGCCAGCCCTGGGACGCCGCCAAGGGCTTTGATCATTCGGCCCCCATCAGCGCCATCCGCAAGCTGGATCAGGTGGGCGACGCGAAGATCTCCCTGTCGGTCAATGGGGCGGTGAAACAGAGCGCGACCATCGGCGACATGATCTGGTCGGCCGACGAAATCGTCGCCGAGGCCGGCAAGCTGTGGGACCTGCAGGCCGGGGACCTGATCTACACCGGCACGCCTGAAGGGGTCGGACCGCTGGCCAGGGGCGATCTGGTCGAGGGCTCTGTCGAGGGGGTCGGCAGCCTGTCGTTCCGGATCGTCTGATGAAACTGCACAGCGCCTGGCGGGCCTCCGCCCCCTACCGCCTGAGGATCGCCCTCAACCTCAAGGGCCTGGACTATGACGTGGTCCCGGTTGACCTGGTGGCCAATGAACAGGGGAGCGAGGCCTATCGCGCCCTCAATCCCCAGGCCCTAGTCCCGACCCTTGAAGTGGACGGCCATCAGCTGACCCAGAGCCTGGCGGTGCTGGAGTGGCTGGAGGAGACCCATCCCGAGCCGGCCCTGCTGCCGCGCGACGCCTTCGATCGCCATGCGGTGCGGGCCATGTGCGGCGTCGTCGCCTGCGACATCCATCCGGTCAACAATCTGCGCATTCTCAAGGCGCTCGCCGCCCTTGGCGTCGATGAGGCCGGACGCACCGCCTGGGCCCAGCGCTGGATCCATGACGGCTTTTCCGCCCTGGAGGGGATGATCCGCGCTCAGGGCCGGGGGTTCGCCTTCGGCGACGCCCCGACCCTGGCCGACTGTGTGCTGATCCCGCAGATCTACAATTCGACGCGTTTCGCTGTGGACCTGTCGGCCTTCCCCTCTATATCCGCTGTCGCCAAGCGGGCGGCGGAGCATCCGGCGTTCGCCGCCGCCCATCCCAACCTGCAACCCGACGCCAAGGTGTGATGTCATGCTCAGCGATCTGAAGGACAACAACCGCGCCTGGTCGGCGAAGAAGACCGAGGTCGATCCCAACTTCTTCAGCCGCCTCGAGAACCAGCAGAGCCCGCAGTATCTGTGGATCGGCTGCGCCGACAGCCGGGTCCCGGCCAATGAGATCGTCGGTCTCGACCCGGGCGAGCTGTTCGTTCACCGCAACGTCGCCAACCTGGCCCCGCCGCAGGACGCCAACTACCTGTCGGTGCTGCAGTTCGCGGTCGAGGTGCTGAAGGTCAAACATATCCTGGTCGTCGGCCACTATGGCTGCGGCGGGGTGGCGGCCGCTGTCGACGGCGTGCGGCGCGGCCTGGTCGACCACTGGCTGCACCCGATCCGCGAGGTGCATGAGCATCACAGCCACGACCTCAACGCCCTCTCCGACGACAAGGCCCGCTGGGACCGGCTGGTGGAGCTGAACGTCGCCCGCCAGGTCAAGAACGTGGCTTCCGACGTCTTCGTCGTCGACGCCTGGGCGCGCGGCCAGCCGCTCACCGTCCACGGCTGGGTCTATTCCCTGCACGACGGGCTGGTGAACGACCTGAACGTCTCGGTCTCGAGCGTCGAGGACTATCAGAAGCTGGCGGGTTTCTGAGGGGTTTCCGGTCTCTGGTTTGCGTGCTTCGACACGCGGTCTGCGACCGCTACTCAGCATGACGTAGCTATGGGGGTCGCCCACACGGGTCGTCATCCTGAGTAGCCGCATAGCGGCGTGTCGAATGACGCGCGGTCGCTCCGACCTACTCCCCGCCGCGCAGCTTAGCCACCAGGCCTTTCAGATCGACCTTGCCGGTCGAGAGCGCGCCGGCCCTGAAGGCCCGCCCGGCGATCCAGACGACCACGGCGACCGTGGCCAGCATGATCGCTCCCGTCCCCACCACCTGCCACAGGGGCGGATTGCTGGCCGCGCGGGCGGTCATCATGAAGGGGGTGAAGGGCGGGATCCAGGACAGGATGTCCAGGGCGGGGGTGTCCGGTCTTCGCAGGGCCTGGCTGAGGAAGATGACCGGGATGGTCAGCAGGATCATGATCGGCCCCAGCAGGGTCTGGGCCTCCCGCGTGGTCTCGCAGAAGCTGCCGATGGCGGTGAAGACCGAGGCGTACATCAGATAGCCGCAGACCAGGTAGAAGGCGAAATAGAAGATCAGTCCGCCGCTGAGCAGCACGCGGCCGACATCGGCGGCCTGGGCCGGTGCGAACAGGCTCATCAACAGGGCGCCGACGCCGCCCCACACCCCCAGCACCGTGAAGGTGACGCCGGCCACGCCGAGAATCTTGCCGAACAGGATTTCCGGCACGGTCGCCGAGGACAGCAGCACCTCCAGAACTTTGGACGACTTCTCCTCGATCACCCCGTTCAGCAGGATGCCTGCGCCGGTGAAGATCACGCTCCACAGCAACATGGCCGCGCCAAAGCCGATCACCCCGGGCAGGCGGTTGAGCAGGGAGGCCTTTTGCGAGGTCTTTGGCGACCAGTCGGTGATCCTGGGCTCAAGCGCGCGGATCTCCGCCAGAGTGGCGGGGCTGATCCCGGCGGCCACGAGCCGGCTCTGCTGCATCTGGTCGGCGACGGTCTGACGAATCTTCGCCGTGGCGCCCAGCAGAGGATTGTCGGTCCAGACATCGACGGCCACCGCCTCCCCTTGGCCATGGATGACATAGGCCGCCGCCAGTTTGCGCTTGCCGGGCAGCCGGGCCTCTCCGGCCAGCCAGGGTTTGAGCGCGGCGCCGATGGCCGCCGTGTCCCCGGGCAGGGCGACGGGCGGGGCGACAACCTCATGGCGGGGTCGCTCTCGCAGGCCGCCGGGCGTGGTCAGGGCCGCCGTCACCGGCTGCTGATAGATTTGCCCGGGCGTGCGGTCGACCAGCACGATGGCCGGGGGCGGGGCGCTGGCCTCCATGTAGCCGCTGGCTCCCATGACCAGGGCCATGCCCAGCGGCAGGGCCAGCATCGACAGCCAGAAGCCGACGGTGCGCACATAGGCGACATATTCCCGGGCGGCGATCTGCAGCAGACGTCTCATGCCGCGGCCTCCCCAGCGACGGTCGCCTCGGGGCCCGGGTTCTCGCCGGTCAGGACGATGAAGGCGTCATGCAGGGTCGGCTCGCGCAGGTCGAAGCGCTGGATGTCGAGCCCCCTGGCGAAGGCGGTCTTCAGGGCCTCCTGGCCATTGGCGCCGGCCTTGAGGGCGCAGACGTGCCGCCACAGGCCCTCGCCCAGCGACTGGCTGGCCACGGACGCCACCCCGGGCAGGCCGACGGCGTCTCCCGCCTCCAGGGCGCCTTCCAGCACCAGGGCGCGCGGGACGCTGGCCCGGGCCTCGGCGACCTCGCCGTCGAAGGCCTTGCGGCCCCTGGCCAACAGCACGACGTGCTCGCAGAGACGTTCGGCGTGCTGCATGACATGGGTGGAAAACACCACCGTCGCCCCGTCCTCCGCCAGCTTCCGGATCACCGTTTCAAGCGTCTGCTGATTGACCGGGTCGAGACCGCTGAAGGGTTCGTCGAGGATGACCAGCTCCGGCCGGTGAACGATGGCGGCGATCAGCTGGACCTTCTGGGCCATGCCCTTGGACAGCTGGCGAATCTGCCGGTTCTGTGCCTCACCCAGCCCCTGCTCCTGCAGCATGTCCCGGGCGCGACGCCGCGCCTCGCCGGCCGGCACGCCCTTGAGGCCCGCCAGAAAGACGATCGCCTCGACGGGGGTCATGCGGCGATAGAGACCCCGTTCCTCGGGCAGGAAGCCGATGCGGTCGCGCACGCTGCGGCCGTCGGGAGCGCCCAGCACGTCGATCCGGCCGGCGCTGACCGCGCTCAGGCCCAGGACCATTCGCAGGGTCGAGGTCTTGCCGGCGCCGTTGGGGCCCAGAAAGCCCAGGATCCGGCCCTTGCGGGCGGTGAAGCTCAGATCATCAACAGCGGTGACCGCGCCGTAGCGCTTGCTGACCCGGTCCAGTTCAAGCGCGGCGTCCATGCAGGCTCCCTCAAGCGGCGGTCAGGGTGGCGGCCAGGGCTGGAGAAGCGGTTAACCGCCCGGCGCGGTCATTGCCGCGTCGCGGACCCGCAGGATGGCGTCCACCACCACATCGCGATGATCCAGGCCCAGCATGCCCGCGTGGCTCGCTGCGTCAATGTTGACATGGAAACCCTGCCGACTGGCCCGGGCCGGTTCCGACTGGATGCGCTTCCAGTCCGACAGCGCGCCCTGCCGGGGCGGGCCCGCGGTGACCACCCCGACGGGCAGGGCGGGATCGTAGGGCGGGGTCGCCGCGCCCTGGGCCGATCCGGCCAGCCACTGCCCGACTTCCCGCGCGGCCCAGCGATTGTGCCGCCCGGAGGCGAAGGCGCGGCGTTTTTCGGCGGAGGCGACCGGCGGCAGGCCGATGCCGTCGCCCATGAAGGGGCTGAGCGGGGCCAGCAGTCCGAGACTGGCCGCGCCCCCGGCCAGTTTCGAGGCGCCGGCGAACCGGCCGATCCAGGTCCTGGCCACCGGCAGGCTGGCGGCCTCCGGCGGGGCGGCGTCGAGCAGCACCAGACCCGCGACCCGGTCCAGGTTGCGATTGGTGAACAGGCGCAGATGCAGGCCGGCCATCGAATGGCCGACCAGGATCAGGGGGCCGGTCTCGCCGCTGGCGGCCAGCAGCTTTTCCAGATCGCCGACGATGGCCTGGCTGTCGCGGGGCACCGGTCCCGGGTCGGAGCGGCCAAGGCCGGCGCGATCATAGGCGCAACTGCGGATCCCCCTGGCGGCCAACCCCTGCTGGATGGCGCCGAAATCGGCCGACAGGCCAAAGGCGCCGGCCTCCATCACCACCAGCGGCCCGGTGTCGCTGTCCGGTCCGGCGCAGACCAGATTGAGGCGTCGCCCGCCGATATCGACCATGCGGCCGGGCGGGTTGTCGGCGGCGACAGCGTTCATGAGCCCTCCCAGGGCGATGGCGACAAGCAGGGCGAGCACAATCGCGGCCACGCCGCGACCGAGCCACAGGGCGGCGGTCCTGAACATGGCTGCAATCTAGTCCAGCCGCGAGGCCGATCAATCGCCATCCATGCGGGGTTCAGCCCTGCGGCTGGCCCTTGAGTTTGCTGAGGGGGATGGGCGTGCCGCCGCGCGCCATGGTCGGGGCGACCGCCTGGGGCGCCGGTTGCGTCGGCAGCGGCCTGGCGGTGGCCATCGGGGCCGCGTCCGGGTCGGCGGCGGCGGCCTCCATGGCGCGGAGCCGGGCCCGGGCCTCGGCGGCCTTCTTCGGGTCCCTGGCGACGATTTCCATCGGTCCGGAGGGGGCGATCACGGCCCTGACGCGGGTCTGGTCGTTCGAGGCGGTCTGGATCACGGCCGGCGCCGGATCGGTGTTGGCGGCGGCGGCGCGGACCGAAGCCGGCCAGCGGGACACCACGGCGACCCGCGTGCGTCCGACGCGGGCGGCGTCCTTCAACGGCAGCTGTTCGGCGGAGGCGAAGCTGCGGCCGATGAACAGAGCCGGGTTCAGCGGCTTGCCGTTGCGGCGGATTTCGAAGTGCAGATGGGCGCCGGTGGAGCGCCCGGTACCGCCCACATAGCCGATGGTCTGGCCGGCGGTGATCGGCGAGCCGGCCTTCAGGCCCTCGCCGGTGCGCGACAGGTGGGCATAGAAGGAGGTCAGGCCGTCGGCGTGCTTCACCTCGATGAAGCGGCCGTAGGAGGCGCTGAGGCCGGTGCGGGTCACCGTTCCGGGCAGGGTGGCGGCGACGGGCGAGCCATTGGGCGCGGCGATATCGACGCCCTCATGCAGGCGGCCGCCCTCTTCCCAGGGCATCCGGCGCATGCCGAACGGCGAATTGATCTCATAGCCGGCCAGGGGCGCGTTGAAGGCCAGGATGCGGATCTGCGGATCGCGGGAGGCGGGGGCCATATGGGCCAGAACGGCGGCGTCGACGGCGGCGGCCGCGGGCCGGGGGGGCTGGATCGGCCGGTCGGGCCGGATGGCCGAGGAGGTGGCGAAGGCGGCGCTCATGGCGAAGGCGCCGCCGACCACGCCGAGAACGACGGGAATGGCGGCCGCATAGGGGCTCTTCTGAGCGGGGGGGCGCTTCTGCACTGTTGAAAACCAACCTCGTATCGGGGCCGGGTCGCGGCTCGGAGAGGAGCCTGAAGGGACCGGGCGCGGCGATCGTCCGCCTGTTCTGATCGTGACAGCGCGGGCAGATGCCCGCTCAATCTGGCAAGATGAGGGCGGCTCTTACGGGGTTGGATGCGGGATGGCAACCGTCGACGGGGCGATGGCATCGCGCCCGGTGGCGGAGTCTGGCCTGTCGCGCGGGGTTCCGGCGGACGGAATCCGCCCGCCGGCCTTTGCTTTAGTGGACGGACACCGGCGCCAGTTCATGGGCCAGGGCGGCGGCCATGGCGGCGTCGCGATCACTCATCACGGCCAGCCGCTCGCCATCGGCGCGGTGCACCGCATAGAGGGTCTGGTCGGGTTCCAGCTCGACATGATGCAGCGCCGCGACCGGGGTCGAGGCGATGATTTCCGCGCCGGTCACCGGGCGGACATAGACGAGGCTGGGGCCGCCAAGGGCGGCGAAGGCTTCATTGGTCAGTTTCACGGGTGTCATTACGACCACCTCCTTCACTCGGTACAACGCCGTAGGGCGCTTGCGGTTCAGCCGCCGGTCCGGATCGGAATCCGCTGGACCAGACGCTCGGCCTTGGGCCGGGCCAGATCGACGTGCAGCAGGCCATGTTCGAGGACGGCGCCCTCGACCTCCATGCCGTCGGCCAGGATGAAGGTCCGGATGAACCCCCTGGCCGCGATGCCGCGGTGCAGGAAGGCGCGATCCTGGCCCTCCGGGCCCTCGCCCCGCTTGCCCGCCACCGTCAGCATTTCGCCCTCGACCTGCACCTCCAGCTGGTCCGGCGAGAAGCCGGCCACCGCCAGGGTGATGCGAAGTCCGCCTTCATCGCGGGCCTCGACGTTGTAGGGGGGATAGCCTTCGGTCGCCGCCCGCTGGGCCCGTTCGATCAGGCTGCGGGTATGGTCGAAGCCCAGAAGGAAGGGGCTGTCGAACAGCAGGGTGCGCGTCGTCATCGGTCTACAGAGTCCTTATCGTCAAGCGACTCCCGCCCGCGGCGACCCAGATGAGGCGTCGACGCGTGCGGCTTGGACCTTAGGTGGCGATTGTCGGAACGGTTCGCAAGACGGTGAGGGCTCGCGCGCGGGCGCATCCCGGGCGCCGCAAATGGAAAGGGCCGCATCCTCGTCGGATGCGGCCCTTATGGTGGAGCTAAGCGGAGTCGAACCGCTGACCTCTTGAATGCCATTCAAGCGCTCTACCAGCTGAGCTATAGCCCCGGGTCTCGGGATCGTCGTCCGGCGGGCCGGGCGGCGAGGGCGGGGTAATAGGCTGTCGGCTCTCGCCGATCAAGCCTCCCCTGACAGTTTTTTGACGGCCCCCGACGCCGACCGCCGGAGCGGCGGTTCGGGGGCCTCAAAAACTCAGTCGTCGTCGTCGTCTTCGCCGGGCAGGCCGTCGTCGTCGTCGTCGTCGGGGAAGTCGTCGTCGTCGTCCTCGATGAAGGGCACGCCGTCGGCGTCATCATCATCGTCGGCATCGTCGTCATCGGTGAAATCGACGCCCAGATCGCCGCCCGACTTGGCCGGCTTGCCGGCCTTGGGGGTGTCGTCGGAATCGTCGTCATCGTCGCCGTCGGCGCCCTTGACCGCGTCCTCGGCGTCGATTTCCGGGGTGTCGTCCGGCTCGTCCTCGTAGCCGTCCGCATCCTCGTCGGTCTTGACGGCCTTGGGCTTGTCGTCCTCGTCCTTTTCGTCGTCACCGTCGTTTTCGTAGTCGGCGGGGGCGGCGCGGGCGCGGGTGCGGCGGTTGCGGACCGCTTCCTCAGGGTCGAAGGACTCGCCGCACTTGGGGCACGTGGCCGGGCGGCGGTTGAGATCGTAGAATTTCGCCGAGCAGTTGGGGCAGAGCTGCTTGACGCCGAGTTCGGGACTGGCCAAGGCGGCGGCCTCTCTAAATTGGGTGTGGAAAAGCGGCGGCTCCCTTGCCACGCGCAAGGGGCGCTGTCAAAAGGCTTTCCCCTCTCCACCCCCCTGTTCAACGGGCCCAGCGCGCCAGATCATGACCCCTGCCGTCCTCTCGGCCCGCCCCGGAGCGGCCCTGCGTGGAACGCTCCGCGTCCCCGGCGACAAGTCGATCTCCCACCGGGCCCTGATCCTGGGCGCCCTGGCCAGCGGAACCACCACCATTTCCGGCCTGCTCGAAGGCGACGACGTGCTGGCCACGGCCAGGGCCATGCGGTCCTTCGGCGCCCGGGTCGACCGGACCGGCGAGGGTGAATGGACGGTCGAGGGTCAGGCCGGCCTCAGCGAACCGGACGACATCATCGACTGCGGCAACGCCGGCACCGGGGTGCGGCTGATCATGGGGGCTGCCGCCGGCTTCGATCTGCGCGCCACCTTCACCGGCGACGCCTCGCTGCGGAAGCGGCCGATGGGCCGGGTGCTGGAGCCGCTGGGCTCCCTGGGCGCCAGCTGGCTGTCGCGCCAGGGCGACCGCCTGCCCCTGACCCTCAGCGGCGGCCGGCTGACCGGCATCCGCTATGTCCTGCCGATGGCTTCGGCCCAGGTGAAGTCGGCGATCCTGCTGGCCGGACTCAACGCCGCCGGCGAGACCCTGGTGCTGGAGCCGGAAGCCACCCGCGATCACACAGAGCGCATGCTGCGGGCCTTCGGGGCCGCGGTCGAGGTCAGCGACGAACCGGAAGGCCGGCTGATCCGTCTCGCCGGCGGCCAGGCGTTGAGCGGCTGTCACGTCGATGTGCCGGGCGATCCCTCCTCGGCGGCCTTTCCCCTGGTCGCCGCCCTGATCACCCCGGGCTCGGAGGTCACCGTCGAGGGGGTGATGCTCAACAGCCTGCGCACCGGCCTCATCGACACCCTGATCGAGATGGGCGCCGACCTGACCATCACCGGCCGCCGCGACGCCGGCGGCGAGGCGGTCGGCGACATCACCGCCCGTCATTCGGCTCTCAAGGGCGTGGTCGTGCCGCCCCAGCGGGCGCCCGCGATGATCGATGAGTATCCGATCCTCGCCGTGGCCGCCGCCTTCGCCGAGGGGCCCACGGTGATGCGCGGCATCGGCGAGATGCGGGTCAAGGAAAGCGATCGCATCGCCCTGATGGCCGCCGGCCTCGCCGCCTGCGGCGTCGGCGTCGAGGAAGAGGCCGAGGGCTTTACGGTCGTCGGCACGGCCGGCGGCAATCACCCGGTGCGCGGCCGGGCGACCGTGACCACCCATGGCGACCACCGTATCGCCATGAGCCATCTGGTGCTGGGCCTCGCCGCCGAGGGGGCCGTGGCCGTCGACGAGCCGGGGATGATCGCCACCAGCTTTCCGGGCTTTGTCGAGCTGATGACCGGTCTCGGCGCGGAGATCGGCTGATGGGCTTCATCATTGCCGTCGACGGCCCCGCCGCCTCCGGCAAGGGCACCATCGCCACCCGGCTGGGCGCGCTCTACGGCTATCCGGTGCTGGATTCCGGCCTGTTGTATCGGGCGGTGGGCGTGCGGCTGCTGGCCGAGGGCGGGGACCTTGGCGATGTCGAGGCGGCCACGCGGGTCGCCCGGTCGCTCGATCCGGCCACGCTGGAAAATCCCGAGGTGCGCACCCGCCAGGCCGGCGAGGCCGCCAGCCGCGTGGCCGCCTACAGTCCGGTGCGCCAAGCCCTGCGCGACTTCCAGCGCGCCTTCGCCGCCCGCGAGCCGGGCGCGGTGATCGACGGCCGCGACATCGGCACCGTCATCGCTCCTCAGGCGCCGGCCAAGCTCTATGTGACCGCCACGCCGGAGGTCCGCGCCGACCGTCGCTGGAAGCAGCTGACCGCCCAGGGCGAGGCGGTGACCTATGAGGATATCCTCGCCGATATCCGCGTGCGCGACGAACGCGACTCCGGCCGGAGCGACTCGCCGATGGTCATCGCCCCGGACGCGGCCTTGCTAGACACCACACAAATGGATATAGACCGCGCCTTCGATGCGGCCCGCCGCATTGTCGAGACGGCGCGCGCCCGATGGGACCATCCCGAGGGCTAATCCAACGCTCCGCTCTCCGGACCAGCCGCGGGCGCCAACGATTTTCCAACAGAAACCGAACGCCCGGACTCCCGGCCACCGCGCCCTCCGCCGTTCCATAGCAAGAGACGAAAAGCCACATGGCTGATGACATGAGCCTCAACCCGAGCCGCGACGATTTCGCCGCTCTT
>JAHBYC010000040.1 GCA_019636175.1 Caulobacter sp. | reverse complement strand
GGCCAACATGCCGGGCGCCGCCCCGCGCACCAGCTCCGAGGCCCTGGTCCACGCGACCCTGCCCTTCGGCCTGGCCCTGGCCGACCACGGCCTGGACGCGCTGAAGAAGGACAGGCACCTGGCCAAGGGCCTCAATGTCCTGGGCGGCCAGCTGACCCACCCGGCCGTCGCCGAGGCGCTGGGCAAGCCCTTCGTCGATCCGTATGGGGCTTGGGCGTAGTCCCTCCCCAAAAAGGGGAGGGAGAATTCCTATCTAACCCGCGCCTTCCACTGTTCGCGGGTCTGGCCCCAGGCGTCGACCGGCTTGTCCTCGAAGGGCGGCGGCAGTCGGCTCGGTCCCCAGTTGGTCGAGCCCAGACGCCTGGCCACGACCTGGCTTGCGGTATTGGCCGGGTCGATGGTGTGGATCACCTCGGTCCAGCCCAGGGTGTCGAACGCCCAGTCGATGGTCGCCTCGGCGGCCTCGACCGCATAGCCCTTGCCCCAGGCCTTCTTCAGCAGGGCCCAGCCCACCTCGGTGCCCGGCCAGCCTTCGGGAACCCAGGGGCCGATCCGGCCCAGCCATTCGCCGCTGTCCTTCTCCAGAACGCTGAACATGGCATAGCCGGTCAGGGCCCAGGCCCCGGCCATGCTCATCATCCCGCGCCAGGCGGCGGGGCGTTCTTGCGGTCCGCCGATGAAGCCCGAGTTCTCCTCGTCGGCCATCAGTTCGGCCCAGCCGTCGAAGTCCTCCATCGCCGTCGGGCGCAGGATCAGGCGGGCGGTGGTCAGGGTGGGGCCAGGTGCGATCATGACGACTGTCTAGCCCGCCCGGCGGAAACGAAAAAGGCGCCCCGAAGGGCGCCTCTGTCGTCTGCATCGAATGAGCGCTTCGGCTCCACCGGGTCTGCTGGGGGGAGCGACTGGACCCGGTGGAGCCCGGCGCGCCGGCTCACAGGCCGAAGGCGCGCGTGGCGGTTTCGAGTTGGGCGACGCCCAGCATGGCGACGATGGGCAGAGCCGCGAGAAGCAGGCTGGCGAAGTTGGAAATACGAACGGTCATCTGAGTTGTCCCTCTGGTTGCTGTGGAGCGCGTCCCTGCGATCCGATGTCCAGATGAATACTCGCGAGCCGTCGGAAAGGCTTGTTAAGTCGGCGTCATGACGTCGAATTAAGACAATAAATACAATGTAATGACATTACCGGCTTGTCATCGGGAACCACGGTCCCGCCCCTGTTCCAGGGCGGGACGGATCCATCGGGTCAGGCCGTCACCGTCTCGCGCCGCACCAGGGCCGCGTAGGCTTCCATCAGGCCCAGAGAGATGGGGCCCGGGGTGAAGCGGTGCTCGCCGATCTCGGCCACCGGGGTGACCTCGGCGGCGGTGCCGACGATGAACACCTCCGAGAAGGTCCCCAGTTCCTCCGCCGGGATATGGCGCTCGTTGATCTCGTATCCCCGCTCACGCGCCAGGCGCATTACGGTGCGGCGGGTAATGCCGTCCAGGAAGCAGTCAGGCGTGGGCGTATGGATGACGCCGTCGCGGATCAGGAAGATGTTGGCCCCGGTCGCCTCGGCGATATAGCCGCGATAGTCGAGCATCAGGGCGTCGGCATAGCCGTCGCGTTCCGCCGCGTGCTTGGAGATGGTGCAGATCATGTAGAGGCCGACGGCCTTGGCGTTGGTCGGGGCGGTCTGCGGCGAGGGCCGGCGATAGACGGCGTGGGCCAGCCGGATGCCCTTACGCTTCTGCTCGGGGTCGAAGTAGCTGGGCCATTCCCAGGCGGCAATGGCCACATGGATCCTGGTCTGCTGGGCCGAGACCCCGATCATCTCGCTGCCGCGCCAGGCGATGGGGCGGATATAGCAGTCGGTCAGGCCGTTCTTCGCGCAGGTCGCCTTGCAGGCCTCATCGATCTCGGCCACCGTGAAGGGGATTTTGAAATCAAGGATCTCGGCCGACTTGAACAGGCGCTCGGTATGGGCCGTCAGCTCGAAAATTTCCCCGCCATACATACGCTCGCCCTCGAACACGGCGGAGGCGTAGTGCAGTCCATGGGTCAATACGTGCACCTTCGCGTCGCGCCACGGCACAAACTGCCCGTCCAGCCAGATCCAGCCGTCACGATCATCGAAGGGAACGAGGGACATCGGGTAGAATTCTCCTTTGCATCGACAGTCTACACCCGCCCCCCGGCAGGGGTGCAAGTCAAACCGATGAGGCCCTTATCATGAAAGCCCCCGCCGATCCTCGCCTGATCCTCAGCGAAGGCGAGCTGGATCTGGGGCTGGAGCTGATGCTGCTGGCCGAGACCGGGCTCTGGACCGCCGTCGACGCGGCCATGGCGGCCGAGCCCACCGGGCTGGGCCGCTCCCACTGGCGCGCCGCCTTTCTGCTGCGGCGCCGGCCGGGCGCCGGGGTCAGGGAAATCGCCCGCCTGACCGGGCTCAGCAAGCAGGCGGCCAGCCGCACCCTGGCCGATCTGGAGGCCCGGGGGCTGGCCGAAAAGGAACAGGGCGACCTGGACAGCCGCCGCCGCCCCGCCCGTCTGACCGAGGCGGGCCTGGCCTTCGAGGCGCGCATCGCCGATCGCCTGCGGGCCATGGTCGGTCAGGCCTATCGCGACGCGGGGCTTGACGGGGTGGCCTCGGCGCGGCGCATTCTCGCCTCTCTGGCCGGACCGCGTCTTGGCGTTCGCCGGGAGGACCCATGACCGACCGTCACCTGCTGGTCGTCGACGACGACGACCGCATCCGCGACCTGCTCAAGCAGTTCCTCAATCGCGCCGGATTCCGGGTGACGACGGCGGCCAGCGCCGAGAGCGCGGGGCGCCTGCTCGACACCCTCGACTTCGACCTGGTGATCCTCGACGTCATGATGCCGGGCGAGGACGGCTTGAGCTTCGCCCGTCGCCTGCGGTCCACGCCGGGGCCGACCGGCAAGGCGGCGATCCTGATGCTGACCGCCCGCGGCGAGACCAGCGACCGCATCGAGGGTCTGTCGGCGGGCGTGGACGACTATCTGGCCAAGCCCTTCGAGCCGCAGGAACTGCTGCTGCGCATCGAGGCGATCCTGCGACGCGCGGGTCCGAGGCCCAGCGATACGGGGCCCCTGTCCCTGGGCCGGTGCCGGTTCGATCCGGTGCGCGGCGAACTGACCCGCGACGGCGCGGCCGTCCGTCTGACGGAGGCCGAGGTGGATCTGCTGCGCACCCTGGCCAAGGCGCCCCACGCCCCGATCGACCGCTACACGCTCGCCCGCGATGACGCCGATGCGGCGGGGCGGGCGGTGGACGTCCAGGTGACCCGCCTGCGCCGCAAGATCGAGGACGATCCCAAGACGCCGCGCTACCTGCAGACGGTGCGCGGCGTCGGCTATCTGCTGGCGCCGGACTGATGGGCGGTCCGGACCAAGCCGGCGGGGCGTCATGAAGATTCGCGCCCTGCGCATCCTGGTGCCGCGCGGCCTCAAGCGCTGGCTGCCGCAGTCGCTGTTCGCCCGCACCCTGCTGATCATCGTCCTGCCGGTGGCCATCATGCAGGGGGTGGTGACCTGGATCTTCTTCGACCAGCACTGGCAGACGGTCACCAGCGGCCTCAGCGACAGCCTGGCCGGCGATGTGGCCTGGATCGCCCAGACGCATGAGGCCAATCCCGGCCCGGCCAATCTGGCGCGGCTGGCTGAACGCGCCGAGAAGACCCTGTCGCTGTCGGTCAAGCTGGAGCCGGGCAAGACGCTGCCGGCCCGGCGCCCCAACGCTCTGTTCGCTCCCGAGGACCGGGCTCTGAACGCGGCCCTCGAACGCCGGCTGGACGCCCCCTTCTGGTTCGACAACCGCAGCTACAACAGCTGGATCGGCATTCGCGTTCTGGCCTCCGACGGGGTGCTGAAGATCTACGCCCCGCGCGAGCGGGCCTTCGCCACCTCGGCGCCGATCTTCATTCTGTGGATGGGGGTGGCGACCCTGCTTCTGACCACCATCGCCATCCTGTTCATCCGCAATCAGGTTCGGGCCATCGAACGGCTGGCGGCGGCGGCGGACGCCTTCGGGCGCGGGGTCGAGGGGCCCGAACCGTTCAAGCCCTATGGCGCCCGCGAGGTGCGTCAGGCGGCCCAGGCCTTCCTGTCGATGAAGGCCCGCATCCAGCGGCACATCGAACAGCGCACCGTGCTGCTGGCCAGCGTCAGCCATGACCTGCGAACCCCCCTCACCCGGCTGAAACTGGAAATGGCCCTGGCCGAGCCCTCGTCGAGCACCGAGGCGATCAAGCGCGATCTCGCCGAGATGGAGCATATGATCGACGAATACCTCGAATTCGCCCGGGGCGAGGGCGGCGAGGCGGTCGAACGGACCGATATCGCCGATCTCCTGACCCTGGTCTGCGAGGACGCCCGTCGCGGCGGGGCGGCGGTGGAGCTGGCCGTCGATCCCGGCCTGACCGGAGAGGTCAGGCCCAACGCCCTCAAGCGGGCCGTGGACAATCTGGTGGCCAACGCCGCCGGCCACGCCGACCAGGTCCGGGTGACCGGCAGCCGCCCGCCGGCCGGGGGGCTGGAGATCGCCGTGGAGGACAACGGTCCGGGCATCCCCGCCGACAGGCATGAGGAGGCCTTCAAGCCGTTCAGCCGGCTCGACGAATCCCGCAACCAGAACCGCAAGGGGGTTGGCCTGGGCCTGGCCATCGCCCGGGATGTCGCCCGGGGTCACGGCGGCGAGGTGTTCCTCAGTCGATCGGCGCTTGGCGGCCTGAAGGCGGTCATCCGCCTGCCGGGCTGACCGCTATTCGGGCCACAGTTCGGTGACGCCGCCCTTGCGGTTCAGCATGTGGGTGGCCCGCTTGATGACCGTCAGCAGCCGTTCGATGCGGGCGTCTCCGTCATAGGTCAGGTCGGCCCGGGCCAGGCCTTCCAGCATGAAGCGGGCGAGATCCCGGCTGGCCTGGAACCGCGGCCCGGCGCCGGCGTGCAGCATCTTCAGGAAATGGTCGCCGATCTGGGCGCGGTCGAATTCGGCCCGCGCCGGGGCTATCATCGCGGCGACGGAGGCGTCGGTGCGGGCCGCCACCTCCAGCTCCATGAAGGCGGTGAAGGCCGGGTGGCGCAACAGCTCCCAATAGCTGTCGATGGCGTGTTCGGTGACATCGGCCCCGGGCGGAAGGTCCTCGGCGGCGCGGCGGAACAGTTCGGCGCGTTCGGCCTGCAGGTGGCCGATCACCCCCTGCAGCAGGTCTTCCCGGGTGGGAAAGTGATACAGCATGGCGCCGCGCGTAATGCCGGCGGCTTCGGCCACGGCGGCGTTGGTCGCGGCGGCGTAGCCCTGGCCGGCGATGACCCGGATCGCCTCATCGAGAATACGGGCCCGGGTCCGACGCGACTTCGGCGTATCCCGGTCTTTACGCAACAGTTCCATGGTCTGCGATCTAGGGTTCCGCCGGTCATGCCGCAACGCACAATAACGGCGAAAGCGACGATTCACGAGACTGACACGCAATCAGCCTAGCGGCTGTGCGATCGCGGCCATTTCCGGGGGCGGAGCATGACCACAGAAACGGCAGTCCGGCGCTACCGCAGCCTGTTCATCTCCGACATCCACCTGGGCACCCGCGGATGCCAGGCCGAGCTGCTGCTCGACTTCATCCGCCATGTGGAATGCGAGCAGCTCTATCTGGTCGGCGACATCGTCGACGGCTGGAAGCTGAAGGGCGGCTGGTTCTGGCCCCAGGCCCACAACGACGTGGTCCAGAAGATTCTGCGCATGGCCCGCAAGGGCACGACCGTCACCTATATTCCCGGCAATCACGACGAGTTCGGCCGCGACTTCTGCGGCGTGCATTTCGGCGGGGTGGTGGTGGCCCGCGACTGCCTGCACGAGACCGCCGACGGCCGCCGTTTCCTGGTCACCCACGGCGATGAGTTCGACGGGGTGGTGCAGCACGCCCGCTGGCTCGCCTTCCTGGGAGATTGGTCCTATAGAACGCTCCTGATGCTGAACACCCTGCTCAACCGCGCCCGGCGCCGGATGGGTCTGGGCTACTGGAGCCTGTCGGCTTTCCTGAAGGTCAAGGTGAAGAACGCTTTGCAATTCATCGAGAAATTCGAGGAAGCGGTGGCCGAGGAAGCCCGTCGGCGGGGCGCGGACGGGGTGATCTGCGGCCACATCCACAAGGCTGAAATGCGCAAGATCGGCGATATCCTCTACATCAACGATGGCGACTGGGTTGAGAGCTGCACGGCGCTCGCCGAGGATTTTGACGGCGGTCTGCAGATCATTGAGTGGGCGAAGGAGCGGTCCTGGTCCATGATCCATCGGACCATGAGCGAATCCCTTCCCGAGTCCGCTGCCGCCTGATGCGTATTCTGTTGGCGACTGACGCCTGGGAGCCCCAGGTCAACGGCGTTGTCCGCACCCTGACCCGGGTGATCGCCGAGCTGCGGGCAATGGGTCATGAGGTCGAGGTCATCAGTCCCGACCAGTTCAAGACCATCCCCCTGCCGACCTATTCGGAAATCCGTCTGGCCATCGGCGCCGACGAGGCGGTGCGCGAGCGGTTCAAGGCCTTCGAGCCGGAAGCCATCCATATCGCCACCGAGGGCACCCTGGGTCTGGCGGCCCGGCGCGTCTGCCTGGAATGGAAGCTGCCCTTCACCACCAGCTACCACACCCGTTTCCCGGAATATGTCTCGGCCCGGCTGCCGCTGCCTCTGGCGGCGGGCTACGCCTACATGAAGTGGTTCCACAAGCCGTCGGGCCGGCTGATGGTGGCGACCCCGACCATGCGCGACGAGCTGGAGGCCCACGGCTTCCGCAATATCTCGGCCTGGTCGCGCGGGGTCGACACCGACATCTTCCACCCGGACCGCCGCCAGCCCGATATCTTCAAGGATCTCAAGCGGCCGATCTTCCTCAATGTCGGCCGGGTGGCCGTCGAGAAGAATATCGAGGCCTTCGCCTGTCTCGACCTGCCCGGCACCAAGGTGGTGGTCGGCGACGGGCCGCAGCGCGAGGAGCTGGCGGCGAAGTATCCCGAGGTGGTGTTCGCCGGCGCCAAGTTCGGCGAGGAACTGGCCGCCTACTTCGCCTGCGCCGACGTCTTTGTCTTCCCCTCCCTGACAGACACCTTCGGCCTGGTCATCCTGGAGGCCATGTCGGCCGGAACGCCGGTGGCGGCCTTCTCGGCGCCGGGGCCGATCGACATCATCCCCGGCTCGAACGCCGGCGTCCTGGCCGAGGGTCGCACCGACGGGCTGAAAGAGGCCTGCGTCGCCTGCCTCGACCTCGATCGCGAGACCGTTCGCAAGTTCGCCGAGGGCTTCTCCTGGCGGGCCTGCGCCGAGGAGTTCCTGAAGAATCTCCAGCCCTATCCGGAGCCGGAAAAGACCCGCTTCTGGCGACGCCTGCGCCGCCTCGCCCGACTGCGACGACGGGAAAAGCCGGCGGCCTGAAATCAGGTCAAGGTTGCGCCGCGTCTTTAAGTTGACAACCCGTGAAACCGGGCGAACAGTGTTCTCACAAGTCTGTGGGGACGCAGCGCCATGTTCAATTCCGACGTGTTGGAGATCGGCCTTGGGCTGGTCCTGTTTTTCCTGCTCGCCAGCCTCATGGCGACCGCGGTTCGGGAGCTGATCGAGGCGATCCTGAAGACCCGCGCCATGGATCTGGAGCGGGGCGTCCGCGAACTGCTGGATGATCCAAGAGGCGTCGCCATGGCGCAGTCCTTCTTCGATCACGCCCATATCTTCTCGCTGTTCCGCGGTCAGTACGACCCGTCGAGGCTCAAGAGCGCGGGGCTGTTTCGCCGATTTCTGAAGACCGACAACCCGCTGGTTACCGACAAGCCCGGCTTCGAGATGCCGCTGGGCGCCCGGCGGTCGCTGCCGACCTATATTCCCGCCGGCCTGTTCGCCACGGCCATCATCGATCTGGTCGGCCGGGGCAGCGGCTCCTGGCCCTATCCGGTCAGCTCCGAACCGCTGACCCTGGACCTGCTGCGCCAGCGGGCCGCCGAGCTGCCCAGCCCGCGTCTGCAACGCGCCGTCCTGTCGGCCATCGACAACGCCGAAGGCGAGTTCTCCAGGGTCAAGACCAACCTCGAGGCCTGGTTCAACGGCAGCATGGATCGCGCTTCGGGGGCCTACAAGCGGCGCACCCAGGCCTGGCTGCTGGCCATCGGGCTGTTCATCGCCGTGGCCTTCAATCTCGACGCCGTCACCGTCGCCGGGCGTCTGGTCAATGACCCGATCCTGCGCGACGCCGCCGCCGCCCGCGCGGAAAAGCTGGCCGGGCCCGACATGCCGGCGGCGCCGGCCGGCGATACGACCGCCAAGCTCACCGCCCTGAAGGAGGATCTGACCAGCATCGGCTATCCGATCGGCTGGCGATACGCCGAGGGCCAGACCATCGCCGGCTTCCGCATTCCGGTCCCCGGCCCGCAGGGCTGCAAGACGCCGGGTGATGGCGACATCTGCAGCGAGACCGTCCCGTACAATTGGCTGGGCCTGCTGTTCGGCTGGCTGGTCACCGCGGCGGCGATCTCGCTGGGCGCCCCCTTCTGGTTCGACGTCCTCAACAAGGTGATGGTCATCCGCTCGACGGTGAAACCCCGCGAAAAGAGCCGCGAGGAGGCGTCGGAGGACCGCCAGGCGCCGGCGGCCGACAACGGCGGCCAGACCACGGTGCTCAATCTGGCGGGGGCCGGGAAGGCGCCTGAGGAACCCGACACGTCGCCGCCGTCGCCGCCCCTGCCGGTCGCCGGTTTTGAACCGGAGCAGTGGAAGCCCGGCTTCACCAACAAGGGAGAAGTGCTGTGACCGATGTCAGCGTCGCCAATCGCGACCTGTCGCTTCTGGCGCCCCGGTTCCGGCAGGCGGTGACCGACGCCCTGGCCGCCTGCAAGGCCGCCGGTCTGGACGCCAAGGTCAATGAGGGGTTCCGCAGCAACGCCCGCCAGGCCTGGCTCTACGCCCAGGGCCGCACCCGCCCGGGCCAGCGGGTGACCAATGCGCCGACCGCCATGACCAGCTGGCACGGCTATGGCCTGGCCGTGGATATCATCCACCAGACGCGGGGCTATGAGCCGTTCGGCAAGGACCGGGCGGCGAACGAGCGCTGGTTCGCCGATGTCGCGGCGGTGTTCAAACAGCACAGCTGCAACTGGGGCGGAGACTGGACCCATCCGGACACCCCGCACATGCAGTGGGGAAAATGCCGCCCCAGTCCCTCCGACCGCGCCCGCGCCCTGATCGCCAGCGGCGGCGTCGAGGCCGTCTGGACGGCGGTGGGCGCCGACTAGAACATGTCAGGGCGAAGGGTACGCGGTTCGCCCGCCCGGACATGCTATAAATGTTTGATCTTAGACCCTTTTGATCAGGCTTTGATGCGGACATCAAAACCTGAAGGGGTCTAGGCGCCTTCGTCCAGCTCGCCCAGGATCATGATCTTCTGCCACACCTTGCGGCCAAGGTCGGTGCAGAGATTTTCCACGTCGCTGGCCCCGGCGATGATCACATGGTCGCTGCTTTCGCCGGCCATCACCGCAGCCAGCTTGCCGGTCAGGGCCAGCATCTCGGCGCAATACTCCAGGTAACGGGCCAGTTCGAACCGGGTCATGGCCCGCTGCGGCGAGGAGGCCGTGCGCGGGCCGGGGTTGAGAATGACGGTCGGGTCCTTGGTCAGCTGGTGCATGTCGACCACATGGGCGAAGGCGCGCAGCTGATGAAGCCAGTGCTGGACCCTGGAGCGGCGCAACCGCTCCTCCAGCGACAGCAGGAACCAGGCGCCGGCGAACATCAGCACCAGCAGGTTCACCGCCGACTCGATGACCGGTGTCAGGTTGACGACGTCATGGCCCGGACCCTGCAGCAGTCCGGCCCAGTCGATGCTGAGCGCGCCCCAGACCTGGCCGGCCAGGCCGGCGGCGACCACCAGCAGCACCAGGGTGCGCAGGCCATAGTAGGGGCGGGTCAGGGCATGGGCCTGCTTGCCGGCGGCGGCGGCGTTGTGCGCCAGCTCGGCGGCGACCCCCGCCAGGCCCGCGCCGGGAAACCGTTCGGCCACCCGGTCGGCCAGCTTGGCCGCGGTGACCGCGACCATGTCCGCGTCGAGGCGTCGATAGGGCTGGGCCTGTCGTCTGGCCATGGGAGCTCCCCCTCCGTTCCGCCAACAGACCACTATTTCGCCGGCGCGGCTATTCCTCTTCGTCGTCCTCATAGCCGACCAGGGCCAGGGCCCGTGCGGGCTGGCCCCGCAACTCGCACCAGCGCAGCAGTCCTTCCTCGCGGCCATGGGTGATCCACACCTCGCCCGGCGCCAGTTCGGCGAGGGTCGCGGTCAGCTCGTTCCAGTCGGCGTGATCGCTGATGATCAGGGGCAGCTCGACCCCGCGCTGGCGGGCCCGGGCGCGGACGCTCATCCAGCCCGAGCAGAAGGCGCCGACCGGATCGGCGAAGCGGCGGCTCCAGCGGTCGGCCATGGCCGAGGGCGGACAGACGACGATCTCCCCGGCGAAATCCCGGCCGGTCTCGATGGTCGCCGGAGCGATCGGGCCCAGATCGACGCCATGGGCCTGGTACAGCTGGTTCAGACGATCCATGGCCCCGTGGACATAGATGGTCCGCGTCCAGCCCGCCTCGCGCAGCAGGCAGATCACCCGCTGCGCCTTGCCAAGCGCATAGGCGCCCAGCAGATGGGTCCGCTCAGGGAACTGGGCGATGCTGGCGATGACCTTGGCGATCTCGCCGGCGTCGTCGGGATGGGTGAAGACCGGCAGGCCGAAGGTCGCCTCGGTGATGAAGACGTCGCAGGGCACAGGCTCGAACGCGGTGCAGGTCGGGTCCCGGCGGCGCTTGTAGTCGCCGCTGACCACCATCGTCAGCCCTTTCCAGCGCACCACCGCCTGGGCCGAGCCCATCACATGGCCGGCGGGCGCCAGGCTGATCTCCACGCCCTTGTGGGTGGTGGTCTCGCCATAGGGAGAGGCCTGCCGCAGGCCGGCGAAATCCTCGCCGTAGCGCACGGCCATGATCGCCAGGGTTTCCGGCGTCGCCAGCACCGAGCCGTGACCGGACCTTGCATGGTCTGCGTGGCCATGGGTGATCACCGCCCGGTCAACCGGCCTGACCGGATCGACATAGAAGTCGCCCGGCGGACAGTAGAGGCCGGCCGGCGTCGGGCAGAGAAGCTGTTCGGGCCTGATCACATCTGCTCCAGCGCGCGGGGCCGGCAATGGCTCCCGACACCGATATGGCGCCGCCTCTGGATAAGGGAAGAATTGATGCCTATGACCGATCCATGAGCGATCGAAGCGACATCATGGCCAACATGGCCCAGGGGATGAGCCAGGGCAGCCCCCACGCCCGCGAAATGGGCTTTGAGCTGGTCAGCATGGACGGCGGCGCCGCCGTCATGATGGCCCCCTACAAGGAGATCATGGTCGGCGATCCCGATACCGGGGTCATCGCCGGCGGCGTGGTCACCACTCTGCTGGATCACTGCTGCGGATCGGCGGTGCATCTGGCGATGAGCGAGTTCAAGGTCATCGCCACCCTCGACCTGCGGATCGACTACATGCGCGCCGCGACGCCGCACAAGCCGATCTATGCCCGGGCCGAATGCTACAAGGTGACCCGGTCGGTCGCCTTCGTCCGGGCCGTGGCCTACGACGAGAGCCCCGACGATCCGGTGGCGGCGGCCCAGGCCGCCTTCATGCTGGATTCCAGCGCCGGCAAGCCCTTCATCGGCGGCGGCAAGCCGTCCGGCGGCGACAAAACGGAGGGCGGACGATGAGCGTCGCCGACGACCGCCTTCAGGCCATGCTGCAGCGCATACCCTATGCGCGGTTTCTCGGGGTGCGGGCCGAACTGGCCGGCGACGAGATGACCATGATCCTGCCCTTCGGCCAGCACATCATCGGCAATCCGGTGCTGCCGGCCATCCACGGCGGGGTTCTGGGGGCCTTCATGGAAATGACCGCCCTGGCCCAGCTGTCGATCAAGGATGGCGGAGAGCGCCAGCCTCGGGTGATCGACGTCTCGGTCGAATACCTGCGCTCGGGACGCCCGCTGACCACCTACGCCCGGGCCGACATCAAGAAGGTCGGCCGGCGGATCGCCAACGTCCATGTCGAGGCCTGGCAGGAACAGCGGGCCCAGCCGATCGCCGCCCTGCGCGCCCACTTCCTGATCGGCGGGGGGACGCCCTAGACCCTTTCAGGTTTTGATGTACGCATCAAAACCTGATCAAAAGGGTCTGGAATCAAACATTTAGAGCATGTCCGGGCGGGCGAACCGCGTACACTTCGCCCTGACATGCTCTAGGCTGAGAGGCGGGCCTCAAGCTCGCTCAGCCGGGTCCGGGTGCTCTGCAGTTCCTGTCCGTATCGCTGCGGATCCTCGGCGGCCAGGGCGCCGGCCAGCTCCAGGCTCTCGCGATACAGGTCCAGAGCCCTGACCCGGTGACCGCGATCCTCGCGGGCGTCGGCCAGGCGTTCCAGGGCCACGCTGAGGGCGCGCCGGTCGAGGCGGCGCGCGCCGTGATCGGCCACCAGCCGGCGACGCAGGACCACAGCCTCCTCATAGGCGCCGAGGCCGGCGTCAACGCGGCCTTCGTCGCAGGCCATGTCGCCGACATTGATCAGGGCGCCGGCCAGGTCAGCGGCGGCGACCGGGTCGCGAGGCTCGATCTCGTGAATCAGCCGGGCGTAGGACAGGGCCTGGCCATAGGCCTCTGCGGCGTCCTCGATGCGGCCCTGGCCCCGGCAGAAGTCGCCAAGGTCCTGGGCGGCGGCCATGCGGTCGTGGTGGGTCAGGGCCAGCGCCGGCAGGCGCTGGAGGATCTCGCCCGCCTCGCTCCAGGCTTCGGCCCGCACCTTGCCGCGCAGAACCGCGCGCAGCTGGCCAAAGGTTTCCTGCGGTGGACCGGACGGGTCGGGTCCCGGCGCCACCGGCGGCAGGTCATGGCGGACGGGCGTGGCTGGCGGCGCGAGAGTCAGGGGCGCTTCCGCCACGGGTTGGACGGCAGGCTGGGCCACGGGCGTGGCGGCCGGCGGATCGTCGGCGAAGGTGATCGGGGCGTCGAAGGGGGAAGTCGTCGCGCGACGGGCCGGCTTGCGGCCGCCCGGGATCAGGTTGACCACCAGCGCCAGGGCGCCAAGCCCCAGGGCGCCCCAACCGATCAGGGCCCGCAGATCCTCGAACTGGGCCAGATCGATCGGAGGCAGGGTCGGCCCCACATCGCCCAGCGGTCTCACGATCATCCAGCCGGCGGCGCCGATCAACAGCCCCAGCAAAAGCCCGATCAGTCTCGTGACCATGGTAAACTCTCCCCGTCCCTGACCCGTGGAAAGGTTCAGGGCGGGGGGCTCGCCGTCAAAGCGGCTCAACCGTCAGGGGGCGCCGCGCGGCGGTTGAAGGCCGTCCGACGGGCGCCGGACGGCCTTTTTGCCTCTAAAACAGCCAGCTCATCGGCCGCGGGTAGGGTTCGTCCTGGGCCAGATAGTAGGCGCCAAGCGCGCACCGGGCGATGAACCAGATGCCGATCACGCTGAGGATCAGGCCTCCGGCGACGACCACCGGAATGCCGACCAGCACCAGGGACAGCGGGATTCCGACCAGGATCAGGGCCAGGCCGATGATGATCCAGCCGATGCTGAGCCAGAAGGTGCGGATCAGGAAGGTGTAGTGGGTCTCCATCCGTTCCCCGGCGCTTCCGCGCTGGGCGTAGGCGATGATCAGGCCGATGAAGACGGTGATCAGGGCGGAGAAGGCTCCAAACAGATACAGGCCGTAGATCACGGCCGGCGCGACGCGATCTTCATGCGGTCGCGCGACGGTGACGCTGTCGGTCATGGTGGTTTTCAAAGCTCCGGCGCCGGAATGGCGCATGGGAAGAATGTCGGTATCGCCGGGCCGTTCCGCAAATGAATACGGTGTCACCTTGCCAATGGGCCAGGGCCGAGGAAGCCGCGAGGGATGTCCAGCGGGTCGAACTGTCCCGCCTGCCGGTCCAGCCACGGCAGCACCGCGAGGGCGAGGATGGCGACGAAGGCCAGCCGCGAGGCCAGGGCCAGGCCGATGTCGATCTGTCCGGCGCTGATGGAAAACAGTCCCAGGGCGAGCGCCCCGCCGCCCAGCAGCGCGGCGGCGCCGACGACGGTGCCCTGGGTGGCCACGGCTGGAACGGTGAAGCGGGCGGTCGGCGCGGCCTCGGCCACCGCCCGGGCCAGGGCGGCGACAAACGGGGCGTAGCTGTCCGGCGGCGAGCCGGGGCGCAACGAGACCGCCTGGCCCGAGAAGACGCCCAGCTGGCCGCGCGGCAGGCCCAGCACCGCGCCCGCCGCCAGCCGCCCCCTGGCCGGGGTCAGATGCAGGCGTCGGACGGTGGAAAGGTCGATGCGGCGCTCGCGGCGGCCGCGCCGTTCGATCAGCACCCCGGCCTCGACGGTCCAGGTGGTCGCCGGCTGGAAGGGCCCGAGCCGGGCCGTATGGCTGGCGGCGGTCAGCCGCGCACCACGGTGATCTCGACCCCGGCGCCGGCGGCGTGCGGGGCCAGGGCAAGGGGCTTTTCGACCCGGATGCGGGCGCGGCTGACCCGCGGCTCGGCCAGGCAGCGGGCGGCCAGATGCTCGGCGAACAGCTCGACCAGTTCGATATGGCCCTCGGCGGCGACGGCGCGGGCCGCCTCGACCACCATCTCGTAGTTGACGGTGTCGGCCAGGCGATCGGCGCCGGCCCAGGCGACGTCCAGCTCGACATCGACCACCAGGGGCTGGGTGTGGCCCCGCTCATGCGGATAGACCCCCACCTCGGCGTCGATCTTGAGACCGTGGACGAAGATCTTGCTGACCACGATCTTGCCGTCCAGCCGCGGTTCGCCGCCGGGCGACTGCGGATCGGTCACGGTCAGGGAAGTTGCGGCCATCGGGCCCTCACGCTTGCGGGTCGACGATATCGGGGGTGCGCCAGCCCAGATGCTGGCCGGCGTCGACGGCGATCATCTGGCCAGTCACTGACGTTGCGTCAATCAGATAGCGCAGGGCGGCGGCGATCTCGGCGGGATCCACGGCCCGGCCCAGCGGCGTTCCGGCCGCCTCGGCCTCGAACTCGCCGGGAGCCTGATGGATGGAGGGCAGGGTGGGGCCGGGGCCGATCGCATTGACCCGGATGCGCGGCGCCAGGGCCAGGGCCATAGTCCGGGTGGCGTGCCACAGGGCCGCCCGCGACAGGCTGTAGCTGAAGAACAGCGGATTGGGCCGCCATACCCGCTGGTCCAGCAGATTGACCGCCAGGCCGGACCGGCCCTCGGCCAGGGCGGCAGCGAAGGCCTGGGTCAGCAACACCGGGGCGGTCAGGTTGACGGCCATATGCGCCTCGAGCGAGGCGGCGGTGGCCGTCTCGAAGCGATCATCCTCGAACAGCGAGGCGTTGTTGACCAGCAGGGTGACCGGTCCAAGGGCGCCGGCCGCCTCGATCAGCGAGGTCGCCGCGCCGGGCTCCGTCAGGTCGGCGGCCAGCACCACGGCGCGTCGGCCGCGCTCGCCGATCACCCCCGCCAGGCTCTCGGCCTCTCCGGCGGCGGCGCGGTGATGCAGGGCCAGATCATAGCCGGCGTCGGCCGCGGCCAACGCCAGCTGGCGGCCGATGCGGCGCGCCGAACCGGTGACCAGGGCGACGCCCCTCACAGGCGTCTCCCGGCGATGCTGGACGGCTGGAGGTCCCGGAAAATGATCAGCCTCAGTCGATCCGGCCGAATTCGTAGAGGTTCAGGCCGAGGATGGCGATGATGAACAGGGCGATGACGCCGATCGCGACCATGGGAAGCTCCTTGCAGGCTGTTGTGCGGGTGTTAGCGGCGGGGCGCGGCGCGGGCAAGTGATTGCGGTGTCGCGGGCGAGGCGCCATCGTCGCGCCATGTCCTGGCGTCGCCGCGTCGAACCCTTCGCCCGTCCCTTTGTGTTCGCCTGGTTCAAGCTGGCGCGCGGCATGACCCTGGGCGTGCGGGCCATCGTCACCGACGCCGATGGCCGGGTGCTGCTGGTCGAACACACCTACACCAACGGCTGGTATCTGCCGGGCGGCGGGGTCGAAAAGGCGGAGACGGCGCTGACCTCGCTTGAGCGGGAGCTGGAGGAGGAGGCGGGGGTGCGGCTGACCGGGCCGGCGCGCCTGCTCAGCGTCCATTCCAACCATGCCCACCACCCCAATGACCATGTGCTGGTCTATCTCTGCCCCGCCTGGGAGGCCTGCCCCGCCACCAGCCGCGGAGAGATTTCCCGCCTCGACTGGTTCGCCCTCGACGCCCTGCCGGACGATCTGCGGCCCGGCCATCGCCGGCGGATCGAGGAGGCCTTCCTGGGTCGGCCCGTCGAACCGCTCTGGTAGCGGGAACCGCTTTCCCCGCCGCCGGTGAAGGGCATAAGCTGACGAACCGCCCGCAGTGGCGTGCCGCTGGAGAGGACCCGCCGATGGCCTGGATCGCCACCCCCGCTTTTTCGAAGATCGCCGTCGGCATCGACCGGCCCGAGGATGTGGTGGTCAGCAAGGACGGCCGGGTGTTCGCCTCCGATCACCAGTGCGCCGTGGCCCAGATCCACGCCGACGGCGGCTTTACCCGGCTGGGTCCTGCGGGCGGGGCGCCCAATGGCATCAACATGGACGCCCAGGGCCGGATCATCATCGCCAACTTCGGCATCTATGACCGCCAGGACGGGCCGCTGCAGCGGTTCGATCCCGAATGCGGCCTGCACGAAACCCTGCTTAGCGAGGTCGAGGGACGGCGGCTGACCAGCGCCAACTACCCGGTGATCGATCTGGCCGGCAACATCTGGTGCGCCAACTCCACCCATGCCGAGACCTGGCCCCAGGCCCTGGATGGCCGCGCCGACGGCTTCATCTTCGTGCTGCGGCCGGACGGCTCGTCCAGCATCGTCGCCGACGGGCTGAAGTTTCCCAACGGCATGGCGATGGATGCCGGCGAGGGCTACCTCTACTGCGCCCAGACCAGCGCCGCCAATGTCATGCGGTTCGAGATTCTTCCCGGCGGCTGGCTCGGGCCGGCCATGCAGTACGGCCCGCAGCTGGGCCGCCTGCTCGGCGCGGAAGCCGTGGTCCAGGCCGCCGCCGGGGGCGGGCATGAGGATGATCTGGGCTATACCGACGGGGTCGGCATGGACGCCGAGGGCAATCTCTGGGTCTGTCTGCCGGCCGCCAACAAGGTTGTGGCCATCACCCCCTCCGGCGCGGTGGAGACCGTCTGCCACGACCCCTCGGGCGAGCTGATCAACCACCCCACCAACGTCACCTGGGGCGGCGAGGACCTGAGGGACCTCTACATCGGCTCGATCCGCGCCGACTATGTGCTCAAGGCGCGCAGTCCGGTTCCGGGCCTCGCCATGCTGCATCAGCAGTAGGGCAGGGCGACCGACCGTCGCCGAACGCAAGTCTCTGATTTTGTTGGGGTCGGGGCAATCGGTCTCGGCGCGGCGCCCGATCGCCGCCGCATTTGCACTCTAGACCATCGGCACAAACACCCCTCCCCGAGATTGGTTCCCAAGTGCAGCGTAAAAAATTTCCGGGCCTGCGCATCGCGCTGCCCCAGGCGGTCGGCCTCGCCCTGATGTTCACGCCGGTCGCCGCCCTGGCGCTGGCCGGCGGCAACGCCGCCGTCGCCAAGGCCCCGCCGATCACCCGCCTGTGGAAGGCCATCCGCCCGACGGCCCAGGCGGCCGTTCCGGTGATGCGAACCGTCTGGCGCGGCCTCGACATCGACGGCGACGGCGCCGCCGACTTCATCAATCCGACCGGTCAGGCGCCGCGCATCCATGACGCCTTCGGCTATGGCGCCTTTGGCGCGTCGCGTGACGGCGGCGTGCGGCGGCATGAAGGGGTGGACTACGCCGCCCGCGCCGACCAGACCGTCGCCGCCCCGATCAGCGGCTATGTCACCAAGGTGGGCTATGCCTATGACGGCGACGACAGCCTGAAGTTCGTGGAAATCTCCAACCCCGCCATCGGCTATGTGGCCCGCGCCTTCTATGTCGATCCGACCGTGGTGGTCGGCCAGGCCGTGCGGCTGGGCCAGGCGATCGGCTCGGCGGTCAGCCTGCAGTCCCACTATCCGGGCATTACCGACCATGTGCATCTGGAGGTGATGAAAGCCGGCGTACGCCTCGACGCCCAAATGCTGATTGTCGCGCGGACCATCAAGGTTGGGGAAAACCCGGCCAAAGGCTAGGCCCGGTCTGCATCAAATGTTCCGCTCTTCCCGGCGAAGGCCGGGATCCAGATTCAGTCGCAATGCCCACCGGATTTTTCTGAAAACACAACCGCTCGACCGGAAGGGCCCGGCCTTCGCCGTCCCCTGCCTTTGCTGCGGCATACCAATCCTTCGAGAGTGCGCTAGGTTGGCCCCATGGATGAGTCCCCGCCTTCCGGCGGCCCGGGCCAGGCGCGCACGCGCGATCTGACCCAGGGCCCGATCGCCCGCACCCTGGCGGCCTTCGCCCTTCCCGTTCTGGGCACCAGCGTCCTGCAGTCGCTGAACGCCTCTATCAATTCGGTCTGGGTCGGCCGCTTTCTGGGCGAGGCGGCGCTGGCGGCGACCTCCAACGCCAATCTGGTGCTCTTTCTGCTGATCGGCACGGTGTTCGGGGTCGGCATGGCGGCGACCATCGTTGTCGGCCAGTCGATGGGCCGGCGCGACCTGGACACCGCCAAGCGGACGGTCGGCGCCTCGATCGCCTTCTTCACCCTGATGTCGGTGCTGTTCGCGGTCGGCGGCTGGCTGGGAACCGACGCCATTCTCGCCACCCTGGGCACCCCGCCCGACGCCCTGCCGCTGGCCGGAGCCTATCTGCGGGTCATCTTCCTGGCCCTGCCTTTGATGAACTTCAACACCCTGGTCTCGACCCTGCTGCGCGGCGGCGGCGATTCCCGCACGCCCTTCCTGTTCAGCCTGCTGGCCGTGGCTCTCGACATGGGCTTCAACCCGGTGCTGATCCTTGGCCTGGGCCCCTTCCCGAAGATGGGCATCGCCGGCGCCGCCACCGCCACCCTGATCAGCCAGGGCATCGGCCTGGCGGCCATCGTCGCCCTGCTCTACGCCCGCAAGCACCCGTTGCGGCTGGCCGGTCCCGACCTCGCCTACCTCCGGCTCGATCCCGGCCTGATCCGCACCCTGGTCGGCAAGGGCCTGCCCATGGGCCTGCAGATGATCCTGATCTCGGCCTCGGCCCTGGTGGTGATGAGCCTGGTCAACGGCTTTGGCTCGCGCACCGCCGCGGCCTATGGCGTCGCCGCCCAGCTGTGGACCTACGTCCAGATGCCGGCCCTGGCCATCGGCGCCGCGGTCTCCTCGATGGCGGCGCAGAATGTCGGCGCCGGCCGCTGGGACCGGGTCGAGCGGATCACCCGCGCCGGCGTCTCCTTCAACATCCTGCTGACCGGGGCCATGGTCGCGGTCCTCTATGTCGCCGCCCGCCATGTCCTGGGGCTGTTCCTGCCCAACGACAGCGACGCCGTGGCCATCGCCGTGCACATCAACCAGCTCGTCGTCTGGACCTTCATCCCCTTCGGCGTGACCATTGTGCTGTTCGCCACCGTGCGGGCGACCGGCGACGTCTGGCCGCCGCTGATCGTTCTGGCGTTGTCGATCGTCATGGTCCGCCTGCCGTTCGCCTACCTGCTGGCGCCCGACTGGGGCGCCGAGGCGGTGTGGTGGAGCTTCGCCTTCGGGTCCGGCGTCGCCCTGATCCTGTCGGCCGCCTACTACAGGATCGGTCGCTGGAAGAAGGCGCACATGCTGGATGACCGTCCGGCCGCGGGCGAGCCGCCCGATACCGGCCATGGCCTGCCGCGCGGGCGGGCGCGGGAATACCTGGCCCAGGATCGACCGGCGCCGGCCGTTCCCAAGGCCCCCGACCTGCCCTGAGCTAACCCTTGTCGGGCGGCAGGGTCAGGGTGGCTTCAAGGCCCCCCGGCCGCCAGTCGAACCGGATCTCCGCCGACATCTGCCGGGCCAGCTGCCGGATCAGGCGGGAGCCGAAGCCTTCCGCCGCCGGCGTCGTCGTCGCGGGCCCGCCGGTTTCCCGCCAGACCAGGCCGCGGGCGCCGCCCCGCGCCGTCCAGCGGATGGCGACCCGGCCGCCCCCGGCCCCCAACGCCCCGTACTTGCTGGCGTTGGTCGCCAGCTCGTGGATGATCATGCTGACCGGCTGCGCCTCGTCGGGCCGCAGGGCCATGTCCGGTCCCTCCAGGTCATAGCGCTCCGGCGGGGCCAGGGCGATCATCGCCTCGGTCACCAGCGCCCGCATCGGCGCATCCTCCCAACGCCGGCTGGCCAGGGCGCCCTGGGCCCGCGCCAGGGCGTTGATGCGCCCGAACACCGCCTCCTTGTAGCCGGTAAGGTCCGGTCCCTCGGTCATCTTCACGATGGCCTGGACCACGGCCAGGATGTTGCGGCTGCGGTGATCGACCTCGCGGATCAGCAGTTCGCGCGCCTCCTCGGCGCGCTTGCGGGCGCTGACGTCATGCAGCGAGACGCCGATGCCGCCGGTGACCAGCGGGGTCACCCGGACCTCGACGGTGCGGTCCGGCCACCAGCGCGAGGGCGACTCGAACTGCGCGCCCTGCCGCTCGTCCATCGCCCGGTGCAGGATGGCCTCGAACGGCGTGCCGACGCCCTGCGGAAAAACCTCCCACATGTCCCGCCCCAGAACCTCCTGCCGGGGGATGCCGAAGTAGGACTCGGCGGCGGCGTTGAAGATGGAATAGGTCCAGTCCGGGTCGACCGCATAGAAGGCGTCCGAGATCGACTCCAGGATCGCTTCGAGGCGCGCATCGGGCGGGGGAATGGACAGGAGCTTTGCTCGCGATTGGCGAGCGGCAGGTTAGCGATGTTGCACCCCGCCGTCACTGAGTTTGGCGCGACCGCCGAGCGCGCCGGCATTCCTCGCGCATCGTCATCCTGAGTAGCTCGCAAAGCGAGCGTGTCGCAGGACGCATTGACGGTTCAGCTTCTCCCGCGCCGCCATGACCGTGAAGCGGTTCCCTGACTGCGTGCTTCGACACGCGGCTTTCAGCCGCTACTCAGCATGACGTTCATGGGGGTGAGGGGCCAGGATATACAGCCAGTTCATGCCCGCAACCGATACCCCGTCCTGAAGATCCACCAGATCGCCGTCAGGCACAGCACCATGAAGCCGAGCGTCGCGGCGATGCTGACGCCGACGCCGACGTCCGACACGCCATAGAAGCTCCAGCGGAAGCCGCTGACCAGATAGACCACCGGGTTGAACAGGGTGATCTTCTGCCAGATCGGCGGCAGCATGCTGATCGAATAGAAGCTTCCGCCCAGGAAGGTCAGCGGCGTCACCACCAGCATGGGGATGATCTGCAGCTTCTCGAAGCCGTCGGCCCAGACGCCGATGACGAAGCCGAACAGGCTGAAGGTGAAGGCCGTCAGCACCAGGAAGGCGAACATCAGGACCGGATGGGCGATCTGGTAGGGCACGAAGAACCGCGCCGTGATCAGGATGATCAACCCCAGCAGGATCGACTTGCTGGCCGCCGCCCCGACATAGCCGCAGACCACCTCGAACCAGCTGATCGGCGCCGACAGCACCTCATAGATGGTGCCGCTCCACTTGGGCATGTAGATGCCGAAGCTGGCGTTGGAGATGCTTTCGGTCAGCAGGCTGAGCATCAACAGGCCGGGGATGATGTAGGCGCCGTAGGGCACCCCGTCGATCTGGCCCATGCGCCCGCCGATGGCGCTGCCGAAAACCACGAAATAGAGGCTGGTCGACAGCACCGGGCTGGCGATCGACTGCATCAGGGTCCGGAAGGTCCGGTGCATCTCGAACAGATAGATGGCGCGGATGGCATGGATGTTCATCGGCCGCTCCCCGGTTGATCGTTGCGGACAAGGGAGACGAAGATTTCCTCCAGGCTCGACTGGTGGGTCTGCAGATCCTTGAAATCGATGCCAAGGCCGTTCAGCCGCCGCAGCATGGCGGCGATGCCGGTCTCCTCGGCCTGGGCGTCGAAGCTGTAGATCAGGTCCTGGCCATCGGCGGAAAGCTCCAGCGGCTCGCCGGCCAGTTCGGGCGGCAAGGCCTCCAGCGGCGTCTGTAGATGCAAGGTCAGCTGCTTCTTGCCCAGCTTGCGCATCAGGGTGGTCTTGTCCTCGACCAGGATGATCTTGCCCTTGCTGATCACCCCGATGCGGTCGGCCATCTCCTCGGCCTCCTCGATATAGTGGGTGGTCAGGATGATGGTGACGCCGGTCTCGCGCAGGCCCCGCACCATCTCCCACATGTCGCGGCGCAACTCGACATCGACCCCGGCGGTCGGCTCGTCGAGGAACAGGATGCGCGGCTCGTGGCTCAGGGCCTTGGCGATCATCACCCGCCGCTTCATGCCCCCGCTGAGGGTCATGATCTTGGCGTCCTTCTTGTCCCACAGGGTCAGGTCGCGGAGAATCTTCTCGAGGTAGGCGTTGTCGGCGCCCTTGCCGAACAGGCCGCGGCTGAACTTCACCGTGTCCCAGACCGTCTCGAAGGCGTCGGTGCTGATCTCCTGCGGCACCAGGCCGATCTTCATCCGCGCGGCGCGGTAGTCGCGGCCGATGTCGTGGCCGTCGGCGATGATTGTCCCCTCGGTGACCCGGGCGATGCCGCAGATCAGGCTGATCAGGGTGGTCTTGCCGGCGCCGTTGGGGCCCAGCAGGGCGAACAGCTCGCCCTGACGGATGGTCAGGTTGATGTCGCTAAGGGCCGTTTGGCCGCCGGCGTATCGCTTGGATACGCCCCGAATGTCTATGATATCGCTCACGCAAGCTCCCCGAACAGCGGCCCTCGGGCAAGATGGGAGCGACGAGGGCGAGATACTAGGGCGAGGTCCAATTCGTGGGCCCCGGCAGTCGGATCAGGGCGCGTCCTGCTTCAAGGCGAGGGCGCGCGCCGTCATCATTTCGCCAAGCCCCCTTCCCCATATGAACCCCGATAACTAAACTATCGTTTGAACGGGCCCGACAGCGGCCAGCCGAGGGAGCGAGCCATGCGCGACTATCTGAAATTCTACATCGACGGCAAATGGGTTGACCCGGTCACGCCCAAATCGCTGGACGTCATCAACCCGGCCACCGAAGAGGTCGCGGGGCACATCTCGCTCGGCTCGGAAGCCGATGTCGACGCCGCCGTGAAGGCCGCCCAGAAGGCCTTCGAGACCTACAGCCTGACGACCCGCGAGGAGCGGATCGAACTGCTCGAGCGCATCATCGTCGAATACCAGAAGCGCTACGAGGACATGGCCAAGGCCATCACCGAGGAAATGGGCGCCCCGGCCTGGCTCTCCCAGCGCGCCCAGGCGGCCATGGGTCTTGGCCACCTGCAGACGGCCGTGGCCGTGCTCAAGGACTACAAGTTCGAGGAAGATCGCGGCACCACCCGGCTGGTCAAGGAGCCGATCGGCGTCTGCGGCTTCATCACCCCGTGGAACTGGCCGGTGAACCAGATCGCCACCAAGGTCGCCCCGGCCCTGGCGACCGGCTGCACCATGGTGCTCAAGCCCTCTGAAGTGGCTCCGTTCAGCGGCTACATCTGGACCGAGATCCTGCACGCCGCCGGCGTCCCGGCCGGGGTGTTCAACATGGTCAATGGCGACGGCCCCACCGTCGGCGCCGCGATCAGCAGCCATCCGGGCGTCGACATGGTCAGCTTCACCGGCTCGACCCGCGCCGGCATCGAGGTGGCCAAGAACGCCGCCCCGACCGTCAAGCGCGTGCACCAGGAGCTGGGCGGCAAGAGCCCCAACATCATTCTCGAAGACGCCGACTTCGCCAAGGCGGTGTCCGGCGGCGTCGGTTCGGTGATGATGAACTCCGGCCAGAGCTGCAACGCCCCCACCCGGATGCTGGTGCCCCAGGCCAAGATGGACGAGGTCATCGCCATCGCCAAGGCGACCGCCGAGGCCCACACCGTCGGCGATCCCAACGGCAACTCCAAGATGGGCCCGGTGGTCTCCGAGGTTCAGTGGAACAAGATCCAGGCCCTGATCCAGAAGGGCATCGACGAGGGCGCCACCCTGGTCACCGGCGGCGCCGGCCGCCCCGAAGGCCTGGACAAGGGCTACTACGTAAAGCCCACCGTCTTCGCCAACGTCACCAACGAGATGTCGATCGCCAAGGAAGAGATCTTCGGCCCGGTCATCTCCATCCTCGGCTACGGCAGCGTCGACGAGGCGGTGAAGGTCGGCAACGACACCGAATACGGCCTGGCGGCCTACGTCTCCGGCTCCGATCCGGAAAAGATCAAGGCCGTGGCCAGCAAGCTGCGCGCCGGTCAGGTCAACATCAACGGCGCCGCGCCGGACATGATGGCTCCGTTCGGCGGCTACAAGATGAGCGGCAACGGCCGTGAATGGGGCGACCACGCCTTCGGTGAGTTCCTCGAAACCAAGGCCGTTCTCGGCTTCTCGGCCCCGCAAGCGGCCGAATAGCCAAACCACTGATCCTTCTCCCCTTGCGAGAGAAGGTGTCGGCCCGGACTTGATCCTGGGCGACGGATGAGGGGTCGCACCGGCTTTGCCCGGTCGGCCCCTTTTCTGTTTCAACTCCTCCCCCTCGGGGGAGGGGGACCGCGCGAAGCGCGGTGGAGGGGGTCCCCCACAGGCGATGGCGGCCCTCAAACCCCTCCAACGCCAGGGGTCGCCCCCTCCGACGATCGCTGCGCGACCGCCACCTCCCCCGAACCCGCGCCCCGCGCCCGGGAGAGGAGCCGCGCCCCCTCGACAGCCGCGCCCCGCTTTGCTCCAGTAAGTCAGACGCGCCCGCCAGAGGCGCCGCCTCCAGAGGAAACCCGATGACCGCCCTGACCAACGTTGCCGATATTCCCCGCATCCAGGCCGCCGAACGGCCGGACGCCGTGGCCCTGGTCTTCGACGGGCGGGAAACCACCTTCAAACAGTGGAATGACGCGGCCAACCGCTGCGCCCAGGCGCTCCTGGCCCACGGTCTAAAGCCCGGCGACCGGGTCGGGGTGCTGTCCAAGAACAACGACGACTTCTTCGCCCTGTGGCTGGGGGCGGTGAAGGCCCGGGTCTGTCTGGCGCCGGTCAACTGGCGCCTTGCCCCGCCGGAGGTGGCCTTCATCCTCAAGGACGCCGGGGCGAAACTTCTGGTCTGCGGCGCCGACTTCGCCGATGTGGTCGACATGATCGTCTCCGATGTGCCGACCCTCGAGGGGCTGGTGCAGTTCGAGGACGGCCACCCCCGCTGGCCGTCGTTCCGCCAGTGGATCGGCCAGCATCCGGCCGAGGATCCCCGCCTTCCCGGCAAGCCCGACGACGACGTGATCCAGCTCTACACCAGCGGCACCACCGGCCTGCCCAAGGGCGTGCAGCTGACCCAGGCCAACTATCTGGCCCTGTTCCAAACCGCCCTGTCCGCCGGCTGGGCGCGCTACGACGCCGGCAAGACCAATCTGGTGCTGATGCCGCTGTTCCACGTCGCCGGGGTCAACTGCGGCCTGCTGGGGCTGTTGCAGGGGGTGCGGGAAATCATCCTGCGCGAGGTCAATCCGGCCGAGATCATCAAGGTCATGGAGCAGGAGAAGGTCGCCTACGCCTTCCTCGCCCCGACCATCATCAACATGGTGCTGCAGACGCCCGGCGTGAACGAGGCCGACTTCTCCTTGCTGGAGCGCATCTTCTATGGCGCCTCGCCGATCAGCGAGGCGGTGCTGCGCCAGGCCCAGGCGGTGTTCGGCTGCGGCTTTCACCAGCTCTACGGCCTGACCGAAACCATCGGTGGCGCCACCTACCTGTCGCCCGACGACCATGCCGAGCACCGCGACAAGCTGCGCAGCTGCGGCAAGCCCTGGCCGGGCTACGAGATCCGGGTGATCACCCCCGAAGGCCAGCCGGGCAAGCCGGGCGAGGTCGGGGAGGTGGAAATCCGCGGTCCCGGCATCATGAAGGGCTACTGGAAACGGCCCGAGGCGACGGCCGACGCCATCAATCCCGAGGGCTGGTTCCGCTCGGGCGACGCCGGCTTCTTCGACGACGAGGGCTACCTCTACATCCATGACCGGGTGAAGGACATGATCGTCACCGGCGGCGAGAACGTCTATCCGGCCGAGGTCGAGAACGCCCTGTTCAGCCATCCGGCCATCGCCGACGCCGCCGTGATCGGCGTGCCCGACGAGCGCTGGGGCGAGGCGGTCAAGGCCATCGTGGTCATCAAGGCCGGCCAGTCCGCCAGCGCCGACGACCTGATCGCCCACTGCCGCGGCAGGATCGCCGGCTACAAATGCCCCAAGTCGGTCGACGTCATCGACGTCCTCCCCCGCAACCCCTCCGGCAAGGTCCTCCGCCGCGAACTCCGCGCCCCCTTCTGGGAAGGCCGCGAGCGAATGGTAGGCTAGGCGCTGCGCCTCCTCGGCCAGGGGGACCGCATAGACCTGTCCCCCTTGTTGCCGTCATCCCGGGCGCCCAAAGGGCGACCCGGGACCCAGGGGTTGCCGCGCGCCGGCCGCAAAGCCGCGCTCGATTCACAGATCACCCACCTC
>JAHBYC010000004.1 GCA_019636175.1 Caulobacter sp. | reverse complement strand
AGGCATCGCAGGGTTGGGGGTGTATCGCCGGCGCCTCTTGAGGGCGGAGGGAGGGCGCCGGGCGCCCGTGAAAGCTGCAGGCGCGCATCGGTCTCGCCACAAACGCGGATGTGAACAGTGCCCAGCGCCGGAGCCGCACTAGGGTCGCGGACGTGGTGAAGCCCGTGGCCCTGCGAGGTCGCCGGCCGCCGTGACGCCGGAAACGCCTGCCTCCCCAAGGAGACGGCCATGAACCTGAAGCAGCTGCTGCGACGCCTGGCCTGTGTGGGCCGGGGGCATCGCTATGCCGACAGCCGGTCGCGCGAGGGATATCGCCGCTGCCTTCGCTGTGGCCACTATCAGAAGATCCCGGGGGCGATCTCTTCACACCCGCTTAATCCCGAACCGTGAGAATCGGCCCCCTGTTTCCCGGGGCTCCGAATTTCACGTGCGCAGTCTGATCGCCGCCGTCGAGCGTATCGAACCCTTGACCGTCTACGGCCGTGTCGCCGCCGTGAACGGGTTGCTGATCGAGGCGCGGGGCGGGCTGTCGCATCTGGCCGTGGGCGCGCGCGCCGAGATCGTGCGCCGGGCCGCCGAACCCCTGGCCGCCGAAGTCGTCGGCTTCCGTGACAGCCGCGCCCTGCTGATGCCGTTCGGCCCCGTCGAGGGCGTCGCGCCCGGGGCCGAGATCCGCATCCAGCCGGACGGCGCCAGCGTGCGGCCGACGCGGGCCTGGCTCGGCCGCATCGTCGACGCCTTCGGAAATCCCATCGACGGCAAGGGCCCCCTGCCCCAGGGCGAAGCCAGCTACCCCCTGCGCGCGGCGCCGCCTCCGGCGCACGCCCGGGGCAGGGTCGGCGAGCGGCTGGACCTGGGCGTCCGGGCCATGAATGTCTTCACCACCACCTGCCGGGGCCAGCGCCTGGGCATCTTCGCCGGCTCGGGCGTCGGCAAATCGGTGCTGCTGTCGATGCTGGCTCGACAGGCGGACTGCGACGCGGTCGTCGTCGGGCTGATCGGCGAACGGGGCCGCGAGGTTCGCGAGTTCATCGAGGAGACGCTTGGCGAGGAGGGCCTGCGCCGCGCCATCGTCGTGGTCGCCACCTCCGACGAGCCCGCCCTCAAGCGCCGCCAGGCCGCCTACATGACCCTGGCGGTGGCCGAGGCCCTGCGCGACCAGGACATGGAAGTGCTCTGCCTGATGGACAGCGTCACCCGCTTCGCCATGGCCCAGCGCGAGATCGGCCTGGCAGCCGGCGAGCCGCCGACGACCAAGGGCTACACCCCCACCGTCTTCACCGAGCTGCCCAAGCTGCTGGAGCGGGCCGGGCCCGGACCCGTGCGGCCGGACGGCACGACCGCGGGGCCGATCACCGGCCTGTTCACCGTGCTGGTCGACGGCGACGACCACAACGAGCCCATCGCCGACGCCGTGCGCGGGATTCTCGACGGCCACATCGTCATGGAGCGGGCCATCGCAGAGCGCGGGCGCTTCCCGGCCATCAACGTCCTGAAGTCGATCAGCCGCACCATGCCCGGCTGCCAGGAGCCGCACGAGCGGGAGGTGGTCAAGGGCGCGCGCCAGACGCTGGCCGCCTGGGCCAACATGGAAGAACTGATCCGCATCGGCGCCTATCGCGCCGGGTCCGATCCGGTGATTGACCGCGCCATCGCCCTGAACCCGTCCATCGAAGGCTTCCTCAGCCAGGACAAGGACGAGGCGACCAGCCTGGACGATAGCTTCGCCAGCCTGGACCGCATCCTCGCCGGTGAGGCGGCATGAAGGCGGTCGGCTCCCTGATCCGCATCTCCACCTACGAGGTGGAGGACCTGCAGAAGCGCCTGGCCGGCATTGTCGACCGGCGCACCCAGGTCGAGATGCGCATGGCGGTGCTGGAGGCCGAGGCGGAGATGGAGATCGCCAACGCCCGCGCCGACGCCGAGGCGGGCTGGTATCTCGTCGGCTTCCGCGAAGGCGTGAAGCAGCGCCGTGCTGCCTTGCAGGACCAGGTCGACGCCCTGGGCCGCGAGGAAGAGGGCGCGCGCGACGCGCTCAACGAGGCCTTCGAGGCGCTGAAGAAGTACGAGCAGGTGGCCGAGAGCGCCGCCAACGCCGCCCGCCGCGAGACGGCGCGCCGCGAGACCGCCGCCCTGGACGAACTGGGGCTGCGCCGGGCGGCAGCGCGGTGAACAGCGACCTTACCCGGCGCGGCGCGCTGGGCTCGGCGCTCGCCCTCGCCGCCTGCGGCCCGCGCGCCAACGGCCAGCCGGCGCCGCAGGGGCCGGTGACGCCCCTCCGCGACCTGGCGCCCTTCCCGATCGGGACCTGCGTCCAGGCGGGTTTCCTCGATGACCCGGCCTACGCCGCCCTGACAAGCCAGACCTTCTCCCAGCTCACCGCCGAGTGGGAGATGAAGATGGAGTACATCGTCCTGCCGGACGGCGGCTTCCGCTTCGACCGGCCGGACCGCATCGCCGGCTTCGCCCGCAACCACGGCATGAAGCTGTTTGGCCATGCACTCGTCTGGTACGCCCAGCAGCCCGACGCCTTTGTGCGTCTGGACGAGAGCCGCACCAGCTTTGGCCGGGCCTACGACAACTACATCACCGCCTGCGTGGGACGCTATCGCGGCCAGGCCTCCGGCTGGGACGTGGTCAACGAACCGATCCGGGACGACGGCTCTGCCCTGCGCGACCATCTGTGGAGCCAGCGGCTGGGCCCCATCGACCACATGGTCCGCGCCTTCCATGTCGCGCGGGCGGCCGACCCCGAGGCGGTGCTGTTCATCAACGACTACAACCTCGAGAGCAATCCGGCCAAGCTGGACCAGTATCTGCGGCTGATCGACGCCCTGCTGAAGGCCGGCGCGCCGCTGACCGGCGTTGGTTGCCAGACCCACTGCAACGCCGACCTCCCGACCGGCGCCCTGACGCGCACCATCAGGGCCCTGGCCAGGTTCGGGCTCAAGGTCCATGTCTCGGAGATCGACGTCTCGATCGTGCGGGCCGGCGGCTGGTTTGTCTCGCGCGAGGAAAAGCTGGCGGCCCAGGCCCGGCTTTACGCCGAAGCGCTCGCAGCCTTCGTCGCCCTGCCCGAAGCCCAGCAGTTCGCCTTCACCATCTGGGGCGTGCGCGATCCCGATAGCTGGCTGGTGCGCGAGAACGCTTCCGACACGCCCCTGCTGTTCGACGGCCAGGGCCGGCCCAAACAGACCTATCGCGCGCTGGAACGGGTGCTGCGCGGCTGACCGCCGTCCGGGCTCAACCGCAGGCGACGCGGTCGAAGAAGGCCCGGGGCATTTCCTCGCGCGCGGTCGCAGCTGATCTTTTTTCCCCTGCAAGGGCATCGGCCTCGTACCAGAGCGCGGGACCGAGCTTCGGGATCAGGATGCTGCGCGGCGCGGCCGCATCGCTGTCGCCGAAGAAGTCGGTGAACCGGCCGCCGTCATTGACAGTGTAGATCTCCAGCACGCGGGCAGACCGCCCCCCGAGCGGGAGCAGGGTCGCCTCGCCATAGCCATTCCCGCGATTGATGCGGAAACTGTATAGCCGGCCCGTCGCCCGCGAGCGGATGTCCAGCACCAGCCGGCGGGCGGATGGCGCATCCGGGACCTCCCGGAACGAGGCCGTGAAGCCGGGCACATCTCGTAGCTCGTAGCGCGCGCCATCCACGGGACAGGACGCCGCTGGCCCGGCGGCGGCGAACAGCAGGGCGATGGCCTGGGCGAGCATTGGCGGTCTCCGACGACAATGCTGAGTGTGGCGGGAATTCATCCCGCCTTCAATTCAAGGTGTCGCAATCGCTCGCCGCGGCGCGGCGGCCGGGCGCCTAGCCCGCGAAGGGCCTCTGCGGCGGGGCGGCGGTGTTGACCGGGCCGCCGACTTCGCGCTCGGCCGCGGCGCGCAGGCCCTTGAGGTCGTCGGCGATGCGGAAGACCGCGACATAAAACTCGCAGAACGACCGCCACAGCAGCACCAGGGCGAAGCAGATCAGAAAGCCCGCGACGGCCAGCGGGATGGCCAGCAGCTTGCCGACGATCTGCTGCTCCTTCAGCGCGACGCCCACCGCCGCCCCGATCGAGCCGAAGCCGCCCAGGACGATGACGCCAAGGCCCGCCCAGTAGATCAGGTGGATCACCGGCCCGGTCAGGAGCCGTTCGAAGGTCAGGATGTCACGCAGGACGGTCGTGGTTTCGCCGGAAGACCTGCGTTTGGGTCTGGAAGCCATTCCTACCTCGTGCTCGCGACCCCGTACGCGGCCGCCTCAACGCCGCATGGCTATCAGCGCGCGCCCCGCAGGGCAATGGGCGCGGCGGCGCTGCCCGGTCGCAGGGCGGTTCTCCCGCGACACGGGGCCGCGCGTTGACTTGTAGGGGGTCGCTGCTTAAGTCTCCGGCGCGCTCAGAACGGCCTTTCTCCGGCCCTCTGCCACAGGATTACAGGCGGGGCACGGCCCCTCATCTCTGACACGGAATCTTCCCCTTAATGTTCGGTTTCGCGAAAAAGCTCTTCGGCTCCGCCAACGACCGCAAGGTCAAGGGGATGTCGGCCCAGGTCGCCAAGATCAATGCCCTCGAGCCCGCCATGGCGGCGCTGAGCGACGAGGCGCTGCGGGCCAAGACCGACGAGTTCAAGGCGCGACTGTCCAGGGGCGAGACCCTTGACCAGATTCTGCCCGAAGCCTTCGCCGTGGTTCGCGAGGCGTCCAAGCGTGTGCTGGGCCAGCGGCACTACGACGTGCAGCTCGTCGGCGGCATGATCCTGCACCAAGGCGGCATCGCCGAGATGCGCACCGGCGAAGGCAAGACGCTGGTGGCCACCCTGCCCACCTATCTGAACGCGCTCGAGGGCAAGGGCGTACACGTCATCACCGTCAACGACTACCTCGCCAGCCGCGACGCCGACTGGATGGGCCGCGTCTATCGCTTCCTCGGCCTGAGCGTCGGGGTGATCATCAATGGCCTCAGCCAGGGCCAGCGCCAGGCGGCCTATCGCAGCGACATCACCTACGGCACGAACAACGAGTTCGGCTTCGACTACCTGCGCGACAATCTCGTCTACGACGTGAACGAGATGGTCCAGCGCGGCCATAACTTCGTCATCGTCGACGAAGTGGACTCGATCCTGATCGACGAGGCGCGCACGCCGCTGATCATCTCGGGCCCGACCGAAGACCGCAGCGAGTTCTACCGGACGGTGGACCTGCTGGTGAAGGAATTGATCAAGGACAAGGCCAACTACGATTTCGACGAGAAGCAGCGGCAGGTCCTGCTGACCGAACAGGGCCAGGAGCAGATCGAGGATGTCCTGATCGCCAACGGCCACCTGGCCGAGGACACCACCGGCCTCTACGACGCGGCCAACGTCTCGCTGGTCCACCACGTGAACCAGGCCCTGCGCGCCAACGTCATCTACACCCGCGACAAGGACTACATCGTCCGCTCCGGCGAGGTCGTTCTGATCGACGAGTTCACCGGCCGCATGATGACCGGCCGCCGCCTGTCCGAAGGCCTGCACCAGGCGATCGAGGCCAAGGAAGGCGCCGACATCCAGCCCGAGAACCAGACCCTGGCCTCGGTGACGATCCAGAACTACTTCCGCCTCTACAAGAAGCTGTCGGGCATGACCGGCACGGCGGCCACCGAGGCCCAGGAATTTGGCGACATCTACAAGATGGACGTCATGGAAATTCCGACCAACCGCCCCGTCGCCCGGATCGACGAGGACGACGAGGTCTATCGGACCGCCGGCGAGAAGAACAAGGCGATCATCGCCCAGATCGAGGACTGCTACCGTCGGGGCCAGCCGATCCTGGTCGGCACGGTGTCGATCGAGAAGTCCGAACAGCTGTCGGAGCTGCTGAGCGCCCACAGCTTCGAGATGGACGGCAAGACCATCAAAGGCATCCCGCACAACGTCCTGAACGCCCGCTATCACGACCAGGAAGCGGTGATCGTCGCCGACGCCGGGGTGCCGGGGGCGGTGACCATCGCCACCAACATGGCCGGCCGCGGCACCGACATCCAGCTGGGCGGCAACGTCGAGATGCACATGGCCAAGTGGCGCCAGTCGCAGATCGGCCTGGGCATCGAGCCGACGCCGGAAGCCGAGCAGGCGGAAAAAGAGACCTTCGAGGCTCAGATCGCCGAAGCCAAGGCCAAGGCGCTGGCCGAAGGCGGCCTCTATGTCCTGGGCACCGAACGCCACGAAAGCCGGCGGATCGACAACCAGCTGCGCGGCCGGACCGGCCGTCAGGGCGACCCGGGCCGCTCCAAGTTCTTCCTCTGCTGCGAGGATGACCTGCTGCGCATCTTCGCCGGCGACCGGCTGGACGCCATCATGCGGTCCTTCGGGGTGCAGGAAGGCGAGGCCATCACCCACCGCTGGCTCAACGGCGCCATCGCCACCGCCCAGAAGCGCGTGGAAGCCCGCAACTACGACATCCGCAAGAACCTCCTGAAGTACGACGACGTCGTCAACGACCAGCGCAAAGCGGTGTTCGAGCAGCGTCAGGAGTTCATGGAAGCCAGCGACCTCTCGGAATTCATCACCGAGATGCGCAAGGACACCATCGAGGACCTGGTGCAGCGGCACCTGCCGCCCAAGGCCTATGCCGAGCAGTGGGATGTCGAGGGCCTGGCCGAGCGCTGCGTGGCGATTCTGGGCCTCGAGCTGCCGATCGCCGCCTGGGCGGCCGAGGAAGGCATCGCCAACGAGGAAATCGAGGAGCGGATCAACGCCGCCGCCGACGCCCGCGCCGCCGAACGCGAGGGGATCCTCAGCCCCGAGCAGATGCGGTCGGTGGAAAAGAACTTCCTGTTGCAGATGATCGACCTGCAATGGCGCGAGCACCTGATGCATCTGGACCATCTGCGCAACGTCATCGGCCTGCGCGGCTATGGTCAGCGCGACCCGCTGAACGAATACAAGACCGAAGCCTTCAGCCTGTTCGAGACCCTGCTCAGCAACCTGCGGACCAACACCACCCGCTGGCTGATGACGGTCGAGTTTCAGTATGCCGATCCGGAGCCTGAGCCCCTGGCCGGGATCACCGAGATCCACATGGACCCCAACACCGGGCAGAACGAGCGGGCCTTCAGCCTGGCCGGCGCCGGCGCCGATCTGGACGCCCAGCAGCGGGCCGCCCTGCCCGTCTCGGCCCTGCCGGACGGCTGGGAGCGCACCAGCCGCAACGCCGCCTGCCCCTGTGGCTCGGGCCGCAAGTTCAAGCACTGCCACGGCTCGCTGGTCTAATCCGGACCGGCCGTCAGGCGGGCCCCGCGTGACGCCTGACGGGCTCTGCTTCGCTACGCGGCGACTGGCCGGCGTCACGCCTGGCCAGCGGCCGGCCAAGGCGATGGAAAGCGCCGCCGCCCGGGCCCTGCAGGCCGAACTGGACCCCGCCGCGACGCTGTTCAGCCGCAGTCACGGCCGGGGCCTCGTCGCCGCGGCCACGGCCCGGCCGCCGGTCACGCGGCTGGGCGTCGATATCGAATGGATCGATCCGGGCCGGCGGATGGCCGAGATCGCGGAACATTTTCTGGGCGTCCCGGCCCCGGACCTGACCCCCGAACAGTTCTTTCGCGGCTGGACCTTCGGGGAGGCCTGGTTCAAGGCCTTCGGCGCCGACCCCTCCCCCGACCTGATCCGCATCGCCGGGGCCAACCGCTCGACAGAGCCGGTGGCGGTTGGCGAGGCCTGGCTGCTGCAGACCCTTCCCGAGCCCGGCTTCGTGCTCAGCCTGGTGTGGACGGGGCCTTGCGCAGCAGCTTGAGCGGCAGGCGGAACGGGGTCTGCAACACCAGTCCCAGATGCATCAGGCTGATGCGGACATTGTCGGCCAGCATGGCGAAGTTCGAGGTGTTGTCCGGCGGATAGACCACCTGGACCGGCAGGCTGATCACCGGCACGCGGCGCCAGTGCAGCTGCACCAGGATCTCGGTGTCGAACTGCATCCGGGTCCCGATATGCTCGGACCGCAGCATCTTCAGGGTCGACGCCAGCGGATAGAGGCGAAAGCCGCAGAGGCTGTCCTGGATGTCGAAGGAAGCGGTCTCCACCCAGACCCAGAAGTGGGTGACGTAACGGCCGATCTTGCGCGCCCTGGGCACGCTGTCGTCATAGACCGCCGCCCCGGCGATCACCGCGGTCGGATTGGCCTGGCCCAGGGCAATGAACTTCGCCGCCTGCTCGGGCTGATGCTGGCCGTCGGCGTCGATCTGCAGGGCATGGGTGAAGCCGGCGTCGGCGGCGTGGCGAAAGCCGTCCATGACCGCCGCGCCCTTGCCGCCGTTGCTGGGCCGGCGAATGACGGTGACCCCGGACGCCGGCGCATGGAAGGCCGCCAGCCCCGACCGGGTCGGCTCGACATTGCCGTCATCAATGATGAACACCGGCAGGTCCAGCGCCCGCAGACCGGCGAGCACCGGCCCCAGCCGGCGGTAGTGGTTGAAGGCGGGAATCACCGCGCAAGGACGAAAACTCATGGCGGTGATCTAGCGTTGTCGGCGTTAGCGAACCACCGCCACTTCGCCGACCAGGGCGACGCCGACCATCAGGTTGCCCGCGCCGCAGGCGTAGGTGTCGTTGCTGGAGGTCAGGTTGCCCTTGTAGTTGGACTTGATGCCGACCACGGCGTTGCCGCCGCGACCCTTGGCGTCCTCGCCGATCGCGATCAGGGCGCTGAGCATGGCCCATTCGCAGGCGGCCTTGTCGGTCTTGTTGAAGCCGTTTGTCTTCTTGTTGGTGCGGGTCTCGCCGAGCTTGCGGCTGACCGCGGCGCGGGAGTCGCCGAAGTAGTATTTCACCCCGGCCGGCAGCTTGGCGGCGTATTCGGGATTGTTCAGCACATCGGCGACCGGGAAGTTGATCACGTCGTCGCGGCCGGCGGCCTGGACGGTCGGCGCGGCGGCGAGGCCGATGGCGAGGGGGAGGAGGAGGGCGGCGAAGGTCTTCATGATCTGATCCCGACAGGCTTGAACTGGTCTGCGTCCGGCGAACCGCACTTGACGACAATACACGCCGACAACGACGACTCAACGTGGACGCGGCGCCGGGCGACGGGGTAGATCATCCCCGGAACGGGCTGAATCATCCCGATCCGGATGGAATTTCGCGGTTCTGGATATCCATTGTGGGACAGGACCACGGGGGCAAGTGAAGCGTATGGCGGCGACCTGGGCGTCGACAGGGGAACGGGGAGCGTTCGCGGGACTGTGGATCGTGGCCATGGTCTACCGCCTGCTGGGCCGCACCGTGTCCATGGCCCTGATCGCGCCGCTGGTGGTCTATTTCTACGTCACCGGCGGCCGGCAGCGGCGCGCCTCCCTGGCGTGGCTGCGCCGGGCCAAGGCGCATGGCGCCGAGATTGGCGAGGTCAACCACCTGGCGGGCCTGAAGCACGCCCTGGCCTTCGCCGGCGGGGCTCTCGACAGGTTTTCCGCCTGGCTGGGCGATATCGGGCCGGAGCGGGTCGACGGCCTGGACCACCCCGATTTCGCCGCCGCCCGGGCCGATCCGCGCGGCGCGGTGGTGGTCTCGGCCCATCTGGGCGTTCCGGAGGTGATGCGCGCCATCGCCACCCTGGGAGACCGCCGCGGCGTCAGCGTCCTGGCCCACAGCGCCAATGCGGCCCGTTTCGCCGACCTGATGGCGAGGATGGCGCCCCGCTCCGCCGTGCGGATCATCGAGGTCAGCGACCTTGGCCTCGGAGCGGCGATGATCCTGTCCTCGGCGTTGGAAAACGGCGACTGGGCGGTGATCCTGGCGGACAGGCCCGCGCCCGGCGGCAAGAGCCCCTCGGTCTGGGTTCCGTTCCTGGGCGAGGACGCGCCCTTCCCGATCGGACCCTTCGTCCTGGCGTCCGCGCTGAAATGTCCGATCTACAGCCTCTACGCCGTGCGCCGGCAGGGCCGCTACAAGGTGCAGTTCCGAAAGTTCAGTGAGCGGCTGGATTTTCCGCGCAAGACGCGGGAAGCCGCCGTAAAAGCCTCCGTCAGCCGGTTTGCCGCCGAACTTGAGCAGCAGGCGCTGGCCAACCCGTTCCAATGGTTCAACTTTTATGATTTCTGGCGTCTGTAAGGGGTGGGGATGGACGGCGTGAACGACACAAGCGGCCGGTACGGCCAGGGGCTCGCCATTGGCGGGGCCGACCTGACGATCGAGGACGTGTGGGCCCTGTCGACAGGGCGCGTCGCCCTGCGGCTGACCGACGACCAGGCGGCTCTGGCGGCCATTTCCCGGTCGGCGGGTCATGTCGAGGCCACCCTGGCCCGCGAAGGCGTCATCTATGGCGTCACCACCGGCTATGGCGACAGCGTCACCCGCGGCGTGCCCACCGGACTGGTCGCCGAGCTGCCGCTGCATCTGACCCGTTTCCACGGCTGCGGCCTGGGCCGGATCCTGGAGCCCCATGAGACGCGGGCGGTGATGGCCGTGCGGCTGGTGACCCTGATGCGGGGCTGGTCCGGGGTCAGCCTGGATCTGGTCCGACTGCTGGGAGACATGCTGCGGCTGGACATCCTGCCGCTGATCCCGGCTGAAGGCTCGGTCGGCGCCAGCGGCGACCTGACCCCCCTGTCCTATATCGCCGGCGCCCTGGCCGGGGAGCGCGACGTGCTGTTCCAGGGCCAGGTGATGCGGTCCGCGGACGCCTTCGCCAGGGCCGGCCTCAAGCCCATCACCCTCAAGCCCAAGGAAGGGCTGGCGGTGATGAACGGCACCGCGGTGATGACCGGCCTGGCCGCCCTGGCCTTCCATCGGGCCGAGCAGCTGTCGCGGCTGTCGAGCCGCCTGACCGCCATGGCCAGCCTGGCCCTGCTGGGCAATCCAGCCCACTTCGACGAGCGGCTGATGAGCGCCAAGCCGCATCCCGGGCAGATGCGCGTCGGCGCCCGTATTCGCGCGGACCTGGCCGAATTCGCCAGGCTGCACACCCCCACCCGCCTGCAGGACCGTTATTCGATCCGCTGCGCGCCCCATGTCATCGGGGTGCTGGAAGACATGCTGGCCAGCTTCCGCCAGATCATCGAGACCGAGATCAACAGCGCCAACGACAACCCGCTGTTCGACCCGGAAGACGGCCGGACCCTGCACGGCGGTCACTTCTATGGCGGGCACATCTGCTTTGTCATGGACAGCCTGAAGAACCTGGTGGCCAACCTGGCCGACCTGATGGACCGCCAGCTCGCCCTGCTGGTCGACACCCGCTACAACAACGGCCTGCCGTCCAACCTGTCAGGCGCGACCGGCGAGCGGGCGCCGATCAACCATGGCCTCAAGGCGGTGCAGATCGGCGTCTCGGCCTGGACGGCCGAGGCCCTGAAGCTGACCATGCCGGCCAGCGTCTTCTCCCGCTCCACCGAATGTCACAACCAGGACAAGGTCTCGATGGGCACCATTGCCGCGCGGGACGCCTTGCGGGTGGTGGAGCTGACCGAACAGGTCGCCGCCGCCCATGTGATCGCCTGTGTCCAGGCCGTGCGCCTGCGCCTGCGTGACGGCGGGCTGAAGGAGGCGGAGCTTGGACCGCGGGTGGACGGCTTCCTGGCGGCCGCCGGCGCGCTGGCCCCGTTCATCGACGAGGACGCGCCTCTGGACGCCGCGCTGAGGGCCCTCTGCGGCGCCCTGGCCGACGGCAGAGGCCTGGACTGGCTCGGGGCCGAGTGATGCCGCGACCGATGAAGGCGATTGTTTCGGCCATGGTGGAGACCCGGCCGCACTTCTACGACCTGGATCCGATGAACATCGTCTGGCACGGCAACTATCCCCGCTTCATGGAGCTGGGTCGCGTCGCCATCCTGGACAAGATCAACTACGGCTATGACGAGATGATCGCTTCCGGCTACGGCTGGCCGATCATAGACATGCGGTTCCGCTACGCCCGGCCCCTGCGCCTGCACCAGACCTTCGAGGTGCATGCGGGGATCGTCGAATGGGAGAACCGCCTCAAAATAGACTATGAATTTCGCGACCCGGAGACGGGACAACGACTGACCCGATGCTCAAGCGTGCAGGTGGCGGTCGATATCAAGACGGAGACGATGCTTTGGGAATCCCCGCCGATCCTGCGCGAAAAGCTCTCGCCCTGGCTGCCGCCGGCCTCATCGGACTGAGCCTGCCCGGCGCAGCCCTGGCCAAGTGCGCCGATCCCTTCGCCCTGCGCGCCCAAACCGGTCAGTTCGATTTCAAACAGACCCGACGGCTGGCCAACATGAAGACTCCGCTGATCTCGACCGGGATCGCCGAGGTGACGCCGGGCCGTGTTGACTGGCGGGTGATCAAGCCGGTCGATGTGCGCCTGACCATCACGCCCGGCCGCATCACCCAGTCGGTTCAGGGCGGAAAGGCCCAGACTGTGGGGCCGGCCTCGGCCGATCCCTTCCTGCGCAGCTCGGGCCTGTTCGAGATCCTCACCGGCGACTACGGCGCCCTGCGTCGCTACTATCTGATCAGCGGCGGCCAGACGGCCCCCGGAGCGCCGTGGAAGCTGGCGCTCAAACCCAAGGACGCAAGCCTCGGCCGCTTTCTGTCGACCATCGAGATCACCGGCTGCAACCGCGCCGAGGCGGTCAATATCAGCCAGGCCAATGGCGACAGCATCGCCATCGAGATGTCGGCCGTACGCGGGGGATAGCCAGGGGTGAGCGGGGGGCGTCTGGGACTTCTGGGTCTGTATCTGGTCGGTTGCGTTATCGCCGCCGCCTATATCGTCCTGCGCCTGACGTCCGGCGGGGCGCTGGATACCGATATCCAGAGCCTGCTTCCCGCCCAGGCGCTGCGCCCGCCGGTGCGCGAGGCCATGGTCCAGGCCGGAGTCGCCGCCTCGAGCCGGGTGGCGATGCTGGTGTCGGCGCCGAACCCGGACCTGGCGCGGGAGGCCGCCGACGATCTGACCAAGCGCCTCAAGGACAGCGGCGTCTTCGTCGACGCGGCCGTCGACGGCGAGGAAACCGCCCGCTGGCTGTTCGCCAACCGCAACCAGCTGGGATGCGAGCCGGCCCCCGCCGGGTTCGACGCCGCCGCCGCCGAGGGGGTGGTGCAGTCGTCCCTGGTGCAGATCTTCTCGCCGGTGGCGCCGCTGAGCGGCGAGATGCTGCAGCGCGATCCCTTCCTGCTGACCCTGCGTCTGAGCGGCTGCCTGCTGCCGGCCAGCGGCTTCGGCGGGGCGACGGCGGGCGATGGCGGCATCCTGATCAGCGGCCGCCTGACCGGCTCGGCCTTCCGGCTCGACACCCAGAAGACCTTTACCGACATCGTCGATGACTGGACGCGATCGCGCCGCGACCAGGGGGTGACCCTGGCCCGGGCCGGGGCGGCCTTCCACGCCGCCGACGGCGCGCGCCACGCCAAGAAGGACGTCTCCACCGTCGGCGTCGCCTCGACCCTGGGGATCATCCTGCTGTTGATGGTGGTGTTCCGCCGGCCGCGCGCCCTGCCGATCACCCTTCTGGTGGTGGCGGCCGGCTATCTGGGATCGCTGGCGGCGGTGCTGGCGGTGTTTCCCACCGTCCACATGCTGACCTTCGTGTTCGGCTCGGCCTTTGTCGGGGTCACCGCCGACTACGCCATCTATTACCTCTCGACAGGCCCCCTGACCCGATGGGGCGATCAGGCGGCGCGGCGGGCGATGATCTTCCGGCCGGTGACGGTCTGCATGGTCACCTCGGCGATGGGCTTTTCCTGTCTGGCCCTGTTCGGGGTGCCCATCTTCAGCCAGATGGCGGTGTTCGCCGTCGGCGGACTGATCTCGGCCTGGGCCTGCGCCTTCACCCTGGTTCCGCTGTTCGACCGCGGAGTGGCGGAAGGCCGCAAGGAACGACTGGCGGCGCTGTGGGCCGGGCTCGAGGCCCGCCGCGAGCGCCTGCGCTGGACCTGGCCGGCCCTGGCCGTGGTCGGGGTGCTGTTCGTGGCCGGCGGCGTCTTCACCCTGGGCCACTTCTCGACCCTGGACGACGTGCGCAGGTTCCAGCCCCGTTCGCCGGTGCTGGTGGCCGAGGAGGCGGCGGTGCGGGAAGCATCCGGCGTCGGTTTCTCGCCCAACTTCCTGCTCAGCTGGGGCCCGACGCCGCAGGCCGCCAAGGCCCGCGAGGCCTCCGTTCTGGCCGCCCTGCCCGAGCCGGCCCGCGCCGGAATTCTGGCCCCCGGCCGTTTCGATCCGCCGGCCGATGTCCGGGCCCTGACCGAGGCGCGGGTGCGGGACGAACTGATTGGTCCGCACCTGGCCGAGCGCGCCGAACTGCTGGGGCTGGCGGAAGCCGACTTCCAGCCCTTCGCCCGTCCTGAAGGGGTCCCCCTGCCCGGCTGGATCGCCGGCCTGGCGGGAACCAGCGGCGACCGCCACTACCTCATCGCGCCGGTGCCCGAGGCCTCTGCTCCGGCGGTGATCGCGGCCACGGCGGGGATGACGGATGCGACCTATGTCAATCCCGCCAACGCCTACAGCGGCGCCTTCGCCGACTATCGCCGACTGGCGGCCATGGCCGCGCTGGCCGCCTTTGTCGCGGTGGGCGTCATGCTGCTGGTCATCTATCGGCGGGCCACGGCGCTGGGCATTCTGGTCGCTCCGGGGCTGGGGGTCATCGGCGGGATCATCGCCGCCTCGGTGCTCGGAACGCCCTTGAGCTTCTTCTCGATGATGGGGGCCTTCGTGGTGGTCGGCACCGGGGCCGACTATTCGATCCTGCGCTATGAAGCGGCCCTGGGCCAACGCTCGCCGCTGGCCGGCCTGCCGATCCTGATCACCGCCATGACGGCGATCCTTTCGATGGGGCTTCTGAGCCTCAGTTCGACCTATCCTGTGCGAGCCTTTGGCATAGCCGTTGCGGCCGGCCTCGCCATCTCCTACGGATTTTCCTTTGTAGCCGCGTGGTTTGGAAGACGACATGTCCGAGAAGCTTGATGTCGTGATCATCGGCGCCGGTCCCTCCGGCGCCGCGGCGGCGGCCTTCCTGCGTCAGAAGGGCCGCTCCGTCGAGGTCATCGAGAAGACCCACTTTCCCCGGTTCTCGATCGGCGAGAGCCTGCTGGCCCAGTCGGTCGCCATCCTGGACGACGCCGGCCTGCTGCCGGCGGTGGAGGCCGGCGGCTTCCAGTTCAAGAACGGCGCGGCCTTCCAGCTGGGCGACGACTACAAGGACATCTACTTCCCTGACAAAAGCGCCGAGGGGCCGGGCACCACCTATCAGGTGATGCGCTCGAAATTCGACAAGATCCTCGCCGACGAGGCCGCCGCGATGGGGGCCCGGGTCGTCTATGGCGAGGAGGTCACCGCCTTCGAGAGCGACGAGGACGGCGTCAGGCTGACGGTGCGCAACGAGGCGGGCGAGGAGCGGGTCATCGAGGCGCGGTTCTGTCTCGACGGCAGCGGCTTTGGCCGCACCCTCAGCCGTCTGCTGGACCTGGAGGAACCGTCGAGTTTCCCGCCGCGGCAGGGCGTCTTCTGTCAGGTCAGGGACAATATCGACGATCCGGAATTTGACCGGAACAAGATCCTGGTCTCGATCCATCCCGAACAGCGGGACGTCTGGTACTGGCTGATCCCGCTGGCCGACGGCATCACCTCTATGGGGGTGGTTGGCTCGCCCGAAGTCATCGAGGCGGCCGGGGCCACCGAGCAGGAACGGCTGGACGCCATGGTCAGCCGCGCCAGCCGCATGGCCGAGATCCTCAAGAACGCGGAGCCCTATCGCGCCCCCGGCACAATCCGCGGCTACAGCTGCAGCGTCAAAAGTCTGTACGGCCCTTCCTACGCCCTGCTGGGCAACGCCGCCGAGTTCCTCGACCCGGTGTTCTCCTCGGGCGTGACCATCGCCCTGAAGTCGGCGCAACTGGCCACCGGGCTGATCGACCGGCAGCTGAACGGCGAGACGGTCGACTGGCAGAAGGAATTTTCCGACGAGCTCTATGTCGGCATCGAGACCTTCCGGGCCTGCGTCGCCACTTGGTACGATGAAAGCCTGCAGCGGATCATCTTCAACAAGCCGCGCGAAACCAACGACATCACCCGGTATCTGACCTCGATCCTCGCCGGCTACGCCTGGGACCGGTCCAATCCGATCGTGCAGAATCCGGTGAAGTATCTCAGGACGGTGGACAACTTCCTGACCGCCACCGCGGAATGAGGCTTGCCCTGACTCTCGCCGCGCTGTGCCTCGGCGCAACGCTGGCCGGATGCGCCACCGCGCCGTCGGGACCGCCGCCGCCCGCCGGGATCGCCGCCGTGGCGCGCGGCCAGACCTGGCTGACCCTGCCCCGCCCGCCCGGCTATCCCCGGGAGCGGGAGATGGCCCAATCGATCGTCGCCAGCTACGGGCCGCGAAAGACCGCCTTCGACGCCCTGGTCAGCCTGTCGCCCGAGCGGGTCACGGTGATCGTCACCGCCCCGGCCGGCCCCCGCGTGGCCCAGATCGACTGGACGGCAAGCGGCGTCGCCACCCGGACCGACGGTCCGACCCCGCCCGGCTTCCGGGCCGAGAATGTGCTGGCCGACATGGTCATGGCTGAGTGGCCCAAGGCGGCGCTGGAGACCGCCCTGGGCGGCCGTCTGGCGGTCTGGGACTATCCCGACGGCCGCCGCAAGCTGGTGCGGGACGACAAGGAGCTGGTGGTGGAGATCACCCCGCCTGTCGCCGACGCCGACGGCGCGGTGCGGCGGACCCTGACCAACTATGATTTCGACTACAGCCTGACCATCGTCAGCCGGGAGGCGCCGTGAGCCTCCGGTCCGGCCCTCGCCACGCCTACGTCCACAGCCACGCGGTCGCCTGCGCCCTGGGGGATTCGGCCGAGGCCGTCGCCGCCGCCCTGTTCAGCGCGGCGCCGCCGACGGTCTCGGGACGGTGGCGCCTGGCCGACGGGCGGCAGGTCCCGGTCGGCGCCCTTGGCTTTGATCTTCCGCCGACGGTGCTGACCGATCCGGTGGGCCACAGCCGCACCAACCACCTGATGGCCCACGCCCTGAAGCAGATCGAGGGGCCGGTGGCCGAGGCGATCTCGCGCTATGGCGCCGCCCGGGTCGGGATCGTGCTGGGCACCAGCACGTCCGGCGTCGAGGAAAGCACCCTGGCCCTGCGCGGCCGACTGGAGGGCGCGCCCTGGCCCGCCGGCTATCATTTCGACATCCAGGAGCTGAACGAGCCGGCGGCGGCGGCGAGGCGTCTGACCGGCGCCATGGGGCCCTGCTATTCGGTTTCCACCGCCTGCACCTCCGGGGCCAAGGCCATCGCCGCCGGAGCCCGGCTGATCGCGTCCGGCCTGTGCGACGCGGTGCTGTGCGGCGGGGTCGACACCCTGTGTGAACTGACGGTCAACGGCTTCGGCGCGCTGGAGGCCCTTTCGGACGCGCTGTCCAATCCCTTCAGCGTCAACCGCAAGGGCATCAATATCGGCGAGGGCGCCGGGCTGTTCCTGCTGACCGTCGATGAGGCGGCGGTGCGGGTGGCCGGCTGGGGCGAGACCAGCGACGCTCACCATATCAGCGCCCCCGACCCCACCGGCCTGGGCGCCGAGACCGCCGCCCGCAAGGCGCTGGCCATGGCCGGGCTGTCTGCGGGCGACATCGGCTATGTGCATCTGCACGGCACCGGCACGGTGCTGAACGACCGTATGGAGGCCGGGGCTGTCCATCGCGTCTTCGGCGACGCCACACCCTGCAGCTCGACCAAGCCTCTGACCGGCCACACCCTGGGCGCGGCCGGCGCGGTTCAGGCCAGCTTCTGCATGATGGCGCTGGAGACCGGGAACCTGCCGCCGCACATCTGGGACGGCCAGGCCGACCCGGAGCTGCCGCCGGTGCGGCTGGCGGCGCCGGGCGAGCGGCTGGAGGGATTGCGTCACACCCTCAGCGCCTCCTACGCTTTTGGCGGCAACAACGCCGCCGTCATTCTGTCCCAGAGCTGAGCCCGGGCCCAGGATCCGCCATGACCGACTATCCGCCCATCGACCGCCTGGTCCCCCATCGCCGCCCGATGCAGCTGGTTGACCGCGTCATCGGGGAAGAGGGCGATATTACCCGCGCGGAGCACACCATCGGGCCCGACCATGTCTTCCTGGTGCCGGGCAAGGGAGTGCCGACCTACGCCGGGTTCGAGATGATGGCGCAGTCGATCTGCGCCACCGACGGTATCAAGCGCTGGCGTTCGGGCCGTCCGGCGGCCCTGGGCTTCCTGCTGGGCTGTCGCAGGTTTCCCGCCAGCCGCGACTGGCTGCAGGTCGGCGAGACCCTGACCATGGAGAGCCGTCAGCTTCTGGAAGGCGAGACCGCCAGCTACGAGTGCCGCCTGCTCGACGCCGACGGCGTGGAAATCTCCACCGCGGTGGTCAACGTCTTCCAGCCCGCCGACATCACCCAGTATCTGAAAGGCCAGTCGTGACCCGCGAGCTGAACGCCAAACGCCCGGTGCTGGTCACCGGGGCCAGCAAGGGGATCGGCCGGGCCAGCGCCATCCGTATCGGCCAGGCCGGCCATCCGGTCACCGTTCACTACGGCGGCGACCGGGCCGGGGCCGAGGAGACCGCGGAGGCCATTCGCGCCGCCGGCTCCCAAGCCGATCTGATCAGCTTCGATGTGTCCGACCGCGCCGCCGTCACCGCCGCCCTGGAGGCGCGACTGGCTGACAAGGGCCCCTGGTGGGGCGTGCTGCTCAGCGCCGGCATCACCCGCGACAACGCCTTTCCCGCCGTGTCCGGCGAGGACTGGGACGCGGTGCTGCGGACCAATCTCGACGGCTTCTACAATGTGGTTCATCCGCTGGTGATGCCGATGATCCGCCGGCGCGACGGCGGCCGGATCATCGCCCTGTCGAGCGTGTCCGGGGTGATGGGCAACCGGGGTCAGGTCAACTACAGCGCCGCCAAGGCCGGCATCATCGGGGCGGTGAAGGCCCTGGCGGTCGAGCTGGCCAGCCGCAAGATCTGCGTCAACGCGGTGGCTCCGGGCCTGATCGATACCGGCATGATCGGCGAGGTCCGCCCCGAGGTCATCCAGGCCATCCCGATGGGCCGGATCGGCGAGGTCGATGAAGTCAGCGGACTGATCGCATTTCTATTTTCCCGGGAAGCTGGTTACATCACCCGGCAGGTAATCGGAGTGAACGGGGGATTGGTGTAATGCGTCGCGTGGTGGTGACCGGAATGGCGGGCGTCACCTCGATGGGCCAGCAATGGTCCGAGATCGAGGGGCGGATGCGCGCCGGGGAAACCGGCATCCGCTATATGCCGGAATGGGAACGCCTGACCGACATGGGCATCAAGGCGGCCGGCGGCGCCGACTGGTTCAAGCATGAGGGCCATTTCCCGCGCCAGGCCATGCGCTCGATGGGGCGGGTGGCGGTTATGGCCGTCGATTCAGCCGACCGCGCCCTGCAGATGGCCGGCCTGAAGGACGATCCGGTGCTGGGGACCGGGCGCGTCGGCGTCGCCGCCGGGTCCTCCTATGGCTCGACCGAGCCAACCATCGACTTCGGCAACTTCATGGTCACCGGCAAGGCCGGCAAGCTGAACGCCACCAGCTACATCCGCATGATGGCCCACACCGCGCCGGTCAATGTCAGCGTCCATTTCGGCATCAAGGGCCGGGTGATCACCACCTCCTCGGCCTGTGTCTCCGGCTCGCAGGGCATCGGCTACAGCGTCGAGGCCATCCAGGCGGGCAAGGCCGATGTGATGCTGGCGGGCGGGGCCGAGGAGCTGTGCCCGACGATGGCCATGGTGTTCGATCGCCTCTACGCCACCAGCAAGATCAACGACCATACCGCCAGCCGCCCGTTCGATGTTTCCCGCGACGGCCTGGTCACCGGCGAAGGCGCGGCCTTCCTGGTGCTCGAGGAGCTGGAGCACGCCCTGGCGCGCGGCGCCACGCCGCTGGCCGAGATCAAGGGCTTCGCCACCAACGCCGACGGGGCCCACATCTCCCATCCCGACGGCGAGGTCCAGGCCGTGGTCATGCGCCAGGCTCTGCAGGACGCGGGGCTCGCGGCCTCGGACCTCAGCTTCATCAACGGCCACGGCACCGCCACCGTCGCCGGCGACACCTCCGAGGCCACGGCCAGCTTCGAGGTCTACGGCGACAAGGTGCCCTTCCACACCCTCAAGGGTCACTTCGGCCACACCCTGGGGGCCTGCGGGGCCATCGAGGCCTGGCTGGGCATCGAGATGATGCGCGGCGGCTGGGTCGCCCCGATCGCCAACTTCAAGGAAGCCGACCCGCGCTGCGCGCCCCTCGACTACATCGACGGGGCCGGGCGGAATATCGACAGCCAGTTCTTCGCCTCAAACAACTTCGCCTTCGGCGGCATCAACACCTCGGTGATCATTGGCCGGATCTGAGTCTGGCCCCTTGCCTTCCGTTCGGGTCGTCTGTCATCCCTGACGCCAGGGAGAGACGCATGATCGATTTTGAGCTCAACGACGAGCAGACCATGATCCGCGAGAGCCTGCAGGCTTTCGCCGCCGAGGTGCTGGCGCCCGGGGCGCGGGCCATCGACGAGGCGGGAACGGTTCCCGACGACATCATCCGCCAGGGCTGGGACTTCGGGCTGATCGCGGCGGCGATCCCGGAAGAATACGGCGGCGGCGGCGGCGAGCGGTCCTGCCTGACCAACGCCGTGATCCTGGAAGCGCTGGGCGGCGGCTGCGCCAGCCAGGGGACGGCGATCATGGCCCCGGGCCAGTTCGTGTCCGCCCTGATCGACTTCGGAACCGAGGAGCAGAAGGCCGAACATCTGCCCCGCTTTGCCGGCGAGACGCCGGCAGCCGCCAGCCTGGCGCTGCAGGAGGGCCAGTTCGGCTTCGCCGCCGAGGCCCAGCGCACCACCGCCGCCCGCAAGGGCAACGGTTGGGTGCTGAACGGCGAAAAGCGCATGGTTCCCCTGGGCGACCGGGCCGGGCACTTCCTGGTGCTGGCCGCCGAGGACGGCGCGGCCGGCCTGGCGGCGGTCTCCGCCTTCATCGTGCCCCGCGATACGGAGGGTCTGACCGTCCAGGCCGAGAGCGGCAGCATGGGACTGAAGCCCCTGCCCCAGGCCCGGGTGACCCTCGACAAGGTGGAGCTTCCCGGCTCGGCCCGGCTGGGCGGCGACGCGGGGATCGACGCGGAACGGCTGGTCAACCAGGCCCGGATCGGCGCCTGCGCCATGGCCGTCGGCCTGTCGCGGCAGGCCACCGACTACGCCATTCCCTACGCCAAGGAGCGGGTCGCGTTCGGCGAGCCGATCGCCAAGAAACAGTCCATCGCCTTCATGCTGGCCGACATGCACATCGAGTGCGAGGCGATGCGCTGGATGGTCTGGAAGGCCGCCAGCCTGCTGGAGCACAACGACCCGGGCGCCCCCAAGGCCAGCGTGCTGGCCCAGGACTACGTCCGCCGCAAATCGATCAAGATCGCCGATGACGCCCTGCAGATCTTCGGCGGCCACGGCTTCATTCGCGACCTGCCGCTGGAAATGTGGCTGCGCAACGCCCGCACCCTGACCGTCCTCGACGGTCCGGTCTCGGTCTAGGAGAGACAGACATGGCTGACTTCCGCTTCTCCGACATCGACCAGCAAATCCTCGACAAGGTGGTCGAGGTCGGCAATTCGACCACCGCCCACACCCGCTACTACGAGGACCACGAGCACGAGACGCCGCCGGCGCGGCTGGAGGGCGAGCGCGGGTTCGAGGAGGTGTTCCCCCTGTTTGGCCAGCGCCAGCCCGACGACACCCCGATGATGACCTTCATGATGGCCGTCAGCATCGCGCGGGGCTCGGCCAGCGGCGTGGTGCGGGGCCTTGGCCTGGCCATGCCGTCGGGACGCGCCAGCGGCCTGGGCAACGCCGCCCTGCAATCGGCCGGCACGCCCGAACAGAAGGCCAAGTGGGGCGATCTGTTCCTGGCCATGTCGATCACCGAGCCGGGCGTCGGCTCCGACACCAAGGCCATCCAGACCACCGCCCGGCTGGACGGCGAGGAGTGGGTGCTGAACGGCGACAAGATCTTCGTCACCGACGGGGTCAAGGCCGATGGCGCCATCGTCTGGGCGACCATCGACAAGTCGGCCGGACGGGCCGGCATCAAGTCCTTCCTGGTGCTGAAGGACGCGCCCGGCTTCGAGCTGGTGCGGCAGGAAAAGAAACTGGGGATTCGCGCCAGCGACACCGCAGCCTACGCCTTCCGCGACTGCCGTATTCCCCGCGACGCCCTGCTGGGCGGCGACGAGACCGTGCCCAAGGGAGGCGGATCGGCCAGCTATCGCGGAGTGATGAAGACCTTCAACATGACCCGGCCGGCGGTGGCCTCCGGCGGCGTCGCCAAGGCGCGGGGCGCGTTGAATTTCGCCATCGACGCCCTGGCCGAAGAGGGGGTCAGCGTCGACTGGAGCCAGAGCTTCCCGCAGCGCTCGGCCACTCAGCAGAAGCTGATCGAACTGGAGGCCGATACCGAGGCGGCCGCCCTGACGGTGCTGCACGCCGCCTGGCTGAGCGACAAGCGCCGGCCCAACAACCTGGAAAGCTCGGTCTGCAAGGCCAAGGGCGGCGACGTCTGTCGCACGGTGACCCAAGGCGCCATGGAGGTGCTGGGCGGGATGTCAGTCAGCCACGACCATCTGGTCGAGAAATACATGCGGGATGGCCGGATCAGCGACATCTACGAAGGCACCGGCCAGATCCAGCGGCTGATCATCGCCCGCGAAATTCTGGGCTATTCCTCCGAGGAGCTGACCTGAGGCCGCCAGTCCGATCCTAGCCGATCACGCCCGCCGAGGCCTCGTTGCCGTTGGCGCGCAGCCACTGGAAGGTGAGGCGGCCGCGTTCACGGTCGGCGGTCAGGGTCAGGTCGAGCACCTCGCCGGGGCGGACGATATCCTTGAACTTGACCCGATTGAGCTCCGCGCTGGCCGGGACGAAATCCAGGGTCTGCTCGCCGATAAGCACCGCCATATGCACCTGGGAGATGCCCGGCAGAATGGCCTCTTCCGGGAAGTGGCCCTGAAAATAGATCAGGTCCGCCGGCAGGGAGACTTTCAGGCGCGCGGTATCGCCCTCGCGCGAGACCACCTCATAGGGCGGCACGCGAGGCGGGTCGGCGGCAAACCTGGCGCGAAGATCGCTGATGCGGCGTTTCCCCTGGGCGTCGACCGGCATGCGGGCGACAAATCGCCAGTGCTTGGGTCGTTCAATGGGCTCCAGTCTATCAGCCAGAGCGGCGCGAAGAAGGCGCCCGAAGCGGAAAGCGCCCTTCTCCCGCAGAGTCGCCTGACCGGTCGGCGTCAGCTCGACCACGGCGCCGAGGGAGCCCTGCCGGTCCGGCAGGGTCAGGGCCGCGGCCTCGGCGATCAGGGGCAGCGCCGCCAGGGCCTCCTCGACCCGGGTCAGGGAGACACGTTTGCCGTCGATCTTTTCCATCCGGTCGGCGCGACCCAGAAGGCGAAAACGACCGTCGTGGAGCGGCTCGACCCGATCCCCCATCGGAAAGGGGTCGACCCCGTCGAGATAGGGCGTGATGACGGTCAGACCGCCGGCCGCGTCCTGTCCGACGGTCACGACGGAGAAAGGCGTCCAGGGCTCGTCGGGGCCGGTCTGGCGCCGCCAGGCGACGCCGCCGGTCTCCGTGCTGCCCAGCACCTCGGTCACCGGCCGGCCGAACACGGCTGCGCAGGCCAGCGCCGCCGGGGTCGGCAGGAGCTGGCCGGAAGAGAACACCAGACCCGGCGCCTGGGACGACAGGTCCATGACCGGCGGCAGGCGGGTCAGATGCGCGGGACTGGAAATCAGCGTGACCGCCTGGCCCAGCCGCCCTTCCAGCTGCTCCCAGTATTCGGCGGCGATATCGGCGCTGGGGCGGCCGGCCATCACCGGCCAGACGATGCGGTAGATCAGGCCATAGATATGCTGGTGCGAAACGGTGGCCTGAACCGGCCCGGTTTCACCGCCGAAGGTCGCCTGCAGCGCCCGGCTCTCGGTCTCCAGCTGGGAGAGCCGTCGCTCGATCCGCTTGGGGGCGCCGGTCGAACCAGAGGTGAAGAAGATCAGATCGACGTCCTCGGCCGCGTCCTTCAGGCTCCCCGGGGGCGCGTCGGTCGCGGACGACAGGGACAGGGCGGTGTCGTCCAGCAGGACCGCATCCGTCCCGCCGACTTCCGCGAGATAACCGCCCTGGACATGGGCGGGCAGGGCCAGCCGGCGCCGGGCGACGGCCGCCGCCAGCAGGGCCGCCGTAAACAGGGCGGCCGAGACGGTGTGGAGAAAGAGGGGCTCGCGGCCGGCCAGCCTCGGCGCGAGGTCGGCGGCGGTGGCGCGAATCTGGCCGGCGGTGACCGGCGCCTGACCGGTAAACACGACGCGGGAGGCCGGCGCCGTCAGCAGCGCGGAGACGAGGCCGCTCATGCCTGGCCTTCCCGCCCCCTGATGATCCGGCGAACCAGGAACTCGCCGCCCAGCAGCGCGCCCATCAGGACATAGGAGATAAAGCCGTTGTAGGCGGTCCAGACCTCAAGGCTGGCATAGAGGGCGGTCCACAGGGCGACGAGGCCGTTCAGGCCCAGGAACAGGCACCAGACCATGGTCACCTTGCGGGTATAGATGACGCCCGACGCCGGCATGTCCGGCTCGGCGACGCGCGCCAGCCGTTCGATCATGCTGGGGCCCTTGACCAGACTGGCGGCGAAGGCGGCGAGCATCGCGCCGCTCATGAACACCGGATAGAACCGTACGGCGCGGTGGGCGTCCCACAGCATCATCAGCCCCATCAAGAGGGCGACCGCCAGAGGGGCCAGGGCCACGCCCAGGGGGATGCCCCTGCCGACGCCGAAGAAGGTCCGGACCAGCAACAGCACGCAGAGGGCGCCGACCACGATCGCCGGTCCGACCGTCCGCACCGCGATCAGGGCGATAAAGGGATAGAGGACGGTGATCACCGCCAGGGCGATGGCCGACGGATTGATCTTGCCCCGCGCCGGCGGACCCGCCGGCGTTGGATCAGCCATCGACGGAGAGCTGGTCCACGACGTCGAGCACGTCATTGATCGTGCGCACCGACTTGAACTGTTCGGGCGTCACCTTCTTGCCGGTGATTTCCTGCAGCTTCACCATCAGGTCGACCGCGTCGATGCTGTCGAGGCCGAGGTTCTCGACCAGATCGGCATCGGGGGTGAGCTCCGATTCCGGCACCTCGAAGGTGTCGACCAGAAAGTCGGAAATTTCCTTGTAGACGGCTTGTCTGTCCATGTTCTCTCCTCCGTCAGCGCTGCGCGGCGACGAATTCGGCGAGGGAGCGGACGGACTGGAAGTGGGCCCGGGTGCTCTTGTCCTCGGCGTTGATCTTGATGCCGTACTTCTTCTGAACGCCGACGCCAATCTCCAGGGCGTCGATGGAATCCAGCGCCAGACCGGAATCTCCGAACAGATCCTCCTGCGGGTCGATGTCGTCCGGCGTGACGTCCTCGAGGTTGAGGACATCGATGATCATCGCCTTGATCTCGTTTTCGAGCTCGGTCATGCGTGCAGCTTCTCTTCCATCATCTCATCGACGCGCGAGACCAGTTGGCGCGCGGCGACAGGCAGCGGGTCTTGCCCCGCCATGTCAAAAACTTCAATCCGTTCGTGGATGCGAATGTCCCAGTGCGGCCGGCGCGGGGGGATGCGATACCAGGGCTCGCCCTTGAGCAGGGTCGGCGGTGAAACCGTGATTGTAGCCAGCCGCACCGGGGCGCCGGCCTTGATGGCGGCATAGGCGAAGCCGCGCTGCATCTTGCGCGGCTGGCCCGGAACGGTGCGGGAGCCTTCGGGAAAAATCACCACATTGTTGCCTTCGCGCAGCGCTTCGGCGCAGTCGTCCAGCAGGCGTTCGGGATCGCCGAGATTGGGGATGTAGCCGGCCGCGCGGACCACCCCGGCCATGAAGGGGTTCTTCCAGACCCCGGCCTTCACCACGCATTTGGTGCGCTGCATGAAGGCCATCAGGAAGACGATGTCGAGCAGGGAGGGATGGTTGGCCACGACCATCACCCCGTGATCCCGCTTCAGCAGCGGTTCGCCGTTGCATTCGTAGGTCAGCACCCCGAGCAGCCGCATGACCCGGATGTAAAGACGCCAGGTCCGCTGCACGACCCGCTGGGCGATGCGCTGACGCAGGTCGCGGGCATGGAAGCCCACATTCAGGAAGGGGAAGATGGCCAGGGCCAGAGCCAGTCCGCCCAGGCCGAACAGGACAAAGGACAGGCCTGTGGCGATCAGTCGCCAGCCCCGATCGATGGTCTGCAGCAGGCCCGTCATCAGGCCGCGGCCTGAAGGTCCGGCGAAACGGCGATCAGGGTCGCTCCGGCGTCGAGCTCATCCATCAGGGCGAGGGCGCCGGTTCGGCCGGCGGCCAGGGTGACGGCCTCGCCCTGGTCGGCGAGGACGACGCGCAAGGCCAGGGCGACGAGGGGAACGCCCGGCTCATGGTCGAACTCGGCGTAGATCTGCGGCATCGGCTGTTCAGCGAACAGCACCACCACCTCGGAAGCCTCGCCGGCCGTCAGCCGCAGCCAGGCCTCGAGCAGGCCGGCGTCGAGGCTGCGCGCCCCGGCCGAGACGGCGGTGTGGCTGGATTTCTCACCCAGTATCTGGGCGGCCAGGCCGGGCGCGGCGTTGTGCACACAGGCGGAGAACGCCGCGGGCGACAGCAGGTCGGCGGCGACGATGGCCTCCGACAGACCCAGAGCGGTGGTGACATCGCCAAAGCGCGAGGCGAAGACCAGTTCACATCCCGGGCTGGCCACGCCCATGGCGCAGCGCACGGCGGCAAGCGCGAATTTCGGCATTCTGCGGCGAAGGCCCATGGGAACGGCGGCGCTGGCCACCGCCCTTCCGCGCACGGACTCCGACTCTGCGGCCGCGTCGATGACGACGCCGGCCCAGTCCCTTACCGCCAGATTGGCGATGCCCATCGGCCCCACTCTGCACTCCGCCGCACTTGAACGCGTCCGGCCGCCCGGCCTGCCCCCTTGGCGCCGAACACCTTATCCTAAACCCACGGGCGCCCGGAGCAACCTCAGAAAAAGGGGGCCGTCAGGCCGGAACGAAGTTGGCGTGGAAGCCGAAGGGAATGCGTCGCGGGACGGTCGCCACGGCGATCGGCCCGGCGGCGATGTTCAGGGCGTCGAACACCGCCATCTCGCTGATCTCCTCGCGGGCGCGGTACAGCAGGGTGAGGATCCAGCCCTCGCCCTCGGCCGCGTCGGGGCCGGCGGGCACGAAGATCGGCTCGCCGACGCCGCCAAGCCCCTCCTCGGTCCACTCCTGACGCTGGCCTGTCTGCAGGTCGAGATGGGCCAGGCAGTCGCCGCGGATATCGCCGGGCCGCCGCTTCTGGCCGGAGAACCAGGCGTGGCGGTAGGGTCGCTGGGCGAAACGCTCGTCGATGCGGGGAAACTCGCCGGCCAGATCGTCCAGCGTGGTTTCGGCCGCGACCGGCTCGGGTCCGGACAGGTCGATCCGCCAGCGCAGGCTGACCGCGCCGCTCTCGCGTCCGGGCGAACCGTCGGTCAGGGGGAAGAAGGGCGCCTGGGGATACCGCATCACGTCCACGATCAGGCTTTCGCCCTCCTCCCATGCGTTTGTGACATGGAAGACGTAGCCAACCTCGACCGGCGCCCAGCGCAGGCTGGAGATCCCTTTTTCACGGTCGATGATGGCCAGGGCCGCCGTCTTGTCGGGCTCCCAGGCGAAGGCGGGCTTGCCGCTCATCGCGCGGGGCAGGTCGCCGGTCAGGGGCAGGACGGGAATCACCAGGAACCGGTCGGTCAGGGCGAAGTCATGGATCATCGAGCAGTAGGGCGCATCGAAGGTCTCGCGCCGGACCAGATTGCCGTCCGCGTCCGCCACCCCCCAGCTGACCTTGGCCGACAGGGGAAGCTCGTCGTCGGCATAGGCGATGAAGACCATTTCGCCGGTGCGGGGATCGACCTTCGGATGGGCGGTGACCTTGCCGCCGAAATCGCGATAGCCGATGGCGTCGAGGCTGCCGACCGCGACCTCGAAGGGCTGATGGGCCTCTTCCAGCGCCAGGAGGTGTCCGGCGTGCATCATGATGTTGGTGTTGGCCACGCCGCTGTCCGTGCCCATCACCGACGGGTCGGTGGTCATGGGATTGCCCATCGCGCCGTAGAGACGCCGGCCGGCGGCGTTCTCGGTCTGCCAGCGCGGGGTGCGGACATAGCGGTTGCGGTAGTGGACCTTGCCGCCCTCGATGGTCAGGGCGTGGATCATGCCGTCGCCGCCGAACCAGTGATAGAACCGCTCGTCGGGCTCGAACTGGGGGTTGGGACCGATACGCAGCAGGGTCCCGGCGATGGCGGCGGGAATGTCGCCGGTCACCGCCAGATCAAAGTCATCCTCGCTCCGGACCGGAGCGAAGTTGCCGCGCAGGAAGGGGTTGCCCCGAAGTTCGCCGTCCATGGTCGCTCTCCCGTCGATGGTGTTGTTCAAAGTCTGACGATCAGCCCGGTGTCGGCCGCCGCCGCGCCGCGCACGGTTTCATCCCAGGCCCGGACCGCTCCGTCCGCCCCCTCAAGGGTGCGCAGGGTCAGCCAGGGACTGCCGGCGATGAAGGCGGCGAGATTGGTGGTGAACCGGCGGTCGAATTCCTCGGCGCCCCATTCGGCGAAACGCTTGCGGATCTGGTCAGGGGCGAAGAACAGCGCCCGGGCCGGTCCGGGCAGGGCGGCGTCGTCCGGCGGCGCTTCCCAATGGGTGGCCCCGACGATGGCGCTGTGGGCGATGGCGTCTCCGAAGCGTCGGTGCAGGCGGCCGACGACATCCGCGTTGCCGGCGAAGTCCACGATCACCACCGGCGACTGCGCGGTCACGGTCTCGATCTCGTCATAGGCAGCGACGGCGGCAAACCAGTCCAGACCCTTGAGGAAGTCGACGTTCCGCGGCGAGGTCAGGCCGACGACGGCCACGCCGCGCTGCTTCAGGCGAAAGGCCAGGCCCAGGGCCGTCTTGCTGGAGGCGCTGGTCAGGATCACCGTCCTGGCCCCGAAGTCGCCCGCTTCTTCCAGGAAGTCATCGATCAGCCAGCTGGTGCCGAACAGCGGCCGCAGCAGGGCGCGATGATCGTCCGTCGGCGCCGGATCGGGCGCCTCGGCATACTGGTTGTAAGTCGGCGGCAACTGGGCGCGGTGGGGCGCCGCATCGACCAGCCCGCCCCGGGTCCGCACCAGATCGGCGACGAAGTGGCTGGACATCGGCAGATAGCCGAACAGACGCAGCCCCGGCTCGATCCCCTCCGCGCGGGAGGCCTCGACCCTGGCGAACCCCCAGACCGGGACCCGGCCAAGGCCGTCCGGCGCCGGAAAGAAACGCCAGTAGCCGAACGCGTCGCCCATGGCGCCATAGGTGACGTTGTTGGCGGTCACGGCGAACCGCTCGACCGCCAGCAACACCTGGCCTTCCGCCAGAACGTCGGTCCGCGGAGCCTGTGACGGGCCAAGCTGCGTTCGCGTCAGGTCGGTCTTGTCGATCAGCAGATCCCAGCGGGTCATTCGCCACCTTTAATTTACGTCGTAAACTTATAATGTAAGCTATTAGGGGATGACAACCCCGTTCATTGCCTTGTGACATGCCCCGCGCGCTTTCCCCTTCTCAGGTCGAGGAATTCCGAGACCGCCTCTGCCTCGCCGCCGAGCGGCTGTTCGCCGAACACGGCCCCGAGGCGGTGACGATGCGCCAGCTGGCGACGGAACTGGGGGTCAGTCCGATGACCCCCTATCGCTATTTCAAGGACAAGGATGACATCCTCGCCGCGGTCCGCGCCAGCGGCTTTGACCGTTTTGCCAAGGCCATGGAGGCGGCCTTCGAGTCCGAGACCGATCCGGTCAAGCGGTCGGAGGCGGTGGGCCGGGCCTACACCCGCTTCGCCCTGGGACATCCCGACGCCTACCGCCTGATGTTCGACCTCTCGCAGCCCAACGAGGCCGACTATCCCGAACTGGTCGCCGCCAGCCGACGGGCGCGGGACATCATGGTCGGCCAGGCCGGCGGCATGGTCGCGGGCGGTCTGATCGACGGCGATCCGGAACTGATCGCCCATATGCTGTGGGCGGCGCTGCATGGCGGACTGGTGCTGCAGCTGGCCGGAAAACTGTCGCCGGCGGTCAATCCGTCCGAGCTGCGACGGGCGACCTTCGAGGCTATCGTGCGGGGCTTGGCCAAAGGCGGCTGAAGCCCGGATCGACCCGGGCTTTCGGGCGTTGAGGGGACAACCCTTCCTCCCAAGCCAAGGAGTTGCTCAAGATGGCCAACGCCGAAACCCCGCTCACCCTGCCCAAACACGCCAACGGCGCCCACACCGGGTCGCCCCTGACCAGCTTCATCGAAAAGGTGTGGGGCGACGACCAGACCGAAATGGTCCGCGACAAGGCCCGTGAAGCCCGGACGAACCTGACCGCCGCCGGCAAGACCGCCGTCGCCGAGGTCAAGGCGCGACCGGCGCTGAGCATCCTGGCGCTGGTCGGCGCCGGCGCCGCGATCGCCGCCTTCGCCAATCCGTCCAGCCGCAAGGCCATCCTTGAGGCCGGCGCAGGACTGTGGGAGCGGCTGATGACGGTGCGTCCCGCGCCCTGAGCCGATCTACCCAAGCCTGAATGACTGTGCCAAACCCCGTGGGACGACTGTTCCCACGGGGTTTTCCATGTTCCGACGCCTGACCGCCGCCCTTGTCGCCTGCGCCCTGCTGGCGGGCTGCGCCGCCATGCCGGCCTCCGGGTCCGCGCCCAGGGACAGCCTGGACGCCATCGCCGTCGACTTCGTCAAGCTGAGCCTGGAGGCCGGCGTCCGCGAGGACGGCTATGTCGACGCCTACTATGGCCCGGCGGAATGGGCCGCCGCCGCCAAGGCCGCGCCGCGCGACCAGACGACCCTGCGCGCCGACGCCGGCAAGCTGTCCGAGCGGCTGCGAGCCCTCCCGGTCAGCAACGATCCGATGGCGCAGCGTCGCCGCGCCTTCATGGCCGGGCAGCTGAAGGCCGCCGACACCCGGCTGGCCATGGCCCTGGGCGAACGGTTCAAGTTCGCGGACGAGGCCGAGGGCCTGTTCGGCGTCCGCCCGGTGCTCAAGCCCCTGGCCGACTATGATCCGGTCCTGGCCCGCATCGAGGCCCTGGTTCCGGGCGAGGGGCCGCTGTGGAAGCGGATCGACGACCTCAACCAGCAATACGTCATCCCGAACGACCGGCTGGAGCCGGTGATGCGCGCCGCGATCGCCGAATGCCGCCGCCGCACCGCTCAGCATATCGACCTGCCCACCGACGAAACCTTCACCCTGGAGTTCGTCACCGGCAAACCCTGGTCCGGCTACAACTGGTACAAGGGCGGGGCCAACAGCCTGATCCAGGTCAACACCGACCAGCCGACGCGGATCAGCCGGGCCATCGATCTGGGCTGCCACGAGGGCTATCCGGGCCACCACGTGCTGAACATGCTGCTGGAGCGCAATCTGGCGCGCGGCAGGGGCTGGGTCGAGTTCACCATCTATCCCCTCTACAGCCCCCAGTCGCTGATCGCCGAAGGCACCGCCAACTATGGCGTCGACCTGGCCTTCCCCGGCGAGGACAAGCTGGCCTTCGAGCGGGACGTGCTGTTCCCCCTGGCCGGTCTGGACCCGGCCAAGGCGGCGCGGCAGGTGGCGCTGAGCGAGGCCATGCGCGACCTCTCCGGCGCCCGGATGACGGTGGCGCAGATGTATCTCGACGGCGAGATCGACCGCGAGGCCGCCATCGCCCTGGCGCAGAAGTACCAGCTGATCAGCCGCTCCCGCGCCGAGCAGTCGATCAGCTTCGCCGAGACCTACCGCAGCTATGTCATCAACTATGGCCTCGGTCAGGACATGGCCCGGGACTTCGTGGAGGCCGCGGCCGCCGATCAGGACGGCCGCTGGAAAGCCTTCGAGGGGCTGATTTCCGAGCCCGCCCTGCCCGCTGATTTGTTGCGGCGCTGAGCGGGAATATCTGCTAGACCACCGTTCGTCGGGATCGCCCGCCGATCCTCCAACCCCTGCGACAGGAGAGTGTCAGATGCCTCACGCCACCGACAATCTCCTGAAATCGCAAGGTTGGAATGAAACCAGATACATTTCTGGCGTGGCTTTGGGCCGCGCTCTCTAGACTGCTTCGCCCCCGGGCTCCTCAAACGCTTCAAGACGACCGCGCCGCCATCCGGCGCAGCCTGTCCACGCGCCTGCCCGCCCATCTGATCAAGGATGTCGGCGGGGACGAAATGTAGTCCCCCCTGGAGCGTCCGGGCCTTTCGCCCGGGCGCTACAGGGTCAGTTTCTCGAAGTAGCCGGTCAGCTCGAGGTAGCCTTTGGCGCCGTCGCCGCTGACCGCGCCTTCCCAGTAGACCGGCCCGCCGCCGGCGCGGCTGTCCAGTTCCTGGTCATCGAACAGGGGCTTCAGCACAAAGGCGCGGGAGCCGCCCGGCAGCTGGACGGTCAGGCCCCGCTCGACGGGATAGATCGCGCCGGTGCGCGGCGAGCGCCACTGTCGGCGCGTGGTGAAGGCGACGTCGCCCGGCCCGAAGGGCGTCCGGACGCCGTCCGCCGTCCGCAGCGATCCCCCCGCCCACAGAGGATGACCGGCCGCGTCCCGCACCTGGAAGGCCATCAGCGCGCCGCCGTCGGCCAGGTTCAGCCCCACCCAGTCCCAGCCCACGGCCCGGGGATCGAGCAGGGTCGAGGACCATTCCCGGTCCAGCCAGGCCTGGCCGGTGACCTTGATCGTCTTGCCGCCCCGCCGCACAGAACCGCTGACGGTCATCTGCGGCAGGCTGTAGTAGTGGCTGGCCTGACCGGCCTCGGGCCCCTTGCGGCTGAAACCGGCCTGGCCCTGCAGAAGCGGCGGCTGCTGCGGGGCGAAGACCAGATCGAGGTCGAAATCCTTGCCGCCGGCCTTGCCGCGCCAACGGTTGTCCGCGCCGCGCCGCAGGCTCCAGTCGTCCAGAACGATGTCGCCGTCTCGCCTGGAGGCCTGGGCCAGGCCGAACCCCTCGCGGGCCACCCGCTGGTCGTGCAGCAACCGGCCGAGCTTTGGATCCGACAGGGCGGCGTGGGCGAACAGCACCTGTTTCGGGGCGAAGGCGCTGGGGTTGGCCTGGTCGACATCGGGCCGGGTACGGAAAAAGGTCATCTGGAAGCCAAGCGGCCCGTCCGGACCGTCCAGCCAGCCGGTGACATACCACCACTCGGTGCGAAAGGCCGGATGGGCCCCGTGATCGGCGGGGAAGGTGATCGCCACGCCAGGCTTGACCACGGCGTAGTCGGGCGGCGCGCGGCCGCTGTCGGCGGCGGCGGTGAGAAGCAGCAGGGCGGCGGCGCCCAGGGCCTTAAGCGCGCGGCGCATCACCAGTCCTCCCGCACGGCCCGCACCGCATCCACGGACAGGGCGCGGCGGCCCGACAGCAGGGCGGTTCCGGCCGAGGCGGCGACCAGGGCCAGGGTGACGACCGCGAACAGGGCCCAGGGCAGCCGGGTCTGCATGGTCCAGTGGAAGGACTGCGGGTTGACCACATGGATCAGCACCTGGCTCATGATCAGGCCCAGGGTCAGGCCGGCGGCGACGCCGACTGCGCCGAGCAGGGCGCCTTCCATGGCCAGCATGGCGGTGATCTGACGCTTGCGCACGCCGATATGGCGCAACATGCCGAACTCCTTGGTCCGGGCCAGGGTCTGGGCGGAGACCGTCGCCGCCACTCCCGCCAGGCCCACCAGGATGGCCACCAGTTCCAGCACATAGGTGATGGCGAAGCTGCGGTCGAACAGGCCAAGGGCGATGCCGCGGATCTGGCCGGGCCGGGCGAAGCGGGTGCGTCCCGCCAGCTCCGGCGGCAGGGCGGCCTTGAGGGCGGCGCTGACCTGTTCGAGATCGGCGCCCGGCTCGAGATCGACCGAGGCCTCCGCCCGAAGGGCGTCGCCGGTCAGGCGGGTGTAGTCCTCGCTGGTCAGGACCAGGGCCCCGTTCTGTCGGGCGTAGTCTCGCCAGACGCCGGCCACGAAGACGGGGGTTCCGCCGGCGATCGGCAGGCGGATCACCTGGCCGACCTTGAGATGGTTGAGCCAGGCGGCCGGTTCGGAGACCCAGACCGGCGTCATGCCCGGCGGCGGCGTGCGCGACGCGCCGATCATCGGCAGGCGGGCGCCGGGATCGTCGCGGGTGATCGGCTGGGCGACCAGGGCCGCCGGCGGCGCGTCGGGGCTGAGCCGCAGGGGCTGGGAGCGGGTGAAATGGATCGCCGCCACGCCGGGAACCGCCGCCAGCCGCGCCTGGGCCGCCGGGTCGAGACCGGCCGCCTCGGACGGGCCCTCGTAGCGGATGTAGAGGTCGTCGGGCAGGACCTGGCCCAGCCAGTCATCGACCGAGCCGCGAAAGCTGGAGACCATCACCGCCATGGCGATCATCAGGCTGGTCGAGGCGACGATGCCGCACAGGGCCACGGCGGCCTGGGACGGCGCGCCCCACAGCCGCCGCACGGCCAGTTCGGCGGCGGGGCTGCGGATGGTCCGGGCCTGCAAGGGCGTGAGCAGGGCCCGCGCCAGCCAGGGCATGGCCGCGACGCCCCCGGCCAGCAACAGGGCCATGGAGACATAGCCCAGCAGCGGCAGCCCGCCGATGGCCGGGGCGAAGGCGCAGGCGCCGCCCATCAGCAGCAGGATCAGGGCCGGCAGGATACGCGGCCGGGCCGAGGGGTCGATGGCGTCGCCGGCGTTCTTGAGGGCCACCGCCGGCTGGGCCCGGGCGGCCTCCCGCGCCGGCGCCAGACTGCCGACCAGGGCGCAGCCGAGACCGAGAGCGAAGAAGACGGCCGCCGCGACCGGCGCGAAGACCAGGGTCGGCCGGGCGCCCTGGAAATAGCCGCCGCCCAGATCGCCGCCGAGCAGTCGCAGGGCGACGTCGGCCAGCAACAGTCCCAGCCCCAGGCCGAGCCCGGAGCCTGCCGCCCCGACCACCCCGCCCTCGATCAGAACCTGGGTCATCAGCGCCCGGCGATTGGAGCCGAGCACCCGCAGCAGGGCGAACTGGGCCCGCCGACGCGCCACCGACAGCGACTGGGCCGAGAACACCAGAAACCCGCCGGTCAGCAGGGCCATCAGCGCCAGCATGTTGAGATTGACCCGATAGGCGCGGGACAGGCTGTCGCTGCGCCGGGTCTGACTCTCGCGGGTGACCAGCTCTGCGTCGGCGGGCAGCAGGGCGGCGATGGCGGCGCGGGTGCGGTCGCGGTCGGCGCCTTCCGCCAGCTTGAGGTCGATCCGCTGCAGCCGGCCGAGGCGGCCAAACCGCCATTGGGCGGCGGCGATGTCCATGACCGCGATGCGTCGCCCCTCCCTGACTCCCGGCAGGACCCCTGCGATGGTCAGCCGGGCGGTCCGTCCGCCGGCCGAAAGCGTGATCCCCTGCCCCGGCGCCCGCCCCGCCATCAGGGCCGGAGACAGGAAGACCGCGCTCTCGTCGAACACCGCGCCGGCGTCGCCAAAGCCGGCCTGGCCGTCGGCGGCTTGCGGCCGGCCGAGCAGATTGGGGGTCACCGCGGCGGCGCGGAAGATGTCCAGCCCGATCAGCGTCAGGCCATCACTCTGGCCGTCAACGGCCCCGGTCAGCTGGATCACCGGACTGGCCGTCGCCACCCCGGGAGCCCGCGCCAGGCGGGGATAGAGGGCCTCGTCGAAGCCGGCGTTGGTCACCCCCTGAACCTGCAGGTCGGCGTCGCCGTTGACCGTGCTGATGGCGCGGGAGAATTCGTCCAGCGCCGAGGCGTTAATCAGGTGAACCGCGAACCCCAGCGCCACGCCGACGGCGATGGCCAGGGCGGCGGTCAGCACCCGCACCGGCTGGGACCGCCATTCTCCGAGAATCAGCCAGGACAGGGCGGCCAGACTGGGTCGGGCGGCGTCAGCGGCCATGGGCGACGAGGCCATCGTGGGTCAGGGACAGCACCCGGTCGGCGGCCGCCGCGGCCTTTTCCGAATGGGTGACGATCAGGGCCGCGGCCCCGGCCTGGCGGGCCTGGGCGGTCAACAAGGCCATGATCCGGTCGGCGGTGTCGGGATCGAGGTTGCCGGTCGGCTCGTCGGCGAGGATCAGGGCCGGACGATGGACCAGGGCCCTGGCGATGGCCACGCGCTGCAACTCGCCGCCCGACAGCTGGCGCGGATAGTCGCCGCCGCGCCCGCCCAGCCCGACCTCCTCCAGCAGGGCCGCCGCCCGCTGCAGGGCCGCGGCGGGATCGCCATGGGCCAGGACCAGCGGCAGGGCCACGTTCCGCGCCAGACTGAGATGCGGCAGGACGTGGAAGGCCTGGAAGACAAAGCCGATGCGGTCGCGGCGCAGCAGGGTGCGGCCATCATCATCCAGACCCGACAGGGCGGTTCCGGCGATCGACACCTCGCCGCTGTCGGCCGTGTCGAGGCCGGCGATGACGTTGAGCAGGGTCGATTTGCCGACCCCGCTTTCGCCCATGATCGCCACGAACTCGCCGGGCGCGATGGTCAGGTCGAGGCCCGAGAACAGCACGCGACCGCCGGGCAGTGACTTGGTCAGGCCGCCGAGGGCCAGCATGGGAGAGGTCATCGACCGGCAGTTTACCGGCTGGGCGGGCCAGGGGAAGGCAGGGTTGTCGAAGCGGTAGACGATTGTAGCAGGGGCGTCGGCCACCGAGGCCGGGAATTTCGATAACCCATTGATTTTGCTGTGACTTGATGTAGGCCGGACGTGGCCTGATGTGGTCCGGGGCGTGGGTCTGGCGTAGGCCGGCCGTCAGCGGATGTGGGTCGATCGGCGGCCGGCCGACCTACGGCCAGGATCAGAGCCTGACCTGGCCGAACTTTCCGGCGTTGTAGTCGGTGATCGCCTGACGGATTTCGTCCACCGTGTTCATCACGAACGGGCCGTGGGCGACGACCGGGGCGCCGATGGGATCGGCGTGGCCGAACAGGAGACGGGCCTCGGGCGTCGCCTCGATCTCGAGCAGGTCCCCGGCGAGATCGAGGGTGACGAGGTTCCAGCGGCCGATGTCTCGGCCGCCGATGCGGATCGCGCCATCGACGACGTAGAGAAACACATTGCGCCCGGCCAGGCCGTCGAAATGGATGCGGCCGCCTCCGTTCAGCTCGAGGGTCGACATGAAGACGCCGGTCAGGCTGTCGACCGGGCCGACGGTGTCGCCATACTGGCCGGAGACCAGATGCAGGCGGGCGCGGCCATCGTCGGCCTCATGCACGGGAATGTCGCCGGCCTGAAGACCGATGTAGCGCGGCGGGGCCATCTTCAGGGCCGGCGGGAGATTGACCCAGAGCTGGAGGATTTCCAGCGGGCCGCCCGCGCGCTTGAACCCTTCAGGCGAGATCTCGGCATGCACCAGGCCCGAGCCGGCAGTCATCCACTGCACCCCGCCGGGGCCGATGACGCTCTCGTGGCCGCCGCTGTCGAGATGGGCCATCTCGCCGGCCAGGATGAAGCTAACGGTCTCGAAACCGCGATGCGGATGGGGCCCGAACGGCAGGCCGCGATTGCCCGGGCGATAGACCTGCGGGCCATGGTGGTTGAGGAACAGGAAGGGGTCGACCTGATCGACGCCCGGTCCCGGCAGCGGCCGGCGGGTGGTCAGGTCGGCGATGTCGTCCCGTTGGGCAGGGTGAACGGCAAGGACGGTCTTGTGGGTCATGGGCGATAGGTGGCGCGCCGCGGCCGCTTTCGCAACGCCCGTCATCCCGGACGCGCGCGGGACGGGGGGTGACGGTCGGTGGGGATGACGGGTTGTTTTGGCGAGCCGCGCGGGCCTACCCTGAGGACAAACGGGAGAGAACGCGATGAAATACCGCCAGCTGGGATCGAGCGATCTGATGGTTTCCGAGATCGCACTGGGGTCCTGGCTGACCGCCGGCGTCGGGGTGGAGAAGGACACGGCGATCGGCAACATCCGCCACGCCCTGGACCTGGGCATCACCTTCCACGACACCGCAAATGTCTATGGCCGCGGCGCGGCCGAGACGGTCACCGGCGAGGCTTTGGCGGGCGTGCCGCGCGACAGCTACATCCTGGCGACCAAGCTGTGGGGCGATATGGGCGGCGGCGACAAGGGCCTGTCGCGGGCGCAGGTCCACAAGCAGATCGACGCCTCGCTGAAGCGGCTGCGGACCGACTACGTCGATCTCTACCAGTGCCATCGCTACGACCCCGAGACCCCGCTGGAAGAGACCATGGAGGCCTTGAGCGAGGTGGTGCGCGCGGGCAAGGCGCGGTGGATCGGCTTTTCCGAATGGTCGCCGCAGAACATCCGCGACGCCCTGGCCATTCCCGGCGTGGAGAAGTTCGTCTCCAGCCAGCCGCAGTACAGCCTGTTGTGGCGGCGGCCGGAGAAGGAGGTCATCCCCCTGTGCGCCGCCAACGGCATCAGCCAGATCGTCTGGTCGCCCCTGGCCCAGGGCGTGCTGACCGGGAAATACGATCCGGGCAGCCCGCCCCCGGCCGACAGCCGCGCCGCCAGTGAGGCGATGGGTCGGATGATCGACCGCTGGATGGAGCGGCCGGTTCTGGAAGCGGCCCAGGCCATGAAGCCGCTGGCGGCCGAGGCCGGTCTGACCCTGGCCCAGTTCGCCTTGGCCTGGGTGCTGCGCGAGCCCAACGTCGCCTCGGCCATCGTCGGGGCCAGCCGCCCCTCGCAGCTGGACGACAATGCGCGGGCCGTGGAGGCGAAGGTCGATCCGGCCCTGTTCGCCAAGGCCGAGGAGATCGCCAGGGCCGCGAGGGAATAGATGATCGAGGCCCGCTGTCACTGCGGCGCGGTGCGCCTGGAGATCGATGCGGCCCCGGAGACGGTGACCGACTGCAACTGCTCCATCTGTCGCCGCTATGGCGTGCTGTGGGCCTATTACGCCCCCACCGAGGTGCGGGTGGAGCCGGCCGATGTCGCCCTGGATCGCTATCTGTGGGATGACCGGTCGATCGCCTTCAACCGCTGCCGGGTCTGCGGCTGCGTCACCCACTGGTCGGCGGAGGACCCCGGACGCAATCGCATGGGGGTCAACGCCCGGCTGATGGACCCGGCGGTGCTGGCCGCCGCCCGGGTGCGCCGCCTGGATGGGGCGGTGACCGAGCGCTATCTCGACGAGGATTGAGGGGGCCGGTCAGCCGGCGAGCGACAGGGACCGGGTTCGGCCCAGCATCTCGCCCCAGGCCTCGGCCATCGCAGGGGTCCAATCCGGCCCCAGGGTCTCGCGCACGGCGGCGGCGACCAGATCGAAGAAGTCGGCGAAGACTTCCGCCGGCACGCCCAGCTGGTCGTGATTGACCACCTCGGCGGCGATCATGTGCCGTCGCGCCTCGCCGCCGGAGGCCATGTCCATCAGGGTTTCGAAGACGACAGACAGCATCTCGCCGCGCGCGGCGCCGGTGCGATCGCCGACGAACAGCGGTTCCAGGTCAGGGCGGACGGCGAACAGGCGGGCGTAGATCAGGTCGGCCGGATCGCCGGCCCGATCGGCGAAGATCTGCAGCGACTCTTCGATGGCGTTGTCCATGGCAGGCAGTCTGCGCCTCGCAGGGCCGCCGGGTCTAGGCGGGATCAGGCGGTTCGATGCGCCGCCAGCGGGCCTCGATCATGGCGAAGACGCCGAAGGCCACCAGGCCCATGCCGGTCAGCAGCAGGATGGGCGATCCCAGGGGCTGGGCCTCGAGCATCTGCAGGGCCCCGCCGAGCTTGCGCGCCTCGCCGGCGTTGGCCAGCCAGCCGGCCTTGATGAACAGAAATCCGAGCGGCGCGAAGGCGATTCCCCGCGCGCCGTAGCCGACGCGGCCGATCCAGCAGGCCCAGCGGTGGATGCCGCGATGACAGGCCAGCTGCTCGCCGAAATCCTTGCCGACCGCCTTTACAAGATTGGCGGCTCCGGCGGACAGGATGAAAACCCCCAGACCGATCAGCAGCCAGCGGCCGAACGGCAGGTCCAGCAGGCTGGCGGCCTGCTGGCGGGCGGCGACGTCCTCCGCCGCCTCGCTGATGTCCTCAAGGCCGTCCAGCAGCTCCAGGAGCGACCAGGCAAGGCCGCCGTAGACGAGGCCGCTGATCGCCTGGCCGGCCCGTCGGGCCAGCGCCTTGGGATCCCTGCCCTGGCGGTCCGCATCGAACACCGACTGCAGGGCGCGCCAGACCGCGAAGCCGATCAGGCCGCCGGCGATGACGGCGATCCACAACCGGCCGAGGGGCCAGTCGGTCAGGGCGGCGACAGCCCCGCGGCTGCCGGCCGGCGCCCTGGCCAGTTCGACGGCGGCCAGCGCCGCCAGGGCCCCGACGCTGAGATAGACAAACCCGCGCGCGGCATAGCCGGCGCGGGCTGTCCATTCCAGGATCACGGCTAGTCTTGAAGGCCTGCTCCGCCAGGGCAGATGGCGCCGCAGCGAAGGCCAGAAAAACTCGGCCAAGGCCGATCAGGAGCCCGGAGCCTTGGGCGGCTCGATCTTGGGCGCTTCGATGTCCGGCGCCTTGACGTTGATGTCCACCGACTTCTTCTGGGTCAGGCCGCCGCCGAAGATGAGAAAGGCGCCGATCACCAGCACCACCACAACAAGGCCGCCGACCACAAAGGCCAGTCCACTGTTTCCACTGTTACCTTCAGCCATGGTCTTTCCAGTCCTCCACTATCGGTTCGTGGCGACTAGAGCGCCCGTCCGGAACGTTTGGTTCCGCAGGCGGGGACCTGAGAGCTTTTGACGGCCACAAAGACAAAGGGCCCGCCGGGATGCCGGCGGGCCCTCGATCCGTCGTCAGGAACGGACGATCAGTTGCCGGGCAGCTTGCAGCCGCCGAGCGACTTGGCCTGGGCGCAGGCCAGCACCTCGGTCGCCTTGGTGGCGCCGCGCTGGTAGCCGATCACATAGCTGCCGTTGCCGTCGCTGCAGTTGGCCTCGACGTAGACGGTGGTGTCCGTGGCCTTGTCCATGGGACGGGTCTCGCGGACCGTGCAGGTGGTGTCCTTCAGCGACTTCAGATCCTTGGTGATCTGGGCGTAGGACTGGGCCTTGTCGGAGAAGGAGCAGCGGTAGCCCTGGGCTTCGGCGACCGGGCAGTTGTAGACCACGGCCTTGGCGCTGCTGAAGTCGGCGATGGCGCCGTCCGGGCGGTCGGTGCACTTCAGCTCGACGATTTCCTTGTCCGGCACGTTGAACACGCCGTAGCGCTCGACATTGCAGTTGTAGCCGGCCTTGCCGGCCAGGCGGCTGTAGAGGCCGTTCTGTTCGGTCTTGGAGGCGCGGGCGTCGGTCATGGTGCAGCCGCCGCCGACGAAGTCAGCGTCCGCGCAGGGCACGGTGCGGGCCAGGGAGCCGTTGGAGGCCTGTTCGATCATGTAGCCCGAACCGTCCTGACAGGCCGCTTCGTACCAGTTGCTGCCGGCCTTGGTGCTGAGGACGTAGCGCTTGTCCTTGATGGCGCAGGCCTTGCCCGAACCGGCCATCAGGGTGTCGATGATCGCCAGCTGGGCGGCGCGGTCGGTCAGTTCGCAGGAGACGGTGCCGCCCGGCTCGTAGTTGAGGCAGTTGGACATCTCGGCGCCGCCGTCGAGGTTGGCGGGGTTGGTCAGGATCATGATCTGGCCGGCGCCTTCCTGGCAGGCCAGTTCGATAAAGGTCTTGGTCGGGCTGGCGCCGATGTAGCGGCTCTTGGCCACGGTGCAGGCGACGCCGGACTTGGCGACGTAGGGAACCAGCTGGGCCTGGAGATCGGCGTTGCCGGGCAGGCGGCAGGCCAGCGGGCTGGGCTTGCCCTCGATCGGGCGGTTGGCCTCGTAGCAGGGGGCGCCGGTCGGCGCCGGCTTGGCCGGGTCGGAGATGACGACATAGCCAAGGCCCTGGTCACAGGCGATTTCGTAGTAGTTGGTCTTGGTCTTGTTGTCCGCGATGATGAAGCGGGCGTCGACGACCTTGCAGGTCAGGCCGGCGGTCTTGGCCAGGGCCGGAGCCTCGGCCATTCCGCGCTCACGATCCTTTTCGGTGATGGCGCCGGGGGCGGCGGCCTCTTCCTTGCCCTTCTTGGGCGCGGCAACGGTGACGGCCGAAGTGGCCGCCATAGCCAGAATGATAGCGGCGGCGACGCCGAGACGATTGCGACTCATGGACCCGAGCTCCTGGGCAGTGGTTATTGTGTTTTGGCGCCATAAACGCGCCGATCGGCAGGTGGTCAAGATGCCACCCCCAACAGGCGCAATTGCGGCAGGGGGCTGAACGTCGGATGATGGGGCCGTTCATCGGAGGGGCAGCAAAGTGCACGACGGCGTTGAAGACATCGCGGTGGAACTCCGCAAACCCAGGCTCGACTACCCCTTCGAAACCGTGCCGACGCCGGGCGCCGGGGACGCGGTCGAGGTGGCGCCGGGGGTGCTGTGGCTGCGCCAGCCGCTGGGCGGACCGCTGGGTTTCATCAATGTCTGGGCCATCGCCGACGGCGAGGGCTGGTGCATCGTCGACACCGGCATGCAGACCCGGGAAACCGCCCAGGCCTGGCGCGAGGCCTTCAAGGGCGCGCTGGGCGGCAAGCCGGTCACGCGGGTGATCGTCACCCATCTGCATCCCGACCACATCGGCCTGGCCGGCTGGATGACCCGCAAGTTCCAGTGCCGACTGTGGATGACCCGGCTGGAGTATATCCAGTGCCGCATGCTGGTGGCCGACACCGGGCGCGAGGCGCCGGAGGACGGGGTGCGGTTCTATGTCGCCGCCGGCTGGGACGAGGACATGATCGACAACTACCGGGCCCGTTTCGGCGGCTTCGGCAAGGCGATCTACCAGCTGCCCGACAGCTATCGCCGGCTGACCGACGGGGAGGTGTTCCGCATCGGCGACCACGACTGGCGGGTGGTGACCGGCAACGGCCATTCCCCCGACCACGCCTGCCTGTGGTGCGAGGACCTGAACCTGTTCATCAGCGGCGACCAGGTGCTGCCCAGGATCAGCAGCAATGTCTCGGTGTTCCCGACCGAGCCGGACGGCGATCCGCTGACCGACTGGCTGGACAGCCTGGCCAAGCTGAAGGCGACGGTGCCGGACAAGGTGCTGGTGCTGCCGGCGCACAACGACCCGTTCCACGGCATGCACGCCCGGCTCGACCATCTGGCGGCGGGGCATGAGCGGCAGCTGGGCCGGTTGGCGAAATCCCTCGCCGAGGCGCCCAAACGCAGCATCGACGTCTTCGGCAGCCTGTTCGCCAGGCCGATCGGGCCGGAGCTGATGGGCATGGCCACGGGAGAGAGCCTGGCGCATCTGAACTGCCTGATCGGGCGGGGACAGGCGGTGGCGGAGACGGATGCGGACGGGGTGACGTGGTACCGGGGGGTGTGAGCAGATGACGCCAGCCCGCTGGTGTTGCTCGAACGGTCCCTCCGGGCTAGCGGCGCTGCGCGGCCGCAGACAGGGTTGCGTGCTTCGATACGCGGTCTGCGACCGCTACTCAGCATGACGACCATCTCTTGAGGTCCTCTCGGCCCTTTCGTCATCCTGAACAGGCCCGCAGGGCCGTGTCGAAGGACGCAAATCCGGCGCAGCTCCGCCAACGACGAAGGGATGAGGCGCAGAAGAGCTATTTCACATACGAACTTGATGTTTCGTACACGAAGCATATAAGCACGCTATGTCCGCCCCTGCCCCGCCCCGCCTGGCCTTTCTGCTCAGCGCCGCCAACCGGCGCCTGCAGCGCTGGATCGAGGGGGAGACCGCCGGGGGGTTGAGCTCGGCTCAGGCCGGGGTGCTGTTCTTTCTGGGTCGCAACGACGGGGCGCTGATCGGCGAGGTCGCGGCGGCTCTGGACGCGGCGCCGTCGGCGATGACCGGGCTGATCGACCGGATGGCGCGGGCCGGGCTGGTGGAGCGGCGGGCAGACGCCACCGACCGACGGGCGCAGCGGATCTGGCTGACCGACAGGGGCCGCGAGGCGCGCGAGACCGCCAGGGCCGGGCTGGAGATCATCAACGCCCGCCTGACGGACGGATTTTCAGCCGGGGAGGTCGAGATCATCGGCCGCTGGCTGAGCCACATTCAACAGAGATTTCCCTAGACCCTTTCAGGTTTTGATGTACGCATCAAAGCCTGATCAAAAGGGTCTAGAATCAAATATTTAGAGCATGTCCGGGCGGGCGAACCGCGTACACTTCGCCCTGACATGCTCTAGGGAGACAGCCGATGACCGACCATGTCCTGAAGACCGTCGAGGGCGGGGTGATGACCCTGAGCTTCAACCGCGCCGACAAGAAGAACGCCATCACCGACGCCATGTACAAGGTGCTGGCCGACGGGTTGGAAGAGGCCGAGGCCGACCCGGCGATCCGGGCGGTGCTGTTCAGATCGGAAACCGACAGCTTCACCGCCGGCAACGACCTGGCCGATTTCGCGGCCCAGAACGCATCCGGCGACACCAGCCGCGAGGCCGGGCTGCAACGCAATGTGACGCGGTTCCTGAAAGCCCTGGCGGCGGCGGAGAAACCCCTGGTGGCGGCGGTGCGCGGCGTTGCGGTGGGCGTGGGCACGACCATGCTGCTGCATTGCGACCTGGTCTATGTGGCCGATGACGCGCGGCTGATGACCCCGTTCGTCAACCTGGCCCTGGTGCCGGAAGCGGCCTCCAGCTGGCTGTTGCCGGCGCGGATCGGCCATGCCCGGGCCTACGCGATGTTCGCGCTTGGCGAGCCGGTCAGCGGCGCCGAGGCGGCGACCATCGGCCTGGCCAACAAGGCCCTGCCCTCCGCCGAGGTCGACGCCGCGGCCCTGGCGGCGGCCCGCCAGGTGGCGACCAAGCCGATGGGCTCGCTGAAGATCACCAAGCAGCTGATGCGGGACGCGGGCAGGATCGCCGATCTGATGGACCTGGAAGGCCGTCATTTCGGGGCCAGGCTGCAGACGGCGGAAGCGGCCGAGGCGTTCGCCGCCTTCGCCCAGCGGCGCCCGGCGGATTTCTCGAAGATCGCCTAGCCGATCAGAACCGCTCTGGCCCACACACCATCCGCCTTCCCGGCGCAGGCCGGGTTCCAGGCCTTGCGGGCTGCAATTTGGGGACGCCTCCTGGTCATACTGGCGACCTCTGGGCCCCGGCTTTCGCCGGGGAGGCGGAGCCTTGGCGCGGCGCTGCCCTTGCGGAGTCGCGCCTCGCGCTGTCTGATCGCGCCCAACGACAGAAAGCCGGAGGGACCCCAATGAGCGACCGCATCACCTCGAAGTTTGAACGCTACAGCACCGCCCGCGAGGTGGTCGCCGGAAAGGACCTGTCGGGCCTGACCGCCATCGTCACGGGGGCGGCGACCGGGATCGGGGTCGAGACCGTGCGGGCCCTGGCCGAGGCGGGGGCCGATGTGGTCATCGCCGCCCGCAAGCCGGACCTTGCGGCGGCGGCCATCGCCGACATCGAAAAGACGGCCAAGGGCAAGGTCAGCTTCGAGATGCTGGACCTGTCCGACTTCGCCTCGATCCGGGCCTTCGGCGCCCGGTGGGGCGAGCGGCCGCTGAACATCCTGATCAACAACGCCGCCGTCATGGCCTGTCCGCTGGACCACACAAAGGACGGGCTGGAGATGCAGATCGGCACCAACCACTTCGGCCACTTCCTGATGACCGCCCTGCTGACCCCGGCGCTGATCGCCGGCGCCAGGGCGTCGGGCAAGACCTCGCGGCTGGTCTCGCTGTCGTCGATCGGCCATGTGCGCAGCGACATCCGCTGGGACGACCCCAACTTCAGGAACGGCGATTATGACAAGTGGGCCGCCTACGGCCAGGCCAAGACCGCCAACGCCCTGTTCGCGGTCGGCTTCAACAGGCGCTTCAAGGACCAGGGGGTGACGGCCAACGCAGTGATGCCGGGCGGGATCATGACACCGCTGCAGCGCCACCTGCCGATCGAGGAACAGCGGGCGATGGGCTGGCTGGACGAGAACGACCAGCCGGTGACCGGGTTCAAGACCACCGAACAGGGCGCCAGCACCAGCGTCTGGGCTGCGGTCGGCGAGGAGCTCGAGGGGGTCGGGGGGCTGTATCTCGAGGACTGCGCCCAGGCCGTTCCCTGGTCGAAGGAAAACCCGCGCGCCGGGGTGATGGCCCATGCGCTGAACCCCGAAAGCGCCGAGCGGCTGTGGGCGATGTCGGTGGCGACGACGGGGGTTGGCTAGGGATCGCTTCCTTCTCCCCTTGCGGGAGAAGGTGGCGCGGAGCGCCGGATGAGGGGTTGATGACCCGCAAAGCTGCCATGAGGCCGTTGCTTCAGGCGCGTTATGGGCCGGTGCGACCCCCTCATCCGTCGGCTACGCCGACACCTTCTCCCGCAGGGGAGAAGGACGATTAAGGGGCGGATCGCCCTGTTGTGATTTCAAGAAGAGAGACACCCCATGAGCCTTGCCGGAAAGACCCTCTTCATCACCGGCGCCAGCCGCGGCATCGGGCTGGCCATCGCCCTGAGGGCGGCGCGGGACGGGGCCAATGTGGCCATCGCCGCCAAGACCGCCGAGCCGCACAAGCATCTGCCGGGGACCATCTACACGGCGGCGGAAGAGATCGAGGCGGCGGGGGGCAAGGCCCTGCCGCTGATCGTCGATGTGCGGGACGAGGCGAGCGTCTACGAGGGCGTCGAGAAATGCGTCGCCGCGTTCGGGGGCATCGACATCTGCGTCAACAACGCCTCGGCCATCCAGCTGACCGGGACGGAAGCCACCGAGATGAAGCGGTTCGACCTGATGAACCAGGTCAATGCGCGCGGCACCTTCCTGACCAGCAAGGCCTGCATCCCGCACCTGAAGAAGGCGGCCAATCCGCATGTGCTGGCCCTGTCGCCGCCGCTGGACCTGGCGCCGCACTGGTTCGGGCGGCATGTCGCCTACAGCATGGCCAAGTACGGCATGAGCCTGTGCATGCTGGGGATGAGCGATGAATACCGGAGCCAGATCGCCTTCAACGGCCTGTGGCCGCGCACCGGCATCGCCACCGCAGCCATCCAGTTCGCCCTGGCCGGCGACGACGGCATGCGGATGTGCCGCACGCCGGAGATCATGGCCGACGCCGCCTATGCGATCTTCAACAAGCCGGCAGCCAGCTTCACCGGCAACTTCCTGATCGACGACAGCTTCCTCTACGATGAGGGCGTGCGCGACTTCGAACCCTATCGCGTCGATCCCAGCCGGCCGCTGATGCCCGACTTCTTCGTGCCCGAAGACATGCCGCCGCCGCCGGGCGTCAAGATCGGCTGAGCGGCGGCGGCCAGCCGCATGATCCGCAGAACGCGGGTCGCTCTTGCGAGGGGGGCGGATTTCGCCCACTCTGGGCTGATAACCTGAAATGGGGATAGCCATGAAAGCTTCCATTGCCCTGCTCACCGCCGCCGCGCTGCTGGCGCCCGCCGCCAGTTTCGCCCAGGTCGCGACCATCACCGACAAGCCCGGGATCGTCGGCAGCGACGGCAAGATGACCCGCGCCAAGGATGGGCGGCTGTGCAAGACCATGGTCATCACCGGCAGCCGCCTGCCGACCAAGAAGGTCTGCAAGACGCAGGAGGAATGGGACCTCCAGGCCGCCGCCTCCAAGGACGAGCTGGATGAACTGATGCGCCGAAACGGCTCCAACAACCGGATCGAGAACGCCTCGGGCGGCTGACCGGACATAGAGGAGACTGAAGAGATGAAATCGCGCGCGATCCTGGCCGCTCTCGCGGTCGTTCTTCTGCCGGCCTCGGCCATGGCCCAGCCGACCGACGTCTCGGGCGTCAATGTCGATGCGGCCAAGGCTTCGAAGGCCAAGCGGCTTGACCCCAACCGCACCATTTGCCGCCGGATGGACAACCCCGGCTCGCGGACGCCCGGAAAGAAGGTCTGCCAGACCAAGGCCGAGTGGGACGCCCAGGCCGCCTCCGCCAAGGACGAGCTGGACGGCATCCAGCGTCGCAGCCTGTCGAGCACCGTCAACAGCGGCTGAGACGACGGCGCCTTCCCGCGATCAGGCGCGCTCGGTCCTGGCGGCCCGCAGCGGGCTCTATGACGCCCGCTCAAACACGGCCGCGATGCCCTGGCCGCCGCCGATGCACATGGTTTCGAGGCCATAGCGGACCTCGCGGCGCTTCATTTCGTGCAGCAGGTTGGCGAGGATGCGCCCGCCGGTCGCGCCGATGGGGTGGCCCAGGCTGATGCCGCCGCCGTTGACGTTGAGCTTGTCGCGGTCGTCCCAGTTCCAGCCCTTGAGAACAGCCAGCACCTGCGGGGCGAAGGCCTCGTTCAGCTCGACCAGATCGATGTCGCTCCAGCCAAGGCCATTGCGGGCGAACAGACGCTCGACCGCCGGCACCGGGCCGATGCCCATGCGGGACGGATCGCAGCCGGCGGCGGCCCAGCTGTGGAACCAGCCCATCGGCTCCAGACCCAGTTCCTCCAGCTTGTCCTCGGCGACCACCAGACAGGCGGCGGCGGCGTCGTTCTGCTGGCTGGCGTTGCCGGCGGTGACGACGCCGTCCTTTTCGATGGCCCGCAGCTTGCCCAGCGTTTCCATCGAGGCGTCGGCGCGGGGGCCTTCGTCGCGGTCGAAGATGACGGGGTCGCCCTTGCGCTGCTTGACCGAGACAGGAACCAGTTCATCGGCGAACTTGCCCTCGTTCCAGGCGGCGATGGCGCGCTGGTGGCTCATCACCGCATAGGCGTCGGACTCCTCGCGGGTGATGCCGTAGTCGCGGGCCAGATTATCGGCGGTCTCGATCATGCCGCTGATGACGCCGAAGCGTTCGATCGGCTGGCTCATCACCCGGCCGCGGGCCAGGCGGTCATGCATGGTGACGCTGCCGGCGCGGGCCCCGCCGCGCATGTCGAGGCTGTAGTATTCTACATTGCTCATGCTCTCGCAGCCGCCGGCGAGGACGACATCGGCGGCCCCGGTCTGGATGCGCATGGCCGCGTCGATCACTGCCTGCAGGCCGCTGCCGCAGCGGCGGTCCATGGAGACGCCGGGAATGGAGATCGGCAGGCCTGCGGCGAGCGCCGACCAGCGGGCGATACAGGGGGCCTCGCCGTTGGGATAGCCCTGCGAAAAGGTGACATCGTCGATGCGCTCGGGGTCGAGGCCGGTTCGCGCCATCAGGGCCTTGATGATGACCGCGCCGAGGTCGCCGGCGGTGATGCTGGAAAGACCGCCCTGGAACTTGCCGACGGCAGTGCGGATGGGGCTGACGATGGCGACTCTGCGCATTATAGACTCCAGTGTTTCTTCGGCTTTAGCCAACCGGCCGGGCCGCGTCGATGGCCTGGGCAGCAATCAAGTGATCAGCGTAGAGACCTCGAAGTCCCCAACGCCGTTTGTGAGCCGAACCTTTCGGATCGGCGCCGACGGGACGGTCGACCTTCTGGTCTTCCAGCCCCGGCCCGATGGCGACGACTGGCGTTGCGACGTTGAACTGCAGTGGCCGGCCGGGCCGGCCACGTATTACGGCATGGGCGTCGACCCCATGCAGGCGCTGCTGCTGGCGATCGACCACGCCCATCTTCGCCTCCTGCTGTACGCCCGCGACAATGATGTCGAAGTGCAGTGGATCGACGGCCTCGGCCTCGGACTGCCAGACGGGCACAGCGCCCGTCTCTTCCAGAGCCCCTAGATCGGATCGTAGGGGAAGACCGAGGCGCTGGCGCCGGCGTCGAAGAAGCTGTTCTTCATCGCCGGCAGGGCGACGTCGAGCAGCGAGCGGGGGGTCCAGCCTTCGAGATTGGCCATGTTGCGGATCGGCCGGGGCTGGTCGAACAGGATGACCTCGTTGCCGCGCACGGCGAAGATCTGGCCGGTGACGTCCCTGGCTTCGGGCGAGGCCAGGGCGACGGCCAGCTGGGCCACCTGGTCGGCGCGCATGGCGTTCTTCATCCGGTCGACGCGCTGGGCGGAGGCCTCGTCCTTGACCGGAATGGTGGCGATCATCCGCGTCCAGGCGAACGGGGCGATGATGTTGGAGCGGACGTTTTTCAGCACCCCTTCCATGGCCAGGATCCGGGACAGACCCATGACCCCCAGCTTGGCGGCGGCGTAGTTGGCCTGGCCGATGTTGCCGATCAGGCCGCTGGTCGAGGTGAAGTGGACGAAGCTGCCTTCCTGCTGGTCGCGGAACAGCTCGACGGCGGCGCGGGAGACGTTGTAGGCGCCGCGCAGGTGAACCTCGATGACCTTGTCCCAGTCCTCGTCGCTCATCTTGTGGAACATCTTGTCGCGCAGGATGCCGGCCGGATTGATGATGGCGTGCAGGCCGCCGAATTCATCCTTGGCCTGTTCGACCATCGCCTTGACGGCGTTCATGCTGGTGACGCTGTCGGAGTTGGCGACCGCCTCGCCGCCGGCGTCGCGGATTTCCCGGGCGGTCTGTTCGGCCGGGCCGGCCGAGCCTTCGTCGCCGCCGCCGACACCGCCGCCGAGGTCGTTGACCACGACCTTGGCGCCTTCACGGGCCGCCAGCAGGGCGCATTCCTTGCCGATCCCGCCGGCCGCGCCGGTAACGATCACGACCTTGCCTGAAAGTACGCCCATGTCCGCAGTCTCCTCGCTTGCGTTGTCGGCAATGGGTCTAGGACCGGGACGTTAGGTCACGCAAGAGGGACCGCGCCGGGTTCGCGTCCTTCGACACGCCTCGCAGGGCGAGGCAACTCTGGATGACGGACAGGAGGAGCAACAAATGGGCGTCAGCTGAGTAGCGATCCTTCGGGATCGCGTGTCGCAGCACGCACGACCCTCACACCAGCTTGTCGGCCTTGCGGAGGGTGGGGAACATCCAGGCCCACAGGCCGGTCACCGCCAGGGCCCCGACGCCGCCGAACACCGCCGCGCCCACGGGCCCGAGGAACCGCGCCACCACGCCGCTCTCGAACTCGCCAAGTTCGTTGGAGGCGCCGATGAACAGCGAGGAGACCGTCGCCACCCGCCCGCGCATGTTGTCGGGGGTGGCCAGCTGGATCAGGGTCTGGCGGACATAGACGCTGACCATGTCGGCGCCGCCGAGCACCGCCAGGGCGACGACCGACAGCCAGAAGATGTTGGAGACGCCAAAGACGATGGTGCCCGCCCCGAACAGGGCGACCGAGGCGAACATCACCAGCCCGGCCCGCGCGCGGATCGGGTTGGCCGCCAGATAGATGGCGACGCTGGCCGCGCCGACCGCCGGCGCCGCGCGCAGGATGCCAAAGCCCCAGGCCTCGACGTGCAGCACATCGCGGGCGAATACCGGCAACAGGGCCGTCGCCCCGCCCAGGATCACCGCCGCCAGATCCAGCGAGATGGCCCCGAAGACGATCTTGTTGTTCCAGACATAGGACAGCCCCTGTTTCATCAGGGTCCAGCGCGAGCCGGGCTGCACCTCCGGCTGGGCGTTCTTGCGGACCAGCAGCACACAGACCCCGGCGATGGCGTAGAGCACGAACGCCGCCGCATAGGGCGCGCTGAGCGAGACGGCGATCAGCAGGCCGCCGAGCGCCGGGCCGATCACCGATGCCGTCTGCCAGGCCAGGGAGTTCCAGGCGATGGCCCGGGGCAGCAGGACCCGCGGCACCAGCATCGGGCCAAGGGCGGTGTTGGCCGGGGCGAAGAAGGCCCGGGCCGCGCCGAACAGGACCGCCGCCCCCAGCAGGATCGGGATGGTCTCGCGGTTGAGGAAGGCGATGACCGCCAACGCCCCGGCGATGCCGATCTCGGCGGCGTAGCAGAACAGCAGAATGCCCCGCCGGTTATGACGGTCGGCGGTTTCTCCCGCCGGCAGGGCCAGCAGCAGGACCGGCACGAAGGACACCAGTCCGATCATGCTGACCATGAAGGCCGCCTCGTTCACCGGCATGGTCCGCCGGGCGATGTCGTAGACGTGCCATCCGAGGGCGACGCTCTGGATCTGAACCCCCAGGACAGCGGTCCATCGCGAGAACCAGAACAATACGAAATCGCGCTGGCCCAGCAGGGCCCGCATCGAACTGTCGTCTTCGGGAGATTCGCTCATCTGAGGGCGCAACTTGGCCTGTGCGAGGCCCGCCTGCAACGCCATTGACGAAGACCTGCGACGACCGTAAATCGCGCGCTCCGAACGGCCGCTTGAAGGAGGGGCTCACCATGCTGCGCCTCCGACGAACGCTCCGCCGCGCGACCACGCCGCGCCGCTAGCCGTTCCCGCTCCTGGCGGGACGATCCGTCCTTTCCGATCTCCAGTTCCGCCGAGCCCATGCCCGACATCCTCTATCGCCCCGAGGCGCCCGCCGACGCCCCCCTGATCGCCGCCCTGACCGAACGGGCCTTCGGGCCCGGCCGCTACGCCAAGGCGGCCGAGCGCCTGCGCGAGGGCAATGCGCTGATCGCCGATCTGTCGTTCAGCGCCTGGCGCGGCGAGGCCCTGCTGGGCTCGGTGCGGATGTGGCCGGCGCGGGTCGGCGACGGCGTCGCGGTATTCCTCGGCCCCATCGCCGTCGAAGCCGAAGAGCGCAAGCACGGCGTCGGCCAGCGGCTGGTCGAACTGGCCTGTGAGGCGGCCGCCAACGCCGGGTGGGACAGCGTCTTCCTTGTCGGCGACGCGCCCTATTTCGGCCGGGTGGGCTTCGAGCGCGCCCCGGGGATCGCCATGCCCGGGCCGGTCGATGCGCGGCGGGTGCTGTGGAAGCCTCTGCGGGACGGCGCCGTCGCGCCGGAGGGACTGGCGCGGGTTTAGGCGCGGTTTGCCTCCTTCCCCCTGGAGGGGGGAAGGATTGAGGATGGGGGTGGCGGCGGTAGAACCGGGCGCGGTCTTGGCAGCGATCAACCCAATGAGCCGCGTGCGTTACCTGCAATTTGTCCGCCCTTCACCCATTCCAGCATCCAGTCCCCGACAGCCAGCCCGGCGGAACCTCCTCCACCCCCATCCCCGGCCCTTCCCCCCTCCAGGGGGAAGGGAGGCGTTGCCGCGCCTAACCCGCCAGCCCGTGCACCTGCGCGGCGATCTCGTAGGATCGCTTGCGGGCGGCGTGGTCGAAGATGGAACCGCTGATGATCACCTCGTCGACGCCGGTGCGAGCGATGAAGGCGTTCAGGCCCGCGCGGACCTGATCGGCGTCGCCGACGGCCGAACAGCTCAGGGCCTGGGCCAGCAGGCTGCGGGCCATCGGATCCAGCCGCTCTTCGAACCCCTCGACCGGCGGCGGCATGGGACCGGGCTTTCCGGTGCGCAGGTTGACGAACGCCTGCTGTAGCGAGGTGAACAGGAACCTCGCCTCGGCCTCGGTGTCGGCGGCGAAGACGTTGAAGCCGGCCATGGCGTAGGGCTTGTCGAGGAATTCCGACGGGCGGAACTGACGCCGGTATAGGGTCAGGGCGTGATCCAGTTCGCCGGGGGCGAAATGCGAGGCGAAGGCGTAGGGCAGGCCCAGCGCCGCCGCCAGCTGGGCGCCGTAGGTGCTGGAGCCCAGGATCCAGATCGGCACCCTCAGGCCCACCCCGGGCACCGCGCGCACCCGGCGGTCGGGACTGTCCGGCTCGAAATAGCCGATCAGCTCCATGACATCGCGCGGGAAGCTGTCGACATCGCCGGTCAGGGTGCGGCGCAGGGCGTGGGCGGTCAGCTGGTCGGTCCCGGGGGCGCGGCCGAGGCCCAGGTCGATGCGGCCGGGATTGAGGGCGGCCAGGGTGCCGAACTGCTCGGCGATCACCAGCGGCGCGTGATTGGGCAGCATGACGCCGCCAGCCCCGACCCGGATGGTGTTCGTCGCCGCCGCCACATGGCCGATGACCACGGCGGTCGCGGCGCTGGCCACGCCCTGCATGTTGTGATGCTCCGCCAGCCAGTAGCGGGTGTAGCCGAGCGCCTCGGCATGGCGGGCGAGATCGGCGCTGTTGGCGAAGGCCTGGGCCGCGTTGCCGCCCTGGACGATGGGGCAGAGGTCGAGGACGGAGAGTTTGGTCATGCCGGCAATATAGGGACACGGCGCCGGTCTGCATCAGGGTTGGTTGCCGCCCTGCCTTGACCCGCCGGAAATTCGCAAACTACTGTTATGCGAACGACCTTGCCGGGGGCAGAGTTGAAGCGACGCGCCGCTGTTCTTTTGCTGACCGCCCTGACGGGACTGGCGGCCTCCGGTTGCGGCGATGGCAAGAAGGCGGTCGGCCACCAGGACATCACCGCCCAGGTCATCCAGGTCGATCCCAACCCCGACCCGGCCGTGGTCAGATGGGCCGGCTGCCTGGAGACCGTGACCCGGTGCGTCGAGGCGGGGGGCGAGGTCGGCGCCTGCGCCACGCCCGAGGCCTGCGAACCCCGTTGCGTGACCGCCCTGAACACCGCGCTGGAGGGGGTCAGCGGTCGCGAAGCCCGGCTGGACGCCTTTGAAACCGTCTTCATCCGGCCCGGCGCCGTCTGCCGGCCGGTCGGCAAGCCCGCGCCGTGAAGGCCTGGCGTCCCTGGCTGCTGGCCCCGCTGGCGCTGCTGCTGGTCGCCTGGGACACGCGGGTCATCAATGGCGAGACCTGGCGCTCGACCTATTTCCAGGGCTCCAGCGGCTCCATTCCCGAGCACACCACCCTGGCCGACATGGCCCTGCATCAGCTTGGCGTCGGCGACCTGTTCGGAAAGGGCGGTCGGGCCAGCGCCGATCTGGTCGATCTCAACGCCACCTACTTCCGGGCCGAGCTGCTGAAGGACAGCTCGCGGGAAGGCGACAACCGCCGGACGGAGGTCGAGGAGCGGTTGCTGCCCGCGCCGGCCCAGTTCGCCGGCATGCCCGACTACAGCTATGGCCCGGCGGACTGGCTGAACAAGAACCGGGTCTGCCCCCTGGGCGAGCCGGCCAATGATGACGCCCTGTGCCACGAGTTCATGGGCTGGATGGGCGGCCTGAACTCCGTCCACTTCGGCTCCCAGGCCACGCGGATGTACGCCCACTATCACGAGTTGGCCCTGCAGCGGGCCAGCCGGGCCAGGCGGCTGCGCGAGCAGATGTCGCCCGGGGAGCGTCAGGTCTATGCCCGGGCGCTGAAGGAGAGCGAGCTCCAGGCCCTGATGTATGAGGGCTATGCCCAGCACTTCCTGCAGGATCGCTGGGCCATCGGCCATATGTGGGAGCGCTGGGACGGGCCTGACCGCACCCAGGCGGCCCACCCCTCCCCCTGGGGCGGCGTCTTCGTCGGCGGCGTGGCCGGGCTGATCCACGGCGCGGAGTCGGTGCTGAACGCGAAGCTGGGCAAGGGTTGGGCGATCAACGCCGATCCGATGTCCTCTCCCCTCGCCGACCCGGACGGGGCCCGGCCGATGACCTTTGTCCATGCCGCCTCGCCGCGGGAGGGACCGATCAACGCCGTCGGCGACGAGCGGCTGGCGGACCTGCGACGCGGCGCCTTCGGCCGGGGCTATGGCTGGCTGGCCAAGGATCATCCGATCGACGTCTCCCGCCAGACCCGCGAGATGCTGACCTGTTCCAAGGCCGGCTGGGCCGAGGTGATCCGCGCCTTTGGACGCGAAGAAGGCGGCTACGGCGTGTTCGGCGCCCAGTTGGCCGACGGGGCGCCGGATTTCGCGGTGATCCATGAGGCCTCCTGCTGGGACATGTGGGCCACCAACCGGTCGATGTATGTCGGCTTTGTCGGCGAGGGGACCACCGGCATCAGCATTCTGGGAACCCTGCAGGTCGTAACGCCGCCCGGCGTGACCATGGGCAACGAGCATGTCTTCAAAAACGCCGACCTCATCGCCCTGGCCTGGACCATGTGGCGGCGACAGCTGGTCGATCCTGACGGAACCGACCTGGCCCGGGGCGGCATCGGCTCGCTGTGGGGCGCGCCGACCGGGAATGCGGCGGGGCTGCCGGTCTATGCCGAGCCGATCGACCCTTCGGGCCTGCCAGACCGCTCCAGAGGCGGCGTCGACGGCGAGACCATCTATGGCGCCATGTCCCTGGCCCACTCCGACCACTGGTGCGGCGAAGCGGGCCTGGAGGTGTTGGCCCTGCTGCGCCGGTCGGACGATCCGGCCAAGCAGCAGAGCTGCCAGTTCCTGGCCGACCTCGCCTACCAGGGCACCGACCCGGCCTATGAGGGCCGCATGACGCGCCGCCGCCAGGCGGACGGCAAGCCGGTCCGGTCCCTGTGCGAGATTCGCGGGGTGCGGCGGACCCTGTCCAGCGGCGATCCCCGCGATCCGGTGCGGCTCGACCAGGGCTATGTCAGCCGCACCGAGGCCCGCGACAGGGCGCCGGCCTTCGGCTCGAAGCCGGCCGCCAACTGGTGCGCCAGGACGCCGATCATCCGGCTGTCGGGCGATCCCGCCCTGGCCCGCCAGAACATCATTCAGGTGCTGCCCTCCGACGCCGGCCGGGTGGAGCTGTTCGGCGCCGACTTCGGCGCCAGGGAAGGCATCGTCTACATCCATGAGGAAAAGCGCGGCCGACAGAGCCGGGGTCGTATCGTCGACTGGTCCGACAACCGCATCCAGATCAACCTCAAGCCCGGCGACCTGAAGGACGGCCGCGACTATCTGGTCGAGATCAGCACCGATGACGACCGCCGCAGCGTGGGCCTGTTCATTCTGCGGGCCTCCAGGAATGAGGAGGCCGCGACGGAGCCTGCCGTGGCCGCCGCCGGCTGCGACGGGCCGCCGCCGCCGATCGGCAGGTTTGACGCCGGCGCCGCCCTGACGCGGCGGCTCGGTCCCGACGCCCTGCATGCCGATCCGCGCGCCATCGCCGCGGCGATCCGCGCGGTGCGGGCCGAGCATGCCGCGACCCAGCCGCCCCTCAGACAGTTCCTGCTGAAGGAACGCGCCTGCATCCTGTCGCGCCAGTCGGGCGGCGAACTGGCCCTCAGCCGCATCCGGACCGAAGCCCTGCAAAGGGCCAAGAAGGAGTCGGCCGCCTTCTTCGAGGCGCAGCAGCGGGCCGGCGCCAGGGGCGGGACCTGGGTGGGGTCCTGCGCCAGGAGCCAGGACAACGGCCCGGTGACCTTCCGCCCGGCCTATGGAGCCACGCCGTTCGAGACGCCCGGGCATTTCTGGACCGACTACGCCCGGGAGATCGACGGCGTCCTGCAGTACGGGCGCTTCGCCGAGGTGTTGATGGACGCCTGGGCCCTGGCGCTGGAAACGCCCGGCGCCCCGCTGGCGCCGGACCCGGCCTTGCTGAAGTCCGGCTATGACCTGCGCATCACCAGCCCCCAGGAGGTGGTTCGCCGCTATTTCCGGCCGTTCGGCGGTCGCAAGGCCCTCAGCCCGCTGGAGATCGGCCTGATGCGGTTGCAGGGGCCGCGGGAGGTGATGATGTGGTCGCAGGGAACACTGTCCCTGGAAGAGGCGACCTTCCAGGGCATTGTCTCGCGCCGCGCCTATGAAACCTGGCTGACAACGGCGCTGCGACGTCAGGCGAGCGATCCCGTCGAGGCCTACTGCCGGGTCGAGGCCGCCCTGACCAGCCCGCCGGCGACAGGGGCGTCCGCCGCGCCCCAGCGTGGCGTCTACCGATCCGCCGATGGCGCCAGCTATCGGTGGCGGGGCTGGCCATCGCTCAACGGCCAGGCCTCGGCCCGGACCGCGCCGGCGGCAAGCAGCCAGTCAGGATCGCCCGCCCCTCCCGGCCTGCCCGACCTGCCAAGCTTCGCCCCGCCGCCCACCCTGGCCCCGCCAACCCAGAGGCCGCGCCGGCGCATACGGCGAAGGACGCGGCGCCGCCCAGAAGGCCGCTGAGGAGGGGGCCACAGGCTGCGCGGACGGGGGCCCCGCACGGCGACCGCCTCGCAACGCTGGCCTTTTGGTCGATTTAGGCGTATCAGCCCCGCCCTCTCGCGCGCACCATTGTGCGCTGCACAATGAAACGACCCTGACATGACCTTCCCCGCCAGCCACCCCGCCCTCGACGCGGCGCTCGTCGAGCGTGGCTATGAGACCCCCACCCCCGTCCAGGCCGCCGTGCTTGAAGCCGCGGGCGACCAGGACCTGCTGGTCAGCGCCCAGACCGGCAGCGGCAAGACCGTGGCCTTCGGCATCGCCATGGCCCCCACCCTGCTGGGCGAGGCCGAGCGGTTCGACCGCGCCGACGCGCCGCTGGCCCTGATCATCGCCCCGACCCGCGAACTGGCCATCCAGGTGCAGCGCGAGCTGGCCTGGCTGTACGGCAAGACCGGCGCGAAGATCGTCTCCTGCGTCGGCGGCATGGACGCCCGGGCCGAGGCGCGGGCGCTGAACTTCGGCGCCCACATCGTCGTCGGCACCCCCGGGCGGCTGCGCGATCACCTGGAGCGCGGCAACCTGGAACTGACCGCCATCAAGGCGGTGGTGCTGGACGAGGCCGACGAGATGCTGGACCTCGGCTTCCGCGAGGACCTGGAATTCATCCTCGAGGCCGCGCCGCCCGAGCGCCGCACCCTGCTGTTCTCGGCGACCATCGCCCGCGACATCGCCGTGCTGGCCCGCAAGTTCCAGAACGACGCCCTGCGCATCGACACCACCACCAAGGACCAGCCGCACGGCGACATCGACTACCGCGCCGTCCGCGTGGCGCCGAACGAGGTCGAGCACGCGGTGGTCAATGTGCTGCGCTACTTCGAGGCGCCCGGGGCGCTGGTCTTCTGTCACACCCGCGAAGCGGTCCGCCACCTCCAGGCCTCGCTGAAGGAGCGGGGCTTCGCCGTCGTCGGCCTGTCGGGCGAGCTTTCCCAGCGCGAACGCTCCGACGCCCTGCAGGCCCTGCGCGACGGCCATGCCCGGGTCTGTGTCGCCACCGACGTCGCCGCGCGCGGCCTCGACCTGCCCGACCTCGGCCTCGTCATCCACGCCGATCTGCCGCAGAACAAGGCCACCCTGCTGCACCGCTCGGGCCGCACCGGCCGGGCCGGGCGCAAGGGCACCAGCGTGCTGATCGTGCCCTACACCCGCCGCCGCAAGGCCGAGATGCTGATCAGCAGCGCCAACCTCGACGCCGGCTGGAGCGGTCCGCCCAGCGCCGAGGCCATTCGCGAGCGCGATCAGGCCCGGCTGATGGAACAGGCCGTCGCCTTCGAGGCGCCGTCCGAGGCCGATATGGCGCTCGGCAGGCTGCTGCTGGAGCAGAAGTCCGCCGAGGAGATCGCCGGGGCCTTCATGCGCCTGCAGCGGTCCGGCCTGCCCGAGCCGGAAGAGCTCTACGACGCCCCGCCCCCGGCGCGCGGGGAGCGGCCGGCGCGACAGGAGCGCGCCGACCGGGGCGTCTATGACCGGCCCGAACGGGCGCCGCGCGAGCCGCGCATGGGGGCCATGACCGACGGCATCTGGTTCCGCCTCAATGTCGGCCGGCAGAAGAACGCCGACCCCAAATGGATCCTGCCGATGATCTGCCGCCTGGGTCACGTGACCAAGAAGGACGTCGGCTCGATCCGCATCTTCGACAGCGAAACCCGGTTCGAGATCGGCGCCGAGGCCTCGGTGCGGTTCGCCGAGGCGGTGCGGGCCACCAGCCGCGACGACGTCAAGATCGAGCCCTCGACCGCGCCAGGCGCCGCTGAGGACCGGAGCGCCCGCCCGCCCCGTTCCCCCGCCCCCAGACCCGCGCCCCGCTCCGGCGCCGGCCCCGGCGGTCCGCGCAAGCCGTTCGGCGAGAAGAAGCCGTTCGAGGGCAAGAAGCCCTACGACAAGAAGCCTCCTTTCAAGGCGGGTTCCGGCAAGGGCGCCCCGCCCAAGGGCAAGGCCAGCTTCGCCAAGGGGCCCAAGCGCAAGGGCTGACCCGCCGCCGTGAGGGTCCCTTCTCCCCTTGCGGGAGAAGGTGGCGCGAAGCGCCGGATGAGGGGTTGATGACCCTCAAAGCCTCCGTGAGGCGTTTGGCTCCGGCGCGTTTGGGCCGGTGCGACCCCTCATCCGTCGGCTGCGCCGACACCTTCTCCCGCAAGGGGAGAAGGACGCCCCGAGGCGAACCCAGGAGCAGCGGCGCGGCCCCCTCCACCCTGTCCCAAGGAGGGCGATTTCTACAACGCCGCCTCGATGAAGCGGGGGCCGCGCTGGGTCATGGCGGCTTCGAAGGCGTCGTCGAAGGCCTCGGCGGTCGAGGCGCGGACGGCGGGGATGCCGAGGCCGCCGGCGATCTGCAGCCAGTCGATCCTCGGCGCGCCAAGGTCAAGCAGGCGGCTGGCGGCGGGGCCCGCATTGCCGGCGCCGGTGCGGCCAAGCTCGATGCCGAGAATGCGATAGGCGTGGTTGGCGAAGACGACCGTGGTCACGTCCAGCTCCTCGCGGGCGATGGTCCACAAGCCCTGCACCGTATACATCGCCGCGCCGTCGCCATTGAGGCTGAGCACCTTGGCGTGGGGAGCGGCGACGGCGGCGCCGATGGCCAGAGGAATGCCCTGGCCGATGGCCCCGCCGGTCAGGCACAGCCACTCATGAGCCCGGGCACTCTTCGTCTGGGTGTAGATCGGCAGGCCGGCGGTCACCGCGTCGTCGGAGATGATGGTCCCCTCCGGCATGTGGCGGGCGATGGCCTTGCCGATGGAATAGGGATCGAGCCGGCCTTCCGGTTTGGCCGGAAGGGCCATCTCCACCGTCGGACCATGGGCCGGGGCCCCCAGCGCGTCGGCCAAGGCATTGAGGGCCGCCGGGCCGTCGGCGTCGCGGCCGCAGAGGCTGGCCAGGTCGCAGCCCTCGGGGACGAGAACGCTGGGCCGGTCGGGATAGGCGAAGAAGGCCACCGGCATGGTGGTCTCGACCAACACCATCAGATCAACGCCGGCGAGGTCCTCGATGGCCATTTCGCCGAAGTACATCATCCGGTCAGGGGCGAAGCGGCCGGCGCCGCGCGACTGGCGGGCGACGAAGGTGTCGATGAGGACACGGACCCCGACGGCGGCGAGGCGGGCGGCGGCCTCGGCCCCGGCGGTCTGGCAGCAGGAGCCGCCCATCAGCACCACGGGCCTCTTCGCCGCCTTGATGCGGGCGGCCACGTCGGCCGCGGCGTCGGCAGTCACCTGAACGCGGGGGCGCGGGGTGATCCGCTCGCCCAGCACATCGGTCTGCAGCCAGGCGCTGTCGGCGGGCAGGATCAGGCTGGCGCAGCCGCCGGGGGCGCCATAGCTGGCCTGGACCGCCTCGGCGGCGAGGGGGCCGACCTGATTGGGCGTCTCGGCCGACTTGACCCACAGGCTGTTGGGCGCGGCCCAGCCGGCGATGTCGCTGTTCAGCGGGGCGTCGTACTGGCGGTGATAGGTGGCGTGGTCGCCGATGACATTGACCACCGGCGTGGCGGCGCGGCGGGCGTTGTGCAGGTTGGCGCCGCCGTTGGCGTAGCCGGCGCCCAGATGCAGCAGGGTGCAGGCCGGCTTTCCGGCGATGCGGCCATAGCCGTCGGCGGCCCCGGTGGCGACGCCCTCGAACAGGCACAGGACGCTGCGCATGCGCGGCTCGCGGTCCAGCGCGGCGACGAACTGCATCTCGCTGGTGCCGGGGTTGGCGAAACAGGCGGTGACGTCGTTGTCACAGAGGGTGGTGATCAGGGCGTCGGCGCCGTTCATGTCGCATGTCTCCTCGTTGGGGACGTCATGCCGGAATTTGGAAGTGAGGGAAACCGAGGGACCATATCCACCGCCCGGGGGCATAATTCGGTGACAGTCACTTTTTTCAGGTTCGCGGGCCCGGCCCCCGGTTGATGGTCGGAAAAAAGTGACTGTCACCGAAATGCGTTGAACAGTCGCGTCGGCCCGCGCCAAAGATTGGCGCGACAGTGGTCGAGTGACGCTGACCAGGGCCGCCGAGGGGGACGACGTGACGCGCGAGAATTTTGCCCGGATCATTCTCATCGCCGCCATCGCCGGCGGGACCAGCTATGTGCTGGCCTGGAGCCTGCATCTGCCACAGGCCTGGGACCTGGCCTGGAAGGGATCGGGCGTCGGGTTGCTGGCGGTGTTCGCGGCGCTGCGGGCGCGGAGTCTCGATGGCTGGCTGCTGACGGCGGTGATGGCGCTGGGCATGCTGGGCGACATCCTGCTGGGGGTGAAGTTCATCGTCGGCGCCCTGGCCTTCCTGGCCGGCCATCTGGCGGCCATCGGGCTGTACTTACGTAACCGGCGGCCGGTCCTGTCGCGGAGCCAGCTGGCCCTGGCGGTGCTGCTGGTCCCGGCGACGGTGACCATCGCCTTCCTGCTGCCCGCCGACAGGGCCGCCGCGCCGGGGATCGCGGTCTATGCGACCGGCCTGTCGGTGATGGCGGCGACCGCCTGGATCAGCCGGTTTCCCCGGATGTGGACCGGGCTGGGGGCGGTGATGTTCCTGGTCTCCGACCTGTTGATCTTCGCCCGGATGGGGCCGATCGCGCCGGGCTTCGCGGTCGGGCTGGCGGTCTGGGGCCTGTATTTCGCGGGCCAGACGATGATCTGCCTGGGGGTCAGCGAGGCGCTGCGGGACGGGCGTCCGGGATGACGGGTTGGCGGAACGGGCGTCAGGCCTGAACGCCGAACACCGCCCCGACGCCGGCGGTCAGGGCCATGGCCAGGGCGCCCCAGAAGGTGACGCGGACAACGGCCTTCAGAATGGGGGCGCCGCCGGCCTTCGCGCCGACGCCGCCGAGCAGGGCGAGAAACAGGATCGAGGCGGCCGACACGGTCGCGACCAGGACCGTCAGCGGGGTGATCGCGGCCAGCAAGAGGGGCAGTGCGGCGCCGACCGAGAAGGTCATGGCCGAGGCCAGCGCCGCCTGGACGGGTCGGGCGGTGGTGATCTCGGAAATGCCGAGTTCGTCGCGGGCGTGAGCGCCGAGGGCGTCGTTGGCGGTCATCTGGACGGCGACCTGCCGGGCGAGGTCGGGTGAAACGCCCCTCGCCACATACATCTGGGTCAGTTCCTCGAGTTCGAACTCCGGCTGGGTCTCCAGCTCCGACCTCTCGCGCGCCAGGTCGGCGCGCTCGGTGTCGGCCTGGGAGCTGACCGAGACATACTCCCCCGCGGCCATCGACATGGCCCCGGCGACCAGGCCCGCCACCCCCGCGACGAGGATCTCGCCCCGCCCCTGCGAGGCGGCGGCGACCCCGACGATCAGGCTGGCGGTCGAGACGATGCCGTCATTGGCGCCGAGCACGGCGGCCCGAAGCCACCCCACCCGCTCGATCAGATGCATTTCGCGGTGAGAACGGGCCATGGCGGGCTTCCTGTTCAGCGTTGGCGGCACCCTAGGCTTTAGCCCGTCGCGCGTCGTGATCTGGATCAACAGCCGGCGCGAAACGCCAATGACTATTCCTTGGGCGGCGGAAACAGGTCGCGGATCGCCCGGGTGGCGGCGGGGTGGTAGATGGTGCTGTGCTGCTCGGCGGGATAGGGGCGGTAGGTCCAGTCGACGTTGCCGGGATCACGCTTGAGGGCCGCGATGAGCCGGTCCATGCCGCCCTGCATCTGGCCGCCCTCGTCGGCGATGGACAGCCAAAGCCTGATCTTCGGACGGCCCGGGCGCGCCAGAAGCTCGGGAGCCAGGCGGGCGGTGGCCTGATTGTCCCACCACAGGCTGGGGCTGATGGCGATGTAGCGGTCGAAATCCTCGGGGTGGCGCAGGGCGACGTCGACCACGAACAGGGCGGCCAGGGACTCGCCGATCAGGCCGTCGGTGCCGTCGGTGCGATACGCGGCGTTGACGCGCGGCTGCAGCTCCTCGACCAGGAACCGCCGGAAGCTGTCGGCCTTGCCGTGGGTGGGATAGGCCTTCTGCTCGTCCTTGCGGGCGGCGGGCAGGGTCAGTTCGGCCCGGCGATCATCACTGGCGACGCCGACCAGGATCACCGGCTGGTTGATGCCCCAGAGGCCGCCCTGATGCAGCAGGCCGGCGATGTGGAAGAAGTCCTGCTCCTCGACGCCGCCGTCGAGCAGGTAGAGGACCGGATAGCGGCGGTCCTTGTTGGCCGGATCGTCGTAGCCTGGCGGCAGCATGACGTTGATGCGGCGGGTCTGGCCGAGGATGGTCGAGGGCAGATCGTAGCCCTGGCCGATGACGACCGGCTCGCCGGGGGCGGCGAAGGGGCTGGCGGGGTCCTGGGCCAGGGCCGGGGAGGCGAGACCGAGGAAGAGGATGAGCGGGAGGAGAAGGCGGGTCATCGGGGGAGTTTGGGGGATTCGAGGGGGAAGCCAAGGCGAGGGTGGATGGTCGGACCGTCCTGGGCGCCCCTCCCCTGCCGTCATCCCGGACGCCCGCAGGGCGAGCCGGGACCCAGGGGGGACGGAGCGGGGTCTGGGAGGCGGGGTTGCGGGCGGCGCGCGGCCCCGCTGGGTCCCGGATAAGCGCTGCGCGCTTTCCGGGATGACGGGGGACGGTGCAGCCCGTCGTCCTTGGCCGTCTTCCGAGGGCAGTCCGCGAGTCCGTAAACCCTCATCCGGCCCTTCGGGCCACCTTCTCCCTCAGGGAGAAGGATGCGGGGCGACGGCTAGCGAAAAACCATGACCCCGTCATCCGGCTCCGCCGCGAACAGTCTCGCCAGTTCGGTCGGGCGACGGCCACGGGCCAGGGCCTGGTTGATGTAGCCCTTGTCGGTCAGTTCGCCGCTGGCGGCGTCGGGGGCGCCTTCGAGGATCACGGCGCGCCAGATGCGTCCGCCGCCGCCCTTGGCCGCGGCGTTCATTTTGGCGAGGCCGGCGGTGATGACGGCGCGGGTCTCTTCAGGGGTGTGGCGGGCGTTGTAGCCGGGGTCGAGGAACAGCATCAGGCCGACGCCCTCCTCCCCTTCGCCGCAGACGACGGCGTCGCTGACCGCCCCGCCGATGGCCGAGACGGCGGCGACGCGCAGGGCCCCGGCGGCGACGAAGGTGCCGCTGGCCAGCTTGAAGTTCTCGACCAGGCGGCCGTCGAAGACCAGACCGGCTGAAGGGTCGGCGTCGTCGGCCAGGCGGGCGGCGTCGCCGAGGCGATAGTAGCCCTCCTCGTCGAAGGCGGCGGCCGAGAGCTCGGGCTCGCCGAGGTAGCCGGGGCTGACCTGCGGGCCCCGGATGCGCAGTTCGAACTTTTCGCCGACGGGCGCGAGCTTGGCCGAGGTGCCGGGCACCGGCAGGCCGCACATGCCCGAGCGCGCGTTGAGCCAGTGGATGTTGCAGGCGGTGGGGCCGGTCTCGGTCGAGCCATATCCGGTCGCGAAGGTGATGCGATGACCGCAGACCCGCGCGGCGACGGCCTGGACCCGGTCGATGATCGACTGGGCCAGGGAGGCGCCGCCGTATTGCAGGATGCGGACTTTGGCGAAGAAGGTGCGGGCCAGGTCCTCGTCCTGTTCCAGGGCGGTGGCGAACAGGGCCCAGCCGGCGGGGACCATGTTGTGATAGGTCGGCGAGACCTCCTTGAGGTTCCGCACCGTCTCGTCGAAGCGGCCGGCGACAGGCTGGCCGGCGTCGATGTAGAGGGTCCCGCCCCGGTGCAGCACCATGTGCAGGATGGCGTTGGCGCCGAGACTGTGGCTCCAGGGGGCGGCGTTGACCACCACCGGCGGGTCCGGGTCCTCGAAACAGGCGGCGATCTGGGCGCCGTTCAGCGAGACGTTTCGATGCAGGCAGATGACCGCCTTGGGCCGGCCGGTCGAGCCGCTGGTCAGCAGCAGCTTGGCGGTGTCTTCCGGGGTCGCGGTGAAGGCCGCCGGGGGATGGGCCAGCATCGAGGCGAAGGCGTAGTGGGCCGGTCGGCCGTTGCGGCTGGCGACGACGGGAAGGTCGGCGAGAAAGTCGGCCTTGAGGGCGTCGCCGAAGGCGGCGGCGTCATCGGTGTAGACGGCGGCGGGGGCCAGCACCTGGCAGGCGTAGCGCAGGCGCGAGAGGTCGGCGCCCTTCAACCCGTACTGCGGCGAGACCGGGGCGATGGGGGCGCCGATGGCCATGGCGCCATAGGAGATCAGGGCATGGTCGATGCCGTTGCGGGCCAGGATCAGCAGGGGCTTGCCGGGGCCAAGGCCCAGGTTGCGCAGGCCGCCGGCCAGGGCGGAGACGGCGGCATGAGCCTCCGCATAGGTCACCGTGCGCCAGCCCTCGCCCTCGCGTTCGGCCAGCCAGACCCGGTCCGGCGCCTCGGCCGCCCAGTGCTCCAGCGGCGCGCAGGTGGTCAGGAAGCGGTCCGACCAGGGCGTGGGATTGGTGAGGATGACGGCGCCGTCGTCGCGGCGTTCGACCTCCAGACGGCGGGGGGCGTAGCGGGCGTCGCGGAAGGGCGCGGGGGTCTGGGATCCGTCCATGGCCGGGGTATCGCATGACGCACCGGCCAGCGAAAGTTCCTCCCCCCGGGAACGGAGACCGGGGGGAGGACTGATCGGGCGGCGGCCACCTTTGCTGAAGGGGGCGCCGGGGCCGGTCAGATCGCGTCAGATCAGGTCGAAGCGGCCGGCGTTCATCACCTTGGTCCAGGCGGCGATGAAGTCGCGGACGAACTTTTCCTGTCCGTCGTCCTGGGCGTAGACCTCGACATAGGCCCGCAGGATGGCGTTGGAGCCGAACACCAGATCGGCGCGGGTCGCGGTCCAGCGCGTCTTGCCGGTCTTGCGGTCGCGCAGTTCATAGAGGTTTTCGCCGACCGGATTCCAGGTGAAGGCCATGTCGGTCAGGGCGACGAAGAAGTCGGTGGTCAGGGCCCCTTCGCGATCGGTGAAGACCCCGTGCCGCGAGCCGCCGTGATTGACCCCCAGCACCCGCAGCCCGCCGACCAGGGCGGTCATCTCATGGGCGGTCAGGCCCAGCAGCTGGGTGCGGTCGAGCATCATTTCCTCGACACTGACGGCGTAGTCGTCCTTCAGCCAGTTGCGGTAGCCGTCGGCCAGGGGTTCCAGCACCGAGAAGGACTCGGCGTCGGTCATCTCGTCGGTGGCGTCGCCGCGCCCGGGGGCGAAGGGGACGGTGTTGAAGAAGCCGGCCTTCCGGGCCGCCTGCTCGATACCCAGGTTGCCGGCCAGGACGATGATGTCGGCGACGCTGGCGCCGGTCTCGGCGGCGATCGGCTCCAGCACCGACAGCACCCGGGCCAGCCGTTCGGGCTCGTTGCCCGCCCAGTCCTTCTGCGGCGCCAGGCGAATGCGCGCGCCGTTGGTCCCGCCCCGCATGTCGGACCCCCGATAGGTCCGGGCGCTGTCCCAGGCGGTGGCGACCATGTCGGCGACCGACAGGCCGCTGGCGGCGATGCGGGCTCTGGCGGCGGCGACGTCGTAGTCGGTCCGGCCGGCGGGAACCGGATCCTGCCAGATCAGGTCTTCGGCGGGCACGTCGGGGCCGAAGTAGCGGTCTTTGGGACCCATGTCGCGGTGGGTCAGCTTGAACCAGGCGCGGGCGAAGACCTCGGAGAAGTAGGCCTGGTCCTTGTGGAAGCGCTCGGAGATCTGGCGATAGACCGGGTCCTTGATCATGGCCATGTCGGCGTCGGTCATGATCGGGGTGCGGCGGATCGAGGGGTCCTCGACATCGACGGGCCGGTCTTCGTCGCGGATGCTGACCGGCTGCCACTGCCAGGCGCCGGCGGGGCTCTTCTTCAGTTCCCATTCGTGGTTGAACAGCATGTCGAAATAACCGCCGTCCCAGCGGGTCGGATGGGTGGTCCAGGCGCCTTCCAGGCCGCTGGTGACGGTGTCGCGGCCGATGCCCCGGCCGGTCTTGTTGAGCCAGCCCAGGCCCTGGTCCTCCAGCGGGCCGCCCTCGGGATCGGGGCCCAGCAGGGCGGCGTCGCCATTGCCATGGCACTTGCCGACGGTGTGACCGCCGGCGGTGAGGGCGACGGTCTCCTCGTCGTTCATCGCCATGCGGGCGAAGGTCACGCGGATGTCCTGGGCGGTCCGCAGCGGGTCGGGCTGGCCGCCGACGCCTTCGGGATTGACGTAGATCAGCCCCATCTGCACCGCCGCCAGCGGGTTTTCGAGGCTGTCGCGATCGTCGCCGGAATAGCGGCCGGCGCCCAGCCACTCCTTCTCGGCGCCCCAGTAGGTGTCCAGTTCCGGATGCCAGATGTCGGGCCGGCCAAAGCCGAAGCCGAAGGTCTTCAGCCCCATGGATTCATAGGCCACCGTCCCCGCCAGCACGACCAGGTCGGCCCAGCTGACGCGGTTGCCGTATTTGCGCTTGATCGGCCACAGCAGGCGGCGGGCCTTGTCGAGGTTGGCGTTGTCCGGCCAGGAGCTGAGCGGCGCGAACCGCTGGTTGCCCGTGCCGGCGCCGCCGCGACCGTCGGCCAGCCGGTAGGAGCCGGCGGCGTGCCAGGCCATGCGGATCATCAGGCCGCCGTAGTGACCCCAGTCGGCCGGCCACCAGTCCTGGCTGTCGGTCATCAGGGCGTGGAGGTCGCGCTTCAGCGCCGGGATGTCGAGCTTGGCCAGTTCCTGGCGATAGTCGAAGTCCGCGCCCAGCGGGTTGGTCTTGACGTCATGCTGGTGGAGGATTTCCAGGTTGAGGGCGTTGGGCCACCAGTCCCTGTTGGTCGCGCCGCCGCCGGTATGGCCGCCGTGCATCACCGGGCATTTGCCTGTCTTTTCCATCTCGGTTCCCTGTCCAAACTGTTGCCGGACCGCGCCGCCGCTGTCCGGCCGGGGGTCCCTGATCTGCCGCCACTGTGTCGCATGGCCGACGATTGATCCAATTGATCGTTTTTCTCATCGGCATTGGACGAGCCTATGACGCAACCTGCCTTCTCCGGGGCGGCAAGACCGGCCACAATGGCGGGGCATGACTCACATCCTTCCCGACGCCGCCGCCGCCAACTGGGTCGACCGCCATGCGCCCCCGGGCCTGAGGCCGTGGCTGAAGCTGGGGCGCTTCGACCGGCCGGCGGGAATCTGGCTGTTGATGCTGCCGGGCTGGATGGGGATCGCCCTGGCCGGGGCGATGGAGCAGCGCTGGCCCAATCCCGTGCTGCTGGCGCAGTTTCTGGTCGGCGCCGCCCTGATGCGGGCCGCCGGCTGCGCCTTCAACGACATCGTCGACCGCGACTTCGACGCCCAGGTCGCCCGCACGGCGATGCGGCCCATCCCCGCCGGACAGATCACCGTCGCCCAGGCCTGGGGATTCCTCGTGGCCTGCGCCCTGATCAGCTTTTTGATCCTGTTGACCATGAACCTCTGGGCGGTGGGCCTGGGCGTGGCGTCGCTGGGGCTGGTGGCGGCCTATCCGTTCATGAAGCGGATCACCTGGTGGCCACAGGCCTGGCTGGGCCTGACCTTCAACTGGGGGGCGCCGCTGGGGTTCGCCGCGGCGATGGGCGGGCCGACGCTGTTCAGCCTGATCGGCCTGGCGCCCGAAAGCCCGATGCAGCCGCTGAGCCCCTGGCCGGCGCTGCTGCTCTATGGCGGGCTGATCTTCTGGACCCTTGGCTATGACACCATCTATGCGGTGCAGGACCTCGAGGACGACGCCCTGGCGGGGGTCAAGTCCTCGGCCCGCCGGCTGGGCGAGGCGGCGCCGCGGGGGGTGATGATCTTCTACATCGCCTGTTTCTGCCTGGTGCTGCTGGCCGGGTGGGTCGGGGGGCTGGGGCCACTGATGCTGCCGCTGCTGGCGGCGTTCGGGCTGCATCTGTCACGGCAGGCGGCGCGGTTGCGGCTGGATGATCCGATGGCGGCCCTGGCCCTGTTCAAGTCCAACGTCTGGGCCGGCGCCCTGCTGGCCGCCGCCCTGGTCGCGGGGCTGTGGCGACCTGCGGGGTTTTGAGGGGGGAGCCATCCCTGACCCGTCATCCCGGACGCCCCAAGGGCGATCCGGGACCCAGAGGGGACGGACCTGACTTTCGAACGCGGCTTTGCGGCCGGTGCGCTGCAACCCCTGGGTCCCGGACAAGCGCTGCGCGCTTTCCGGGATGACGGATATGGGGGGATGACGGGGTTAGGGGCTTCCCAACCGCCGATTTATGATCAACGTTTACCTGAGCTTGATCCAGATCAAGGACCGCCCCCGCGCGGCGCCGACAGGGTCGATGCGACAGAGAGGCGGCAACCGCCCGAGACAGCACAGGGAAGGCGACATGAGCACCGCGACCACGCTTGAACGTCCCGCGACATCCGCCACCGAGCATTTCGATGTGCTGATCGTCGGGGCCGGCATCTCCGGCGTCGGGGCCGCCTGGCACATGACGCACCAGTGCCCGGGAAAGACCTTCACGGTGCTGGAGAGCCAGGACAGTTTCGGCGGCACCTGGCTGACCCACAAATATCCGGGCATCCGCTCGGACAGCGACCTCTACACCTTCGGCTACCGCTTCAAGCCCTGGGTCGGCCCGCCGATCGCCACCGCCGCCGAGATCCTGACCTATATGGGCGAGGTGATCGAGGACAACGATCTGGGCCGCCACATCCGCTATGGCCACGAGATCAGTCAGGCCAGCTGGTCCAGCGAGGACAACCTCTGGACCATCGAGGCGGTCCGCAAGGACACCGGCGAGACGGTGCGGATCACCGCCAGTTTCCTGTGGATGTGCCAGGGCTACTACAGCCACAAGCAGGGCTACACGCCGCAGTGGCCGGGCATGGACAGCTTCAAGGGGCGGATCGTCCATCCCCAGACCTGGCCGGAAGACCTGGACTACAAGGGCAAGAAGATCATCGTCATCGGCTCGGGGGCGACGGCGGCCACCCTGGTGCCGGCCATCGCCGACGACTGTGAGCACGTCACCCTGCTGCAGCGGTCGCCGACCTATTTCATTCCCGGCCGCAACGAGAACGAGCTGGCCAACACCCTGCGCGAACTGGATGCGCCGGAGGAATGGATCCACGAACTGGTCCGCCGCAAGATCCTGTTCGACCAGGCCGCCTTCACCCGGCGCGCCGTCGAGGAGCCGGAGGCGGTCAAGGCCGAGCTGCTGGCCGGGGTGGCGATGTTCCTGCCCGAAGAGGCGGTGAAGCAGCACTTCACCCCCAGCTATCGCCCCTGGCGCCAACGCATCGCCTTCGTGCCGGAAGGCGACATCTTCCAGGCGGTGACCAGGGGCAAGGCCAGCGTGGTCACCGACCACATCGACCGCTTCACGCAAAAGGGCATCCTGCTGAAGTCGGGCCAGGAGCTGGAGGCGGACATCATCATCACCGCCACCGGCTTCAACCTGAATGTGCTGGGCGACATCGCCTTCGTGGTCGATGGCAAGCCGGTCGATTTCTCCAAGAGCGTCACCTACCGCGGGATGATGTTCACCGGCCTGCCCAACCTGGTCTGGGTATTCGGTTACTTCCGCGCCAGCTGGACCCTGCGGGCCGACATCATTGGCGATTTCGTCGCCCGGCTGCTGAAGAGGATGGATGAGAAGGGCGCGCGGAAGGTCGAGGTCGCCTTGCGGCCGGAGGACCGGGACATGCCGCTGGCGCCGTGGATGGATCCGGAGAATTTCAACCCCGGCTATCTGATGCGCGGCATGCATCTGCTGCCCCAACGCGGCGACAAGCCCGAATGGCAGCACACCCAGGACTACTGGGCCGAAAAGGACGACCTGCCGGCCATCGACCTGGACGGGGCGGAGTTCGTCTACGGCGGGTAGGCGGGGCCGACTTTCAGCGAGCCCTTCCTGAAATCCGTCTCCCCGGCGAAGGCCGGGGCCCAGAGTCCGCCGCCCTGCCTGGACCGTGGCCGCCAAAGCCTGCGCCAGAGTCTGGATCCCGGCCTTCGCCGGGAAGGCGGAGGATTTGGGCCGGAGCCGCGGAATGCCGGGTCTGCCTCGCGGACTGGGACCCCGCCCCTACTTCGCCCGCACCCAGGTCTGCGACTGGCACAGCAGGGGCGCGGCGCAGCCGGTGAGTTTCAGTTTGTTCGCCTCGACCAGTTCCAGCGAGCCCTTGTAGGTGCCGCCGTCCTGGGGCCGGTAGATGCGGCCGTCCTTCCAGGTCTTGGGCCCGCCCTTGAAGCCGCTCATCAGCTGCAGGTCCTTCAGCGGGCGGCCGCGCAGGGCGGCGTCCTTGTTGGCCGCGTCCTTCAGGCCGGGGTTGGCGTTGAGGGTGTCGGACCCAACGATCCGGCCACAGAGGGCCGCGCCGCACTCATAGATGCGGATCAGGCCGTGATCCTCGGGCGTCTTCCACACCCCGACCGGCGAGGGGTCGGCGGCCAGGGCGGCGCCGGCCAGGGCGAGGCCGGCGAGCATCAGGGGAAGGGCGAGATGTCTGACGGTCATGGAAGGGCCTCGGGTTGTGTTCGATGGAGGCTAGCGCGGCTCGGGCAGGTTGTCCCGCCGGCAAACGCCCTGCCCCAGGGTCAATCTACACATCGCCGCCGGCCCGTGAGATAATCGCCGCATGGCCGTCGCCGCTCGCGTCAAACCCGCTGATTTCTTCACCCCCGAGGAGTGGGCGCCGCTGGCCGCGCGCTCGCGGTGGATGGGGCTGTGGCTGGTGGTCCATGCCTGGCTGACCATCTTCGCCGCCGGGGCGCTGTTCGTCTGGCTGCCCAATCCGCTGACCTATCTCTTCGCCGTGGTAGTCATCGGCGGGCGGCAGCTGGGCCTGGCGATATTGATGCATGACGGCGCCCACGGATGCCTGCATCCCGACCAGAAGGCCAATGACTGGATCGGCAACTGGCTGGCCGGAGCGCCGACCAACGCCGATCTGCCGCGCTACCGAAACTATCACCTGCAGCACCACAAGTTCGCCCAGCAGGCCGAGGACCCGGACCTGGGTCTTTCAGCGCCCTTCCCGATCACGGCGGTGTCCTTGCGCCGCAAGATCGTCCGCGATCTGACCGGCCAGACCTTCTACAAGCAGCGCATCGCCCCCTCGATCGACGCCTTCGTCCAGGGACGCAGGAAGGGCGTGCCCTTCGGCAAGACGGCGCGCGGGGTGTTCGCGTTCTGGAAACCGTTCCTGATCTTCCACGGCCTTCTGATCGCCGCCCTGCTGCTGATCGGGACCACGCCCTGGCTGGCGCAGCATCGCATGGGGCTGTGGTGGGCCTGGCCGGCCCTGTGGCTGGTTCCCATGGCCACCTGGTATCCGCTGATCACGCGGCTGCGGAACATCGCCGAGCACGCCTGTGTCGGCAAGGACGAGCCCGACCCCCTGCGCCACGCCCGCACCACCACCGCCGGCCCCATCGCCCGGCTGGTGCTGGCCCCCTACTTCGTCAACTATCACTGCGAGCACCACATGTTCATGCATGTGCCCTGCTGGAACCTGCCCAAGGTCAGCCGGCTGCTGAAGCAGAAGGGGGTGACGGGGCGCATGCTGACGGCGGGGAGCTATGGGGAAGTGCTGAAGATGGCGGCGGGGAAGGCGGTCGCCGCCTGAAGGCCGGCTAGACCCGGCCACCACGACCCGTTTCCCCGGCGAAGGCCGGGGCCCAGCGTCGGGTCGCAAAACTCGAAGATCGCCCAGGGTCGTGCGGGAAGGACTGGGCCCCGGCCTTCGCCGGGGAAGCGGAAGAGGGTCAGGCCCACCGCCTGACGCCGACTATTCCTTCACGAAAAACCCACCCGGGGCCGAGGCCCAGCCGAACTTTTCGATGCGGGGCGGTTTGCCGTCGAAGAATTCCTCGACCGCCTGGGTCTCGCCCGGCCATTCGCGGATGGCGAACTCGTCGAACAGGACAACGCCGCCGGTCAGCAGCCGCGGCCAGAAGGCCTTCAGGGCCGCCAGGGTCGGCTCATAGAGGTCCATGTCGAGGTGCAGCAGCGACAGCCTTACCCCCGGATTGTCCGCCACATACTGCCCGGCCGTCTGGCAGACATCGCCGTCGACCAGCTCTATCCTTGGCCGCACGGTGACGAAGGCGTCCTTGTTGAAGGCGTCGACCAGGGCGAACAGGGTGTCGCGGAAGGCGCCGGGGTTCCAGCCCTCGGCGGTGTTGCCGACCCGGTCGTCGAGACCGTCCTTTTCGGTGCGGTCGGCCAGACCCCGGAAGTGGTCAAATCCCAGCACCTTGCGGGTCCGGTCGCCGGGACAGAAGGTCTCCAGGAAGCGCGCGAAGGTCAGTAGCGAGCTGCCCTTGTAGACCCCGCATTCGACGATATCGCCCGGCAGGTCCTCGATCAGCTTGAACACCTCATAGTGGGCGAAGGCCTTCATGAAATGCATCCGCCGCCCGAAGGAGCCCAGATTGGCGATCAGATCGTGGTCGTCGATGTGGGTGCGCAGAAGCTCGCGCAGGGTTTCGTCGGCGGGGATCATGGCAGTTCCTCGGAAGCGATCAGGTCGGGATAGAGGGTCTTGAAGGTCTCGAAGCCATCGACCCGGCGATTGCGCCAGGACCGATCCAGCATCTCGGGCGCCAGCAGATCGCCGAACCGGACCTGGATGGAATAGCGGTGGCGCGGGCCCGGATTGAAGCCGGAGCGATGGACCAGGCGGTTGTGGAACAGCGCCACATCGCCGGGGGCCAGGTCCAGCGTGCGGGCGTCGGCGTCGAACGCCGGCTGCAGGGCGCCGGTGATGAAGGCGTCGCGGGTCGCCAGCCGCTCGCCGGCGCCGTTTCGCTTGTAGCGGATATCGACGGGATGAATCCGGTCGGACAGCGAGGGCGCGATCTGGATGGAGCCATTGGCCGGTCCAGCCGGGGTCAGGGGCAGCCAGGCGGTGACGAACCGGTCGCTGAGGACGTTGTAGGCAAAGTCCTGGTGCCAGCCGAAGCCGCGCCAGGCCTCTCCGGCCAGGTCCATGCGGAAGACCGCATGCTGCACCGGCGCCTGGATGCGGTCCGCCCCGACCATGGCCCGCGCCGCCGAGACCAGCGGTTCGGCGGTGATCAGCTTCAGGAAGACAAGGGTCTCGCGAAAGGCGTCATAGACCGCCCCCAGCCGCGCCCGGTCGCGGGCCCGGAGATCATCGACCAGGGCGTCGAGGTCGGCCTCGGCGGAGGCGCCCGGCGCCAGCATGTCCTTGAGGGTGGCGACCGCCTCGGCGATGAGGTCGGCCGGCATCAGACCGCGCTCAAGGCGCAGCAAGGCGGGCTCCGCGGAGGCGGACGCGCGCTCGGTCGCCGGGACGGTTCGGGTCATCGGCGGGAAGCTAGGTCCGTTCCGGTTAACCATGTCTCTAGAGCCGGGACCGATCCGGCGGAATCAAATCGCCCTGCTGAGGAATCCGTGCTGGTCGCGCGTCCTGGTCCGGTCGCCGCCTGTCGGACCGCGCTCGGGACCGGCTCAGGCCTGGTTGACGCTGTTGGCCTTGATCCGCGCCGCGCCCTCCGCGTCGAGATCGATCCGGGTGTCGTCGAGTTTCAGCGGGCCCAGCAGGCTGGCGTTGACCTCGTCCATGCCCGCCGTCGCGGCCGGGCCCCGCGCGAACAGATAGCGCAGGGAGATCCGCTCATGATCGGCCTCGTCCGGCTGGGTGCCGTGCAGGGTGCAGGCGTGCCACATCGACACCGAGCCGGTCCCGCCGAGCAGCAGGGTCTGGCGACAGAGGGCCTCGCGGCCGTCGCTGCGATAGAGCCAGTCGTCGCCCTGACGGGTCAGGTCATGGGGAAACACCGCCGCGCCGAGCCGGTGGCTGCCCTCCAGCAGGAACAGCGGGGCATCGGCGGGTCCGACCGGCGAGAGGTAGACATAGAGGGTCAGGAAGTCGGCCTCGCGCCCCCTGAAGTCGATCAGGTCCTGGTGGAAGTCGATGCCGTAGAAGTAGGTCACGTCCCGGTACCGCGGCTTTACATAGGCGCCCAGGTTGTTGACCGGATTGCCGGCGATCCGGGCCTTCAGCCAGTCGGGAAGCGCGCTGGCCGGAACCCCGCAGACGACCTTGCGATCAAGCATCCGGTAGCCAGCGCCCAGCAGGGCGGTGAGGCCGGAAACGATCTGCGGCGCCTGTTCGACAAAGCCGAGTCGATCGGCAAACCGGTCGAGCAGGTTGCGGCCCGGCCGGGGATTGACCCCGCGGTGCTGCGGGTCGGCGTCGAATTCGGCCTCGCTGAGGAACAGGTCGGCGCCATAGTCGCGGTCGGCCTTCAGATTGGCCAGCAGGGACGCGCAGGCGGCCGGATCGACCGGCTGGTCAAACCGATGAACGCCCCGGTCAATGAAATCGGCCACCACCGCGTTCGACGCCGCGTCGGCCAGGCTCGCCGATGCCATCCCGGACCTCCAGGTTACCCTTTCACGGCCCCGAAACAGCCGCCGACAGGGTTAAGACCGGATGAAGGCCCTGCACTCCGCGCGATCAGAGCGGGGGTCGCTCAAGGCGCCCGGCGATGGCCTGTTGCCGGGCGCGATGGCTCTACTCGGAGGCGGTCGGGGCCGCTTCGGCCGCCGGGGCGGGCGTGGTTTCGGCGACCGGGGCGGGCGCGGCGCCGACCGGCTTCAGCTCGACGACCAGCGGGTTGGGATACAGGTCGTAGGGGGCGCCGGTGGCGAAGTCGACGCCGACGCCGATGGCGCCGCCGGCGATGGCGTTGCCGAGGAAGGTGGTGGTGCCGCCGCCGCCGGCCAGCTTGCGGCCGATTTCAGTGGTGACCGGCTCGTAGCCGTCCTTGCTGACCGTGACCGAGAAGCGATCCTTGCGCTTGGCCTTGAAGGTGCAGGGCGTGGTGCAGGTGACGCCAAGGCTGGTTTTCGCCTCGGCGCCCGGCGGCGAGCTTTCGATGGTGAACTTCTGGCTGTCGGTGCGCAGGATGGTGGCGCAGGCCGAAACCTGGGTGGCGGCGAGCGCGAGCGCCGCCAGGCCGAAGGTGCGAATCGCGGTGTTGCTCATGGTGGTCCCCCTGTTGAACGCCGCAGATGTATGCCAATCGCGATGCGGGACCAGAGCTATTTTGCAACTGTCGCTTCAGAAGGTCGGAGGTCAGCGCGGGCGCGGCGGCGGGCCCATGGACCGGCGGATCGCCTGACGGGTTTCGGCCCGCACCTGGCCGGTGAAACAGCCCATGACATAGGGATATTCCCGCGTCAGCCGGTAGGCGTAGTCGTAGGCGCGACCGTCGACGGTCACCCTCTCGGCCCGGCCGTGACAGTCGTCGAGATCGGCGTTGGTCAGCCGTTTGCCGCCGCCATCCCTCATGCCCAGGATCGGATAGCCATCCAGGGCCCAGCCGACCACGGCGTTGCTGTCGACCCCCGGCAGGCAGGCGGAGGCGGAGTGGTAGTGATACTGGCCCCGCCCCTGCGGATGGCCGTCGCAGAGGTCCTGAACCTCATGGGCGGCGGCGTCGCGTCCAGCGTCGTCCAGGGCGTTGTAGAAGGCGACCCCCGTCAGCGAGAAGCCGATCATGCCCATCGGCAGGCAGCCGGGAGCGGCGGCCGCCAGCGGCGCGGCGGGGATCTCGAAGTCCAGCGCCGTCTCCTGGATCGGGTTGGGATTGGTATCGTAGCGCCAAGCCTCCTCGTCGGGGGAGATCGGAAACTTGCCGGTCGGCTCATTGACCGGCAGGCCGTTGCCGGACACCGCGACGGTGTCGCCCGACGCCTTCAGCGACAGCCGCGCCCGGGGCCACATCACCCTGCCGCCGACATGCGGCTTTTCCAGCGGGTTCCAGGTGTCGCCGTGAAACCAGTCGCCCTGATGCCGCGCGCCGCCGCCGCGAAAGCCGCGACCGTCAATGAGGGCGCAGGCGAAGACATTGCCCCGCGCCGGATGATCGGTGACATGGCCGTCGCCCAGAGGCAGGCTTTCGCCCTCCGGTTCATGGGCCAGGCCCAGGGTCGGCGACAGGACCATCACGGCGGCGAGGGCGGCGATCGCACGCATGCGTATCACTCCATTTTTTGGCGCCCCCAGCCTAACACGGACCGGAGCGCCGCATCCGTCGCCGGGCATGAGGCGGAGACACTGGCGCGCCCGGCCGCTCCTGCCTATCGTCCGCCGCCCATGATAAGCGACCGCACTGCCTTCATCCTCGACAACACCCGCCTGCAGTCGCCGCCCCATACGCCGGGCGTTGCGCTGTATCTCGCCGACGAGGTCACGCCGCTCTGGCGGCTGACCGAGGAGGCGCTGGAGGAGATCGGCCTGCCGCCGCCCTTCTGGGCCTTCGCCTGGGCCGGCGGCCAGGCCCTGGCGCGATACATTCTCGACCACCCGGAAACCGTCGCCGGCAAGCGGGTGCTCGACTTCGCCACCGGCTCGGGTCTGGTGGCCATCGCCGCCATGAAGTCCGGCGCCGCGACGGCCCTGGGCAGCGACATCGACGGCTTCTGCGGCCCCGCCGTGGCCCTCAACGCGGCGGCCAACGATGTGACTGTGGCCTTCACCGACGCCGATCTGCTGGAGGCCCCGCCGCCGCCCGACATCGACGTCATCCTGGCGGGCGACATCTGCTACGAACAGCCCCTGGCCGGCCGGGTGGTGGCCTGGCTGACCGCCGCCCGGGCCATGGGCAAGACGGTGCTGATCGGCGACCCGATGCGCACCTACTTCCCGCGCGAGGGCCTGATCCACCTGGCCGAATACCAGGTGCCGACCACCCGGGAGCTGGAGGACTTCGCCATCAAGCGCACCAGCGTCTGGGCGTTTCCATGAGGACGTTGTCTTCTCCCCTTTAGGGAGAAAGTGGCCCCGAAGGCGTCGAATGAGGGGTCGCGCCGGCCACGGCCATTGGGCCAGGAGATTGGCGAGGCCGCGCGCGATGGCGGCGGACTCCTTCATCGACCCCTCATCCGGCGCTCCGCGCCACCTTCTCCCCCAAGGGGAGAAGGAAACTTGATTGACGCTTCCCTCCGGAAAGAACAAACTGGCAACAACGGAGGAGCTTCTCATGCGCGAAGACGGCAAGATCGACTATCTGGAAATGCCCGGCGGCGACCTGCCGCAGACCAAGGCCTTCTACGCCGCGGCCTTCGGCTGGCGCTTCACCGACTACGGTCCGACCTACGCCGCCTATGACGAAGGCCTCGACGGCGGCTTCGACGGCGACGAGGCGACCAGCAAGCCCCTGCCGGTGCTGTTCGCCAGCGATCTGGAGGCCATGCTGGCCAGGGTGACCGAGGCGGGCGGCGAGATCCTGCGGCCGATCTTCAGCTTCCCGGGCGGTCGCCGGTTTCACTTCCGCGACCCGGCCGGCAATGAGCTGGCGGTTTGGTCGGAGGGATAAGGTCGGGGTCTCGTTGAGGGCGTCCTTCGGTGGCTTGCCCCGGGTGTGGATAGCCGCCCCGCTGCCGGCATCACTGTGGTCCTGCGGGCGCCCGGGACGACGTATCGGAAGGGAAACAAACTTTGGTCCGTCATCCCGGCCGGAGCGCAGCGTAGAGCCGGGACCCAGGGGGCCTGGCGCGGGCCGTGCGGCCTTGATGGACGGCGCCTGAAGCCGCTGGGTCCCGGATAACCCCTGCGGGGTTTCCGGGATGACGGGTATTGGGGATGGGGCCGGGGCCAACGGGCCTGGGGCCGGGGGCTGGGGCCTTTCAGGATGACGGGAAGAGGGGCAGTTGGGGCGCGCCATGGCCATGCCCCCTCGATTCCCCCGGCTCGCGGCCTATAGTCCCTTGCCTGTTCCTGGGGAGTATCAACCATGCGCCGCCGCACCTTTCTCGCCGCTCTGCCGACCACCGGCCTCGCCGCCGGTCTGACAGCCGCAGGAGCCGCCGCGCCCGCGGCCGCCCAGGAGGCGCCCGCCCGACCGGCCCGCCGGCGGCCTGAAGGGACCAACCCCAACCTCGACCGGCCGGACGTCCATTCCGGCGACCGCATCGCCGGGGCCACCTACGCCAGCCGCTCGGCGGCCTGGGGCGTCAATGGCGCGGCGGCCACGGCTCATCCGATGGCCACCCTGGCCGCCATCGACATCCTGCGGGCCGGGGGGACGGCGGTTGACGCCGCCATCGCCGCCAACGCCTGCCTGGGCTTTCTCGAGCCGATTTCCTGCGGCATCGGCGGCGACTGTTTCGTCATGCTGTGGGACCCCAGGCTGAAGAAGGTGGTCGGCCTGAACGGTTCGGGCCGCTCGCCCCGGGCCCTGACCCTGGAAACCGTCAGATCGCGCGCGAAGAACGGCCGCATCCCCTCCTACGGCGCCGTGCCGGTCAGCGTGCCCGGCGCCGTGGCGGCCTGGGGCGACCTGCATGGCCGCTATGGCAAGCTGCCGTGGAAGGACCTGTTCCAGCCGGCCATCGGCATGGCGACGCAGGGCGCCCCGGTCAGCCAGAACGTCGCCTACTACCTGGCCGCCAGCGCCCGGCGGTTCACCAACCCCGCCTCCAACATCGAGGAGATCGACAACTTCCTGAAGGTGTGGACGAAGGACGGCAGGACGCCCGCCGAGGGCGAGGTGTTCCAGAATCCGGCCCTGGCCCGCACCTATGACCTGATCGCCAAGGGCGGCCCGCGCGCCTTCTATGAGGGCGAGATCGCCGAGACCATCGAGGCTTATTTCAAGCGCATCGGCGGCTGGATGACCAAGGCGGACCTTGCGGCCCACAGGAGCGAATGGAGCCCGCCGCTGGTCACCGACTATCGCGGCGTCGACGTCTATGGCCTGTCGCCCAACAGCCAGGGGCTGTCGACCCTGCAGCTGCTGAACATCCTCGAGAATTTTGACGTCAAGGCCATGGGCTTCCAGTCGGCCGCCGCCATCCACCACGCGGTCGAGGCCAAGCGCCTGGCTTATGAGGACCGCGCCCGCTATTTCGCCGACCCGGCCTTCTCGCCGGCGCCGCTGGAATGGCTCAATTCCAAGGCCTACGCCGCCGAGCGGGCCAAGCTGATCCGGCCCGACCGCATCCTCGACCCCATCTATCCCGGCCAGGCGCCCAGCCACGGCGACACCACCTATTTCACCGTCGCCGACAAGGACGGGATGATGGTCTCGATCATCCAGTCCAACTATCGAGGCATGGGATCGGGCCTGTCGCCGGACGGCCTTGGCTTCATGTTCCAGGACCGGGGCGAACTGTTCGCCCTGACCGACGGCCACCCCAACCTGTTCGCGCCCGGCAAGCGGCCGTTCCAGACCATCATCCCCGGCTTCGCGGTGAAGGACGGCCAGCCCTGGCTGAGCTTCGGGGTGATGGGCGGCGACATGCAGCCCCAGGGCCAGGCCCAGATCATTTCCAACATGGTCGATTTCGGCCTCGACCTGCAGGCCGCCGGCGACTCGCCGCGCTGGCACCATGAGGGCGGCATGGAACCGACCGGCGAGCAGCTGGATGTCCAGGGCCTGTTGCGGCTGGAGACCGGCGTCCCGGCGGCGACCCAGGCCGCGCTGGCGAAAATCGGCTGGAAGATCGGCGCCAGCGACGGCGGTTTCGGCGGCTATCAGGCGATCGAGCGCTGGCCCGGCCGCTATTCCGCCGCCACCGAAATGCGCAAGGATGGCGTCGCGCTGGCCTATTGAGCCCCCTGGCGAGATCGGCGTTTGACAGCGCCGGTTGCGGTTGCTTGGGTGGTCGCGTTTTGTAGGGGGAGCGTATGGCCAAGTGTGATTACTGCCGCGGGTCGATCTGGTTCGGCGGCGAGCGTGAGGGCAATCTGCGGTTCTGCAGCCGCGATTGCCGCCAGAACGGGCTGCTGGCCCTGTCGGCCCAGGTGCCGGAAGACCAGATGCGGCGGATCGTCGACGACGTCTATCGCGGCGAATGCCCCAAGTGCAGGGGTCCGGGCCCTGTCGATCTGCAGACCCACTATACGGTCTGGTCGGCGCTGGTGATGACGTCCTACGCGACCCGCACCCAGATCGCCTGTCACGGCTGTGGTCAGAAATCGCGGGCCCTGTCGTCGGTCGGCGCCCTGTTCCTGGGCTGGTGGGGCATCCCCTGGGGCCTGATCATGACGCCGGTGCAGATCATCCGGAACATCCACGGCCTGATGTCGGCCAAGCCGACGGACCGCCCCTCGGCGTCGCTGGAGTCCGCCCTGCGCAAGGCGGTCGCCGCCGACCTGCTGCGCCAGGACGCCGAGGCGGCCCGGGTCGGCGCTCCGGCGGGCAACGCCCCGATCGTCAGCTGAGAGAGGGGCTACGAGGAGACCCGCCCATGACCCGTGAGGAGTTCCGCGAGGTGGCCCTCAGCTTTCCCGGTGCGAGCGAAGGCAGCAGCTACGGCCAGCCGGCCTTCAAGATCGACGGCAAGTTCTTCACCCGGATCCGCAAGGACGACGACAGCGCGGTGCTGTCCTGTGTCGACCATGACGAGCGGGAATTCCTGATCGAGGCTGATCCGACCACCTTTCACTTCACCGCCCACTACAAGGACTACCCCATCGTCCTGGCGCGGCTGGCGGGCCTGGAGGTGGAGCAGGCGCGCGGCTTCCTGGCCCGGCAGTTCCGCAAGGTGGCGAAGAAGGCGGCGGTGAAGGCCTGGGAGGCTAGCCGCGCCGGGTGAGCAGCACCCAGACCAGCACGGCCAGGGGCGCGGCGAGGCACAGCCAGGACAGGCCGTCCCAGGCGCCGTCGCCGATCAGGGCGGCGACCAGACCGATCAGCGAGACCAGCGCCAGCAGGATGGGCCAGCCGAAGATCTTCAGGAACCCGCTCACGCTCGCGCCTCGTCCGGCGTAACGGCCACCGGTTTGCGGCGTCCGGCGCCCAGCCAGAGGTAGACCCCGCTGCCCAGCACCACCAGGGTGATCAGGTCGAGGACCGCCCAGAGGATCTTCAGCGGCAGGCCGCCGTAGTCGCCGAAGTGGAGCGGCTGTGACAGCGACAGAACCTTGGATAGCAGCGGCATGTCCTGGACCGCCGTCAGGTCGCCGGTCTCCGCGTCGATCAGCGCCGGCCTGGCCAGGTGCCGGGTCAGGGGCGTCGTCCCGTGCAGGAAGACCGCATAGTGGTGGCCGGTCGAATAGCCGCTGCCGGGGAAGGCGACGAACTGGACCTCCATGCCGGGCATGGCCGCCTGGGCGGTGCGGACCGCGGCGTCGAGGCTGGCCATGCGGGCGGGCGGCGGCTTGCCCTGGTAGGGCGCAGACAGGGACGCCAGGGCGCCGGCCTTCCAGCTGTCGGTGATCGGCCCCGCCAGGGTGTTGACCACGCCGGTGACGCCCACAACCAGCACCCAGGCCAGGGTCACGGCCCCCAGGACGTTATGATAGTCGAGCCACTTCACCCTGGCGGACCGGCTGGCCCGCACCGTCCCGAACGGCAATCGCCGCATGAAGGGCGCGTAGACGACGATCCCGCTGATGACCGAGGCGGCGAACAACAGTCCCATGGCGCCGAGGAACAGCATGCCCGCCAGACCGAGGAACAGGTCGGTGTGCAGCTGCAGGATGAAGTCCATCACCCCGCCGGCGGGGGTCGGGGGCACCGGGTCGCCGCTGGTCCGGTCGATGGGGGCAAAGGTCATTCTGGACCCCGGGGCGTCGGCGGTCGGGCCGGAGGTGACGTTCACCACCGGCCGGTCGTCATCGAAGCTCATGAAGATCGGGACCTCGCCCGGCCGGCGCTTTAGCGCCGTCTCCAGCACCTGATCGTAGGTCAGCATCGGGCCGCCGGGATTGGCCGGCCGCCATCGGTCATGACCGGTCAGGTCGTCGATCTCATGATGGAAGATCAACGGCAGGCCGGTCACGCAGAGCATGAGCAGGAAGACGGTGCAGATCAGGCTGGTCCATTTGTGAACCAGCGACCAGATCCGGACCGTGGCGGGACGCATCACCCTCGCGGCGGCCTAGAAGTCGACCGAGGCGGAGACCACCAGGGTGCGGGGCGCGCCGAGCACCAGGTAGTTCGCCCCCGGATAGCCGCCGGTCGAGGCCCAGTAGGCCTCGTTGGTGACATTCTCGATCCGCGCCCGGAAGGTCACCGGGCGGTCGGCGATGGCGACCTTGTAGCGGGCGCCAAGGTCCAGACGGGTCCAGCTGTCCAGCGACGCGGTGTTGGCCGCATTGGCCTTCTGCTCGCCGGTATAGACCAGGCGGCCATCAAGGGTCAGGCCGCTGACCGCCGGCACGTCCCACTCCAGATTGGCGTTGGCCTGCCATTCGGGAACGCCGATCGGCTGTTTGCCATCGAGGGCGCCGCCGGCGGTGCGGGTCAGTTCGGCGTCGAGCCAGGTCGCCCCGCCCAGCAGACGCACGCCGGGAGCCGGCTCTCCGAACAGTGTCAGTTCGACGCCGCGATTGCGCTGTTCGCCATTGGCGCCGAAGCGGTTGTTCTGCACGAAGGCGCTGGGCAGGGTGATGGAGAAGACGCTGGCCGCGCCGCCGAAGGTTCCGGCGTCGTACTTGACCCCGGCTTCGACCTGCTTGCCGCGGAAGGGCTCCAGCACCTCTCCGGCGTTGATCACCGGCACGCCGCCGCTGGTCGCCGGGGCGATCTGGCCGGGGACCAGGGCCTCCGAATAGTTGGCGTAGAGCGACACCGACTGCGACGGCTTGAACACCACCCCGACCGCCGGCGTCACCGCGTCGCTGTCATAGCCCGAGACCCGGGCGCCGGTGTTGTAGTCGTAGGAGGTGGTCTCGATGGTCTGCCAGCGCGCGCCCAGCATGATCATCAGCCGGTCGTCCATCAGCGACACCAGATCGGCGACGGCCAGGCTGCGGTTCTCGACCCGCTCGGTGACCTTGGGGTTGTTCAGGGCGCCGCCGGTGAAGAAGGTCGGGGACGGCGGGGCGACCGCCACGGGATGATAGAGGTCGCCGGCAAACCCCGCGAAATTCGAGAAGGCGTAGGCGTTGGCGGACTCCAGCGACACCGAGGAGCCCGACAGGACCAGCCTCTGGCGAACGGGGCCGGTGTCGAGGCTCCAGCGCAGGCCGGCGTCGGCCGAGAGAATGCTGTCTTCGCGGGCGTTGTCGAAGCGGTAGGCGCTGGTCACGCCGTTGGCGTCGGAACTGGGGTTGGACAGCACATTGCGTTCCTTGCCGTTCCGCCCGCCCAGCGCCGCCCAGGCGGTCAGATCCGGGGTGATGTCGAACTCGCCCCGCGCCACGCCGAACAGCTGGCGCTCGTCGGTGTAGGTCCAGGGCTGGGCGAAGTTGCCGTCGGGCTCCGGCGGCCGGGGAATGGCGCCCGTCGGGGTGACGCTGGGCCGGGGCGCGTCGATGCGATGGTCCTGCAGGCCGAGGTCGGCGGAGAACCGCAGGCGATCACCCCGATAGTCGAGGCCCACGGCGCCGACGAACAGCCTGCGGTCCTGGTTGTCGATCGAGGTTTCGCCATCCCGGCCGGCGAGGTTCACCCGCACGCTGAAATCATCATCCGGTCCGAAACGGCGGCCAAGGTCGAGCGCGCCGTACAGTTGACCGCCTGTTTCGGCGCCGACAGTGGCCCGGCTGAGCGCCTCGTCGGGCGCCCGCTTGGGCACCAGGTTGAAGGCGCCGCCCACGCCGCTGCCGCCGGGGGCCGCGCCGTTGAGAAGGGCGGTGGCGCCGTGGAACACCTCGACCCGCTCGAGGAACTCGGCGGCGACATACTGGCGCGGCAAGACGCCGTAGACGCCGTTGTAGGTCATGTCGTCCGAATAGACCGGAAAGCCGCGGATGACATACAGCTCCTGGAAGTTGCCAAAGCCCTTGGCCACCCGCACGACCGGGTCGTTCTGCAGGACATCGGCGACGCTGCGGGCCTGCTGATCGCGAGCCAGCTGCTCGGTGTAGTTGGTGGTGGAGAAGGGCGTATCCATCACATCGAGGCCGCCGAACAGGCCCACCCGGCCGCCGCGCGCCACCTGCCCGCCGGGATATTCGCGGGGCAGTTCGACCTGCGAGCCGGTGATCACCAGGGCGTCAACCTCGCCCTCCGGGCCGTCGGCCGTCTGGGCCAGGGCGACGCCGGCCGTGAGCGCGGAAAGGGCCAGGCCAGTGGCGGCGGAAGCGAGGGCGCGGAGTCGAACAGTCATCAGAGCGGAGCCTTGAACAAGCCATTATGCGAATAAGTCGCAATATCGAACGAGGCGGCGCGGGGCAAACAGTTTGTTGAGAATGGCTCGCGTCTGACCGGGAGTGTTTCCTCAGCGCCACGAATGGTTCTAGATCAGGGCCGCCCTTTCCGGAGTTTGCATGGCCTACCGTTCGCTTCGTGACTTCATCGCCGCCCTCGAGGCCGACGGCGAACTGGTGCGGGTGACCGAGCCGGTCTCCACCGAGCTGGAAATGACCGAAATCTGCACCCGGCTGCTGGCGACCGGCGGGCCGGCGGTGCTGTTCGAGAATGTGCTCAAGGCCGACGGAAGGCGGTCGGACATGCCCTGCCTGGCCAACCTGTTCGGGACGGTCAAGCGGGTGGCCATGGGGGTGACCCTGGGCGGCAAGCCGCGCACCACCGGCGAGGAACTGCGGGAGGTCGGGGAACTGCTGGCCTTCCTGCGCCAGCCGGAGCCGCCGCGCGGCCTGAAAGGGGCGATGGAGATGCTGCCGCTGGCCCAGACGGTGCTGTCGATGCGGCCCAGGACCGTCAAGACCGCCGCCGTGCAGCAGGTGGTGATCAAGGGCGACGACATCGATCTGGGCCGCCTGCCCGTCCAGACCTGCTGGCCCGGCGAGCCGGCGCCGCTGATCACCTGGCCGCTGGTGGTGACCAAGGGCCCGTCGGACGCCCGCGAGGACGACTTCAACCTGGGCATCTATCGCATGCAGGTGCTGGGCAAGGACCGGGCGATCATGCGCTGGCTGGCGCACCGGGGCGGCGCCCAGCACTACGGGCGTCACAAGAAGGCCGGCAAGCGCGAGCCCCTGCCCGCCTGCGCCGTCATCGGGGCCGATCCGGGCACGATCCTGGCGGCGGTGACGCCGGTGCCCGACACCCTCAGCGAATACCAGTTCGCCGGCATCCTGCGCGGCGCCAAGCTGGACCTGGTTCCGGCGAGGACGGTGCCGCTGATGGTGCCGGCCCAGGCCGAGGTCGTCATCGAGGGCCATGTCATGCTCGACGAGTATGAGGACGAGGGCCCCTACGGCGACCACACCGGCTATTACAACAGCGTCGAGCGCTTTCCGGTGTTCAGGGTCAGCGCCATCACCCACCGCAAGGACGCCATCTATCACACCACCTTCACCGGCCGCCCGCCGGATGAGCCATCGGTGCTGGGCGAGGCCCTGAACGAGGTCTTCATTCCCCTCTTCCGCCAGCAGTTTCCCGAGGTCGTCGACTTCTGGCTACCGCCGGAGGGCTGCAGCTATCGCATCGCGGTGGTCAGCATGAAGAAGGCCTACCCCGGCCACGCCAAGCGGGTGATGATGGGGGTCTGGAGCTACCTGCGGCAGTTCATGTACACCAAGTGGGTCATCGTCGTGGATGACGACATCGACGCCCGCGACTGGAAGGACGTCATGTGGGCGCTCAGTACACGGATGGACCCGGCGCGGGACATCACGGTGATCGAGCACACGCCCATCGACTATCTCGACTTCGCCAGCCCCGAGAGCGGCCTTGGCAGCAAGATCGGGCTGGACGCGACCAACAAGCTGCCGCCGGAAACCCATCGCGAATGGGGCGAGAAGATCGTCATGGACGCCGACGTGGTCGATCGCGTCAGCGAGATGTGGTCTCGCCTCGGCCTGCCCGGCGATGGCAAGCCGATCTGGAAGTAGCCATGCGCGCCATTGCCTCCACCCTTGTTCTGTTGTCCCTGCTGTCGAGCCCCGCCATGTCCCAGTCGTCTCCGCCCGCTTCCGGCGCCATTCCCAACGCCCGGCCCTGGGACCAGCCCTTCCTGCCGCCCGCGCCGGCGTGGAACGGCAAGAGCAAGGCGCTGCTCCGCGACGCCTCCGACCCCTGGGCCAGCGCCTTCGAGCAGGACCCGGCCCACGACTTCAGCCCCAACTACGCCGACACCCGCGCCTGGTTCGACCGGCTGGACGCCGCCAGCGACCTGATCCGGATCGAGGAATTCGGCGTCTCGCCCGAGGGTCGGCCGATCTATGCGGTGATCGCCAGCAAGGACGGCGCGACGCTGGATCCGAAGAAGCCGGTGCTGCTGGTCCAGGCCGGCATTCATCCCGGCGAGATCGACGGCAAGGACGCCGGCATGATGCTGCTGCGCGACATGGCCTTCTACGGCAAGGACGGCCTGCTGGATAAGGTCAACCTGATCCTGATCCCGATCCTGTCGGTCGACGGCCACGAACGGTCGGGCGCCTATTCGCGGCCCAATCAGCGGGGCCCGCGCATCCAGGGCTGGCGCAACACCGCCGCCAACCAGAACCTCAACCGCGACTACATGAAGCTGGACCAGCCGGAAATGCAGGCGGTGCGGGCCCTGGCCAACAAATACAGGCCCGACCTCTATGTCGACGTCCATGTCACCGACGGCATCGACTACCAGTATGACGTGACCTACGGCTACAACGGCGAGGACGGCGTCTGGTCGCGCTCGCCGGCCATCGCCAAATGGCTGGACGCCGCCTTCAAGCCGAAGATGAACGCCGCCCTGGAAGCCCAGGGCCACATCCCCGGCGAACTGGTCTTCGCCATCGATGACCGCGACCCCAAGAAGGGGCTGAGCGACGGCGGGCTGGGGGAGCGGTTTTCCAACGGTTGGGGCTCGGCGGCCCATGTTCCGACCATCCTGATCGAGAACCACAGCCTCAAACCGCATGAGCAGCGGGTTCTGGGGACCTATGTGTTCATCGAGGAGGCCCTGAGGCTGCTGGCCGCGGACGGCGGCGGACTGAAGACGGCGATCGCCAGCGATCAGGCCCTGAGGCCGGCGGAGATCCCGACCAACTTCGTGCCCGAAGCCAGGCCTTCGACCACCCGCGCCTTCAAGGGCATCCTGTTCGAGCGCTATGACAGCCCCGCTTCCGGCGGCAAGGAAATCCGCTGGCTGGGCAAGCCCGACCCGATCCTGTGGCAGATGCCTTTCTATGGCTCGACCCCGACGCTGCGGCTGAAGCGGCCGGCGGCCTATTGGGTGCCGTCGTATCGCGGCGACCTGATCGCGCGGCTGAAGATGCACGGGGTGGCGATGGAGACCCTGGCCGCGCCGAAGACCGTCTCGGTCGAGATGCTGCGGCTGGAGGACCCGAAGGTTTCGGCGCAGCCCTATGAGGGCCATGTGCCGATCACCGTCAGCAAGGTCACGCCCGAGCGCCGCGACTGGACCTTCCCGGCCGGATCGGTGCGGGTCTCCACCGACCAGCCCCTGGGCGATGTTGTGGCGCTGTTGCTGGAACCTCAGTCGTCGGAGAGTTTCTTCGCCTGGGGGATGATCCCGGAGGTGCTCAATCGGGTCGAGTACATCGAGGGCTACGCCATCGCCCCGCTGGCCGAGAAGATGCTGGCCGCCGATCCGGCGCTGAAGGCGCAGTTCGAGGCGAAACTGGCCGCCGATCCGGACTTCGCGAAGGATCCCGACGCCCGGCTTGCCTGGTTCTATGAGCGGACCCCGTTCTACGACGATCACTACCGCCTGTATCCGATCGCCCGCGAAACCGCACCCTGACCCTTGATCCGTCCGCCGAATGAGCGGCTAATCCGCGACCTTGCAGTTTGACAGGGGGATCAAACGTCCATGCCACTGGAAACCATCGGCCACGCCGCCGCCCTGTGGGTCGGCCTGCACCTGTTGCTGCTGCTGGTCCTGGCGCTGATGGTCGTGCGACAACGCCAGAAGCACAAGGTGGCGCTGGGCGACGAGGGCATCCCCGAGCTGATGCAGGCGATCCGGGCGCAGGGCAATGCGGTGGAATACATCCCGGCGGCGCTGATCGGCCTGGTGGTGCTGGAGCTGACCGGGGCGCCGGCTGTGCTGGTCCATGTCGCCGGCCTGACGCTGTTTGTCGGCCGCACCCTGCACGCCATAGGCCTGTCCAACAGCGGCGGGGTGTCGATGCTGCGGACCCTGGGCGTGGTGGCCACCTGGCTGGCCTATATCTTCATCATCGCCTGCTGCCTGTTTTACGCGATCGGCTAGGGCGTCCTTGCGTTCTTGCGTCCTTCGACACGCCCGCTCAGCGGGCTACTCAGGATGACGACGAGGGATAGGCTGCACAAACCGTCGTCATGCCTGTCGAAGCACGCACGCTGCTGGCCCTTGCGGCGACACCCACGGGCGCCCATAAGCCCCTGATGGATGAAAACCTGTTGAACGACCTCGTCGCCGCCGCCCTGGACGCCGGGGCCGACGCGGCCGAGGCCGCCTATGCCGAGCGGCAGTCGCTTTCCGTGTCGGTGCGGCTGGGCGAGCTGGAGGAGGTCGAGCGCGAGGAGGCCCGCGACCTGGGCCTGCGCGTCTTCGTCGGCGCCCGCCAGGCGTCGGTCTCCGGCTCCGACATTTCCGAAGGCGGCCGCGCCAGACTGGTCGAGCGGGTGGTGGCCATGGCCCGACTGGCGCCGGAAGACCCCTATGCCGGCCTGGCCCCCGAGGAACGGCTGGCCCAGGGCCCCTTCCCCGACCTCGATCTCTACGACGACCACGAACCCACCGCCGAGAGCCTGGAGGCCCGCGCCCGCGAGGCCGAGGACGCCGCCCGGGCGGTGAAGGGCGTGACCAATTCCGACGGCGGCTCGGCCGGCTGGTCGACCAGCCGCTGGATGCTGGCCACCAGCGGCGGTTTCTTCGGCGGCCATCAGGCCTCGGGCTTTTCGGTCTCCGCCTCGGCCATCGCCGGCGAGGGGGCGGGCATGGAACGCGGCGGCGAGGGCCGCTCCACCCGCCACAACGAGGACCTGCCCGACGCCGGCTGGGTCGGCGGCGAGGCCGGGGCCCGCGCCGTCGCCCGACTGGGCGCCCGCAAGATCGCCTCGACCACCGCCCCGGTGATCTTCGAGAACCGCATCGCCTTCAGCATCCTGGGGCCTCTGCTGGGCGCCATCTCCGGGCCCAGCGTGGCGCGGGGCGTGTCGTTCCTGAAGGACAAGCTGGAAAAGCAGGTGTTCGCCGACAACGTCTCCCTGCTCGACGATCCCTACCGCGTGCGCGGCCTGGGATCGGGCGCCTTCGATGACGAGGGGGTGGCCACCGAGCCGATGGCCCTGATCGACGAGGGCGTGCTGACCACCTGGCTGCTCAACACCGCCTCGGCGCGGCAACTGGGCATGGAGACCACGGGCCACGCCTCGCGCGGCCTCGCCGGCCCGCCGGGCACGGGGACCTCGAACGTCATCCTGACGGGGGGCGAGAAGGACCTGGCCGGGCTGATGGGCGACGCGGGCAAGGGCCTGCTGGTCACCTCGATGTTCGGCCCCTCGCTGAACGGCAACACCGGCGACTGGTCGATCGGCTGTTCGGGCTTCTGGTTCGAGGACGGCCAGCTGGCCTATCCGGTGAACGAGATCACCGTGGCCGGCAATCTGATCGACATCTACCGGCGGCTGGTTCCCGGAACCGACCTGGTGATCAAGGGCAGCCACGACTCCCCGTCCCTGCTGGTCGACGCCCTGGCGATCGCCGGCTCGTGAACGATCTGGAGCTCATCACCGAGGCGGCGCAAACCGTCGGCGAGACGGCCCAAGCGCTGCGGGCCCAGGGCCTGAAGTCCTGGTCCAAGGACGGCGGCTCCCTGGTCACCAACGCCGACATCGAGGTCGACAGCCTGCTCAAGGCGATGCTGCTGCAGGCCAGGCCGGAATACGGCTGGCTGTCGGAGGAGACGGCGGATGACCCGGCGCGGCTCCAGCGGCGGCGCCTGTTCGTGGTCGATCCGATCGACGGAACGGTGGCCTTCAAGAAGGGCAAGCCCTGGTGGTCGGTCAGCATCGCGGTGGTCGAGGCCGACCGCCCGGTCGCCGGGGTGGTCCATGCGCCGGATGTCGAGGAGACCTTCACGGCCACGGCCGGCGGCGGGGCCAGCCTGAACGGCGCCGTCATCGGCGCCAGCGCCGCCACCACCGTCGAGGACTGCGCCATGCTGGGCGATGCGAAGATGTTCGCCCATCCGGCCTGGCGAACGCCCTGGCCGCCAATGCGGATCGAGGCCCGCAACTCCATCGCCTACCGCCTCTGCCTGGTGGCCGACGGCCGCTTCGACGCGGCCCTGGCCCTGTCGTCCAAGAGCGAGTGGGACCTGGCGGCGGCCGACCTGATCCGCGCCGAGGCCGGCGCCGTGCTGACCGATCACAAGGGCCGGGACTTCAGCTACAACAAGCCGGTTCCCCTGATGCCCAGCCTGATCTGCGCCGCGCCGGCCCTGTATCCGTTGATCCTGGACCGCGTCCGGCATATCGACCTGCCAAACTGACTCATTTCCCCAGAGGAAACCCATGCCGGACAAACAACTGCTCCACCTCGTCGTCGGCGGCGAGCTGAAGGACGTCTCCGATATCCAGTTCGCCGACCTGTCCAAGGTCGAGTTCGTCGGCGCCTTCCCCAACTACGCCGAGGCGCACAAGGCCTGGAAGGCCAAGGCCCAGGCCACCGTCGACAACGCCCACGCCCGCTACTTCATCATCCACGCCCACAAGCTGCTGGATCCCAGCGAGGACGACCACCACCACTGACGGGCCGACCCCGCTCCTCCCCTCTCGGGGGAGGAGCACGGGGCCGCTTGAGCGGTTTCGAAAGCCCGTGTTACTCCGGACAAAACGGGAGGAACGGCGATGAAGATCGAGGGCGGTTGCTACTGCAAGGCGGTGCGCTATGAGGCCGAGGGCGAGCCGATCATGAAGGCGCAATGCCTGTGCCGCGAGTGCCAGTACATCACCGGCGGCTCGCCCAATGTGTTCATGGCCATGCCGGTTCCCGGCTTTCGCTACACCAAGGGGACGCCGAAGGCCTTTACCCGCGGCGATCTGGAAAACCCGGTGACCCGGGAGTTCTGCGGCGATTGCGGCACGCCCCTGACCAGCCGCGCGCCGGGCTTTCCGGCGGTGATCCTCAAGGTCGGGTCGCTGGATGACCCGTCGGTCTTCACACCCGACATCGCCATCTTCGGCATCGACCGCCAGCCCTTCCACTGCGTCGCCGAAGGCATGCCGGTGTTCGAGCGGTTGCCGGGGTAGTCCATTCCCGTCATCCCGGAAAACGCGCAGCGCTTATCCGGGACCCAGACGCCGGCGTGCTCGGCGCAATGCTGCTTTCGATAGCCGGGCCCGTCACCCCCTGGGTCCCGGATCGCCCTGCGGGCGTCCGGGATGACGGTGATGCAGGTCAGGTCGCCCTCTCCCTCAGGGAGAGGGAACCGCTACTCCCGCTTCAGCAGGCGGTCGGTGAGGAGGGTTCCCCACCAGCTTTCCTGGAAGTCGGCCTTGATGGCCTTGGGGTCGTAGGCGTCGCTCATCACCCAGTCGAGAAAGCTGAGCCCCCTGGGTTCGGCCTCGGTCAGGTAGCGTTCGAAGACATAGTCGAGCACACCGGTCTTGCCCTGTTTCACATGCAGGGTGCGCAGGCCCAGCTCGGTCATCGCCTCGCGGATGGAATCGCCCAGATGGAAGTGGCGATAGAGCACGCTCATCAGCCCGGCGCGGTCCGCCCCCGACTTGCAATGCATCAGGGCCGGATACTGGATGGTCTCGAACAGGGCCTTGGCGCCCAGCACCTGCTCGCGGGTCGGGACGGCGCGGGAGGTGACGGTGAAATCGACCATGTCGAGGCCGAGGCGGCGGCAGGCGTCCTTTTCCAGGGCATGGAAGCTGGTGTCGAAGCCGCCGCGCAGGTTGATGATGGTGCGGATGCCGTCGCGCTTCCACCAGGCCAGCTGGAACGGCCAGGGCTGGGCGGCGCGCACCATGTCGCGCCCGATCCAGTGGGCGTTGGAAAAGGACAGACGCAGAAAGGCGTGGTCCTTGAAAAAGAAATCCAGCCTGGCGCGAAAGCGACCGCCGGGCGTGGACAGATCAAAGCCGGACAAGTGGCGCTCCATCGCGATGCGTCCTAAGTAGTGGCGCCTTGCGCTGATGCAAAGCCTTCGAGAGCCTGCCCGCCCGCATGACGGACGCCGCCCCCGCCGAGATGACCGGTCGCCAGCTTATCGCGCGGGTGGCCGCCACCTATCTGAAGCCCCGCTGGCGGGGCGTGGCGCTGGCCCTGCTGGCGGCGCTGCTGTCGGCGGGCTTCTCGGCCCTGCTGGTCAAGATGCTGGAGCCGGCGGCCAATGACCTGCTGGTCAAGGCCAAGCCCGGGGCGATCCTGACCATTCCGCTGACCATCCTGGCCTATGCGCTGTGCCGGGCTATCGCCCAGGTCGTGCAGTCCTACCAGACCAACCGCATCGGCCACGGCATCGTCGGCGACATCCAGGTCGAACTGTTCGGGCGGATGATGCGGGCCGACCTGGCGCGGCTGCGGGCCACCCATTCGGGCAGCTTCGTCTCGCAGATTCTCTACGACGCCACCCTGTTGCGCGAGGCGGTGACCAACGGAGTGATCACCTACAGCCAGCAGGTGCTGACCATCATCGGCATGGTCTTTGTCATGGCTGCCACCGACATCTGGCTGACCGCCGCCATCCTGCTCTGCGCCCCCTTCGCCAGCCGCCTGATGCAGCGCTTTTCCCGCCGCTCCAAGAAGGCCGCCAAGGGGGCCATGGCCGCGACCGAGGTGCTGTCGACCACCCTGATGGAGAGCCTCGACGGGGTGCGGGTGGTGAAGATGGAGAACCGCGAGGCGGCCGAGGAGGCGCGGGTCGCCGAGGTGGTGCGCCAGCGCCAGCGGCACATCATCAAGGGCGCCAACGCCCGCGCCCAGTCGGCCCCGGCCACCGAGCTGCTGAGCATGGTGGTGACGGCCGGGGTGTTCGCCTACGCCGGCTGGCGCGGTTCGACCGGAGCCATGACCATCGGCGATTTCCTGGTGTTCGTCGGGGCGCTGGGCACGGCGGGCCAGGCCCTGCGGCAGGTGGCCAATCTGCAGACGGTCTTCGCCGAGGGCATGACCGCGGCGCGGCGGCTGTTCGCGGCGCTGGACGTCAAGCCGGAGGTGCGGGAGTCGGACCAGGCCGCCCGCCTGGCCATCACCGACGGGGCCATCCGCTTCGACAAGGTCGGCTTCAACTACGCCGGCGGCGCCCCGGCGCTGGAGGAGGTCAGCCTTGAGGCCCGCCGCGGCGAGACCATCGCCCTGGTCGGGCCGTCCGGCGGCGGCAAGAGCACCATCCTGTCGCTGATCCCCCGCTTCTATGACGTCACCTCCGGCGCGGTGACCGTCGACGGGGTCGATGTGCGGCAGGCCCAGACCGCGTCGCTGCGCGAGGCTATCGCCCTCGTCACCCAGGAGCCGTTCCTGTTCGACGACACCATCGCCGCCAACATCGCCTATGGCCGCCCCGAGGCCAGTCGCGAGGCGATCGAGGAGGCGGCGAGGCTGGCGGCGGCCCACGACTTCATCCTCGAGCAGCCGCAGGGCTATGACACCGTCGTCGGCGAGGCGGCGGCCCGGCTGTCGGGCGGACAGCGACAGCGCATCGCCATCGCCCGCGCCTTCCTCAAGGACGCCCCGATCCTGTTGCTGGACGAGGCCACCAGCGCCCTGGACACCGAGAGCGAGGTGCAGGTGCAGCAGGCGCTGAACCGGCTGATGGCGGGCCGCACCACCATCCTGATCGCCCACCGCCTGTCGACGGTGAAGAACGCCGACCGCATCTATGTGATCGAGAAGGGCCATGTGGTGGAGTCCGGCAGCCATGGCGAACTGACCAAGGCCGGCGGCCTCTACGCCCGGCTGGCCCGGGCCCAGGACCTGGACAGCGCGCCCGAGGCCGACCCGGTGCAGGAGCCCGCGCGGTGAAGAAGCTGTTCCGATCGCAGGGCGTGCAGCAGGCGCTGGCGCTGATCTTCGCCGGCTGGCTGCGGCTGTGCTTCGCCACCATGCGCTGGACCCGTGAGGGTCAGGAGATGGCCGAGGGGGTGTGGGCCGACCATCGGGCCGGCCAGGTCGGCGGGGCGATCCTGTGTTTCTGGCACGGGCGCATCCCGCTGTCGCCGGTCAGCTGGCCCCAGGCGCCGGGCCAGCGGCAGGACATGCGGGCCCTGATCAGCCGTTCGTCGGACGGCGAGTTCATCGCCCTGGCCATGCAGTCGATCGGCTTTCCGGCCATTCGCGGCTCGTCGAAGAAGAAGTCCGATCCGGGCAAGAACAAGCACGGCGAACAGGCCTTTCGCGACATGATCCGCTGGGTGAAGGACGGGGGCGGCATCGCCATCACTCCGGACGGCCCGCGCGGACCGCATGAGGTGATGCAGGCCGGAACGCCGGCCCTGGCCCGGGTGACCGGGGCGCCGGTGCTGCTGGTCGGCCTGGCCTGCAAGCCGGCGATCCGGCTTGGCAGCTGGGACGGGGCGATGATCCCCCTGCCCTTCGGCAAGGCGGCCATGGTCTGGGACGGCCCGCTGCGCGCGGCGCGGGAGGACGACCCGGACGCCCTGGCCGCGGCCTGGGGACCGAGGCTGAGCGCGGTGACGCGGCGGGCGGAAGAGATTCTCGCGGACTGACCCGGTTCGCCGCTCAGGGAATGAGGCCGGCCTCGCGGAAAATCTCCTCGACCTTGGGATCCATCGCCAGGGCCTGCTTGATATCGGCCGCCGATTCATCGGCCCTGCCAAGTCGCCCGGCAGCGACACCCATGCCGTAGATCGCAATGCTGTTTTCGGGGGCGATCTTCAGTGACTGATTGAAGTCGTCAAAGGCCGGCTGGTTTCGCCGCAGCATGAGGTTGACCAGGCCTCGGCCGTTGTAGGCGCCGGGGTTGGTGGGCGCGTTGGAAACAGCGCGATTGCAGTGGTCCAGCGCCGCGGTCAGGTCTTCCTTGAACACCACCGCGGTCGTCCAGCAAAGCTGGCTCTCGGCAATCGACCTGTTGATCGGTTCGGAGTCCGTCGTGAGCGTCTCGGCGATTCTTCTCGCCTCGGAGTGCCGGCCAAGATCGGTGAGGAGCAGCATCGCCCGCACCTGACCAGCACTGTGATCAAGTGACTGCGTCGGCACGTTCAGAAAATCGGCCAGGGCGGCCGCGCTGTCGTTCAGATTCAGATAGAGGTCCGCTCTCAGCATATGTGCGCTGCCGACCTGATCGAGCGTGAGGCGACCGCTCTCCAATGCCGTCGTGCAGCCGGCCAGCGCCTGTTTCACCATGGCCTGACTGACCGTGTCGGTGGCGTTGGCGACCAGCAAACAGTCGTCGATGGCGCGAAGCACCTGGGGTGGAAGCGGGCGCGGTTCCAGGTCGATATGAGCGCGGGCCGACTGTCGCGAGCCGGTGGCCGGCGAATAGAAGGTCACCTGAAAATAGACCCGGTCGCCTGTGGTCAGTTCCTGCCGGGGAACCCGCCATTCCATGATCCGCCATTTGCCGGATGTGTTTTCACGATAGCTGCTGCGTGAAACGTAGGATCCGCACCCGTCCCAGCTTGTCTCGCTGATCCGGTAGGTTACGCAGTTTACGCCCGGCTTGAGGGTTCCATAATACACATCGCGCTTGACCCCGACCTTGCCGTCGCCGTCAACGTCGATGTCAAAACTTGCCCCGGCCCCGGTCGGCACCGTGGCTGTGAGCACCACGGTGTCCCCGTCATCGAGGATGAAGGCCGCGGCATTCAAAGGACCGTCCGATGCGACCCGAAGCCCCCGAACGTCATCAAGCGTCTGGGCCGACGCCCCCCAGCCGGCGGCAAGGCAGCCAACAGCGGCGATGACGCCGGCCAACAGACGGTTCATTGAAAGTCCCCCTCACGGCAACAAGGCCTCAAAGCGCGAAGCGTTGCAATACCGCTCATCGACGCCGTCGACTGGCGGCCGTTAACGGCAAACCACCGGCTGTTAACCCCTGTCCGAACAGCGCGGAAACAGACCATGACCGAATCGGCGGAACGGTCGTTTTCCCGTTTTGTTCACCCCCAAGATGTTGTAGCTTTCGAGGCCATTAACCATACCGACCGCCCAGGAGCCTCCGCATGTCAGGCATGATCAGAACCGGTGTCGGCGGTTGGACCTTCGAGCCCTGGCGGGGGGTCTTCTATCCCGAGGGGCTGCGGCAGAAGGATGAGCTGCGCTACATGAGCGAGCATCAGCGCAGCATCGAGATCAACGGCACCTACTACTCGACCTTCAAGCCCGACAGCTGGAAAACCTGGCGCGACGAGACGCCGGATGACTTCGTCTTCGCCATCAAGGGCAGCCGTTTCACAACCAACCGCAAGGTCCTGGCCGGGGCCGGGGAGTCGCTGGAGCGGTTCCTGGGCCAGGGCCTGATCGAGCTGGGCGACAAGCTGGGGCCGATCTGCTGGCAGTTCGCCAACACCAAGAAATTCGATCCGGCGGATTTCGAGGGTTTCCTGAAATTGCTGCCAAAGACGTTGGAAGGCCGGACCCTGCGCCACGCTGTCGAGGTTCGGCACGACAGCTTCTGCACAGCAGAATTTCCCGCCCTGATCCGCAAATACGGCGTCGCCTGCGTCTATGCGAAGCACCAGACCTATCCCGAGATCGCCGATGTGACAGCCGACTTCATCTACGCGCGGCTGCAGACCGGATCGGATGACTGCGAGACCGCCTATCCGCCGGCGGAGCTGGACCAGTGGGCCGACCGCCTGAAGACCTGGGCCGGCGGCGGGGTTCCGGACGACCTGCCGAGGGTCGATCCCGCCCACGCGGCGCCATCGAAACCGCGCGACGTGTTCGCCTACATCATCCATGAGGGCAAGGTGCGGGCGCCGCATGGGGCGATGGCCTTGCAGGCGCGGGTGGAGAGCTAGCGCCAGTCCTTGCCGGCGGCCCAGGCGGTGGGCTGACGGACGGCGGCGCCGAGGGAGCGGCCGTCCTGCAGGGTGCAGATGGCGCGGCCGTCGGTCTGGACCGTGCAGTCGACGGTCTGGCTGAAGGCGACGGCCAGCAGGGTTCCGCGCGGATTGTCATTGGCCGGGGTGGCCGAGGTGCGGCGGATCGGATTGTCCGCCGGCGCGTCGGCGAGGCTGAGCCGGACCCACTGGTCCGGTGTCTCGCCAAGGGCGACGCAGAGGGTGTCTCCTGAATCCACGAACAGCACCGGACCGTGAACGACCGCGCCGGCGGCGGGCGCCGGGGCGGCGCAGACATCCGCCGAGGAACCGGCGGCGGCCGGGCCGGCAAGCCCGATCAGACCCAGCGCCAGGGCGGAGGAAACGGATGCGATGTGGAGGGGACGGAACACGGGATTTCGCCTGCTGCTATGCAGACTAAAGCCACGGCCGGATCGAAGGTTCCCGCGGGCGTCAGGCGGCCGCTTCGGAGAAGACGGCGGCGATGTCGGCGTCGCTCATGATGCGCCACTGGCCGGGCTCCAGGTCGGCCGGCAGGTCCAGCGCCCCGACGCGGTCGCGATGCAGCGCCTCGACGTGATTGCCGACGGCGGCGAACATCCGGCGCACCTGGTGATAGCGGCCCTCATGCAGGGTCAGGTGGGCGGTGGTCGGGGAATGCACCTCGAGTTCGGCCGGCAGCAGGGGCTTGTCCTCGCTGTCCAGCACAAGGGTCCCGGCGGCGAAGACGGCCGCCTCGGTTCCGTCCATCGGCCGGGCCAGGGTGACGTGATAGCGCTTGGCCACGGCGGAACGCGGCGAGATGATCTGGTGCAGCAACAGGCCGTCGTCGGTGATCAGCAACAGGCCGCTGGTGTCCTTGTCGAGGCGCCCGACGGTCGACAGCACCGGATCGCGGGCCCGCCAGCGCGGCGGCAGCAGCTCATAGACAACCGCCCCGGCCTCCTTGTGCGAACAGGTCACGCCCAGCGGCTTGTTGAGCATCAGGGCCATGCCCGGCGGCGGGTCGACCGGCTTGCCGCGCACGGTCATCCGGGACGGCAGGTCGCGGACCACCGGCACCTTCTGGTCGCCCTTGCGGACCGGCTGGCCGTCGAGGATCACGCCGCCGGCGGCGGCCAGGGCTCCCATCTCGCGACGGCTGCCGTAGCCGAGGTTGGACAGCAGCCGGTCCAGCCGGACCTGCTGGGTCACTTGCGGGCCTCATAGACCTTGTAGCCGGCGCCCTCTCCGCGCGGGGTCACCTGGCTGAAATGCTCGGCCAGGGTCTTTTCGTAGGGCAGGTGCCGGTTGGCGACCATCCAGCAGACGCCGCCCTTCCGCAGCATCCCGGCGGCGCGGCGGAGGAAGACGGCGCCGAGCGCGCGGTCCTCGGCGCCGGCGTCGTGGAAGGGCGGGTTCATGACCACGAAGTTGAGGTCGGCCAGCGCCGGCTCGACGCCGCGCAGATCGGCCCAGTGCGCGGCGACGCGGGGGTCGTCGACATTGCGTCTGACCAGCTCGATGGCGCGCCGGTCGATGTCGACCAGGGCCAGGTCGGTTACGTCCTTCGAGGCCAGGACGCCGTGGGCCAGCAGGCCCAGGCCGCACCCCAGGTCCGCGCCCTTGCCGGCCAGCGGCGGCAGGCCCTCGATCAGCAGGGCCGTGCCCCTGTCGATGCGGTCCCAGCTGAACACCCCCGGCTGGGTCCACAGGCCAAGGTCCGGATCGAGCCGGGGCGCGCCCTCGGCGATGGCGGCGGCGACGGCGGACAGGTCGGCAGGCCGGGCGACCTGGCAGATGCGATGATGGCGCCTGGCGGTCTCGCCGAAGCTGGCGCCAAGGCCGGTGAGGTCCCCGGCCAGCCGGGCGCCGCCGCGATCCTTGGGGGCCATGACCCGCAGCCGGCCGTCGGGCCGCAGGGCGCGCAGGGCCTGGGCGATGGCGTAGCGGCGCTCCACCGTGCCGGGCGGAGCCAGCATGATGATCTCGTCCAGCGAGGCGTCCGCCAGGGTCTCCTGCGCCGTCGAGCCCGGAACGAGCGGCGACAGCTGGACAGCGCCGGCCGGGACGTCGGCCAGGGCCAGGGGCGGAGCGCCGTAGACGGCGAGAGTGGCGGCGGGATCGGACATCGGCGCGCTTCCTAGCGCGGCGGGGCGGCAGTGGCAAAGGCGGGGTTGGGGGGAGGAGCGGGGGTTGGGGTTTTCCGGATGCGGGCGCCCCGCCGCCTTCCTCTCCCGTCACCCCCGGACTCGTTCCGGGGGTCCATACGTGCGGGACTTTGAGGGCGATCTCCGCCGCCGGCCCGCCCCCTTTCCATCGCTTGCGATAATGGTCCCCCGGAACAGGTCCGGGGTGACGGGAGCGAGGGTGGATGCCGGCCTACGCCGCCATCTTCCGGAAGTCCGGATAGAACCGGTCGGTCATCCGCTCGACGTAGGCGACCAGCGTCGGCATGGCCTCGGCGCGGCGGCGCAGAGGGGAGTCGAAGAAGGGGTTCAGGGTGACCATCAGGGTCGAATAGACCACCGCCTCGGAGCCGACCGGCCGTTCGCCGAACAGGAAGGGCCTGTCGCCGAGCAGGACCTGGAGGGCCTTGAGCGACCGCTCGCCGAGCCAGGTGATCTCCTCATCGCTGTGCCGCCCGACGCCGACGGCGTGGACATTTGTCTTCACCGCCGCCCGCAGCCCGTCCTTCAGGGTCTCGCGCATGGCCTCGGGGGCGGCGTCGAACCAGTGGGCCGGGCCCTTGTCGAAGTTTTCCGCGACCAGGAAGCGGAAGTGGGCAGCGGTCCAGCCCAGCTGGTTTTCCACCATCCGCTCGATGGCCCAGGCGCGGGCGCGGTCCTCCTGGCTGAGGCCGGCGTCGAGATCGACGCCGTACTTGCTCTCGATATGGGCGCGGATGAAGGTCGAATCGGCGATGCGTTCGCCCTCGTCCTCGATCCACGGCAGCTGGCCCTTGGGCGAGTCCGCCGGTCGGCCGATCTGTTTGACGTAAGGCAGGTCGGCCAGCTGCAGCTGGATCTCGGTCTTGGCGCCATAGGGGCTGTATTCGGGCAGGTCGAAGCCCGGTCCGGCGCTGTAGAGGGTGATCATCGGGGCGTCTCCGGTTGGCTTGTCGGATGAGATGATCGATAGTCGCCCCCTGCTGACAGCCTGCTGTCAGCATCCGCTGAGGGACCCCGCATGCGCCGCGCCGACCGTCTGTTCCAGATCATCCAGATCCTGCGGCGCGCCTCGGCCCCGGTGACCGCCCAGGCCATGGCCGAGGAACTGGAGACCTCCAAGCGCAGCGTCTATCGCGACATCGCCGCCCTGATGGGTCAGCGGGCGCCGATCCGCGGCGAGGCGGGCGTCGGTTATGTGCTGGACGCCGGATACGACATGCCGCCGCTGATGCTGACCGCCGACGAGGTCGAGGCGGCGGTTCTGGGCGCGCAATGGGTGGCCGGTCGCGGCGATCCGGCCCTGGCCACGGCGGCGCGCGACCTGGTGGCCAAGATCGCCGCCACGGTGCCCGAGCACCTGCGCCCGATGATCCTCGATCCGGCCAGCCGCACCCCGCCGGCGCGAGGCAACACGCCCGACAACCTCGACATGGCCCAGGTCCGCGCCGCGATCCATGCCGGCCGCAAGATCGACATCGCCTACGCCGACGAACAGGGCCGCCAGAGCCGGCGGGTGATCTGGCCGGTGGCCATCGGCTATCGCGACACCACCCGCAACCTGATCGGCTGGTGCGAACTGCGCGCCGACTTTCGCAACTTCCGCACCGACCGGGTGGTCGAGGCGACGTTTCTGGACGAGCACTATCCCGAACGGCCGCCTATCCTGCGGGCCCGCTGGCGGCGGGCGGTCGAGGATTCCATCGCCGCCTGGCGGGCGCGCGCAGGGGCGGATGCGCCGGTATCCGGTTCTCCAGTATCCGGCGGCGGCGATTGATCGGACCGGCTCCCCCTGCCCGCTCCTCCCGGCGAAGGCCGGGATCCAGTTTCAGGTCGGCTGCAGGGCGAACCATCCTCAACCAACCGCGCTCCGGCGGCTGGGCCCCGGCCTTCGCCGGGGTGAGCGGCTGAGGGAACGCCTGGGAAGGGCGCCGTGGTTGACTTGGTCAGTACTTAATTACAACTTACCTCTCCACCGTTGAGGAGCTTCATCCATGGCCGCCAAAGGGGTCTGTCTCGTGGTCGGCGCCGGCGAGGGGGTCGGGGGCTCGATCGCCCGGGCCTTTGCGCGGGAGGGGATGGCGGTCTGCATGACCCGCCGCGCGCGCAACCTCGACCAGCTCCAGACCCTGGCCAAGGCGATCGAGGCCGAGGGCGGCGAGGCCCACGCCTTCGGCGTCGACGCCCGCTCCGAGGAGGAGATGACCGCCCTCTTCGACCGCATCGAGGCGGAGGTCGGGGCGCTGGAGGTGGTGGTCTTCAACATCGGGGCCAATGTGCGCTTCGGCGTTCGCGAGACCACCACCCGGGTCTACAGCAAGGTCTGGGAGATGGCGGCCCTGGCCGGGTTCCTCACCGGTCGCGAGGCGGCGCGGGTCATGGTTCCGCGCGGCCGGGGCAGCATCCTGTTCACCGGCGCGACCGCCAGCGTGCGGGGCCGCGAGGGCTTTTCCGCCTTCGCCGGGGCCAAGGCCGCCCTGCGCAACCTGGCCCAGAGCATGGCCAGGGAACTGGGACCCCAGGGCATCCACGTGGCCCATGTGATCTGCGACGGCGCCATCGACGGCGTCTTCACCCGCCAGAACATGCCGGACGCCCAGGCGCGGCTGGAGCGGGGCGAAATCCTCGATCCGGATGAAATCGCCAGAAACTACGTCTGGCTTCACAAACAGCATCGCTCGGCCTGGACCCATGAGATGGACCTGCGCCCCTGGACGGAGACATGGTGATCCCCATGGCCAAGACCCTCGACTTCATTTTCGATTTCGCCAGCCCCAATGCCTACATGGCCTCGATGGTGCTGCCTGACATTCTGGCGCGCACCGGCGCGACCCTGAACGTCATCCCCTGCCTGCTGGGCGGGCTGTTCAAGGCCACGGGCAACCAGGCGCCCTTCACCGCCTTCGGCGGCATCAAGGGCAAGATGGACTACGAGATGCTGGAAAGCCGGCGGTTCGTGGCCAAGCACGGCCTGAGCCGGTTCCGCATGAACCCGCATTTTCCGATCAACACCCTGATCATCATGCGGGCCTTCGTCGCCGCCGGGCTGGAGGGGGTCGGCGAGCGCTACATGGAGGTGGTGCTGAAGGCCATGTGGGAGGACGGCGAGAACATGGGCGATCCCGAGGTCGTGGCGCGGGTGCTGAACGCCGCCGGACTCGACGCTTCGGCCCTGCTGGAGCGGGCCCAGAGCCACGAGGTGAAGTCCATCCTGATGAACAACACCCAGGCCGCCGCCGACCGCGGCGCCTTCGGCATCCCGACCTTCTTCGTCGGCGACGAGATCTTCTTCGGCAAGGAACGGCTGGGGCAGGTCGAGGAGGAATTGACGGCGTGATAATTCCCCTCTCCCTGAGGGAGAGGGCGGGGCCCGCGCCGCAGGCGTGGGAGGGTGAGGGTTTACGGTGTTCGGCGGTCGCGCGCCGGTGCGCTTCCACCCGCAGAGATCTTTGCGAGGAGCCCCTTTCGGCGCCGTACGCCCTCACCCTCCCATGGCCCTTGGCCATGGGCCCCTCCCTCTCCCCACGGGAGAGGGGATTTCACCCCACGATCGCGTGGGGCAGATAGCGGCTCATGTTCTTGGTCACCGGGCTGTCGTCCTCGCGGATGCCCATGCCGGCCGGCTCGTCGCCGACGATCCAGGCGCCGACCACGGGATAGTTTCCCTCGAAGCGCGGCGGAACATGCAGGGCCTGGCGGATCCAGCCCTCGGCGCCATAGCCCTGGTCCAGCACCTCGGCGCGGCGGCCCTGGTCGACCAGTTCGATGTTAGCGCCCTCGCGTGAGAACAGCGGCTTGCGGACGTAGGAGTCGCCGAGCCCTGCGGCGCCCGCGTCATCCTCGAACCAGGCCTCCAGCAGATTGGGGTGGCCGGCGTGGCGTTCCCACAGCATCGGCAACAGGCCCTTGTTGGACAGCAGCGACTTCCAGGCCGGTTCGAGAAACTGGGTCTTCGAGCCGGCGACGTTTTCGGCGTAGGGCTCGCGCAGCATCATCTCCCAGGGATAGAGCTTGAAGATCGCCTGGATGATGTTGTCGCCGTCGTCGACGAAGCGGCCGTCGGCGTCGAGGCCGATCTGGTCGATGGCGACAAACCGGGGTTCGAGCCCGCCCTGGGCGGCCAGGTCCTCGAGAAACTTCACCGTCTGGCGATCCTCGACCGAGTCCGCGTCGCTGGAGAAATGCACGAAGCCGCCATTGGGAAAGATGGCCGTGAACCGGTCGCGCAGCTTCTCGAACAGGCTGTTGAACTGGTCGGCGTCGGCCGGCAGCGTCCGGTCCTTGATCCGCCCTTCAAGCCACAGCCACTGGAACACCGCCGTCTCGAAGATGCTGGTCGGGGTGTCGGCGTTGTATTCGTAGAGTTTCGGCGGCGACTCGCCGTCATAGGCGAAGTCGAACCGGCCATAGAGGGTCGGATCGCCCCGTTCCCAGGTCTCGGCCACATAGTCGCGGTGGGCCTCGGGAATGGCCAGCCGCGCCATGATCCGCTCGCTCTTCACCGCCTCGGCGACGAAGTCGAGACACATGGCGTGGATCTCGGCGGCGGCGTCCTCGACGGCCTCGGCCTGGGCCAGGGTCACCTCATAGAAGGCGCTCTCGTCCCAGTAGGGGGCCCCGTCCATGTGGTGGAAGGTGAAGCCGACGCGCGCGGCCTCGTCCTTCCAGTCCGGGCGGGGCCGGATGCTGCGGCGTTTCAAGTCAGTCTTCGTCCCGCTTGACCGGGACCTTGTCGGGGCCCTCGATCTTCAGGCGCGGCGCCTCCAGGGCGATGGGCTCATCCTTGGGGGCCGACAGCCGGGCCAGGATGTCGCGGGCGCCGGACTCGCCGGGCAGGATGCCGGCGTTGCGCAGCTTGGCGTCGAGATCGGCGCCGGTGCGGCGGTCTTCCAGTTCCTCGGCGGCGCGGAATTTCTCGCCGCGGATGGCCTGGCGCTCCTTGATGCGCTTGAGGCTGTCGGCGGCCGAGCCCATCGCCGAACCGGCGCCGGCCGAGCGGGCGACGACGGCCGACTGGGCGCGCTGCACGCTCTCATTGACCTTCACGACCTCGATCTCGCGGCGCAGGGCCTCGATCTTGCTGTCGGTCGTGGCGATGACCTGGCGCAGCTTGTCCTCGGCGGCCCGCAGTTCGGCGACCTGGCCGACCTTGGTGTTGGCGTCGCGCTCCAGATCGGCGATCCGCTGGGCCACTTCCAGGGCCAGGTCCTCATCGCCCTTGGCCAGGGCGGCGCGGGCGGAGGCCTCATACTTCAGGGCCTGGTCGGCGAAGTTCTTGGCCTCGGTTTCCAGCATCCGGCGGCGGGCGACCAGGCCGGCCATGTCGTCGCGGGCCCGGGCCTGGGCGGTGTCGGCGTCGCGGATTTCCTGATCCAGGATGCGCAGGGCGTTGGCGTCGACCACGGCCTGGGCGCCATCATGGGCCGTGCCGCGGAAAAGGGCGGAGAGTTTGCTCCAGACGGACATGTGATTTCGCTCCCTTGGGCGGACGGGCTCAGGCGGATTGGGCGACGCGGAAGGAGTCGCGCAGGTCGGAGGCGGCGTCGATGGCGTTTTCGGCCAGGGTGCGCAGCTCGATGACGATGGTCTGCAGGCTGGTCTTGGCGCTGATCTCGCCGAGCAGTTCGTAATAGTCCTGGCCATCGATGGTGGTGATGCCGAAGCTCGACAGCGGCACCAGCTTCTGGGTCTTGAGCAGGAAGATGTTGAACTCGGCGGTGTTTTCCTGTTCCGCCACCGGCCACAGGACCACCGAGACGATGATCTGCATCGGGCCGGCGCTGACGTAGATCGGCAGATCGCCGTACTCGTGCATGGTCACCAGCAGCACCGGATCGGCGCCCTCGATGACGGTCGCGGTCAGTTCGCCTTCCCGCAGCAGGGCGCTGGCCTCCAGCTCCTTCTTCAGGGCCGGAATCGTCCAAGCCGTATCAATCACCTGGTCCATAAGCCTTGTGCCTTTCGGCGTCTGTGCGGATCCGGCGAGGGCCGGGCCGCGGGTTGAATCGACCACAATGGCCCGCACGGCGGACAGGATGTCCTGCCGGCAGGCCGCCGGGGCCCATATCTCCATCTTCACGAACCCCGCGCGTTTGCGGGCCTCGCGCCATTCGCGGGTCCGGTTGACGGCCTTGTCCGCTGCTGTGGGAGCCTTGGGCATGCGTTCACGGTATGCATAACATGAACGCTTGACAAGGGGTTGTTCGAGGGCGCGATATGACTATCGTTGCGCTCCTGGAGGCGAGCCTTGCTTACGCACATCGTGCGACGGTTTCTGAACACGGCCTATCGGGCGATCACCGACCTGCACTGGTCGGTGCTGGCCGCCATCGTGCTGCTGCACGCCGGGTTCAGCTGGCTGGTGCTGGCGGCGATGGGTGAGAGCGGGCTGCGGCCGCTGGACGAGTTCACCTACTGGTACGCCTCGACCGCCTACACGGTGGGCTATGGCGACCTGAGCCCGCAGACCCACGCCGGACGGGTGTTCACCGCCCTGTTCGTCTTTCCCGGCGCCATCGCCGCCTTCACCACCGCCGTCGCCAAACTGGTCGGCGACGCCGCCGAGCGGTTTCGCCGCCGGCGCACCGGAAAGGGAGACTATCGTCGCATGACCCCCGGCATCGTGCTGATCGGCTTCAATCCCGCCCGCACCCCCAAGATGATCGACGAACTGCTGGCCGACCCCGAACAGGACCAGCTGGTGCTGCTGACCCGCAAGACCCTGGACGATCCCGACCCCCGGGTTCGCTACGTCAAGGCGGTCGCCCTGACCTCGGCGGAGGATCTGCGCCGCGCCGGGGTCGCCTCGGCCCGCAGCATCGCCATCTACGCCGACAGCGATTCGGAAACCCTGGCGGCGGCCCTGGCCGTCACCGCCCTGGCCCCCGACGCCCACATCGTCTGCTGGTTCGAGGAGGCCGAGCCGGCGGGCCTGCTGCGTCAACACTGCCCCCGGGTCGAATGTATCGTCGCCGCCGGGCCGGAGATGGTCAGCCGGTCGTTGCGCGACCCCGGCGCCAGCCAGGTGATCACCGCCCTGACCAGCAACCTCGACGAGGGCGCCACCCTCTACGGCATGAAGTGGCGCCACGACGCGACCGGCTTCAAGGCCGCAGCCGAGGCCTTTCTGGCCCGCGGCGCGACACTGCTGGCGGTGCAGTCGGCCGCCGATGTCGAACCGGTGTTCAATCCTGACCATGCCAGCCCGGTGCGCACGGGCGACCGGCTCTACTACGTCGCCCGCACCCGCATCGCCGGCGACAGCATCGCCGCGGGAGCCTGAGGCGGCCATGTTCGACAGGCTGTTCGGCCGCAAGGCGACAACAACCGGGCCTGACCTGGCGATGGTGCGCAATATCACCATCGGCCGCACCCTGGTGCTGGACCCTCTGGCCTGGCGCCGGCTGGGCGACGACGCCAGTTTTCGCCTCGACCGCGACACCCTGGAGATCACCGCCCAGGGGCTGATCAAGCTGGACAGCGGCGGCTATGTGCACCGCTTCTACACCGACGATCATCTGATGTTTCAGGCGGTCAGCGAGGATCGCGCCGGCGCCGAGGCCGACGACTTCACCCTGTTCATCCCCTGGCGCAGCCTCTATCCGGCCAGCGGTCAGGACAGGCGGATCTGGAACGACCGCCTGCAGGACCCGGTCTGGCGCGAGGATGACCTGCCGCCCTTTCAGCGCTACTGGTTCAGCGAAGACGAGGGCCGGCAGCCGCCGGTGACCTTCTGGGAAGAGGTGCGGGACGACCGCGACGGCGCGACGCCGGCCCGCCGCATCTTCCAGAGCTGCATGCTCTACAGCCGCGAGCTTGGCCGCGAGGGGCGCGAGTTGCTGCTAGCCCTGTCGATGGAGCCCGACGGCGGCGAACTGACCCATGAAACCATGGTGGGCGTGCCGCTCTCCATGGGTGAATTCTCGGCCTGAACAAAGGGGGAGGACCCGCGAGATGTTCGATCTGATGACCTTCAAGATGGGGGCGGCCTATTTCCTGGTCGCCTTCACCGCCGCCATCGTCTTCGCCCTGGCCTTCAAGTTCATCTATCAGTGGATCACCCCCTACAAGGAAACCGAGCTGATCAAGCAGGGCAACCTGGCCGCCGCCGTGGTGCTGGGCGGGGCGCTGATCGGCTACGCCCTGGCCCTGGCCTCGGCGCTGAGCCACACCGGCAGCCTGCCCGAGTTCGCGGCCTGGGCCACCCTGGCCGGGATCATCCAGGTCGTCGCCTTCACCCTGGTGCGGATGCTGTTCCTGCGGGACGTCAAGGCCCGCATCGAGGCCGGCGAAATGGCCCCGTCCGTCTATCTGGCCAGCATTTCGGTCATGGTCGGCCTGATCAACGCCGCCAGCATGACCGCCTGAAGGAGAGGCTGTGATGAAGCGTTCCAAGTCCCTGACCCTGACCGGCCTGATGGCCGGCGCCGGGCTCAGCATCGCCGCCTGCGACAGCGCCCCGACGGTCGATCAGCAGGCGGTCGCCGCCAACAAGGACCCGGTGGAGGCCTATGCCTACGCCACCCTCGAGCAATGCAAGGCCGCCGACCAGGTCAGCGACGAGGCCTGCGAGGCCAGCTACCAGACCGCGCTGAAGGACGATGAGAACCGGGCGCCCCGGTTCGAGACCCAGTCGACCTGCGAGGACGTCTACGGCGCCGGTCAGTGCGTGCCGCGCACCAGCGTCAGCCACCAGGGCAGCTTCTTCACCCCGCTGCTGGCCGGGTTCGTCATCGGACGGATGATGGACGGCGGATCGCCCTACTACCGGGGCACCGGCGTCTACCGGCGCAGCGACCGCTATGGCGGCGGCTACTACACCGGCTTTGGCGGGGCGGTGCGGCATGACTACGCCAGCGGCCGCACCACCGTCGGCCGCCAGGGGGTCGATCCGCCCCCGGCCGTGCGCCAGGCGCCGGCGAGGGTGCAGACCCGCAGCGCCGTGGTCTCCCGCGGCGGCTTCGGCGGGCGGGGACGCAGCTACGGAGGGTGATGAGGGGCCGCGCCGTCGCGGTCCCAAGGGACCCGCCTCCCCGGCGAAGGCCGGGGCCCAGGAGCCGGCGCCTGAACGCCTGAATTTTGGATCGGCGCCCTTCGGGTCCCGGATAGCCGCCGCGCGGCTTCCGGGATGACGGGGCATGGGGATGTCTGCGGCCGGCGCTCGGAACGCTTGACCAACCTTGGGGAAGCGGGCGCCCTGTCTGGAAAATTCTCCAGGGAGACCCCGCCATGAGCTTCACCGCCGACGACCTGATGTATCGACCCGGCCTGATGAAGGGCCAACGCATCCTGATCACCGGGGGCGGCACCGGCCTTGGCAAGGTGATGGCCGAGGGCTGCATGATGCTCGGCGCCGACGTCTATATCTGCGGCCGGCGCGGCGGCATTCTGGACGAGACCGCCAGGGAGCTGATGGCGGCCCATCCGGAGGGCGGCAAGGTTGTCGGCATCGCCTGCGATATCCGCGTGCCCGAGGCCATCGAGGAGATGGTCGAGACCATCTGGGCCGACGGCCCGCTGACGGGCCTCGTCAACAACGCCGCCGGCAACTTCATCAGCCGGACGGAAGACCTCTCGCCGCGCGGCTTCGACGCCATCTCCAACATCGTCTTCCGGGGCAGCTTCTTCGTCACCCAGGCCTGCGGCAAGCGCTGGATCAAGGGGGGGCTGAGCGCGTCGGTGATCTCGATCCTGACCACCTGGGTGTGGAACGGCGGGCCGTTCACCGTGCCCAGCGCCATGTCCAAGGCCGGGCTGAATGTGATGACCCAGTCGCTGGCCGTCGAATGGGGCCCCAAGGGCATCCGCTTCAACGCCATCGCGCCGGGCCCCTTCCCCACCGAGGGCATGAGCGCCCGGCTGAACCCCGGCCAGAGCGCCTATGGCGACATGAAGGGCAATCCGCTGGGCCGGGTCGGGGAGATGCGCGAGCTGGCCAATCTGGCCGTCTATCTGTTGCATCCGCTTTCGACCTATGTGAACGGCCAGACCATTGCTATCGACGGCGCTTCCTACAATGCCACGGGCGGCAACTTCGCCCGCATGACCGAATGGGGTGACGAACAGTGGGCGGCGGCGACAGCGGCGATCCGGGCGACAAACGAAAAGGACAGGGCCAAGCGCACGGTCTGACCGCCGCGCCTCCCCGCGACCGGCTGACGGTGCGGCTGGTGCTGCTGTCGCCGGCCGACCGTCTGTTGCTGCTGAAGTTCGACACGCCACGCTTCACCGCCTGGTGCACCACCGGCGGCGGGGTCGATGACGGCGAGAGCCTGATCGAGGCCGCCCGCCGCGAGCTGTGGGAGGAAACCGGCCACACCGACGCCGACTTCGGCCCCGTCGTCTGGCGCCGCCAGCACCTGCTGACCCTGGATGGCGAGCCCCGCCGGATGGTGGAGCACTATTTCCTGGTCCGCGCCCGATCCGAAGACCTCACCGACGCCAACTGGACCGAGGACGAGCGCCGCGTGGTCAAGGCCATGCGCTGGTGGACCCACGCCGAGATCGCCGCCAGCAGCGAGCCGATCTTCCCCGGCGGCCTGGCCGGGCATCTGGGCCGGTTGCTGGCCGGGGACGTGCCGGCCGAGCCGGTGTGGGTGGGCTACTGACTCCCTTCTCCCCTTGCGGGAGAAGGTGGGCCGCGCAGCGGGTCGGATGAGGGGTCGCGCCGGCCAACAGGGATTGGGGCTTTCGAAATCGGGCGCGGCGTTACGAGTCTTCAACCCCTCATCCGGCGCTTCGCGCCACCTTCTCCCGCAAGGGGAGAAGGACGCCCCGAGGCGTAGCCCTTCTTTCCATCACCCCTTCACGCCCAGCGCCTCCAGCGCCTGGGCCCGGACGCCCTTGTAGTCGACCTTGCCGTTGGGGGCCCGGACCACCGGGGCCAGGACCAGGGCGCGGGGCGTCTTGTAGTCGGCCAGCTTGCCTTTCAGGTGGGTGGTGAAGTCGGCCAGGGTGAGGTCAGCGCCGGCCTTGAGATCGACCACGGCGCAGACCTTTTCTCCGAACCGGGGATCGGGAATGCCCACCACCACCGCGTCGCGCACCTCCGGATGCAGCTTCAGGGCCTCCTCGACCTCCTCGGGGAAGACCTTCTCACCGCCGGTGTTGACCACCTGGCTGCCGCGACCCAGCAGCTTCATGGTGCCGTCGGCGTTGACTTCGGCGAAGTCGCCCGGCAGCGACCAGCGACGGCCCTCGAACACCTTGAAGGTCTTGGCGCTCTTTTCCGGGTCCTTGTAGTAGCCGACCGGAATGTTGCCGCCGACGGCGACCAGGCCGCGCTCGCCCGAGCCCGGCTCGACCCGGCGGCCGTCCTCGGTGAACACCGCCGCATTGGGGCCGACCATGAACTGGGCGGTGCCGGCCTCGACCCCGCGCACCGACTGCGAGCCGCCCAGGCCGACGGCCTCCGACGAGCCTAGCGAATCGAAGATCACGCAGCCTTCCGGCAGATGCTTCAGCAGCCCCTGCTTGTTCTCGAAGCTCCACACCGTGCCCGACGAGCCCAGCCGCACCACGCAGCCAAGATCCCAGCGACCGGGATTGGCCTCCAGCGCCTCCAGCATGGGGGCGGCGAAGGCCATGCCGACGATCGACACGCTGTTGGCGCGCAGCCGCTCGACCTCGTTCCACAGCTCGATGGGGTCGAAGCGGCGCGAGGGCAGGCAGGCGATGGTCCCGCCGCCGTTCATGGCCCCGAAGCTGCCGAACTGGGCGGTGCCGTGCATCAGCGGGCAGGCGGCGATGAGGATGGTCGGGGCGGGCAGGACGATGTCGCCGGCCTTGCCTGTCACCGTCCGCACCCCGGCGTCGGCCACCGACTCGAACGGCGGAATGCCGGCGGCGACATTGCCCCCCGCGCCCAGCACCTGGAACAGGTCGTCCTGGCGCCACATCACCCCCTTGGGCATGCCGGTGGTGCCGCCGGTGTAGAGCAGCAGCAGATCGTCGCCCGAGCGCCCCCAGGGGGCGACAAAGCGGTCGGCGCCCGGCGAGGCCACGGCCTCGTAGTCGCTCGCCCAGTCGGGAATCTCCGCCCCCGGCTCGGCGACCGCCAGCCACACCTTCACCTTCGGCAGTCGGGCGCGGATGGCGTCGAGCTTGGCGGCGAAGCCGGCGTGGAAGACGATGGCCTCGGCGTCGGCGTTGTCGAACAGGTAGAACAGTTCCTCGGGCTCATACCGGTAGTTGGTGTTGACCGGCGCCAGACCGGCCTTGAAGGCGGCGTAGTAGGTCTCGAGGTATTCAGGGGCGTTGTAGAGGAAGGCGGCGACCTTGGCCTGGTGACCCAGCCCCGCCCCGACCATATGGGCGGCGATGGCGTTGGCGCGGCGGTCGAACTGGCCCCAGGTGATGACCCGTTCGCCCTGGATCTGGGCCGGGCGGTCCGGCGCGACGGCGGCGATCTCTTCCCAGACATCGGCAAAGGTCCAGCCGGCCATCACGTCCACTCCCTCAAACAATTGTTTTGCGAGAGTTAGCGGGCTTACGCCGCGTCGTGTCAACGCATGGCGGAGGCGGGAATTGGCGGGCGGGGAAGGACGGGCAAGACGCTCGCCGCACCTTGCCAGCCGTCCCCGCCGACGCAGCCGTCAGTGATCGTGGTGCTCGCCCTCGTCGTGGCCGGCCGACATGGTCTGGACCGGCAGTTCGACGGCGATGCGGCCGCTGTCGCGGAACACCAGGGTGACCGGGACCTTGTCGCCGACCTTCAGCGGTCCGGTCAGGCCGATGAACATCACATGCATGCCGCCCGGGTTGAACTCGATGTCGCCGCCGGCGGGGATTTCGACGCCGTCGGCCAGGGGGGTCATCACCATCACGCCGCCCTCGGTTTTCGACTGATGCAGCTCGGTCTTGGCCGAGACCGCCGATTCGACGCCGAGCAGCCGGTCCGGGGCGCCGCCGTCGTTGCGCACATGGAAATAGCCGGCGGTGTTGCCGCCCGCCGCGGCCGGCCGGGCCCAGTTGTGGGCGATGACGATCTTCGCCGGACCGGTGGCCGGCGCCTTGTCGTGGTCGGCCTCCATGGCCTCATGGCCGGTCTCGACCTTGGCGGTCGGCTTGTCGCAGGCGCTCAGGGCCAGGGGCGCGGCCAGGAGGGCGGCGAGGGTGAGCAGGCGAAACTTGGTCATCGGATTTTCCTTGCGGTGGATTGAGAAGATTAGACGCCAAAACGGGATTTGAAGAAGGGTGGAAGGAGCCGGTCGATCACCAGGGCGGCGACCATGCTGAGTCCCAGCAGGGGAAACAGCAGGCCGAGCAGCAGGGCGAAAACAGCGAAGAGCGACAGGGACATCGGCCCGGCCGGTCGCGGAGCCGGCGGCGCGCCGAATCGGCCGGATGGCCGACGACGCCACCACATCACCCCGGCGGCGATGCTCATGACGATGATGGCCAGGCAGGCGGCCGCCATCATCAGCTGGTTGATCCGGCCGAACTGTCCGCCGGTGTGGATGGCGATGCCCAGCTCCGTCGCCTTGGCCAGGGCCCCATAGTCGGCGAACCCGACATCGGCCAGCACCTTGCCGGTGAACCGGTCGATGTGCAGCACCCGCTGTCCGGTCGCCTGGCGTGGATAGCGCTGCACCGTGAACACGCCCGCCGGCCGGTCGGGCAGGCGGATGACGTAGCCGGCCGCCATCCCCCGACGGCTTGCGATCTGCATGACCTGCGTCAGGGGCAGGGTCTGACCGGACAGCTGTTGCGACAGCGGGGCCCGGGTGGCGTCCATGGTCCAGGACCCTGCCCGGCTCGCCGCGAGCGCCACATCGGACGCGACCGAGGCCGGCTTGACCGCCGCCGGCGTCCCAAGGCCCCAGCCGTTGATCAGGTCGCGGTAGTGCTGGCCCCAGTAGCCTGACCAGGGCATGCCGGTCACCGCCAGAAACAGCAGAAACCCACAGGCGAAGATGCCGACCACGGCATGAAGGTCGCGCCACCAGACCCGCCGCGCCGGACTGGCCCTCACGGTGACGACCCCGGCCTTCCGTCCCCTGGGCCACCACAGAAAAACCCCCGCAGCCACCAGCAGGATGGCCCAGCCGCCGACCACCTCGATCAGCAGGTTGGGGCCGGGGCCCAGGATCGCCAGGCTGTGGATATGACTGATCATCGCCATCGGCCGGGAGGTCTCGGCGATCTGGTCGACGACCAGGCCGCTGGCCGGATCGAGGAAGACGCTGGTCACCGGTCCCGTTTCGCCGCGAATGCCGACCTCGGCGGTGCGGCCGGGCATCGGCGGCGGGGTGAAGCGGATGGCCCGCCCTGGCCGCGCGGCCAGGGCCCGGGAGATCAGGGTCTCGGGCGTGAGCGAGACCGCCCCCGGTCCCGATGGCGCGATCAGCCTGTCATGCTCCAGCACCGGCGCCAGTTCGTCCCGGAAGAGGTAGAGGCCTCCGGTGGTCGCCAGCAGGATGAAGAAGGGCAGACACAGCAGGCCGGCATAGAAGTGCCAGCGCCAGATCAGGCCATACAGCCGGCTCGCGCCGGTGGGGGCGGTCTCGCTCAACGGGCTCATCATCGCCGCCCTAGAAAGCCGCCGTCAGGCCAACGAACAGGCTGCGCCCGTCGCCCGGCCAGAGCACGGCCGCCCCGGGGGTCCAGACCGTCACCGCCTGGGTGTTGGAGACATAGGCCTCGTCGGTGAGATTCCGCGCATCGGCGAACAGCGACAGGCGCTCGTTCAGTGCCCAGCCGGCCCCGAGATTGAGGATGGCGTAGGACGGTGACTTGCGGGTGTTGGCGTAGTCGATCCAGGCGTCGGTCGCCGACCATTCCACCGAAGGGGCGAGGAACCAGCCGGCCTGGTTCTCATAGCGCAGCTCGGCCCGGTACAGATGCTGCGGCACGATGGGCAGGCGATTGTCGCCATACTGAACATCGCCGTCGAAGCGGAAGTCCGACCACGTCCAGGTCTGGCGCAGGCGCCATTGCGGCGCGAATCGCCAGTCCAGAGCCGCCTCGATCCCCTGATGCACCGTCTTGTCGGCATTGAAGGTCGAGGCCGGAATGCCGGGCGCCACGGTGTATTGCAGCATCTCGCCGTCCAGCTGGGCCCGATAGAAGGTGACGTCCCAGGTGAAGGGCCCGCGTCTGCCCCGGGCGCCGACCTCGCCCGTCCAGGCCTTCTGCGCCTCGACAGGGGCAAAGCCGGTTCCGGTCGGCGACATGGCGCCGAAGTTCGGCGGCTCCACCGAACGGGTCAGGTTGGCGAAGACCTGAACGCCCTCGGCGCCTTCCCAGAGGAGACCGATCCGCGGGGCGAACCATTCATAGTCCTTCGAGGCCTTCAGATTGTAGGTTGAGGCGACGCCGGGGATGGCGAAGCTCTGGTAGTCGCGGCCGGCGGTTCCCCAGGTTCCCCCGGCGATCAGCGCCAGGCTGTCGGTGACGAACAGGCGTCCCTCGGCGAAGACGTCGCTGGCGTCGGCGTTCTGCAGGGTGCGCGAGCGGGGCGCGCCCCGCGCGGTGGCCAGATTGACGTAGAAGTTGGAGTCCATATCGCCGGTCCGCAGCCAAAGGCCGGCATAGGCGTCGGCCCGCATGCCGGCGATCTGGCCCTGCCAGTCCAGTCGGCCCCAGACGCCGTAGTTGCGGCTCTGCTGGTCGATGACCTGGAAGATCGGATGGTCGAGATCCTTCCACACCGCATAGACCGCCCCCTCCAGCACCAGGCCGTCGTCCAGCCGCCAGCGGGTCCGCAGGGCGCCGCGAAGGCCGCGCTGGTTGCGCTGGTAGTCGAGGGCGACATTGCCGGCCGCCGGCTGATGCGGGTCAGCCTCGAACTGGGCGACGGTCAAGGCCCCGGGGATTTCCTGGTTGATGTTGGAGCCGTTGACGGTCAGCCGCACCTCGCGGTCCTCGCCGAAGCTTCGGCCGATGTTGAGGGCGCCGAACTGGATGTTCTGCTGGCTCTGGCTGCGCCAGCCCTGGCCGGTCTGGTTGGTGGCGGCGGCGTAGACATCCCAGTCGCCGAAGGCGCGGGCGATAGCCAGGTTTTCCCGCAGCAGGCCGAAGCTGCCGCCGTCGAGGCGGACCCGGTTGTCGAACCCGGCGTCGCGGCCGGTCGGGGTCACGGTGTTGATCGCCCCGCCCAGCAGGGCCCCGCCGAAGCGCAGGGCGTTGCCGCCGCGATAGACCTCGACGTAGCGGGTGTTGAGCGGATCGACCGCCTGGCTGTCGCCATAGCCGTCCGCCTCGTTCAGCGGCACGCCGTCCTGGGCGATCAGCAGGCCGCGATTGTGGTTGGCGTTGCCGATGCCCGAGCCGCGAATCGAGATGCGGATATCCCCGCCCCATTTCTTCTGGGCGTAGACGCCGGGGGCGTCCCGCAGGACGTCGTCCAGGGCCAGGGCCTCGCGGGATGCATAGGACTCCGCCGAGATCACCGACACCGCCCCGGGGGTGCGGGACAGTTTGCGACGGGCGTCGCCGACCACCGGCGGGTCTTCGGGATCGGGATTGGCGGTGACGATGACGCTGTCCACCAGGGTTCCAGGCTCGTCGGCGGCGAGGGCCGGGGCGGAGACGGAGAGGACAGACAGAGCAAGCGGCGCGGCGGCGGCCAGCAGGCGCGCGCGCGCGGAAAGAGATTGTCGTTGCATGACAGACCTTGAATTTCGACAGGAGGGATTGCGGGCGCGCGGCGTCGCGGCCCGAAAGCGGATCTCTAGAGGTCGAAAACGGTCGGGGGGCCCTGGGAGGGCGGACGCGGCGGCGGGCGGACGAAGGCCGGATGGACCTCGATCCGCTCGCCCTCGGCGCGGATGATCTGGCTGTAGCGAACCGGCGCCAGCACCGGCGTCGGCGGAGTGACCGCCAGCAGGCTGGCCATCACGCAGGCGTGGCATTTGAAGCCGGCGAAGCCGCGCTGCGGCGTGGAGGGATCGGCCGGAATGGCCACCGTCTGCTCGCCGCTGGCAGTACAGAGGACGATGGTCTGGACCTGGCCCTTCGACCAGGCCTCCTGGGCCAGGGCCGAAGCCGGGATCAGGCCCTGAAGCAGCATGGCGAACACCGCCAGCACCGCCGGCAGGGCGCCGGCGATTCCGTTTCGGCGCAATTTGCGGCGACCGTGCATGGCGCCGCCTCTAGTCGCCGTCGCGGACTTCCGCAAGACGGCTCTGGCGGGTCATACTGACGCGACTTGAACAAGGAGCCCGGATGGCGGCGGAAATTTCCCCCAGCGAATACAAGGACGCGGTGCTGTTTCTGGCGACCGCGGGCATCGTGGTGCCCCTGTTCCGGCGGTGGAATATCAGCCCGATTCTCGGGTTTCTCGGCGCCGGGGTGGTGCTGGGGCCTTATGGCCTGGGGGCCCAGGCCGACCAGATACCCTGGTTGAGAGCCGTCACGGTCGACAATCCCGAGGACATCTCGCAGCTGGCCGAGTTCGGGGTTGTCTTCCTGCTGTTCATGATCGGGCTGGAGCTGTCCTGGGAGCGATTGCGCCTGTTGCGCCGCTATGTCTTCGGCCTGGGCGGCCTGCAGGTCGCCCTCTCCTGCGCGGTGATCGCCGGGGCGGCGATGCTGCTGGGCCAGCCGGCCCCGGCGGCGGCGGCGATCGGCGCGGCCCTGGCCCTGTCATCGACGGCCATCGTCATGCCCCTGCTGGCCGAGAAGAAGCGGCAGCACAGCCAGGCCGGGCGCGCCACCTTCGCCATCCTGCTGTTCCAGGACCTGGCGGTGGCCCCGATCCTGATCACCCTGGCGGTGCTGGGCCGCCGCGGCGAGGGCGCCTTCGCCGCCCGGGACCTGTTGGCCTTCGCCCCCGCCGCCGTGGGCCTGCTGATCCTGGTGGTCGCCGGCCGACTGTTGCTGCGGCCGATGCTGCGGTCCGTGGCCAAGGCCAAGAGCGAGGAGCTGTTCATGGCCGCCAGCCTGCTGGTGGTCATCGGCGCGGGCCTGCTGGCCGCCCTGACCGGGCTGTCCATGGCGCTGGGCGCCTTCGTCGCCGGCCTTCTGCTGGCCGAGACCGAGTATCGCCATGAGGTCGAGCGCACCATCGAACCCTTCAAGGGCCTGTTGCTGGGCCTGTTCTTCGTCTCGGTGGGCATCGGGCTGGACCTGTCGCGGCTGTTTGCCGAACCCCTGACCATCCTTGGCGTCACCGCGGGCCTGATCGCCCTGACCGGATCGGTCGTCTACGGCCTGGCCCGTTTGTTCGGCCTGACCAGCAAGGTGGCGCTGGAGGCGGCCCTGCTGCTGGCCGCCGGCGGCGAGTTCGCCTTCGTCATCCTGGGCAGCGCCATGGGCACGGGGGTGGTGTCGCGCGACATCGGCCAGACCCTGCTGGTGGCCGTCACCCTGTCGATGTTCTTCATCCCGCTGCTGGCCTCGATCGGGGCCCGGATGGGCGGACGCCCCGGGGCGCAGCCGGACGCCCTGCCGGTGGAGCCGGACAGCGGCGAGGCCGCCGAGCCCAGCGTCATCGTCATCGGCTACGGCCGGGTCGGACAGCTGGTCGGCGACATGCTGAACCGTCACGACCTGCCCTGGGTGGCCATCGACCGCGATCCCCGGCTGGTGGAAAGCGGCCGGCGCGCGGGGGGACGAATCTTCTTCGGCGACGCATCGCGCACCGACTTCCTGCGGCTTTGCGGGCTGGAGACCGCCAGGGCCCTGGTCGTCACCATGGACAATCCCGACGGCACAGAGGCGGTGGTCGCCACCGCCCGCGACATGCGCTCGGACCTGACCATCGTTGCCCGCGCCCGCGACGCCCGCCACGCCAGCCGGCTCTACGAACTGGGGGCCACCGACGCCGTACCGGAGACCATCGAGGCGTCGCTGCAGCTGTCGGAGGCGGCCCTGGTCGATATCGGCATTCCGATGGGCCTGGTGATCGCCTCGATCCACGAACGCCGCGACGAATACCGAAAGGCGCTCAACCAGCCGAACGCTCTGTCGGGTCGTCGACGCATGAGGGACGCTCGATGATCGCCAGACCGGCGCCGGGCTCAACCGTGAGCCTATTAATTCGCCCGAAAGGGGATCATGGCAGAAAAATGAACCTTGGTGTGGCTTCGCGGGCACTTTGCGCGCGGCGATGCATTGCTATAACTGGGAATGAAGCGACCACGTGTCGCATCGCGGGCAAGAGAGGGCTCTTTCGATGAAATTCAAGCTTCTGGCGGGTGCGGCGATTGCTGCGACGCTCGTGGCGTCGGGCGCCTCGGCGCAGGACGCCGGTTGGTACGGGGCGATCGACCTCGGTTACCACTGGTCCGACGACACCAACTATGAACTCGGCGCCGGCGGCGCCGCCAACGTCGATCCGGACGACACCTGGATGGGCGCGGCCCGTCTCGGCTACCGTCTGTCGCCCCACTGGCGCGTTGAACTCGAAGGCGCCTACCGTCCCGGCGACGTGCCGGATGGCGCGGTGTTCACCAGCGGCGGCAACCTCGAAGTCTTCTCGCTGATGGGCAACGTCCTGTTCGACTTCATCCCGGACGGCGACCTCAGCCCGTTCGTGGGCGTCGGCGCCGGTATCGCCGGTGCGCAGTACGACACCCAGGATCCGCCGTTCAACGACTTCATCGTCGACGACAGCGACTCCACCTGGGCCTGGCAGGCGATCGCCGGCGTCAGCGCCAAGGCGACCGATCGGGTCAACGTCGACCTGACCTACCGCTACTTCCAGACCGGTGACTTCAACTTCACCAACAACGGCGCGGCCGGCCCGATGAAGGGCAGCTACAACGACCAGTCGGTGACCGTGGGCATCCGCTACAGCTTCGCGGCTCCGCCTCCCCCGCCGCCGCCGCCGGAGCCGCCGGCTCCGCCGCCCCCGCCGCCCGAGCCCCCGCCGCCTCCGCCGCCGCCGCCGGCGCCGGTCTACGAAGCGCGCGAGTTCATCGTCTACTTCCCGTTCGATCAGTCGATCCTGACGCCGGAAGCCCAGACGGTGGTTTCGGAAGCCGCCCAGTACGCCCAGGCCGGTAACGCCACCCAGATCGTGGTTGTCGGTCACGCCGACACCTCCGGTTCGGCCAAGTACAACGTCGGCCTGTCGCAGCGCCGCTCCAAGGCCGTCGCTGACGCCCTGGTGGGCATGGGCGTCAACAGCTCGACCCTCTCGGTCGACTGGAAGGGTGAATCCGAGCCCGCCGTCGCCACCGGCGACGGGGTGAAGGAACCCCTGAACCGCCGCTCGACGATCTCGATCAACTTCTGATCCTGATCCCAAGCGACAACGCTTAAGCGAGGGCCCCGGAGGAAACTCCGGGGCCCTTTGCTATGGGGCGCCCTGCCCTCACGGGCCGGAGCAGAGCGCCTCTTGATCCGATTACCGGTCCAGACTCATCGGACCGCGCCTTAGCCCGCCAGCAGCACCCAGAAGCCGACCGCCGCGAAGCCCGCGGCGGCGGCCCAGCGGATGTATTTCAGCGGCAGGGTGGTGGCCGCCGCCTCGCCCAGCAGCACCGCCGGAACGTTGGCGATCATCATGCCCAAGGTGGTGCCGGCGGCCACCTCCAGCACATTCTGGAACCGGGCGCCCAGGCCAATGGTCGCGACCTGGGTCTTGTCGCCCATCTCCACCAGGAAGAAGGCGATGGCGGTGGTCAGGAAGATCGATTCCGCCCGCAGCGTCGGATCCGCCTCCTCCTCGTCGATCTTGTCGGGGATCAGCGCCCAGACCGCGAAGCCGAGGAAGGCGACGCCCAGAACCCAATGGATCCAGGGCCCGTCCAGCCACTGGGCGGCGATCTGACCGACCAGGGCGGCCAGGGCGTGGTTGGCCAGGGTGGCGACCAGAATGCCCGCGATGATCGGCCAGGGCCGGCGGAAGCGCGCGGCCAGGAGAATGGCGAGAAGCTGGGTCTTGTCGCCAATCTCGGCGACGGCGACCAGCCCGGTGGAAACCAGAAAAGCCTGCATGAAGAACAATATCCCGGCGGGGCCAAACGGTCGGACCAATGGCGTCCCGCGCCAGGACCCCGCATGAGCCGGCGCGAAAGCCAAAGGTCTCGCCAGGCCTCTCGGCTGATGTCGCCATGGGATCGAAACCCCAAGTCTGTTGACGACAACCCCGCTGGATATGCGGGCGGCTACTCCCCAGTGACGGGGGTCAGATAGCCGCCCCCGGCCGGCCGCGCAACCCTCAGCCCCAGGGACCCGGCCGCCGGGGCGTCACGGGGACGGCGGTCCGGGCAGGGCCGGAAACCGGGTCAACGCCGGGACCCGACCGCAGCCGGCGAAGGGCCGCGACGCGGTTTGCGGTGCTGGGATGGGTCGAGAACAGGTTGTCGGCCCCTTCGCCGGACAGGGGGTTTATGATGAACATCTGGGCGGTGGCCGGATTGCGCTCGGCGGTGTGGTTGACCGCGCGCCTCGACCAGCTCTCGATCTTCGCCAGGGCGCTGGCCAGGGCCTCCGGATCGCCGCTGATTTCGGCCCCGCCACGATCGGCCTCGTACTCCCGGCCGCGACTGATCGCCATCTGCACCAGACCCGCCGCCATCGGGGCGAGGATGGCCAGGGCAAGAGTCCCCAGGAGGCCGCCGGGCCGGTCGCGGTCGCCGCCGAAGAACAGCCCGATGTTGGCGATGGCGGAAATGGCGCCGGCCAGGGTCGCGGTGATGGTCATGGTCAGGGTGTCGCGATGGCGCACATGGGCCAGTTCATGGGCCATGACGCCGCGAACCTCACGCCGGTCGAGCATCCGCAGCAGGCCGACCGTCGCCGCGACGGCCGCGTTCTCGGGATTGCGGCCGGTGGCGAAGGCGTTCGGCTGGTCCTCATCGATGACATAGACCTTCGGCGGCGGCAGGCCGGCCCGGGCGGCCATCTCCAGCACATCCCGGGCATAGACCCGGACGGCCGGATCGGGATGATCCGGACCGACCGGCTGGGCCCGATACATCCGCAGAACGATCCGGTCGGCGTTCCAGTAGCTGAAGAGGTTCATGGCGCCGGCCAGGACCAGGCCGATGACCATTCCGGCGGCGCCGCCGATCAGCCAGCCGACCCCGACGAAGAGGGCCGTGAGCCCGGCGAGCAGCATGAAGGTGCGAAGGGTATTGTTCATGGTCAGGATGTGGTTTTGACCCTGCGTCGGCGCAAGCATGCGACCGGGCGAACACTGTCTCGCCTAAGTCAAAACTCACCGCTATAAGGCGCCATGAAAAAGCAGAAAGAAGCAGCCGCCATCGTCGCGCGGCTTGAAGAAGAATACGACCGCTCCGTCGAGGCCCTGCGCACCCATCTGAAGGCCTTCCTCGAGGCCGGCGTGCGTCCCGACCCCGCCCTTCGCGAAAGCGGCGCCTACGCCTATCCCGAACTGCGGCTGCACTGGTCAGGCGACAGCGGCTATCCGTCGATCACCCGCGCCTACGCCCGCATCTCCAATCCGGGCTCCTACGCCACCACCGTCACCCGTCCGGCGATGTTCCGCGACTATCTTGTCGAGCAGCTGGCCCTGATGATGGAGGACTTCGGCGTCGAGGTCGAAGTCGGCCGCTCGCTGCAGGAAATTCCCTTCCCCTACGTGCTCGACGGCGGCGACCTGAGCCTGGCCGACGCCCAGGCCTCGGAGATCGCCCGCTGGTTCCCGGCCACCGAACTGGCCCACATCGGCGACGAGGTGGCGGACGGCTACTGGGACCCGATGATCGCCGACGAGCGGCCGCTGGCCCTGTTCGACGGTCTGCGCACGGATTTTTCCCTGGCCCGGCTGAAGCACTATACCGGCGCGCCGGCCGAGCATGTGCAGCAGTATATTCTGTTCACCAACTACCATCGCTATGTCGACGAGTTCGTCCGCTGGGGCTGCGAGCAGCTGCAGCAGGGCAAGTATGAGGCCCTGTCCTGCTCCGGCGGCGTCTATGTCACCAGGGACACCCCCGATCCTGAACTGGCGGTGGCCAACGGCGCCTGGCGGCGTCACCAGATGCCGGCCTATCACCTGATGGCGCCGGATGGTCAGGGCATCACCCTGGTCAACATCGGCGTCGGCCCGTCCAACGCCAAGACCATCACCGACCACCTGGCCGTTCTGCGGCCCCAGGCCTGGCTGATGATCGGTCACTGCGGCGGGCTGCGCGGCAGCCAGAAGATCGGCGACTATGTGCTGGCCCACGCCTATCTGCGCGACGACCATGTGCTGGACGACATCCTGCCCACCGACATCCCGATCCCCAGCATCGCCGAGGTGCAGCGCGCCCTCTATGACGCGGCCAAGCAGGTCAGCGGCGAGAGTGGGGAGAGCCTGAAAAAGCGGCTGCGGACCGGTACGGTGGTCACCACCGACGACCGGAACTGGGAACTGCGCTTCACCCTCAGCGCCATCCGCTTCAACCAGAGCCGGGCGGTGGGCATCGATATGGAAAGCGCCACCATCGCCGCCCAGGGCTTCCGCTTCCGGGTGCCCTACGGCACCCTTCTGTGCGTCTCCGACAAGCCGCTGCACGGCGAGATCAAACTGCCCGGCCAGGCCAACGCCTTCTATGAGCGGGCGATCGGCCAGCACCTGCAGATCGGCATCGCCACCGTCGATCTGCTGCGGGCGGAGGGGCCCAGGCTGCACAGCCGCAAACTGCGGGCCTTCGACGAGCCGCCGTTCCGGTAAATCCTCCCCCGTGAGCGCAGCCCACGGGGAAGGGGGACCGCGCGCGGATACGCGCGTGGTGGAGGGAGCTGCTCCGGCCTGTCAGGAAGAGGACGTTACGGCGCGGTCCGCGACGACCGCTTTCCGGACTATGGGGCCGACGCCGCCGCTGCCCCCTCCACCACCTGCCCTGGGTCGGGCCGGCGGCCCCCCTCCCCCATTGCTTCGCGCTGAGGGGGGATCAGGCTGTCAGCCAGCCGGTGATGGCCTCTGCGAGCGCCGGTTCGGCCACGGCGGTCAGGTGATTGCCATCGATTCGCCGCGCCTTGGCGTTGGCCAGGGTCATGGCCAGCCGCTCGGCCGAGCCGTTGTCGTCGTCATCGCGCCCGCTGACGACCAGGATCGGCGTGGTCAGCGCGGCCAGATCCGCCGCGGTGGTCGGCATGAAGCTGGCCAGGACGCCCAGAAGAGCCTCTGAGCTGAGACCGCCCGCCTTGATGCGGGCCTGGATGTATTTGCCGGCCCGCGGGTCCTTTGCCGCCTCGCCATGGCGGATAGAGTCCTCGAACATCGCCGCCCGGGCGCCGGCCTGCATCACCCCGCTGTCGCCCATCCCGCCCAGCACGCAGCGGCCCGGCCGCATGCCGCGCACCAGACAGCGCACCGCGGTGCGGGCGCCGAGGCTGTAGCCGACCAGGTCGAACTCGATCAGGCCCAGATGGGCGACCAGCGCCTCCTGGTCCATGGCCAGAACATCGCCGGGCCAGGCCGACGCCTCATGCGGCGCAGCGGACCGGCCATGGCCGCGCAGGTCGGGGGCGATGACCTGGAACCCCGCCTTGACCACGGCCTCGACGATGCCCGGCTCGACCCAGTTCTGCACCGCATTGGCCAGGAAGCCGTGCAGCATCAGCACCGGACGGCCCTCGCCGGCCCGGTGGAAGGCGATGCGCTGGCCATCGAAGCTGGAAAAATAGTCTGTGCTGATCATGCCCCGAGCTTGCCGCGCCGGCCGCCCGCCGTCCAGAGCGCGCCCTGGCCGTGCGACGGGGCAAAAGCCGGTTTGCAGGGGCCGCAATTGGCTCTAGCGTCGCCGGCCTCAAGGGAACTCATTCGGGGCGGATCAGATGCGGCGTTTGGCTTTGGCGGCGGGCCTCGCGCTCAGCCTTGTGGCGGGTGCGGCCAGCGCGGCGAGCGTGGCGATCACGGCCGAGCGCATGCTGGATGTGCGCAGCGGCAAATACATCGACCGTCCGGTGGTGGTGATCACCGACGGACGCATCACCGCTGTGGGCCGTCAGAGCGAGGTGACCGCCCCCGCTGACGCCCAACGGATCGACCTTCCGGGCCTGACCCTGATGCCGGGCCTGATCGACATGCATGTGCATCTCGATTCCTCGCCCCTCTACGGCGGCTACACGGGCCTGGCCTTTACCGACAACTTCTGGACCGTGGTGGCGGCGAGGAACGCCGAGACCACCCTGCTGGCCGGGTTCACCACCGTGCGCAACGTCGGGTCCGACCGCTACAACGACGTCGCCGTCGAACAGGCCATCGACGAGGGCATCATCATCGGTCCGCGCATCGTGCCGGCCACCTACGCCATCGGCGCCACCGGCGGCCATTGCGACTCCACCTACCTGCCACCGTCGGCCGACAGCACCTCCGCCGCCGTGGCCGACGGGCCCGACGAGGCCCGCAAAATGGTGCGCAAGCTGAAGAAGTACGGCGCCAAGGTCATCAAGATCTGCGCCACCGGCGGGGTCTTCTCCAATGACGCCGTCGGGGTGCAGCAGATGACCCTCGAAGAGATCAGGGCCGTGACCAGCGAGGCCCATATGGCCGAGATGAAGGTCGCCGCCCACGCCCACGGGCCGGAAGGCATCCGCGCCGCCATCGCCGGCGGCGTCGACACCATCGAGCACGCCAGCCTGGTCGATGACGAGGGCATCCGCATGGCGGTGAAGGCCGGGACCTATTTCGGCATGGACATCTACAACACCGACTACACCCAGGCCGAGGGCGCCAAAAACGGGGTGCGGGAGAGCGAGCTGAAAAAGGATCGCGACATCGGCGAGGTGCAGCGGCAGAACTTCTGCAAGTCGATCAAGGCCGGGGTGAAGCAGATCTATTCCACCGACGCCGGCATCTATCCGCACGGCGACAACGCCCGGCAGTTCGCCGTCATGGTGCGCTACTGCGCCACCCCGCTGCAGGCGATCCAGAGCGCGACGATCAATTCGGCCGAGGCCCTGGGCCAGGGCAAGGATGTCGGCGAGATCAAGGTCGGGGCCTGGGGCGATCTGATCGCGGTGGACGGCGACCCGCTGGCCGACGTCACCGTGCTGCAGACCGTGCCCTTCGTGATGAAGGGCGGCGAGGTGGTGAAGGCGCCGTAGGGGACGGCTTTCAGACCTCGCAGACGGCCTTGATCTCGGCGCGCAGCTCGGGGAGGCCGTCGCCCTTCTCCGCCGATGTGGCCAGCACCCGGGGGAATGCCGCCGGACGCTTGATGATCTGGGCCTGGGTCTTCTGCACCAGGGCGGCGGCCTCGGCCGGTTTGATCTTGTCGGCCTTGGTCAGGACGATCTGGTAGGACACCGCCGAGACATCGAGGGCGTCCAGCGCCTCCTTGTCGACCTCTTTGAGGCCATGGCGGGCGTCGATCAGCAGATAGACGCGCTTCAGATTGGGCCGCCCGCGCAGATACTGCCGCCCCAGGTCCTGGAACTTGTTGGCCGTCTGGCGCGAGACCCGGGCAAAGCCGTAGCCCGGCAGGTCGACCAGCCGGATCCTGTCGTTCAGCAGGAAGAAGTTGATCTCCCGCGTGCGGCCCGGTTCGTTCGAGGCCCGGGCCAGCTTCTTGTGGCCGACCAGGGCGTTGATCAGGCTGGACTTGCCGACATTGGAGCGCCCGGCGAAGCAGACCTCGGGCATGCCGGCGTCCGGCAGGCCGTCCATCTTCACCGCCCCCATCATGAACGAGGCCTGGCCGGCGAAGAGAACCCGCGCGGCCTCCAGCTCGTCGTCCGTGAACAGGGGCTCGGCGGCCATCAGACCGCTTTGGACCGGAACCGCCCGATGAAGTCGTCGATCGGGTTATCGACCTTCAGCCGGTGCATGATGATGTACTGCTGGATGATCGAAAGGACGTTGGAGAAGGTCCAGTAGATGATCAGGCCCACGGCGAAGGGGGCCATGATGAAGGTGAACAGCAGCGGCATCAGCTGGAAGATGCGTTGCTGCATCGGATCGGGCGCCGGCGGGTTCATCGCCGTGGTCAGCCACATGGTGAAGCCGTAGAGCAGGACGCAGACGCCCAGGCCCAGGGCGCCGGCCATGAACGGTCCGGCCAGGGGCACGGAGGCCGGGTCGAACGGCAGCAGGCCGAACAGATTCCAGATGTTGGTCGGATCGCGGGCGGAGAGGTCCTTCACGAAGCCGAAGAACGGCGCGTGGCGCATCTCGATGGTGGTTGACAACACCTTGTAGAAGGCCAGGAAGACCGGGATCTGCAGCGCCAGCGGCAGACAGCCGAGCAGCGGATTGACCTTCTCCCGCGCATAGAGCGCCATGGTCTCCTGCTGCATCTTGGCCGGGTCGTCCTTGTACTGCTCCTTGATCTTGTTCATCGGCTCGGTGAGCTTCTTCATCTTCGACATCGACTCGTAGCTCTTGTTGGCGAGCGGGAAGAGGATGATGCGGACGCAGAGGGTCACCGCCAGGATGGCGAGGCCGAAGTTGCCGACCAGGCCGTAGAAGAACTCCAGCGCCATGAAGAAGGGACGGGTCAGGAAGAACAGCGTGCCCCAGTCGACGGCCTGGTCGAGGTTGGGGATGTTGAGGGCCTTCTGATAGGCCTGCAGCTGCTGCACCTTCTTGGCGCCGGCGAACAGGCGGGTGGTGTCGCTGAAGGTGGCGCCGGGGGCCACGGTGTGGGCCGCGCCGGTGGCGTCGACGGCGTAGATGTCGCGGCCGCCCTGATTGACCGAGACGTAGCGGGCCGAGAAGGTCTCGTTCTGGGCCGGGACGATGGCGGTCAGCCAGTATTTGTCGGTGATGCCCAGCCAGCCGCCCTGGCTGGTCCAGTCGAACTGGCCCTTCTTCTTCCAGGCCTTGTACTTCTGCTTGCGCAGCTCCTTGTCGAGCCAGCCCACCGCGCCCTCATGGACGTTCTGGCCCTTGCCGGCTTCGGGCGGCAGGCCCGCGCGGCGCACCGCGGCGTAGGGCTGGATGGCGACCGGCTGGCCGGTGGTGTTGGTCACCGAGTCGGTGACGGTGAACATGAAGTGCTGGTCGACCGAGATGCGGCGGTTGAACACCAGGCCCGCGCCGTTGTCGTAGCTCAGCACGATCGGCGTCTTGTCGGTGAGGGTCTGCCCGCTCTTGAGGGTCCAGAGAGTGTTCTCGTCGGGCAGGCCGACGACATTCTGACCGACCCAGCCGAACTGGGCGAACCAGGCGTTGGCCGTCCCCTCGGGGCGCAGCAGGTCCACCCGGGGCGAATCCTTGGCCACGGTCTGGCCGTACTGGTCCAGCTGCAGGTCGTCGATGCGGCCGCCCTTGAGGTTCACCGAACCGGACAGCACCGGAACCGTCTTGCCCTTGTCCTGACCGGTGGTCTGGATCGGCACGCGGGGCGATTCGGCTAGGGCCGCGGCGCGGGACAGGGCGCCCGCCCGGGCCGTCGGCAGATCCGGGATTTTCGCCGGCGCCGCCGCCTGGGCGGCCTCGGCCTGCTTGGCCTTGAGCTCGGCCTGCCGCTTCCGGGTCTGCGGCTCCATGACGAAGAACTGGTAGACGATGAGGAGAACCACCGCCAGGCCGAAGAAGATGATCGTATTTCGGGATTCTTGTTGCATGGAGCAGGATCAGACCGGCGCTGTGGGAGGGGAGGCGCTTTGGTTCGGCGCGGCGGGAAGGTCGGCGGCGAGCCTTATCAGCGCGCTTTTCACATCGTCAAGCAAACGCGACCAGTCGCGGCCCGGCGTTCCGTCGCGGGCGACAAAGACATAGTCGCAGCCGGGACGCCCAAGGCTGGGCAACAGCAGTCGCGCGGCCTCGCGCAGACGCCGCTTGGCGCGGTTGCGGACCACGGCCCCGCCGATCTTCTTTGTCGCGGTGAAGCCGGCCCGGACGACATCCTCGCCGTCCTGCCGGAAGCGGACCTGCACGACGACCGCGCCGTGGGCCCGATAAGCGCCTTTCGCGGCCGCCAGAAACTGGGGCCGCGATCGCATACGCTCGATGGTCAAAGAGTGCGTCAGGGGTTTGTCCCCCTCTGCGGGAGACCGCTCTTAGGCGGTCAGGCGCTTGCGGCCCTTGGCGCGACGACGCGCAACGACCTTCTGGCCGTTCTTGGTGGCCATGCGAGCGCGGTAGCCGTGACGGCGCTTGCGCACGAGACGCGAGGGCTGAAAGGTCCGCTTCACGGGTCTGCTCCGAATACAAAGATATAGCTGCGCGCCGGGTTGGCCCGTTGCGGTGAGCGCGGGGAGATACGGGAAGCGCGACCGTGAGTCAACCGCCGGGGCGGGCTTTCAGACGCACTCTTGCGATGGCCTTGAGCAGCTCGTCGCGATTTCGGGGCGCCTTGGCCCAGGCGGGCAGGCGCGAGATGATGGAGCGATTGCGCACGCCCACCCCGGACTCTCTCGTCTCCTCGCGCAATGTCCCCGACAGCCAGGTCTGCAGATAGTCGAGGTGGGCCTCGTTCCAGGCCAGCAGGTCGCCGTGCCGGGTCTGCGCGCGCAGACGCAGCGGCAGGCCCATCGCCGGGTTGGCCAGGGCTCCGAACGCCGTGTGCTCCTGTTCCCGAACCTTGCCGCAGGCCGTGCAGGTCATCCGGCGCGCCAGGAAGTCGATGTCGAAGCCCGGCTTGTCGGGAAATTTCGGCGGCTCGGTGGGCAGGATGACGGCAAGGCCGCCACAGGCCGGGCAGTCGACCAGGATCCGGTCCATGAAGGTCCAGTCGGCCTTGGCGGGAACGCGCGAGCGGGTCACAGGTCCGGCCGGATCACGGCCTTGCCGATCACCTGACGCCCGGCCAGCAGGTCGAAGGCCTGGCGCCAGTCGCTCAAGGGGACCTCGGCGTGGACGCGGGGCTTCACCCTGCCCTCCTCGGCCAGCTTCCAGATCGCCGCCTGGTTCTCCCGGCCGCGCTCGGGGAACTGGCGGCCGTATTCGCCGGCGCGGACGCCGACGACGGAGAAGCCCTTGATCAGGGGCATGTTGACCGAGACCTCCGGAATCCGCCCCGAGGTGAAGCCGATGACCAGCAGACGGCCATCGAAGCCGATGCAGCGCACGCTCTCGTCGAACACATCGCCGCCGACCGGATCGTAGATGACGTCGGCGCCGCCGCCGGTGATCTCCTTCACCTTCTCGCGGAAGCCGCGGGTGACGTTGAGCACCGCGTCCGGGGCGTATTCCCGCTGCAGCACGGCCAGCTTGTCATCCGAGGCCGAGGTGGCGATGACCTTCGCGCCGAGGATCCTGGCCAGGTCCACCGCCGCCAGCCCGACCCCGCCGGCCGCGCCATGGATCAGCACCCACTCGCCCGGCTGAAGATTGGCCCGCCGCACGAAGGCGACCCAGGCGGTCAGATAGGCCGCGCCATAGCCGGCCGCCTGGGCGAAGGACAGCGCCGCAGGCTTCCTGCGCACCGCCGCCGCCGGCAGCAGGGCGTATTCGGCGAACCCGCCCAGCTTGGCCCCGCCGACCACCGCGTCGCCGGGCTGGAGCCCCTCGACGCCGGGCCCCAGCGCCTCGACCTCGCCCGACAGCTCCATGCCGAGCCCGAAGGGCAGCGGCGGCTTCATCTGGTATTCGCCCCGGGTCATCAGCAGGTCGGGAAAATTGACCCCGGCCGCCCTCACCCTGACCAGCACCTCGCCGGGCCCTGGCATGGGAACCGGAACCTCGCGCAGGGCGCAGCCGGCATAGTCCGGGGCGAGACTTTCGACGATGAGGGCGCGCATGGGTGGGCTATCCTTGACTCACCTCAATTCGATGCCGGGCGACGTGGGGTAAGTCCAGAGACCACGCCATTTCACCGGCCCGTCGTTGGGTGTAGAACCCCTCGCCCACCTTCAAGAGCTTCCCCGGCCATGACCAAGACCGCCTTCGCCCCCGTCTCCTTCACCCGCTACGCCAGCGACTTCGAAGGCTTCTCACAGGATCTGGGCGCCAGTTTCCAGCGCTACGGCTTCGCGGTCATCAGCGACCACGGCATGGGCCAGGACCGGATCGACAGCGCCATCGACAAGGCCAAGGCCTTCTTCGCCCTGCCCGAGGCGGTCAAGCGGGCCTATCTGGTCGAGGGGGGCAAGGGCCAGCGCGGCTACACCGCCTTCGGCGTCGAGACCGCCAAGGGCAATCAGCACTTCGACCTCAAGGAGTTCTGGCACGTTGGCCGCGACCTGCCACCGGGCCACAAATACAGCGCCGCCATGCCGGACAACCTGTGGCCGACCGAGGTTCCCGGCTTCCGTGAGGAGCTGACCTGGCTGTTCGGCGCCCTCGACGCCATGGGCGGCAAGGTGCTGCAGGCCATCGCCGCCTATCTGAACCTCGACCGCCACACCTTCGACGCCCAGGTCAAGGACGGCAATTCCATCCTTAGGCTGCTGCACTATCCGCCGGCCGGCTTCGACGGCCCCAACGAGCGGGCCGGGGCGCATGAGGACATCAACGCCATCACCCTGTTGCTGGGCGCCGAGGAAGGCGGACTCCAGGTTCTCGACCGCGACGGCCAGTGGCTGGCGATCAACCCGCCTCCCGGCTCGCTGGTGATCAACATCGGCGACATGCTGAGCCGGGCCACCAACGACGTCCTGCCCTCGACGACCCACCGGGTGGTCAATCCGCCGCCGGAGCGGCGCAACGTGCCGCGCTATTCGACGCCCTTCTTCCTGCACTATGCGCCGGATCACCTGATCGAGACCCTGCCTGGCTGCGCCAGCGAAGAGCGGCCCAACCGCTATCCCGAGCCGATCACCGCCGACCAGTTCCTCGCCCAGCGGCTGGCGGAGATCAAACTGGGCTAGTCGCCGGCCCCGCCCGTTCCGGCCATCTATTCTTAACCACGCGCCTGCAAACTGCCCGAAACGAGTTTTGGGGAAGCAGTACATGGCGCTCGACGCGGATTCGCCGGTCGAATCGGAAGGTCTGCGTGCGGTCCGGTCGCTGGACATCGCGGCGCTGCGGCCAAAGATGGAGCGCGTCTGTCGCCTCGCGGCGGCCGTCGCCGGCGCCGATCATGCCTATGTCACGCTGCATGAAGACGGCCAGGTCTGGCACACGGCCTACGGCGACTTTCCAGAGGGACTGGTCGACGCGACCCGTTCGGTCAGTCTGAAGTCGGAGGCCGGCATCTGGGTCGAGGATGGCCTGGTGTCGCTCCCGGACCACCCCTGGGTCGTCGGCCCGCCTCACGCCCGCTTCTACTGCGCCACGCCCCTGCGTCTCAGCGACGGCGTCCGCATCGGGGCGCTGTGCGTCCTGGCCTCCGCGCCCCGCGCCCATGACCCCGTCATCGAGGCGCGCCTCGCCGACTGCGCCTCCCTGTTGTCGGAAAGCGTTGAACGGCTGAGGGCCCAGCGCGCCAGTGACCTCGCGGCGCGCGAGACCCGGGCGGCGGTCGCCCTGAAGGAGGCGGTGATGCGCTCGGCGCCGGTGGCCATGGCCATGGTCGACCGCGACATGCGCTACATCTACGTCAACGGGCGCTGGTCCCAGGACACCGGGGTTTCGCAGGAACGCGCGATCGGCGCCTTTGTCGGCGACCTGTTCCCGGAATCCTACGCGCAATTGAAGGACACCTACTTCCGCTGCCTGGAGGGCGAAAGCTTCTGGTCGGATCGGGTCAAGGTGCCGACGCCCGGCCGCCCGGACCGATGGCTGAGGGCCGAAGTCGGCCCCTGGCGCGACGCGGATGGCGAAGTCGGCGGGCTGGTGGCCATGAGCCACGACATCAGCGACGTCATCGTCGCCCTGGAAAAGTCCGAGCGCTCGGAAGAGCGCCTGAAGCTGGCGCTCGAGATCGCCGATGTGCTGGTCTATGAGGTCGATTACAGCAAGAAGACCCTGAAGGTGGACGGGGCCGAGGACACCTTCTTCGGCGGCGCCCTGACCTATGACTCCATCTCCCGCGACATCTGGGCGACGGTTCATCCCGACGACCGGTCCGCCGGGCTCGCCCTGTGGGATCGTCACGTCCGGGAAGGGATTCCGTTCCGTACCGAATACCGGATGAACGCGCCGGACGGCCGTGAGATCTGGGCCTTCTCCGGCGCCGAACTGACCACCGGAGAGAATGGCCGGCCCGAGCGACTCGTCGGCGTGCTCAAGAACATCACCGATCGCAAGCGGACCGAGGCGGACATCGCCCAGTCGCGTGACGCCGCCGAGGCCGCCAGCCGGGCCAAGAGCGAGTTTCTCGCCAATATGAGCCACGAGATCCGCACGCCGCTCAATGGGGTTATGGGCGTCGCGGCGGCCCTGGCGCGGACGCCCCTGACGGCGGCCCAGGAAGAGATGGTCGCCCTGATCGAGAGCTCCGGCCAGACCCTGGAAGCCATCCTTTCGGACCTGCTGGATCTGGCCCGGATCGAATCCGGCAAGCTGGAGCTGAAGGCCGAGCCCTTCCATCTGGCGGCCAACCTGCGGGCAGTCAGCGACCTGTTCCGCGCCCAGGCGGACGACAAGGGAATCAGCCTTGAGACCGATATCGACCCGGCGGCCGACGCCTGGTTCGCCGGTGACGCCGTTCGGTTGCGTCAGGTCGTGGGCAACCTGCTCTCCAACGCCATCAAATTCACCCATGATGGCCATGTCACCCTGGCCGCGGCGGTGCGGGACGACACCCTCACCCTCAATGTCAGCGACACCGGCATCGGTTTTGACGAGGACTTCAAGGCGCGTCTGTTCAAGCGCTTTGAACAGGCGGACGGCTCAATCACCCGCCGCTTCGGCGGCACCGGTCTGGGGCTGGCGATTTCAAGCCAGCTGGCCGAGGCCCTTGGCGGCGAACTGGGCGCCGACTCCGCGCCTGGCCTCGGGTCAACCTTCACCCTGACCCTGCCGATGACCGCCGCCAGCGCGCCGGACAAGGCCCGTCGTCCGGTCGAGACCCAGACCATGGAAACCCGTCCGCCCCGGGTCCTGCTGGCCGAGGATCATGCGGTCAATCGCCGGGTCGTGCAGCTTTTGCTAGAGCCGGTCGGGGTGGAGCTGACCTGTGTCGAGAACGGCGCGCTGGCGGTGGAAGCCGCGGCGGCCCAGGCCTTCGACATGATCCTGATGGATCTGCAGATGCCGGTGATGGACGGCCTGACCGCGATCGCCAGGATCCGTGAGGCGGAAGCGGGCCACCGCACCCCGATCTGGGCCCTGTCGGCCAATGCCCTTCCCGAACATATCCGCGCCTCCAGCGAGGCGGGAGCGGACGGCCACCTGACCAAGCCGGTGTCGGCCGAGGCCCTGTTCGAGGCCCTGACCCTGGCCTGCGCGGGGCCGACTGACGATGGCGAGATCGCGGCCAGCGCCTGACCGCCCGGACGTCTGACTGGGCGTCGCCGGACGGTCCTGAACCGGGACTAGCTCGAGATCCGCAGGTTGGAGATGTCCTTGCCGATGGCCTTGAAGGCCTCCTTCAGGTCCGAGCCGCTGGACGGCTGATAGAAGTGGTCAGGCCCGGAGGCGCAGTTGCTCAGCAGCCTGGTGACGTCGCGGTTGGACGAGATGTCGAAGCCGACCGTATAGATGATGATGTCCTTGGCCTTCATGGCGTCGCACATCTTTGCCGCCTGATCGAAGGGGTCGCCGTTGGTGGCGTCGCAATTGATCTTGCTGGAGCTGGAGCCGTTGCTGGAGTCCTCGGACACCACCCCCTGGCAATAGGCGGTATTGAATTCGCCGTCGGTCATCAGGATCACCACCTTCAGCAGGTCCGGGGTTCCATAGGCCGCCGGCTGGCTGGTTCCGCCGAAGATCGAGCTGAAGTTGGGCGACACCGTGTACCAGCCCCAGGCCAGGCCGATCTGGCCCGCGGTCGATCCGCCGGCCTCAAGATCGCCGATCAGGCCCTTCAGCGCGGCCTTGTCGCTCGACAGGCCCTTGATTTCGCTGCTCAGGCAATCGTCGGGGTCGGCAAGGTAGTTCAGGCCGACCGGGGACCGTGACGGACTGGCGTCGGTGTAGGCGTCGCTGCCGACCCGTTCGGTGACGCAGTCGGTGATTTCATAGACCTGCTGGCGGCCGCTGGCGCTCTTGAAGTGGAAATACTGGCAGCCGGGCTCCATGCAGTTCGCCGAGCCGCCGGACCGGTAGCTGGAGAAATCAGGGCCCGTTGTGTCGGCGAGGGCGAAACTGTCGCTGGTCGGGCTGTCGACGGTCCAGGTTTCGTCGTTCAGGTCCGTCATGCCGCTGACGTCGCGGATCTGGATCTGGTCGCCGTTGGCGAAGCCGTGGCCGCGGGCCGTGACCACCAGTTCGCAGTCCTGGGCCTGACACCGCGTCAGCTTGTCCTTCTTGCTGGTCTTGTACTTGTCGTACCAACGGGAATCGACGCCGCTCAGTTCGAAGGTGTCGCCGCTGACGCCTGTCACCCGATAGGCCCGGTCGTTGACCTCGGTCATGCCCTTGACCTTCTCGATCCAGACATAGTCGCCATTGCTGAGCCCATGGCCGGGGGCGGTGACCCTGGCCGGGTTGGAGCGGTCGATGTCGTCGATGTCGACGGGATCGCCGCCGGCCCATCCCGCGTCGCTGATGGAGGCGGTCGATCTCACCGCGCCCCGGGCCTTGGCGGCGTTGGAACCCAGGTTGACCCCCATCGAATAGGGCACCACCGCCAGCTTGCTGTAATAGGGGGTCTGCACGTCCTGCACGACCAGATCGACCAGGTCCTTGGCGGCGACCTTCAGATCCCAGATGCGGCTGCCCCCCATCGAGCCGGTGACATCCAGCACCAGAGAGACCTCAAGATTGGCCGAGGAGCGCATGACCTCGGTCTTCGCGCCCACCGTCATGTCCCCCTGCAGCCAGAGGTCGGCGACCACCGGATCGACCGAGGCGCTGGCGGTGGCGATCACCTTGCTGCCGTTGGTTCCGCCGAGGGAGAAGTTCGAGGAGATCAGCACGCCCTCGCCGGAGGCGGCCAACTGGGCGACCAGGGCCTGCTGACCCAGGGCGTTGGCTTCGGCGTCGGTGTCGGCGTCTGACCGGGCGACGATAAGGGCGGAGGCGTCCAGGGCGTCCTGCAGGATCCGCTTGGACATGCTGGCCCGATTGACGTCGATCAGGCCGAGGGACAGGACCGCCAGGGGCAGGGCCAGGATCGCGAACTGCACCGCCACCGCGCCTTCACGACGGCTGAGAAAGCCGCGCAAAAAGCGCCGCCAACCTCTGGAATCTCCGGTCCGTTCCGATGGTCTGGTTGTCTTGCGTCCCCAGGTCACGCCATTCGAATAACGGTGTGAGGGTAAACGTTCGGCAAAGGCCCGTGGTTAATCCCGCCCCGCCTTGGCGCCCCGCAGCCTGACCGCCGACCGCTTCGAGGCGGCCGGCGGGGCGCGGCATCCAGCGCTACTTCGATATCCGGAGGTTGGAGATGTCCTTGCCGATGGCCTTGAAGGCCTCCTTCAGATCGGTGCCATTGGACGGCTGGTAAAAGTGACGGGCCGAGGTGGCGCAACCGCTCAAGAGGTTGGTGACGTCATCGCTGTCGGAAATGTCGAAGCCGACCGTATAGACCACGATCTTCTGGGTCTTCATCGCCGAGCACAGGGCCGCCGCCTGGGTATAGCCATTGCCCTTGCTGGCGTTGCAGTTGACCTTGGCCGAGTTCGAGCCCGACCCGGAGCCGGAATCCTGGGCGATGACCCCGTTGCAGTAGGCGGTGTTGAACTCGCCGTCGGTCATCAGGATCACGACCTTGATCAGATCCTTGGTGCCATAGGCCGCCGGCTGGCTTGTCCCGCCGAAGATCGAGCTGAAGTTGGGCGACACCGTGTACCAGCCCCAGGCCAGGCCGATCTGGCCGGCTGTCGAGCCTCCCACCGCGAGATCGGTGATCGCCGTCTTCAGGCTGGTCTTGTTGGCCGAGAGGCCGACCACCTGGTTGCCGATGCAGGGGTTGCCGCTGCTGGGATAGTTCAGGCCGACGGGCGTGGTCGCGGGCGCGACGTCCTTGTAGGCGTCCGTTCCCTGGCGCTCGGTCACGCAGGTGCTGACCTGCTGCACCACCGGCGAGCCGTACATGTTGGTGAAGCGGTAGTATTCACAACCGCTGTCGGTGCAGTAGCCCTTGCCGCCGCTGCTGTAGGTCCCGTAGTCGGGCCCCACGCTGCCATCCAGCTGATAGGTATTGGTCGAGACAGACGTCACCTTCCAGGCCGTGCTGTTGATCTGCGTCATGCCGCCGACGCCGGTGATGTAGACGTAGTCGTTGTTCTTGAAACCGTGGCTGCTGGAGGTGACCACCACCTCGCAGTCCTTGACCTGGCACTTGGTGACCTTGTCGTTCGAGCCCGACTGGTAGCTGCTGTAATAGCGGGAATCGACGCCGGTCAGCTGGAAGGTATTGGTGGTCTTGTTGGCGACGATATAGGCCTTGCCGTTCAGCTGGGTCATGCCCTTGACGCCGTCGATCCAGACGTAGTCGCCGTTGTTGAAGCCATGGCCGTTGGCGGTGATGGTCGTCGGGTAGGCCTTGGTCGCGCCGCTGATGCCCTTGCTGCTGCCGACGGCCCAGGAGGCGCCGGAGATGGTCTTGCCGGCCGGAACGGTGCCGCGGGCGGTGGCGGCGTTGGCGCTGCCGAGGTTCACCCCCATCGAATAGGGAACGATGGCGACCTTGCTGTAGTAGGGCGTCTGCACGTCCTGGACCACCAGGTCGACCAGATCGCCGGCCGCCGCCTTCAGATCGGTGATGCGGCTTCCGTCCATCGACCCGGTGACATCGAGCACCAGCGAGACCTCGAGGTTGGCCGAGGAGCGCACGACCTCCGAATGGGCTCCGACCTTCATCGACCCCTGAAGCCACAGGTTCGCCACGACCGGATCGACGGCAACCTGGGCGTCGGCGATGACCGTGCTGCCGCTGGCGCCGCCGAACTTGAACGTCGCCGACACCAGGCTGCCCTGGCCGGAGGCGGCCAGCTGGGCGTTCAGGGCTGTGTTGCCAAGACTGTTGGCGGCCGCATCCGTGGTGACCGAGGACCGGGCCACCAGCAGCGAGGCGGCGTCCAGGGCGTCCTGCAAGGTCCGCTTGGACATGCTGGCGCGGTTCACATCGATGAGACCCAGCGACAGGATGGCCAGCGGCAGGGCGATTATGGCGAATTGCACCGCCACGGCGCCGTCGCGCCGGCGCATGAAGGCCCGGAGGAAACGCAACCACCCCTGCGAAGGGGACATCGATTGAGCGTTGGTGGTCATGGGTCGATCCATCTTGATCGGCTTGCATAGCGCCGCGCCGGTAAAAAACCCGCCAATCAGTGTGGTGAACGAGTCCTTGCCCGACCGGGCCAGAACCCCGGCCGCGGCGGGCCTATTTGAGGATGCGCAGGTTCTCGATGGAGCCGGCGATGGCGTTGAACACCGAGTCCAGCTGGGCCGCGTCCTGCACGTCATAGAACTTGTCGCTGGAGCTGGCGCAGTTGCGCAGCAGGCTGGAGTCGCCGCTGGTGACCTCGACCGGCACCGTATAGATGACGATGCCCTGCGCCTTCATGTTGCCGCACAGGGTGGCCAGCCGGTCGTCCATGGCCGCGGTCCTCTGGCTCTTGCTGCCCGAGGTGATGCCCAGCCGGCCCTGCCAGATGTAACCCAGCGAATTGTACAGCGAGGCGTTGTTGTTGCCGGTCGAGGTCATGGTGTTGTCGCCGTCTGTCATCAGCACCACGATCTTGGTCGACTTGGGGGTCCCGTAGGCGCGACCATCGGCGAACGGGGCGTTGGGCGACAACAGGTGCCAGCCCCACATCAGGCCCATCGGAATATTGGTGTCGCCCACGGCGGTCATGTCGTCGATCGCCGACTTCAGACCGGTCCAGTCGCTGGTCAGGCGGGTGACCGGCGACAGCTGGCAACCGGCATTGGGGCCGTAGTTGTAGCCAGTGGAGCCGTTGGTCCCGGTGACGGTCGGCGCCTGGTTGTATTTGGCGACATAACCCTGGCGGGTCTTCCAGTTGCTGCTGGTCGTCACGTCCGGGAGGTAGCTGTTGTAATAGCCGCTGCTGCTGGGTTCATCCGGCGCGAAGAAGGGCGTGAACAGGGTCGCCGGCGTCGCGGCGCTGGGGGCGGTGTCCTGCACGTTATAGGGCGAGGCGCGGCTCTCGACGCAGCCGCCCCAGGCCACCCCCATCTGGTCCAGCAGGGTGAAGCGGTTGGCATGGGAGGAGAAGATCTCGTCATTGATCGGCGCCGCCCCGCTCTGGTCCATCCAGCTGGCGTCGCGATAGCCGGCCCCGACCCGCACCGTCATCGAAAACGGCGCGATGGCGATCTTGACCGCGTCGCTCTCGGAACTGCGCGCCGCCGCTTCCGACAGGGTGTCGATCAGGTTCCGGGACGCGGTCTTGAGGTTGGAGAGCTTGTCGCCCTTCATCGAGCCGGTGTTGTCCAGCACCAGGGCCAGTTCGATCTTGTTGACCGACCGGGTGATCTGCGATTTGGCGCCGACGACGATGTCGCCCTGCAGCCAGAGATTGGCCACCGTCGGAACCACCTTGGCCTTGGCGCTGGCGATGACCTTGTTGCCGTCGGCGGTGAAGGAGGAACTGGTCACCGTCGCCGTCGAGCCGGTCATGTTGGCGGCCAGGGAGGACGAGCCAATCTCCTGCAGGCCGGCGTCGGTGAAGGCGCTGGAGCGGGCGGCGGTCAGGGCCGCGGCGTCAAGGGCGTCCTGCAGCCGGGTCTTGGCGGCCGATCCGTTGGCGATATCGATGGCGCCGAACACCATCACCGTCATCGGCAGTCCGAGAAAGGCCGCCTGGATCGCCAGGCCGCCCCTCCGGTCGCGTCCGAAGGCGCCCAACCGCGCCCGGGCGGCGCGAAGAACGGTCCTCGCAAGCATGATGTGACCCCAACCCGACAGACGGACAGAGGCGTCCGCCGATCCGGCAGAGTGTCACCACGCGGTAAACGGACCTGCCAACAGAGGCGGTAAATTGCCGATAACCACACGGCCCCTCCCCACCCCCTTGGCGAGGACGGGGAAGGACCGCCTGGATCAGGCTACCAGCCGCACTTCTGGCCCTTGTTCTGCTTGATCAGCCAGCTGTTGAGCGGCGCGAAGTATTCGGTCACGGCGCTGGCGTCGGTGCGGCTCTCGCCGGTGAAGGCGGCCAGCGCCTCCGGCCAGGGCCTGGACTGACCCATCTCCAGCATCTTGTTGAACTTCGCCCCGACCTCCTTGTTGCCGTAGATCGAGCAGCGGTGCAGCGGGCCCTTCCAGCCGGCCTGCTTGCAGGCGGCGCGGTGGAACTGGAACTGGTAGATGTGGGCCAGGAAGTAGCGGGTGTAGGGCACGTTGGCCGGCACGTGATACTTGGCGCCCGGATCGAAGGCGTTTTCCGGACGCGGCCCGGGCGGGGTGATGCCCTGGTATTTGGTGCGCAGCTCCCACCAGCCCTTGTTGTAGTCGGCCGGTTTCAGCGTGCCGTCATAGACCTCCCAGCGCCAGCGATCGACCATCAGGCCGAAGGGCAGGAAGGCGATCTTGTCGAGCGCCATCTTCAGGAGGAAGGGCGTGTCGCCCTCGGCGCCGGGCACGTTGTCCAGCAGGCCGATCTGGTTGAGGTAGGTCGGGGTCAGGGCCGACAGGCCGGCGAAGTCGCCGATCGCCTCATGGAAGCCGTCGTTGGCCCCGCCCTTGAAGATGAACGGCTGATCCTTGTAGGCGCGCTGGTAGTAGTTGTGACCCAGTTCGTGGTGGACGGTGTAGAAGTCCTCCGCATTGACCTTGGTGCACATCTTGATGCGGATGTCGTCGGCGTCGTCCAGGTCCCAGGCCGAGGCGTGGCAGACCACTTCGCGGCCTTCGGGGCGGGTGATCTGGCTGCGGGTCCAGAAAGTGTCGGGCAGCGGCGCGAAGCCGAGCGACGAATAGAAGTTCTCGCCGGTCTTGACCATCTTCACCGGGTCATAGCCCTTGTCGACCAGCAGCTTGTCGAGGCTGTAGCCGGCGTCGTCGGTCTTGGGCGCGACGATGGGATAGATGTTGCCCCACTGCTGGGCCCACATGTTGCCCAGCAGGTCGGCGCGGATCGGCCCGGTCTTGGGCTGCACTGCATCGCCGTACTGTTCGTTCAGCTTGGTCCGCACATAGCAGTGCAGGTTCTTGTAGAAGGGCGCCACCTGCTGCCAGAGGCGGTCGGTCTCGGCCGCGAAGTCCTCGGGGCTCATGTCATAGCCGGAGCGCCACAGGGCGCCGGTGTCCTCATAGCCCAGGGCGCGCGAACCCTCGTTGGCCAGTTCGGCCAGCTGGGCATAGTCGGCGCTCATCGCCGGGGAGACGGTGCGCCAGCCTTCCCAGACCGCCTTCAGCTCCTCCGGGTCCCGGCTTTCGGCCAGGATGTCCTCGGCGTCGTTGAGGGTGATCATCTTGCCCTTGTATTCGAACTTGCCGGTCGAATAGACGCTGTCCATCCGCGAGCCGATGGTCGCCATCTGGTCGGCCACGCCGGGGCGCTGCGGCGCCGGCAGCACCAGGGCCCGTTTGAGGATTTCCAGCTTGCGGCGGGTGACCGGATCGACCTCGACCTTGTCGAACCGCGCCGCGCCGATGGCCAGCCGGGTGGCCAGGTCGGTGAACTCGGCGCCGGCCTTGGCTTCCAGCCACTGGGTGTCCTCGGTGATGTAGGTGGCCCGCACCCAGCTGGCCTTGTTCACATATTCCGACAGGCCGGCGAGATCCTTCTCGGCCTTGTCGACATAGGCCTTGGCCTCCTCGGCGGTCGGCGGCGCGGCGGGGGCGGCGCTCGGCGCGGGGGTGGGGGCCTGGCCGGCGGCCAGGGCGGCGGCGGCGATCCCGCCCGTCAGGGCCAGAGCCGCCGCGGCGACCATCAGGGTCGTCTTTTTCATGGGACGCTTCCTCGTAAATTGGGGTGCGGCAAGGGACCGCAGGGGAGAGGCCGCGTCAAGTGCGGCGCCGGGCCTGCCTAGCGCAGGCAGGCCGCCAGCCCGTCTCGCCGCACCGTCCCGCTGGCGGCGCCGATCCGCCGCGACCGCTTCTTCACATAGGGGCCGGGCCGGGCTGCCTTCCATTTCAGCGGGCTGGGCAGGATCGCCGCCAGCCGCGAGGCCTGGGCCGGGGTCAGCTGGTCGGCGCCGACTCCGAAGTTGCGACGGGCGGCGGCGTCGGCGCCATAGACGCCGGGGCCCCACTCAACGGTGTTGAGATAGACCTCCATGATCCGCTTCTTGCCCCACAGGGTCTCGATCAGCACCGTGAACCAGGCCTCGAAGCCCTTGCGCACATAGGATCGCTGCGGCCAGAGGAAGACGTTCTTGGCGGTCTGCTGGCTGATGGTCGAGCCGCCGCGAATCCTGCCGGGCTTGCGCTGGTTGTGGGCCATGGCCTTCTCCATGGCCTCGAAATCGAACCCGTGGTGGCTGCAGAAGCGGGCGTCCTCGGCGGCGATGACGGCATAGGGCAGCGCCGGGCTCATCGTCTTCAACGGAACCCAGTGACGCTCCAGGCCCTGCCCCTCGGACAGGCGCTGGATCATCAGGATGGTGATCGGCGGACCGACGAACCGATAGATCAGGGTCGAGGCCACCGGCAGGGCGACCCCGATGATCAGTCCGGCCAGCAGCAGGCCCCTGAACAGACGTCCCAGGGCGCCGGAGCGCCGGTTTCGTTGAGGCGGGGCCGGGGGAGGCGGGGAAGGCGGGGGCGGCGCGGTCGGAGCAAGGACCAGAGGCGGCTCGGGGTCCGGGCCGGACGGGACAGCCGCTTCATCCCCGGGCGTTCCGGTCTCGGGACCCGGCTCATCCGACGGGGACTCCGGCCGCCGGTCGTCCTGCGGCGGGTTCGCCTCCGGCTCCGGCTGATCGGCTCCGGTCTCGTCCTCGGGCGTCTGATCGGACAATGCGAAGTCCTCTTGCCATGACCTTGGGGCCGCATGCTAACCGCGACCGCGCTGCTTGTCGCCAGCCCGACATCCGGCCGGACCAGACTCGGAGACCCGTCCATGAATGTCACTGAAGCCGTCGCCGCCCGCATCTCGGTTCGCGCCTTCAAGCCCGACCCGGTTTCCGGCGCCCTCGTGCGCGAGATTCTCGAGGCGGCCCACCGCGCGCCCAGCGGCGGCAATCTCCAGCCCTGGCGGGTCCATGCCCTGACCGGCGCGCCTCTGGAAGACCTCAAGGCGCGGGTCGGCGCCAACCTGGCCGGCGAGGAACCCGAATATGACGTCTATCCTCCGGACCTGTGGGACCCCTTCCGCACCCGGCGCTACCAGTGCGGCGAGGACCTCTACGCCGCCATCGACATTCCCCGCGAGGACAAGCCGGCCCGGCTGCGCCAGCTGTTCAAGAACACCCAGTTCTTCGGCGCCCCGGTCGGCCTCTTCTTCAGCCTCGACCGCAAGCTGGGACCGCCGCAATGGGCCGATGTCGGCATGTATATGCAGACGGTGATGCTGCTGGCCGTGGAGCGCGGGCTCGCCACCTGCGCCCAGGAATTCTGGGCCCGCTATCCCAAGACCGTCGCCACGGCGCTCGATCTGCCGGACGACCACATGCTGTTTTCCGGCATGGCGCTCGGCTACGCCGACGACGCGGCGCCCATCAACGCCCTGCGCACCCGCCGCGATCCCTTCGACGTCTGGTGCGAGATGCGCGGCTTCGACTGACTCCATCCCTCCCCTTCAAGGGGAGGGCCGAGATCGCGCCAGCGATCAGGGGGTGGGGAAATCATGAGGCGATGGCGGACTTCCCCACTCCCGCCGGCCTCCGGCCGTCTTCCCTCCCCATGAAGGGGAGGGACAAACACCTCAGAACCCGCTGGCCAGCACCCCGGCGCCGCCGTCCTCATCGCCAAAGGCCACGGACCGCCCATCCATCGACATCGCCAGGGCGCTGATCGGCGCGCCCTTCTCGGCCTTCAGCACCTCCTTGCGGCCGCTGACCAGATCGCAGACCCAGACCCGGCCGTCGTCCAGCCCGCCGGCCAGCAGATTGCCCCGCCCCGCCGCGGCGACCCGGGTGACCAGGGCGTCCTGGTCATAGGCGACCTCGGCGGCCTCCTTGCCCATCGGACCGTTGGCGCCCTGGAAGGGCCAGATCACCGCGCCGTTGGCCCCGGCCGTGGCCATCATCAGGCCGTTGGACAGGAAGGCCAGGCTTTTGACCTTGGCCGGATAGCCGCCCATCCGCATGTCCTTGCCGTCGGACAGCCGCCAGCCGTGCAGGCTGTTCTCCTGCATCGAGCTCAGCAGGAATTTCCCGTCGGGGCTCCACAGCACCAGCATGTGGCTGCCCGCCCATTTCAGCATCTGCGGCGTCTGTTTCTCGATCCGGGCGTACCACAGGGCGGCCCCGCCGTAGGTGGCGGCGGCGATCCGGCGGCCCTTGGGGTCGAAGGCGATGTCGGCGACCGACTTGTCGTGGCTGAAGGTCCGGGCGAAGGCCGGGTCCTTCGAATCGCGAACCTGCAGATCCTTGCCGGCGGCGAAGGCGATCAGGCCCGAATCGGCGCTGGCGGCCACCGCGTCGATCCATTTTCCCTTCAGCTCGGCGATCTCGCTCATCACCGCCTCGCCGCCTTCGAGCCGGCTCCAGACCACCCGGCCGTCGTCGCCGCCGGTGACGATCCCGGCGCCCGAGGGATGGACGCAGGCGCACAGCACCGCCCCGTCATGAGCCTGCGCGGTGGTGAATCCTTCAAGGCTTACAAGGCGCACTGAACCATCGCCCAGAGCGAACGTTGGTACGCCTGCGGCGTCGAACAGGGCGGCGGTGACATAGGCGTCGAAATCGAGGATCATGACCGGCGGCTTAGACCAAAAGCCCACCGCCTTGCCATAGCGCCGTTCGGATTCCCCCGCCGCGCGAGACAGGCTTTACAAGCCGCTTCATCCGCGCAATGGGTGATCGGAATGAACAAGCGGGCCGCCCGGGCGGCCCGGCAAAAGGAGTGTTCGAATGGGTGCGAAGCTCGGCGGCGGCGGCAAGAAGAAGTTTGATCTCGGCCAGAACGCCGACATCAACGTGACGCCGTTCGTGGACGTCATGCTGGTTCTGCTGATCATCTTCATGGTCGCGGCGCCTATGGCCACGGTGTCGATCGCGATCGACCTGCCTCCGGCGGTTCCCCCGCCCCCTGGCGCGCCCAAGCCGCGTGATCCGACCATCGTCTTCATCCAGACCAGCGGCGCGATGTTCATCGACGGCCAGCAGACCCGTCTGGAAAACCTGCCGGCCGACATCCCGGCCGACATGGCCAAGAAGGGCGTCCCCGGCAACTTCACCGACGAGCGGGTCTTCCTGCAAGCCGACGCCGACGTGATGTACGAGCAGTTCATGAGCGTGCTGAACGTCCTGCAGGCCAACGGCTACTACAAGGTCGGCATCATCAACGAAGACATCGAATAGGCCTCACCGCCTGAGCGATCTGGAAAGGGCCGGTGGAAACACCGGCCCTTTTTTCATGCCCTTCCGTCATCCCGGACGCCCGCAGGGCGAGCCGGGACCCAGGGGGTGACGGATCCGGCAATCGAACGCAGCATTGCGACCGGCGCACTGCCCTCCTGGGTCCCGGACAAGCGCTGCGCGCTTTCCGGGATGACGGTGTTCATTTCGATGCGATCGCCCTGCCCCGTGGCGGCAAGCCCCCCCTAGAGCACGATCGTTTAGAGCCTGTTTTACCCATTTGGCGGTTCCGCCAAATGGGAACAGGCTCTAGGCCGCGCAGGCCTCGAAGCCGCTGCGGATGGCCGCCTCGTCGAGGTCGCGGCCGATGAAGACCATGCGGCTGTAGCGGGCCTCGCCATCCTTCCAGTCGCGCTGGTAGTCGCCTTCCAGGATCATGTGGACGGCCTGGAACACCAGCCGCCGGTTCTCGCCCTTGATATCGAGAATGCCCTTGGCCCGCAGGATATCGACGCCCTTTTCCTGCAGCAGGGTGTTGAGCCAGTTGGTCACCCGGATGCCGTCCAGCGGCTTTTCCGAGGTCAGGGAAATGCCCTTGATGCCGGCGGCCGCGGCGTGGTCGTGGGCGGCATGGTCGTGGTGGTCGTGACCATGATCGTGGTGATGCCCATGGTCATGCCCGTGGTCATGATCGTGGTCGCAGTGCTCGTCATGCACATGGCCTTCCTCGCCGTGGGGCGGATTGAGGAATTCCGGCTCGGCGGCGGTGATCCGCTCCAGGTCGAAGCTGCCCCGGCCCAGGATGGCCTCCAGCGGCACCTGGCTGCGGGTCGTGCGATGGATGGGCGCCAGCGGGTTGATCCGCCGGATCGCCGCCTCGACGCCGCGAAGCTCGGCCTCATCCACCAGATCGGTCTTGTTCAGCACGATCTGGTCGGCGAAGGCGACCTGTTCGACCGCCTCCCTGGAGTCCGCCAGCCGCAGCGGCAGGTGTTTGGCGTCGACCACCGTGGTCACCGAATCCAGCTGGGTCTTGGCCCGCACATCGTCATCGACGAAGAAGGTCTGGGCCACCGGGCCGGGATCGGCCAGGCCCGTGGTCTCCACCACGATGGCGTCGAAGCCGCCCTTGCGCTTCATCAGGCCGGACAACACCCGGATCAGGTCGCCGCGCACCGTGCAGCAGACGCAGCCGTTGTTCATCTCGAACACTTCCTCGTCGGCCCCGACCACCAGGTCGTTGTCGATGCCGACCTCGCCGAACTCGTTGACGATCACGGCGTAGCGCTTGCCGTGGTCCTCGGTGAGGATGCGGTTGAGGAGGGTGGTCTTGCCGGCGCCGAGGTAGCCGGTCAGGACGGTGACGGGAATTTTCGTGGTCATGTCGCCTATCTAGGAGCCCCGGAGGCAAAACGGAACGGGGTCCAGTCCACATCCCGCTTCCCCGGCGAAGGCCGGGGCCCGGATTCATCCACCAAACCCTTGAAAATTGTCCTGAGGTCAGCGAACAGCAGCCCCCCAACCCCGCTTCCCCGGCGAAGGCCGGGGCCCAGATTCACCCACAGGACCTTGAATACTTACCCGAGACCGCCGCGAGCCCGACTGGGTCCCGGCCTCCGCCGGGAAGACGGAATTTGGGAACCCGCCTCAGGTGTCGAATAGAATCATCGCCGGGCGCTGACCAGACTGAGGCCGGTAAACAGCAGCACCCCAACCCCGCTTCCCCGGCGAAGGCCGGGGCCCAGATTCACCCACCGGACCTTGAATACTTACCCAAGACCGCCGCGAGCCCGACTGGATCCCGGCCTCCGCCGGGAAGACGGAATTTGGGAAGACGGGGCGGGATCAGGTGTCGAAGAGAATCACCGCCAGGCCGATCAGGATCAGCACGCCGCCGAGGATGGCCGCCTCATACCGCTCCAGCCCCTCGATCTTCAGCCGCCGGGCGCTGACCAGGCTGAGGCCGGTGAACAGCAGCATGCCCAGCCCCGTGGCCGCCGCCAGCACCCCGCTCAGCACCATGAAGCCGGTCCAGCCGTGCCGGATTCCCTGCAGATAGACCGGCAGGAAGACCTCGCAGGGCGACAGGGCCAGCAGCAGGAACAGGCCCGCCATCGCCGCCCGGTCGGAGGCGTAGCGCCTCGGGGCGTCGACCGCATGGCCATGTCGGGCGTGGCGCAACAGATAGAAGCCGCCCAGCGCGATCATCAACAGCCCGACCAGCCAGTGGAAGGCCTCGCCAAAGCGCGGCTCCACCAGGGTTCCGGCCGCCACCACGCCAAGGCCCAGCATCACGGTAATGGCGACATGGCCGACCCCGGCCCCGGCGGCGACGCCAAGCGTCTTGGCCGTCGACCAGCTGCGCCCGCGCCCGACCAGCACGAAGGGCAGCCAGTGGGTCGGCAGGGCCGCGTGCAGAAAGGCCACGAGAAAGCCGCCGGCGGCGAGAGAGACAAGCGCGGTCGAGGTCACGGCCGAGGCTATAGACTGTTACAGTGTAACGGTCCAGCGGGATCGTCGCGGCGCTGAGGTTTCGTTCCCGCGATGGTCAAGGAGCGCTCCGGAGGGGCTGCCTACTTCCGCCGTCCTGTCCGGTTGAAGGCCACATAGTTCGACCCCTCCGACACCGCGAACACCAGATCGGGCCAACCATCCTGGTCCAGGTCGCCGACACTGACATTGTAGGTGTCGACCGGGTCCGCCGGGATATCGACCGGCTCGAAGCCGGCCACGCGGTTGAAATAGACCCGGTTGGGCGCTTCGGAATTGGCCAGCGCGATGTCCAGCCGGCCATCCCGGTCGAAATCGGCCAGGGCCACGGCGTAGGCGACATCGGCCGGGGAGCCGAAGCGCCGCACCGCGCCGAATCCCCCCTTGCCGTCGTTCACGAAGATCACGCCCTGGGCCTTCATCCCCCCGGCGACGATGTCCGGCCGGCCGTCGCCGGTCACGTCGCCCACCGCGACGCCGCGGATCTCCAGCCCCAGATCAGCGCCCAGCCGCTGCGGCGCTCCGAACCCGGCCGCCGCGCCGCGATAGATCATCACCCCCTCGCCGCCGCGATTGGAGAAGACCAGGTCAAGGCGACCATCGCCGTCGAGATCGGCCGCCACCGCCTGGATGGTCTGTTCGCTGCCGGACAGTTCGATGACCTGGTCGAACCCGCCCGCCCCGTCGTTGATGAACTCCAGGTTGGCCCGGCCCCTCTGGGCCAGCACCAGGTCGATGTCGCCGTCATTGTCGAAATCGGCGGCCACGATGCCCCGCGCCTGGGCCGCCGGCCCGATCTCGCGCGCCACCGGAAAATGGCCGGTCCCGTCATTGAACAGCAGCAGCACCGGCAACAGGTCGCGGGCGATGGCCGCATCCAGGTCGCCGTCGCCGTCCAGATCGGCCAGCGCCGCCTGATAGGCGGTCGAGCGGTCGGGCCCGACGTCGCGCGCCGAGCGGAACAGCCCCATGCCGTTGTTGAGAAACACCTCGTCCTGCTGGATCCAGTGGCGACCGTTGGCGGCGAACCCGTCCAGGTCCCCGTCCCCATCCAGATCCCCCAGGCTGACCGAGGCCGTCAGACCGGTCGCGTCGCCGAAATAGTTGTAGGGGTGGACCGCAAACGCCGCCGCCTCCTGCGCGGCGACCGGTCCCGCCAGGCCAATGGCCAGAGCCAGCGCGATCGTGGTTCTCAACATGGTCATCCCCTGCCGCAGCGGACCGGCTTCCCGCCTCAGCCCAGACCCTAACCCGCCCCGCGCGCCCGTTGAACCGCCGGCGGGATTTTGCCCGGGTGGATTTGAGGCCCTGTCCCTCCGGCATCGAACGGACCAGGCCGACGCGCCTGACAGCGATTCTGTGGCGGGCGCGACGCAACTGTTCGCTTCGGAGTTAGCGGGAGTAGGCGGGCGACGGTTCAGGCCCGCCCCTTCTTCCGCTCACCCCGGCGAATGCCGGGGCCCATCCGCCTGAGCACCGTCCGATGGGGATGGATTGCCAGGCTCAGCGGGTAGACCAAGCCACCCGTTCGCAAACTTGGACCGCACGCCAGAGTGCTACGAAGACGAAACCCGTTTCGAAGAGCCGGCCAAGAAGGCTGCCAAGGCGCGGGGGTTCGGCAGCGGCCGTCGGAAGAGCGCTCAAGGGTGGTGAGCGGACCCTGGATGTTATGCTCCGCAATGGCTGAATCTGACTCAGAGGCGACGTTGCGAGGGTCCGCTCAAGAGCGGAACTCCACGACCCGATCGAGACGGGAAGCTAGAATCGCCTCAGGGTAGCGGGTCACATCGCCGTCGACTGAAGCGCGTCCGCAGCATTGATGCCGGTGTCGGCTGCGGATAGCTTCCCTCAGCGCGATGATTGCAGCGCTGTCCTTCGAGATTCACGAGTGGCCAACTACGACAGGCAACTTCTTGCGCTTGACGCCACTCAGCTTGAGAAATTCGTCCGTGAGTGGGCGCTCCAGAAGAAGGTGGACTACTACAAGGTCGAACGGTTCAGTGGCCCGGGTGATCGCGGCCGCGATGTCGTGGGGTTCGTGACCGCCTCCCTTCACGAGGGCGAGTGGGACAACTTCCAATGCAAGCAGTATGCGACGACGCTTCCGACCGCTGGCGTCTTCCACGAAATCGGCAAGGTTCTGTACTACGCGAGCCAAGGCGAGTTCACGGCCCCGCGCGTATTCAATTTCGTCGCGCCGAGAGGCATCAATCGGAACTTGGCCAAAGTGTTCTACCGACCCACGGCATTCAAGGCGGCGCTCGTCGCAGGGTGGACGGAGCACTGTGAAACGACCATCGTCGATGGCCAGAAAATCGCTCTCACGGGACAGGTTCTGAAGACGATCGAAGGCTATGACTTCTCGCGGATCGCGAAGATCAGCATCGACGACATTCTCGACGACAACGCAGCCAAGCCGGTCCTTTACAAGTGGTTCGGTGCCGATCCTGGCCCAGCACCAGCAGGTGAGAACCCCGGCGCTGTTAAGGCTGAAGAGCTGCCGTATCTTGCTCAGCTAGTGGATGCCTATTCGGAGCGAGGTGGGGCCGTCATTGCTGACCATAACGAGGCAGCGAACCATCCGACGTTCGGGTCGCACCTAGCCCGCCAGCGCGAGCGCTTCTACGATGCCGACGCATTCAAGCGCTTCTACCGAGACAACACGGATGCCGCGGTCATCGAGGCTTTCGAAAGCGACATCTTTCATGGAGTCGCTGACACGTGTGACGGGGACCACAAGGACGCATTGGCCCGCTCTGACGCGGTCATGGCCCAAGCTGCGGCTGTGCAGCCTAGCGGCATCCTAGCTCCGCATTCCCGTGTGAAGGCGAAGCAGGGCATCTGTCACCATTTCGCGAACGAGACGACGCCGAGGCTGCGATGGCGCCGACCGTAGCCAGCACCGCACCTCAGCTGTTCAATAGCCCGCTGGAGACGGGCGTGAGAGCGGTGGTCGTCTTGAACGCCACATTTCCACGGGCTTTCAGCATCGCCGAGATTGCATGGTTCGATCATCTGGTCGTCCATACGGCGGACATTGGCGGGCCAGAGAGCCTTCATCCTGATGTTCCCCAGCGAAGCGGCGAGTTGCTGGTGCGGCGGCGCCTCATCGAAGAAAGCCTGCTCGTGATGCGCCGCCTTCACCTCGTGGACCTCGTGCCTGATGAGGATGCGGGGCTACTGTTTCGTGCGAGTGAGGAAGCCGTGGGGGTCGTCGAGCTAATGCGCTCGGCCTATTCTAGAGCTTTGCGTCAGCGAGCTGAGTGGCTCGCGGAGCATGTGTGCTCACGGTCCAGGCTGGACTTGGAGGAACTTATCGCCGCCCGCATTGGGAAATGGCGCATCGAGTTCCAGGGCATCGATGATGCGAACTGGGGGATCTTCCAATGACCCGCGGCATCATTCTACGGCACCTCGCGTTCACGGGTCCGGGGAAGGAGACCGCGAGGGTCGACTTCGAAGACAAGCTCAATCTGATTTGGGGCGCATCCAACACCGGCAAGTCCTTCACCCTGAAGGCGCTCGACTTCATGTTCGGCGCTTCCCGCGCGCTGCCGGATATCAATGAGAGCCAGGGCTACGACACCGCTTGGCTTGCTCTGACACTGCCGAAGCAAGGCGATGTCACCCTTTCTCGCGCGCTGCGCGGCGGTGGCTTTCTGCTCCATAAAGGCCACGTTACTGAGCCGGTTGAGGGCGAAAATGCCCGCGCGCTCCAGCCGAAGCACGATCCGGTGAGAGAGGAAAACCTGTCCGCCTTGTTGCTGGGGGAACTCGACCTAAGGGGCAAGCAGATCGCCACCAACGCGTTTGGTCAGAAGCGGCCGCTGAGCTTCCGCGATCTCGACCTGACGTTCTTGGTGGACGAAACGAGCATTCAGATCGAGCGCTCGCCTGTCGAGGGCGGCCAGAGAGACGACCGGACCACCGAACGCAGCGTTTTCCGGCTGTCGCTCACCGGGGTCGATGATGCCGCTGTCGTCCCCGTGGACGATCCGAAGAAGTTCAACGCCGCGAAGCAGGTTCGTCTCGAAGTCGTCAACGACATGATCGGTGAGATAGAGGCGACCCTCGCGAACGATTTCCCCGACGCGGATGGTCTTGCGGACCAAGTGAAACGTCTAGAAGCGGCGCTCGATGGCGCGAACGCTGCGTTTGGTCAGCTGCAGACGTCGATGCGGGCGCTCATGATCGAGAAGCAGCAGCTTTCGCGGGTCATTCCCGACACCGGTTCTCGCCTCGACGAGATCAACGTCCACATCGACCGGTTCGAGCAGCTTCAGGACGTGTACGCGTCGGACATCCAGCGGCTCGATGCCCTGGAAGAAGCTGGCTTTCTACTCTCCCTCGAAGCGGGCCGCCTCTGTCCCCTTTGCGGCGCACTACCGGAAGCCCAGGCGCATGCCCATGACCACGAAGACATCGCAAAGGTCCGCGAGGCCGCTTTGGCTGAGATCGCAAGCATACGTCGGCAGAGCGACGACCTCGGAACGACGCTGGCGGACCTGAACAGCGAACGAGACCAACTCGCGGCGGAACTGCCGCTACTAGAGGAGCGCCTCCAGAAGCTCGAAGCGGATATCAGAGCCCTCGCGCCACAAGCGATCCAGTCGCAAACCGCTCTTGCTGATATCATCTCGGCCAGGGACGAGGCCAAGCGAGGCTTGGCCCTACTGGAACATCGCGACGATCTCATTCGGAAGCGCGACGAGTTCGATCGTTCGAAGGCCACCCCCAAGGCAGATCGGCCCACCTTCGCCATCCCGGGCGGTGTGTCTCATGACTTTGCCCAAACTGTCAGTCGCGTCCTCACCCTCTGGGGGTTTCCTGGCGAACGCCACGTCTCGTTCGACGACGAGACATACGACCTGAAGATCGACGGGAAGGCCCGTATCGCGAACGGCAAAGGCGTTCGCGCCGTCACTCACGCAGCATTCAAAGTAGCTCTTCTGCTATTCTGCCGAGAGCGCGGCCTTCCACACCCAGGCTTTCTGGTCCTGGACACGCCCCTGCTGACCTATCGCGATCCCTTGCAGAGGCCCCGCTATGGCGAACTGGAAGCAGACGAGATCGCCTTGGCCAGAACATCGGTAAAGGACCGCTTCTTCGACCACCTCGCGTCGCTTGAAGGCCAGGCACAGTTCATCATCCTGGAGAATGTGGATCCACCGGCAGGCTTGGATGCCCGAGCGCACATCGAAGTGTTCTCCGGCGGCCCTGGTGGCAGAGGAGGACTGTTTCCTGCGAGCGCAATCGCACCAGACAGTGGAAGCGAAGGCGACGGCTCCTCTGCCGTTGATGTGCCTGAGCATTAGGCATCGTCGCCAGCCAGCCTCGGCCCGCTTGCACATCGCGTAGACCATTGGTGCGCCGGAGGCGGCACCTGTGGACTTCGTCGCGGACCGAGGCAGTGGTCGCCACACGCGGCGCTGGTAGCGGCGACACGATACCTATGCCGCCCGAACGTCGCTATTCTGGAAGGGAGCCAACTTCCGCAAGTGGCGCAAAGCCGCCATGGGCCGGGCCGCCCCCAAGCCCCGCGTTGCCGAACCCCACGATCGCCCAATATGCCTAGGCATATCCACATCACCCCCGCCGCCCTCCGCCATCCTGGGAACGGTCCAAAATCCCCACCGTGGTATCATCCGGCCCACTTCCACCACCCACCTGCCCCCGCCCCGGCCCCGCCTGACACCCACCGCTCCGCCCCCGGTCGGCCGCCGCCGGCCCGCCGGTTCCCTCTTTCTGGCCGGGCGATTGCGGGGCGGCTTTGTTCGCCGCCCCCAACTTCCGCAATATAATGGTGGGGCGCTTCGATAAGCGGCCCACTGACCGCCGCGGGTCGATTCCCCGGCGCCACGGGTTTACAGACGTCGTTACAGCCCCCAGATCAGGGCCGACCCCGCCCCTTTGACCTGACAAGAAGCCCGCCGCCTTGGACCGTCTCAAGCCCACCGCCGTCGTCCACTTCCTCAAGACCGAGGCCGGAGGCGGCGTTCTGCTGGCCCTGGCGGCGGTGGCGGCTCTGATCGTCGCCAACTCGCCGCTGTCGGGCGCCTATTTCGCCCTGCTCAAGCAGCACCTGCCGCTCGACCTGGGAGTCTGGAGCGCCGACTTCACGGTCAAGAACTGGGTCAAGGACGGCCTGATGGCCATCTTCTTCTATGTCATCGGCCTGGAGCTGAAGCGGGAGCTGACCATCGGCGAACTTTCGGACCCCAAGGTCGTCACCCTGCCGGTGGCGGCGGCGGTCGGCGGGGCCCTGATGCCGGTGGTGCTGTACATGCTGCTGGCCGGCGGGACCGATCCGCGCGGCTGGCCGGTGCCGGTGGCGACCGACATCGCCTTCGCCCTGGCCGCCCTGGCCATCCTGGCCCCCAACATCGACCCGCGCCTGCGGCTGTTCCTGCTGACCCTGGCGGTGGTCGACGACCTGATCGCCATCGTCCTGATCGCGGTGCTGTTCACCAGTCATCTGGCGGTGATCCCGTTGCTGGCCGCCCTGGCCCTGCTGGCGGCGGTCTGGATCGCCCAGCGCTGGGTCCGCATGCCGATGTGGATCTATCCCCTGGTCGGACTGATCACCTGGGGTCTGTCGATCCAGGCCGGGGTGCATTCCTCGGTGATGGCCGTGGCCGCGGCGATGATCGTGCCGCCGCGCCGGGTGAGCGAGGACTGGACTGTGGTCGGAACCCTGGAACACGCCATCCACCCCGTCTCGGCCTATGTCGTCCTGCCGATCTTCGCCTTCTGCGCCGCGGGGGTGTCCTTCTCCGGCCTGTCGCTGTCACAGCTGACCCACGGCCTGCCGGCGGCCATCGCCGTCGGCCTGGCCCTGGGCAAGCCGCTGGGCGTGGTCGGCGCCTATCTTCTGGTCGCCCGGCTGATCCGCGCCCCCGATCCCTTCCGCCTGATGGACCTGGCGGCCATCGGGGCGCTCTGCGGCATCGGCTTCACCATGAGCCTGTTCATCGGCGGCCTGGCCTTCGCCGCGGATCCCGCCGGGGAGGCCAATGCGCGAATCGGCGTTCTGCTGGGTTCCAGCCTGGCCCTGATCCTGAGCATCATCGCCTTCCGCCTGCGCCCCGCCCGCGACGCCGCCACAGAGGCGCAATGATCGCACCAACCGGGCCTCAGCGTGATTGACTCGGAAGAGCCCGGCTGTATAAGACCGCTCCCTTCGCTCCCGGGCTCGCCCGCGGGGCGCAATCGTTTTTGCTCTATCTGAATTTTAGGACGGACCGATGTACGCGGTGATCAAGACCGGCGGAAAGCAGTACCGGGTCAAAGCCGGTGACCTGCTGGTCGTTGAAAAGCTGGCCGGTGAGCCCGGCGCTGAAGTTTCCTTCGACCAGGTTCTGATGCTGGGCGACGGCGACGCTGTCACCGTGGGCGCTCCGCTGGTCGACGGCGCCGTGGTCAGCGCGACCCTGGTCGAGACCCGCAAGGGCGACAAGGTGAAGGTCTTCAAGAAGATCCGCCGCCAGGGCTACCGCCGCACCCGCGGTCACCGCCAGACCGAGACGGTCCTGCGCGTCACCGCCGTGGGCGACGGCGCCAAGAAGACCGACAAGTGGGACGGCACGGTCGACCTGACCACCAAGGCCGAGCTCAACGCCCGCTCGCGCGGCCTGAAGCTGCCGGAATTCGCCGTCAAGGCCGAAGCCGCTCCGGCCCCGAAGGCCAAGAAGGCCACGGTCGCCAAGGCCGAGACCCTGGCCGCCGCCGAGGCGCCGATCGTCGAGACCGAGGCCGCCGCGACCGAGGCTCCCGCCAAGAAGGCCGCGCCGAAGAAGGCCGCTGCCCCGAAGGCCGCCAAGGCCGACGCCGGCGAGGCCAAGGCCCCCGCCAAGAAAGCCGCGCCGAAGAAGGCCGCCAAGAAGGACGCCGACGAGGCCTGATCGGCTTCGTCGCTAGAGGATAGGAGAGCGATATGGCTCACAAGAAATCAGGCGGCTCCTCGCGCAACGGGCGCGACTCGGCTGGTCGCCGTCTCGGCGTGAAGAAGTTCGGCGGCGAAGCCGTCCTCGCCGGCAACATCATCATCCGTCAGCGCGGCACCAAGTTCTGGCCGGGCGACAACGTCGGCATGGGCAAGGACCACACCCTCTTCGCCCTCGAAACCGGCAACGTGAAGTTTGTAACCAAGCGTAACGACCGCATCTACGCGACGGTTGTTCCGAAGATGGCCGAGGCCGCCGAGTAAGGCGACCAGGAACCTTCCTCCGGATCGCCGCAAGCGACCCGGACAGAGAACTCCAGAGGGGAGTCCGGATCGCCGGGCTCCCCTCTTTTCGTTTCAGGGCTCCGTCAGAGGGCCGGGAGGCAACCCATGTGTCTGATCGAACAGACGCCCAGTATAGAGACCAGACGGCTGACCCTGCGGTCGCCCGCGCCGGGCGACGAGAGCCGTCTGGCCGAGTTGATGGCCGATTTCGACATCGCCCGGATGACCAGCCGGGTGCCCCACCCCTATGGCCTGGCCGACGCGGCGGAATTCATCGGCCGGGCCCAGGGCCGCGACCCGCGCACCGATCACAACTTCCTGCTGGAGCATGAGGACGAAGGCGTCGTCGGCGGCCTTGGCCTGTTCACCCCGCCGGGCCAGCCCCTCGAGGTCGGCTACTGGGTCGGCAAGCCCTTCTGGGGCCGGGGCTTTGCCTCCGAGGCCCTGACCGGCGCCCTGGCCTGGGCCGGCCGGGACTGGAAGAAGCGCTACATCGTCGCCGGCCACTTCAGCGACAACCCCGCCTCCGGCGCGGTCCTGTGCAAGGCCGGCTTCCTCTACACCGGCGAGGTGCAGCACCGGCACAGCCTGGCCCGGGGCGAGGCCGCGCCAACCCGGATGATGGTCTGGCTGGCCTGAAACCCCCACCGCTTCCCCGGCGCAGGCCGGGGCCCAGAGTCTGCCGCAGATGTTGAGAATCATGTCCCGAATGATGGACTGGCTGACCTAGCCTCCCGCCTCCCCGGCGACGGCCGGGGTCCAGGCCTTGCCCACGGCATCGGGGGGTCTGATTGTCGGCACGGGCGGCAGACTCTGGGCCCCGGCCTCCGCCGGGGAGGCGGTGCGTGGGGCAGGAGTCAAATACCGATACCCGTTTTCCCGTAGCCCGCTAGTCTCCCCCCATGACCCAAACGACCCCCTGGTGGCGCGGCGCGTCCGTCTATCACATCTACGTCCGCAGCTTCCTCGACAGCGACGGCGACGGTCACGGCGATCTGGGCGGGGTGCTGGCGAAGCTGGACTACATCGCCTCCCTCGGCGTCGACGCCATCTGGCTGAGCCCCGTGCACCCCTCACCCAACCGCGACTGGGGCTACGACGTCAGCGACTACGCCGCCATCCATCCCGACTACGGTTCGATGGCCGATCTGGAGGCGGTGATCGCCGGCGCCCACGCCCGGGGCATGAAGCTGCTGCTCGACGAGGTGCTGGCCCACACCAGCGACGAGCACGCCTGGTTCCATGACAGCCGCGCCGGCGGCGACAAGGCCGACTGGTATGTCTGGGCCCCGCTGAAGGCCGACGGCACGGCGCCCAACAACTGGCTCAGCGCGTTCGGCGGCCCGGCCTGGGCCTACCACCCGCAGCGCCGGGAGGCCTATCACCACAAGTTCCTGCGCCAGCAGCCCAAGCTCAACTGGCGCAATCCCGAGGCCCGGACCGCCGCCCTCGACGTGCTCGACTTCTGGCTGGCCAAGGGGGTCGACGGCTTCCGCCTCGACGTCGCCAACGCCTATCTCCACGACCCGGCGCTGACGGACAATCCGGTCGACGACAGCGACACCGGCCTGCGCTGGTCCGCCGCCGCCAATTTCCAGCGCCACTTCAATGACAGCAACCTGGTGGAAAACATCACCGCCCTGGATGCCGTGCGGCGCACTGTCGATCGCTATGAGGACCGCTTCGTCTTCGGCGAGTTCTCCGAAGAGGCCGACCGCTGCGGCGGCTTCGCGGCCCCTGACGAGGGTCTGCACGCCGGCTACAGCTTTCCCCTGCTGCTGGCCCGGCGCATGGGCCCCGACTTCATCCGACGCCATATGGAGATGCTGGACCAGCATCCCGACCACTGGCCCTGCATCACCTTCTCCAATCACGACGTGCCCCGCACCCCCAGCCGCTTCGGCGACGGCTCCCAGGCGGTCGCCCAGGTCATGCTGGCCCTGCTGCTGACCCTGCGCGGTTCGATCCTGCTTTATCAGGGCGAGGAGCTGGGCCTTCCGGAAGCCGACCTGACCCGCGAGCAGCTGCGCGACCCGGTCGGCGACCTCTACTGGCCCGCGCACAAGGGCCGGGACGGTTGCCGCACGCCGATGCCCTGGTCCACGGGCGCGGCCAACCTCGGCTTCTCCAGCGGGACGCCCTGGCTGCCGGCCGCCCCCGAGCACGCCGGCCTGACGGTGGAGGCCCAGGAGGCCGACGCCGGCTCCAGCCTCAACCTCTCCCGCGCCCTGCTGGCCCTGCGCCGCAAACATCCCGCCCTGCGGCTGGGGACGCTGACGTTCCGGGACCTTCCCGCCCCCCTGGCCGCCTTCGAACGGGTGCTGGGGGACGAGCGCCTGCTTTGCCTGTTCAGCCTCGATCCTGAGCCGCCTCGGGACGATCCGGCCTGGCGGGAGGGCGAGACCCTGCTGCAGGGCGGGCCGGGCCAGCCCTTTGCCTGGCGCATCGCCCGCCTGGGCGCCTGAACCTCTTCACCCTTTGGCCTCTTCACTTTTTGGCCTCTTCACGGGCGGCTCACCCAGCCGTGCAGGCCCGTGACTTGCTCCGCGCCGTTCCCGGCCCATCTTGAGGTTCATGAAATACCTCGCCAGCACCCTCGTCGCCCTGATCGCCCTGGCCGTGATCGCCTGTCAGCCCCAGGGCCAGGCCCAGGCTCAGGGTCAGGCTCAGGGCCCCGCCCCGGCCCGCCGCGAAGTCGCCTATTTCGCCGGCGGCTGTTTCTGGTGCGTCGAGCATGACATGGCGAAGATCCCCGGCGTCATCGATGTGGTCTCGGGCTACGCCGGCGGGACCCTGCGCAATCCCACCTATGAGAATCATCCCGGCCACATCGAATCGGTGAAGGTCACCTTCGATCCCGCCCGGATCAGCTACCGCACCCTGACCGACCGATTCTTCCGCCTGGTCGATCCAACCGACGGCGGCGGCCAGTTCTGCGACCGGGGCCATGAATACACCACCGCCATCTGGACCACCTCCCCCGCCCAGAAGCGGGCTGCGGAGGCCTCCAAGGCCGCCGCCGCGGGCGATCTGAAAGTCAGCGGCCGGATCGTTACGCCGGTTCTCGACTACGTCAGTTTCTGGCCCGCAGAGGGCTATCATCAGGACTACGCCGAAAAGAATCCCGTGCGATACAATTTCTACCGCACCGGCTGCGGCCGGGACGCCCGCGTGCGGCAGGTCTGGGGCCGCCGCTGAGGCCCGCCAATACTTCGGTCCGGACCCGCGCCGCAATCCCCGGGTAGACACGATAGAGCCGACTGACCGCGGGGCTCAGGGCCCGCCAAGCCGATCCCCCGCATCGCCATAAACCCCTGATTTGAGGGCCAAACCCGGAGCGGCGCCGCCGCTCGCGGCTGGTGGCGGACGTCTGCTGAACAGGGCTTTCAGGCGCTCGGAAGCCTTGTCCCGGCCCCGGCGGAAGGGATTGGCCGGATACAGGGGTTTCGATGCATTGAGTCAGGTTGAACGGGGCGCCGGATGGCCGAAAACAGTTTTTATCAGAGTAATTAAATACAATGTCACCCTACGCACACTATAGTGCATAAGTTTTTCAATAGCTCAAATTGGTGTCGCAATCATGCGACAGCCAACGATCAATCGCCTGGATTCGTCGAATCGAATCTTTGAGTCGGTTAACTCATTGACTACAAAACGGCCCTGCGGATGGCGACTCATTCATCTGTCACCGAAGCTTTGCATTCAGGCGCTATTGGGGCGCGCTCGTTCACGTGATTGATCGTCAAATTCGCGACGATCTGCGGGACAGTAGGGGATCAAACATGAGACTGAACAAAATCGCCCTGGTGGCGACCACTGCTATCGCTGGCAGCCTGCTGATGGCAGGCGGCGCTTTCGCTCAATCGACCGGTACGGCCGAAGTTGAAGAATTGGTGGTTACCGCTTCTTCCGGTCCTCAAACAGTCGGTGGCGTTATTACTGCTGAGACGGCGCCGAAATCTAAATCGTCGATCGATCAGGAATACATTGCCAGCCAGGCGACCGGTCAAACCATCATCGAAAGCCTGAATCTGACGCCGGGCTTGAACTTCACCAACAACGACCCCTACGGTTCGTCGGGCGGCAATCTGCGCCTGCGCGGCTTCGATGGCGCCCGCGTCTCGCTGACCTTCGACGGCATTCCGCTGAACGACACCGGCAACTACGCCATCTACACCAACCAGCAGATGGACGGTGAGCTGATCAGCCGCGCCACGGTGAACATGGGCACGACCGACGTCGACAGCCCCACCGCCTCGGCCACCGGCGGCACCATCAACTACATCACCCGCAAGCCCGGCACCGAAATGGGCGGAATCTTCACCGCCTCGGTCGGTTCGTTCAACTATGGCCGCGTCTTCGGCCTGTTCGACACCGGTGAGTTCACCCCGTTCGGCACCCGCGCCTATGTCGCCGCTTCCTACCAGAAGTACGACAAGTTCAAGGGCCCGGGCGACCTGGAGAAGAAGCAGATCAACGGCCGGATCTACCAGCCGATCGGCGACAACGGCGACTTCGTCAGCCTGGCGGTGCACTACAACGAGAACCGCAACAACTTCTACCGCAACATCACCCTGGCCCAGTTCAAGGCCACGCCGGACCTCGAAAACGACCGCAAGTGCATCTTCCCCACGCCGGTCAATGGCACGGCGCAGAACTACGGCACCCAGTCGTCGGTCGTCACCTACAATGGCGTGACCATCAACAACACCAGCTGCACCAACTTCTTCGAACTGCGTAACAACCCGTCCAACACGGGCAACATCCGCGGCCAGTCGAAGTTCACCCTGTCCGACAACCTGATCCTGACCATCGACCCCAGCTTCCAGTACGTGCTGGCCAACGGCGGCGGCTACACCGCCGTGTCGGAACGCGATGACCGGATCGACCTGGGCGGCGCCACCGGCGTCGACCTCAACGGCGACGGCGACACCCTCGACACCGTGGCGCTCTACACGCCCAACACCACCAACACCCGTCGCTATGGCGTCACCGCCTCGCTGATCTGGGACATCAACGACGACCACCGCGTCCGCGTCGCCTACACCGGCGACTACGGCAACCACCGCCAGACCGGCGACTACGGCTTCTTCAACGCCAACGGCGTGCCGCAGAACGTGTTCGGCGGCAAGGACGGCGAAGGCCGTCCGGTGAAGGCCATCGACGGTGCCCACATCCGTGGTCGCGACCGCTTCTCCAAGGCCATCCTCAACCAGATCGCCCTGGAATACCGCGGCCAGTTCCTGGACGACGCCCTGACGGTGACGGTCGGCGCCCGCGCCCCGTTCTTCAAGCGTGAGCTGAACCAGTACTGCTACAGCCGCGATGGTTCGAGCACGGTGCTCTGCACCACCCAAACCCCGAACGCGCCCCTGGCCAACGGCAACGTCACCTTCGGCGCCAGCGCGACCCAGTACATCCCGCCGTACCAAGCGACCAAGAAGTACGACAAGGTCCTGCCGAACCTGGGCGTCAACTGGAACTTCGCGGAAAACCAGTACGTCTACGCCAGCTACGCTGAAGGCCTGTCGGCGCCCCGCACCGACAACCTCTACACCCCGCT